>CAYFQE010000007.1:0-62191 GCA_964345235.1 uncultured Oscillospiraceae bacterium | reverse complement strand
TAATGCCACCTAAAGCACACGCCATCCTGTCAGCGTCCTCTTCTCACCGCTGGCTTTGACCCGTATGAGCGCAAGCTCCTCGGCATCACTGCCATGCAGAAGCTGCTCGGCAAGAGCCGATTTGAAGAACTCCTGTCCGCTTACATTGAAAAGCCGCAGGGTAAACCCACACTTGTACCGGAAAGCGACAAACGCCCGGTCATGAATAATGCAAAAACTGATTTTATGGAGGAAAACGATTATGAGTAAGAATGTAAAACCTGTAAATCCCATGAAGGTCATCACTGGCCCTGAAACCCGCTGGAGCTACGCAAATCCTCTTTTGCGAATCGCAAAAGAGGATTTGTGTGGTGCCGCTGACCGGACTCGAACCGGTACGGGATTTTGTCCCAGCAGATTTTAAGTCTGCAGTGTCTACCTATTCCACCACAGCGGCTTAAAAAGCAAGGTTAATGCTAACACTCTAAGCTCTGTTCTGTCAAGGAAAATATGTTAGGTTCGCCTTATTATAAATTAAAAATCGTTTTTATCGAGCTTGTAGCTTATATCTTTTTTGGTTGTAAACTTGCGTTCTTTGCCTTTTATGAGGGACTTTATGTTTTCGGTATGCCGAACAAGTATTGTCGCCGAGCAGAAAAACGCAAGCGCCAACTCTACCCCGCGGTAGTCAACGGCAAAGAGAGTTATCGGGAAGCTTAAAGCTGCCGCAACCGAGCCAAGCGACACATATTTTGTTGATAAAAACAGAATAAGGAAAATGGCTAAGCATATAAGGCCCGCCCTCCAGTCGATTACAAAGGCCGCTCCGACACCCGTGAGCACTCCCTTTCCGCCCTTGAAGTTATAGATAAACGGCCATGAGTGACCGAGAATAACGCAGAAAGCGCCGAAAAGTCTTCCCGTTGCAATAAACTGCTCGAAGTTTCTGGGGTCTTGAGCGACAAGCTTCATGAGCGCACCGCCGATGAAAGTCGCCAAAATACCTTTGCCGAGGTCGATTAAAAGAACCAGCGCTATGAATTTTACTCCGTATTTTCTGTAGTAATTTGTAAGTCCCGCGTTTCCGCTTCCGTGCCTTCTTATATCGTCTCTGAAAAATATTCCCGAAACCAAAATTGATCCGTTCGGATTTCCCAGCATATAACAGATTATTGCCGTTACTATAAGCATAATCGTAACATACATCAGTCGTTGTCCCCCTTTTGCTTGATTGTAACCCTGATTGGATTGCCTTTAAATCCAAATGCCTCCCGTATCCTGTTTTCGATATATCTTCTATATGAGAAGTGGAAAAGCTCTATGTCGTTGCAGAATATAACAAAGTTCGGAGGCGCTATCCCTGTTTGCGTCATATAGTAGAGCTTGAGGCGCTTTCCCTTATCGGATGGGGGCTGCAACCTGATAATCGCATCAGCTAAAACTTCGTTGACAAGCCCCGTACTGATTCTCTTTTGCCTCTCTTGGTACACCTCGTTTATAAGTCCGAATATATCTCTTACCCTTGTGCCCTCTTTTACCGAAACAAAGAGAATCGGAGCATAGCGCATGAAAGAAAAAACATCGTAGAGCTTTTTACGCTCTTTTTCCATTGTGTTTGTATCTTTTTCGATTAAATCCCATTTGTTTACAAGAATTATGCAGGCTTTGCCGGATTCCTGTATGAGCCCCGCAATTTTCGTGTCTTGCTCGGTGGCGCCCTCTTCGGCATCTATCATGAGCAGGCAGACATCGGCTCTGTCGATAGCAAGATTTGATCTTAGCACGGAAAAATATTCTATACTGTCTTTGACCTTGGATTTTCTGCGAATACCCGCCGTGTCGATAAATAGGTATTCGCCGTGGTCGTTGGTTACAAACCCGTCTACGCTGTCGCGCGTTGTGCCGGGGATGTTTGAAACTATTGTTCTCTTCTCGCCCAATATGAAGTTTACAAGTGAGCTTTTGCCCACATTGGGCTTTCCGATTACGGCAACCTTGATACCCTCGAACTCCTCGCTTGCTGTATTCTTTTCGCCGAAATGGCCGACAACCTCATCGAGCAGTTCGGTTGTGCCGTGTCCGTGTACGGCGGAGACAGGTATGGGGTCTCCCATGCCCAGCGAGTAGAACTCGTAGATGTTCGGGTCTAGCTCTCCTATATTATCCATCTTATTCACACAGAGAACAATCGGTTTACCCGAGCGCTGCAGCATTTTTGCAACATCTTCGTCTGCGGCTGTCACCCCTGTTTTTATCTCGCAGATAAAAATAATGACATCAGCCGTATCTATGGCAATTTGAGCCTGCTCTCTCATGAAGAGCAGCATCTCGTTTTTTGTGTTCGGTTCTATTCCTCCGGTATCGACCAAGTCGAAGCTGTGGCCTGCCCATTCGCATTCGGCATAGAGCCTGTCTCTCGTTATACCGGGGGTATCTTCAACTATGGAAAGCCTTTTTCCTATTAATCTGTTAAAAAGATGAGACTTGCCCACATTCGGTCTGCCCACAATTGCGACCAAGGGTTTTGACATTCTTTTTCTTTCTCCCAAAATGATTATCTTAGTTATTTATCATATCATATAAAAATCTCTATGTCTTTATTCCTTAGAGAGATTTAGGCTATCGTTAAAAGAAAAACTGAGGAAGAATGCTCGTTCTTCCTCAATTTTTCAGTCTTCCTTAATCTCGATTACTTCTCTGCCGTTGTATTTACCGCAGGCCTTACATGCGCGATGGGGCAGGCGGTAGGCGCCACAGCTCGGGCATTTGACGAGATTGGGAGCTTCGAGCTTCCAAACGGACGAACGCCTTTTGTTGCGGCGCTGTCTTGATGTTTTACTCTTGGGTACTGCCATTTACTACACCTCCATTAGCTCTTTGAGCAGCTTATTATTTATCATCCAAAAGCTGCTCTAACACAGCCAGTCTTGGATCAATCGGCGGACGGCAATTGCACTTTTCGTGGTTTAAGTCGGTACCGCAGTATGGGCAAAGGCCCTTGCAGTCTTTTTTGCAGAGAGATCTTGTTTCCATTTCGAGAAGAAACATTTCTTCCAAAAGTTCGCCAAGTTCGAGTACGCCTCTCTCGGCATAGAAAAAACTCGGCTCCTCTTCCTCTCCGCCGTCTTCTGTTTCAACAACCGGAACACTTATTTTTAAATGCTTTGCCTTTTTGTATTCGGCATTGCATCTGTCGCAGGTGCAGAGAAGTTCTGAGCTAACTTCGCCCTCTACCCAAAGCGCATCGCTCTTTTGAACTAGCTCTCCCTTGGCCACAGGAGCTTCAATAAAGTCTATGACATACGGAAGCTTGAGGCGCTCTGAGGTAAGAGGAAACTCGAAACTCAGTTTGGAGCCTACAGTATCCGGTATCTCCATTATATTGATACGCATGAAGAACCTCCCGACTTAAATAGCCGCTCGAGCATTATAAGATAATAAGCAGGCATTGTCAACTTAAAGAGTGAAATTTTGTAAGCTTTTCGCCTGTTTTAACCCGGTTTTTCTTTACATAAATTTTACCGCATTCTTGAAATGGTTTTTCGTCAAAAATTTTTATATATTTCAGTAGTTTTTCTTGCATTATTCTCTGTTTGGCTCTAATATTAACATATGAGAATACTGAGCGTTAACGAAAACGATTCGGGGCAAAGACTCGATCGTTTTTTAAAAAAGGCGCTACCCAATCTCCCGAATTCTTTGATGCAGAAATTTATAAGAAAAAAGCGCATCAAGGTAAACGGCAAAGCGCAAAAAGCCGACTTTGTTTTAAACCCGGGAGACTGCATAGCCCTTTATATTCCCGATGAGCTCTCGAAGCCCGGGAAAAACAAAACCGAATATTTCTCACCGCGCTCCGAGGCGCCCGAGATTATTTTTGAGGACGAGAACATAATTCTCTTAAATAAACCCTCGGGGCTTTTGTCACATTCGGACTTAAAGCCTTCGGTTCTGGGCTTTGTTACCGAGCGGCTTATTAAAAGCGGCGAGTTTAACCCGCAAAGAGAACTCAGTTTCTCCCCTGCTCTTTGCAACCGGCTCGACAGAAACACCTCGGGGCTCATGATTGCCGCGAAGAACGCCGCCGCCTTGAGAGAGATGAACGAGAGGATAAAAAATAGAGAAGTCGGGCGATATTATCTTGCGCTATGTTACTCTGAAACTCCTCCCCCGGGCGGAGAGCTTGTTTCGAATTTTTTAAGAGATTCGTCTCTTAAAAAAAGTTTTACCGATTCGGAGGAGTTATCGGCTTCGAAGGAAGCCAGAATGCGATATAAGCTTCTAAAGTCCGACGGAAATCTGCACCTTTTGGAGTGCGAGCTTATATCGGGGCTTACCCACCAGATAAGACTTCAGCTCTCTGAAAACGCCCTCCCCATAGTGGGAGACCCGAAGTACGGAAACCCTGAGATAAACAGGAAGCACGGTGTTCTGCAGCAGCTTTTGTGCTCATATAAACTGAGCTTTCTTTTTAATGCGACTGAAGGTCCGTTAAAAATTTTAAGCGGAAGGCAATTTACTATAGATATTCCCGCAGAATTTGGTATTATGTGCATATAAATTTTTTAGCATCACTTTCTTTATTGATTTTATTTTACGATTGGGAGGGTGTTTATGAACAGAGAACTCGTACGCTTAAAGGACTGCCGAATGGATTTTGACGGCCAGACTATACTGGACTCCATCAACCTGGAGATTCATGACAACGAGTTTTTAACCCTGCTCGGTCCCTCGGGCTGCGGTAAAACCACAACTTTAAGAATTGTCGGCGGATTTTTACAGCCCACCTCGGGCGATGTTATCTTTGACGGAGAGCGCATAAACGATCTGCCTCCATATAAACGCAATGTAAACACCGTCTTTCAAAACTACGCTCTTTTCCCCCATCTCGATGTCTATGACAACATAGCTTTCGGTCTTAGAATCGCAAAGCTCGATGAGGACGAAATTGACAGACGGGTTATGGAAATGCTTGCCACCGTATCCCTCATCGGCTTTGAAGACAGAAAAATCTCACAGCTCTCTGGCGGTCAGCAACAGAGAGTTGCGATAGCCAGAGCTCTTGTAAACGAGCCCTCGGTACTTTTGCTTGACGAGCCTCTGGGCGCGCTGGACCTGAGACTTCGCAAGGATATGCAGAACGAGCTCAAACGCATTCAACAGCAGACGGGAATTACATTCATATATGTAACGCACGACCAGGAAGAGGCCCTTTCGATGTCGGACACCGTTGTTGTTATGGATAAGGGAAAGATACAACAGATAGGCACGCCCGAAAACATTTACAACGAGCCAAAGAACGCCTTTGTGGCAGACTTCATTGGCGAATCCAATATAATAGACGGAGTTATGCTTGAAGATTATCTCGTCAGAATTTTCGGCAGAGATTTCGAGTGCTTGGACAAGGGCTTTGAGCCTGACGAGCCCGTTGATGTTGTCATACGCCCCGAGGACATAGACATTGTTGAGCCCGACCCTGCCCATCTTTGCGGCACTGTGAGCTCAGTCACCTTTAAGGGCGTACACTACGACACAATCGTTGACTTTAAGGGCTTTAAATGGCTTATTCAGACTACCGACTTTTGCCCCGTGGGCTCTTACATCGGCATAACCTTGGGCCCCGACGACATACATGTTATGAAAAAGAGCGAGTACTCGGGCCTCTTCGGCGACTACAGCTCGTATTCTGCCGAATATGAAGAGATAAATGACCCCGACGCCGATATTGACACTCATGCCTATGAGGAATTTGGAGAATATGGGGAGGCTGAGGATACATGAAAAACACAAAGCTTGCCACCCCCTATCTACTCTGGATGTCGCTGTTTACCGTAATACCTATATTCATAGTTGTTTACTTCGCATTTTCCGACAGCATAACAGGCAGATTCTCGCTGGAGAATTTTGCGGCTCTCGGCTCTTATTCGCACATAATGGCAAAGAGCGTTTATCTCGCCTTAATCTCGGCCTTTATTTGCCTGATTATAGGCTATCCCGCCGCATATTACATTGCCTCGCTTTCGCCTAAGGCTCAGAGATGGCTTTATTTGCTCATTATACTTCCGATGTGCATGAGCTTTCTTTTGAAAACACTCTCCTGGGTCTCTCTTTTGGAGGACACGGGCATTATAAACAGCTTCCTCGTAAGCCTGGGAGTTAAGCCCCTGCCGCTTATCAGAAATAACGGCGCCGTGATTTTGGGCATTGTTTATAACTTTCTGCCCTACATGATAATGCCGCTATTTTCCGTTTTGGAGAAAATTGACAAGAGGCTATTAGAGGCCGCAACCGATCTCGGTTGCAACCCTCTGCAGGTTTTTATTAAGGTTATACTCCCCCTCTCGGTTCCCGGAATAGTCTCGGGACTCACCATGGTATTTGTGCCTGCGGTTTCAACTTTCTACATCTCAAGAAAGTTGGGCTCTCCCGGCACCGTGCTTATGGGCGATGTTATAGAAACGCAGTTTAAAACCGCCTATAACCCCAATTTGGGCGCGGCGCTCTCACTTCTCCTCATGGTGATAGTTCTCTTTTGTATCTTCCTTATGAACAAGTTTTCGGGCTCTTACACTGAGGAGGCTACAATATGAAAAGCATAAGCAAAGTTTTTACGGCTATTGTTTTAATTTTTCTGTATCTTCCCATTGTAATACTTATTGTGGCATCTTTTAACAGCTCTGCCGATATAGCAAAACTCACTGGTTTTACTTTTTCGCAGTATGTCGCCCTTTTTAAGGACACTGCGCTCCTGCCCCTGCTCGGCAACTCGCTGATTGTAGCCGGACTTTCATCTCTTATAGCGACCATAATGGGCACAATGGCCGCCTTGGGCATATTCAGTATGAAAGGCAGACTCCGTTCGATTGCGCTCACGGTTACAAACATCCCGCTCACAAATCCCGATATCGTGACGGGCGTATCTTTGGCTCTTATCTTTGCATTTGTGGGAAGAATGCTTCGCATCAACAATGTGTTGGGCTTTACGACCCTGCTCATAGCCCACATAAGCTTTAACCTGTCGTATGTGATTCTGGCGGTTTTGCCGAAGCTCACGCAGATGGATAAAAACCTGAGAGATGCGGCGCTCGACCTTGGCTGTACGCCAGTGCAAGCCTTCTTCAAAGTTGTTTTCTTTGAGATTTTACCCGGTATAATCTCGGGTGCGCTTTTAAGCTTTGCAATGAGTCTTGACGACTTCGTTATTTCTTACTTTGTATATGGGCCGAGCTTCGTAACGCTCCCTGTGGAAATTTACAACTACACAAAGAAACCCTTGCATCCTAAAATCTATGCGTTGTTTACCGTTTTATTCATAGCAATACTTTTAATAATGGTACTGATGAATATCCTGGAAGCGCTGGATGCCAAGAGGACAAAAAATATAAGAAATTCAGGAAGAGGCGTAAAATTTGAAAAAATTCTCTAAATTTATCTCAATTGTACTCATCGTGCTTATCATGAGCACATTCGCATTCTCGGCTTTTGCCGAAACAAACGACCTCAGCGGAACCACAATAAATGTTTATAACTGGGGGCAGTATATTTCGGACGGAACCGACGACTATATAGACGTCAACAAAGCCTTTACCGAAAAGACCGGCATTAAAGTCAACTATCTCACCTTCGACTCCAACGAGTCGCTCTACACCAAGCTTAAGACCGGCGGAGCCGAGTATGATGTTATCATCCCCTCGGACTATATGATTCACAGACTCATCGACGAGGGCCTTATTCAGAAGATTAACTTCGACAACATACCCAACTACAAGTACATTTCGGACGCATATAAGAACACCACATACGACCCTAATAACGAGTACTCCGTACCCTACACCTGGGGTGCGGTGGGTATTATCTACAACGACAAACATGTTGATGAGGCCGATCTCGGCAGTTGGAGTCTGCTTTGGAATTCCAAATATTCCGGAAAGATTTTGATGTTCGACAACCCGCGCGACTCCTTCGGCGCGGCTGAGCTTTACCTCGGTTACAGCTTAAACACTGAGGACGAGGCCGAGATTAAGGCTGCGGCCGACCTTTTGGCCAAGCAAAAGCCCCTTTTGCAGTCGTATGTCATGGATCAGATATACAGCCAGATGACACATGAGGAAGCTTGGATTGCGCCCTATTACTCCGGCGACTATCTGCAGATGAGCGTTGACAACGAAAATCTGAAGTTTTTCTATCCCAAAGAGGGCTTCAACCTTTTCATCGATGCATGCTGTATTCCGACCAGCTCTAAAAACACTGCGGCCGCAGAAGCTTATATAAACTTTTTATGCGACCCTGAAATTATGGCGGAAAATCTGACTTACCTCGGCTACTCCGCTCCTTCGGAAGAAGCGAAAAAGCTTATGGACCCCGAAACCACAAGCAATGAAGTTGCCTATCCCTCTGAAGAAATTCTTGCGCTCGGTGAAGCCTTCTTGAACCTTTCGGCAGAGACCACAAGGCTGATGGACAGTCTTTGGCTCAAGGTTAAAACCGATAACTCTCAGTCGGGCGAGAGCAACAGCAGCGTATACATCGGACTTGCCGTTATAGTTGCCGCTATTGCCGTGTTCCTGTTTGTTCGCTCGGAAATGCAGAGGCGCAAGAGAGCCGCAAGAGACTCGAGCAGGAAAAAGTAAGCCATAGACTTAAAATATACTTAAAACAGAGGGTTGAATTTTCAATCCTCTGTTTTTTATTAATATTCAACAAATGATTCAGAGTATTTTATACGCCATATAGAGATAACTCATCTATCGCCGCCTGCATAACTTCATCCGTCTGTTTTTGCACTGAATTTACATCGCCGTTTAAAAGCGCAGAATATAAATTCAGCTTTATCTCGTAGAGTTTTTTTATTCCCCGATTTTTGCAGAATAACGACCAGAGATAAACTCCCTGTTCACGAAAGGAATAATACAGAAGCGGCATAAGCACATTGCCCGAAAGCACCGCCAACTCGTGATGAAAGGTGAAAACCATCTCGGCAGCATAGTCTGCGTCTTTTGCATCTCGTATTTTATCGATAATCGGTGAAAGTTTCTCTATTTCACTTATATCAGCTCGCTCAAGTACCAGCCGCATACAGAGCTGTTCCATAGCCTCTCTGGTTTCAAATAGAGAACGAACCTCGTTTTTACGAAGCGCTCCGCCGTTATAACGCATGATGGCAACCAGTGTTTCCATTGTGCCCTTTCGGCGATAGTCACATACAAAAACTCCCTGTCTCGGAACTAACTCTACAAACCCGAGCTTTTCCAGCTCAACAAGACCAGCGGAAATGACAGTACGGCTTACCCCCATTTTCATCGACAGCTCTCGCGCCGGAGGCAGCTGCTCTCCAACAGCCAGTTCGCCCGAAAGTATCATGTTTTCGATTTGCTGAACAAACAAATCCGTAAGAGAAAGCGCATTTATTTTTTTAAAACCCATAAGAATCACCCAAATTGAAAAACGTTCGTGGTATTGCCAAGATACCACGATTTATATAATAGGTGCATATTGCTTAAAAGTCAACGTGTAAAATGCTAAAATTGCCGAAAATCCTTATGATATCTTGACTGTATGTCGACAATGGATATATAATTTTTTGTAGTTAAGCGTGGTAATACCAAAATAATAAGGAGGGGTAATATGCCAAAATTTGATGCCGTTGTCATAGGAGCCGGCAACGGAGGCTTAGCAGCTGCCTGTCGAATGGCTTTGGCAGGTAAAAAGACGCTTCTTTTAGAGCGACACAATCTTCCGGGAGGCTGCGCTTCAAGCTTCCGCAGAGGGCGTTTTGAATTTGAAACGGCTCTGCATGAGATTTGTGAATGGGGCAGCGCCGAAAATCCCGGCGGCTGCAGGAAAACCGTTGTAGATGACTTTGGATTGGATATTAAATGGCACATGGTGCCTGACAATTTTAGAGTTATTACAACTGCAAGCGACGGCAAAACGCCGATTGACGCTACACTGCCCAGCGGTGTTGAGAACTTTGTAAACGAGATGGAGCGGCTTGTGCCCGGTTGCCGCAAATCCATACAGGATCTTTTCGAACTAGGTACTGAATTTCGTAAAGCCGGAGATTACTCTTTGAGTGTTGCCGGTAAAACCGATCCTAAGTATATGAGAGAGAATTTCCCCAATTTTCTTCGTTTGGGAAGTTACAGTGTAAACCGTGTTTTTAAAGCGATGAAGATGCCGAAGCTCGCTCAGGATATTATGAACACCTACTGGGGATATCTCGGCGTAGATGCGGATCGCTTATCTTTCCTTCAGTATGTGAACATGCTCTGGCTCTATGTAAACCACGGGGCATGGATTCCGGACAAAACCAGCAATCAGCTCACAACCGGTATGCTCGAGCGCTTTAGAGAATTCGGCGGCGAGGTATGGATGAACTGTACTGCGACAAAAATTTTGTTTGACGAAAACAAAGCCGTGTGCGGCGTGGAAACCACTTGCGGCACCGTAGAAACCAAACACATCCTATGCAATATGAACCAGAACATGGTATATGCAAATATTTGTCCGCCGGAGGTCGTCCCCGAACGAATGGTTAAGCTTGGAAATGCCCGCACCTACTCCGCGCGCATGTTTGTTGTTTATATGGGTCTGGACAAAACTGCCGAAGAACTGGGCATTCACGACTACACAATTTTCCTCCCCACCTCCGCCGACACGGTTAAAGAATATGAGTCGGGGAAACGCATTGATACCAACTGTAATCAGGTTATGGTCTGCAACAATGTCGTAAATCCGAATTTCTCCCCGGAGGGCACCTGTGTAATCTCTCTTACCAGTACATTTATGGAAGATGACTGGGCGAATGTTGAACACGAAGACTATGTAGAGACCAAAACCGCTTTTGCGGAAAAGCTTATAAGGCTTTTTGAAGAGCGCAGCGGATATGTGGTTACTCCTTACATAGAGGAGATTGAGATTGCAACACCCTGGACTATGTGCAATTACGTTAATACACCGGAAGGCTCAGCCTATGGTTTTGAACTTAAGGACTGGGACAGCATGATGCCGCGTATGATGATGATGGGCACCGAGTTCCCGGTAAAGGGACTTAAATTTGTCGGCGCCGCAAGTATTAGAGGCGACGGATATAACTCCGCCATATTCAGCGGCGATATACTGGCCAAGAAAACACTTGCCGAGATGCAGGAAGAGGAGGCTTGAGAACATGGCACCTAACTACAAGATAAGTCTTATAGGCGCGTTGGACATGCTTCGCTTTAAAAACATGCCCAAAGTGCGTGAAGCGGCAATTCAGGCCTCTTCGGCTGCTCCTTTGCCGAAAGTTCTGATTACTAACGAAAAGGCGAAACAGCGGCACCCCGCCAGCCAGAATGTTGTTATTGATGAAATTCGTGAAAACGGAGCAGATGCAAAAACCATTGTCCTAAAAAGCGCAGACGGCAGACCCTTGGCCCCATTTAGAGCCGGACAATATGTGAGTGTTGAAGTATCTATAGGCAGCACTTTAACAAATCGCTCCTATTCCATTTGTTCATCTCCCGCCTGTGCAAAACAGGGCATTTATCACATAACGGTAAAGAGAGATGACGCAGGCTTTGTAAGCCCGTATATTCAGGACAATTGGAAAGAGGGGCAGAAGCTGACTATTTCGGGCCCCCAGGGTCATCTTTACTATGAAAGGATTCGTGACGAAAATAATGTGGTTGCGCTTGCAGGCGGCTCGGGCATAACTCCTTTTATGGGTATGGCCTATGCGATTCGCGACGGACTTGAGGATTTTAATCTCACCATACTCTACGGTTCTCGGAAGGAGGACGGCATAGTCTATAAAAAGGAACTTGATGAGGTTTGCGCGGCATGTGAAAAGGTTAAGGTTGTCCATGTGCTTTCCGACGAGGAAAAGCCGGGATATGAACATGGCTTTATTACCGCTGAACTTATAAAGAAATACGGCGGAGATGCATACAGCATTTTTATGTGCGGCCCTCAGGCAATGTATGAATTCCTTGATAAGCAAATCGAAAAGCTGGGTCTGCGCAAAAAATTTGTTCGCAGAGAGCTCTTCGGAATGATAAAGGATCCGTGGAATCAGCCCGCTTATCCTGAAGAAATTCGCGGCAAAGTCTTTAATCTTAAAATAAAACAGTGTGGCAAGGAGTATGATGTTCCCGCTTCGGCAGACGAGCCTCTGCTTGTTGCTATTGAGCGCGCTGGAATTGCTGCGCCTGCACGCTGCCGCAGCGGCGAATGCGGCTGGTGCCGCTCGAAACTTGTTTCAGGCAAAGTTTATGTGCCCGAAAAGACAGACGGGCGCAGAGCGGCGGATATAGATTTTAACTATATACATCCCTGCTCCAGCTTTGCCATGTCGGATGTGGTGCTGGATGTTCCCGCTTCCACGCTTTGATATTTATTTTTTGTATTAACAGCACCGGAGCGTCTGATTTGACGCTCCGGTGCCGTTTTTTTCGCGCTCTAATCTTATTATGAGATATTGCTTTTAATCTTTGAACACGTCCGCATTCTTTTGGAAATACTCCCAACCTGAATAGAGTGTGAGTATTAAAATTATTACCCAAAGAGTTGTTATCAGCCATGCGGGAAGGGGGACAGGAAGCATCATGACGATAAGCGCAGGCATGGTGAAGGCCGTTTTTAACTTCCCTGAATTCGCCGCAGCTATAACCCTGTCTTTCTCGACGGCAAAAAGCCTGAGGCTGGTTACGGCTAGCTCTCTTGCAATAACAACAAAGGCCGCCCAGCCGGGGAAAATCCCCCTCTCTGTAAGTACAAGCATGACGGAGATCACCAAAAACTTATCGGCCAGAGGATCGAGAAACATTCCGAAAGTTGAGACCTGATTATATTTTCTGGCAATGTAGCCGTCGACAAAGTCGCTCACCGACGCCACAATAAAAAGTATTATGGCGGCTATTGCGGCAACTTGGCCCGGAAGATACATGAGCAGAACAATCAGCGGTATAAGCGCCACTCTTATTATTGTTATTTTACTTGCCAATGTAAGTTTCATATTATTTCTCCTATCATTTCGCCGCTGTCTGCAGAAATTATCTTTACTTTGATTATATCACCCGGCGAGCAATTTCCCAATATTTTAAGACTTCCGTCAACTTCGGGAGAATCGAAATAGGCTCTGCCCATCTTTTCGTCAGATAAGTTTACATAATCACATTTAGCATCTATAATCTTGCCCGTAAGACTTTGCTCCCAAGCCTCCATAATGCGAATCTGCTCTTCCATGAGCACCTCGGCTCGTCTTTCGGCAATCTCTCGAGATACATGCTCCATTTTTGCCGCCGCTGTGCCCTCCTGCGGTGAGAACGCAAATGTGCCGACTCTTTGAAGCTTGTATTCTCTTAAAAAGTCCATGAGCTCTAAAAAGGCCTCTTCGTCTTCGCCAGGTAGACCCGTTATGAGGCTGGTGCGAATGACGAGATTGGGGATTTTTTCTCTTAAAAGAGATATTGTGGACTTTATTTTCTCGCCCCTGTCCCTTCTGCCCGCCAGTTTCAAAACTCTGTCATTGATATGCTGAATGGGCATATCAATATATTTCAGTATCTTGGGCTCATTAGCTATTGTTTCTATAAGCTCCTCGTTTATCTCGTTCGGGTAGATATAGTGGAGGCGAATCCACTTGAGCTTTTCTATTTTGCATAGCTCTTTTAAGAGTGCCGCAAGGGAGTTTTTTCCGTAGAGATCGAAGCCGTAGTGACTTAAATCCTGAGCCACCAAAATGAGCTCGTTATATCCCATATCGGCAAGTTTTTCAGCCTCACGGAGAATTTTCTTCATGGGACGAGATTTGAATTTTCCTCTTATTTTCGGAATGACGCAATATGTGCAACCGTTGTCGCAACCATCGGCGATTAAAAGATAGGCCCAGTGCGCACCTGTGGAAATGAGTCTCTCTTCCTCGGGCGGCGTTTTCGGGCTCGGGTCAAAATACTCGGGGCTCCTTCCCTCTTCACATTCCTCTATGGCTTTTAGAATATCCTGCCAACTGTGCGCTCCCAAAACGGCATCGGCCTCGGGAAGCTCTTTTCTAACCTCTTCTTTGAAGAGTTCGGCAAGACAGCCTGTGACGATAAGCTTTTTAAGCTTTCCTTCGGTTCTGAGCTCGTTTGTTTCTAATATTGTATTTATTGCCTCTTCCTGCGCTTCTTCTATGAAAGCGCAGGTGTTTATTATTATAATCTCGGCATCTAACTGATTAGAAACAATCTCAAAGCCCGCATCGAAGAGCTTTTTTAGTATCTGCTCCGAAACCACTCGATTTTTTGCGCAACCCAGAGAAATGAGCCCGACTTTTTTATTCCTCATAATCTTCCTCGTATAAAAGTCTCTGCACGGCATCATTAATTTCTTCCCAAGAAAAGCCTCGGCGTGCGGCAGAGGCGCTTGCCTTACTTATATTCTCTCTGCTTCGCTCTTTTGTTCCCAGTTTTTTTAGAAGCAGACTGTAAACCTTGTCTACTGACTCGGGAAACTCACTTAGCGCCTCGTCCCAAAGTTCCCTCGGTACGCGGCGCTTTATAAACTCGGACCTGATTTTACCCGGCCCGAAACCTTTTGCCGAGTAGTGTCGAACTAAAATAGCGGCAAATTTTTTATCGTTTATATATCCGAGCTCTGTAAGTCTCTCAGCCGTCTTAGCCGCAGTCTCTTCTTCTATGCCTTTTTGTTTAAGCTTATCTATAAGCTCTCCCTCGGCATAGTCCCGCCGCTCGAGGAGCTTTAAGGCTCTTTGCATTGCCTCTTTATAGGCCTCTTCCGAGACCATCAGTCTTCAAAATCCTCGGCTGAAATCTCTATCGGCTTTGAAGCGGGTTTTTTCTCTTTTTTAGGCTCAGCCTCATCTTTTTTATTTAAAATGGCATCCTTGAGCTTAATTTCCAAGCTGTCCATAAGCTCGGGATTGTCCAGAAGATACTGCTTGGCATTCTCTCTGCCCTGTACCCTCTCTTCGCCTATTGTATACCAAGCGCCGCCCTTATCTATGATGTCGAACTTGACACCGAGATCGACTATCTCGCCGGCCTTGGAAATACCCTCACCGTAGATGATGTCGAACTCCGCCTCTTTAAACGGTGGCGCAACCTTGTTCTTAATTACCCTGGCTCTTGTGCGGTTGCCCTTCTGTTCTCCGGCTACTTTAATGCTCTCGGTACGCCTTATGTCTATTCTGACGCTGGAGAAATATTTAAGTGCTCTTCCGCCCGGAGTTGTTTCGGGGTTGCCATACATAACGCCTATTTTTTCTCTGAGCTGATTTATGAAAATGACTATTGTTCCGGTTTTGGAAACAACGCCTGCAAGCTTACGGAGCGCCTGGCTCATAAGTCTGGCCACAACACCTACAGAGGAATCTCCCATCTCGCCTTCGAGTTCGGACCTTGGCAGAAGCGCCGCAACGGAGTCGATAACTATTACATCCAGAGCGCCTGAGCGCACCAACTGTTCGGTTATCTCGAGAGCCTGCTCTCCCGTATCGGGCTGTGAGATGAGCAGTTCGTCGATATTTACTCCCAAAGCTCTGGCATAGGCAGGCTCGAGCGCGTGCTCAACATCTATGTATGCCGCATCTCCACCGCTCTTTTGGGCACTTGCCACTATGTGCAGGGCAAGAGTTGTTTTTCCCGAGGACTCGGGACCGTATATCTCGACTATTCTGCCTCTCGGCACGCCGCCTATACCCAACGCTATGTCAAGGGACACAGAGCCCGTGGATATGGCTTCGACATTGACTGAAATATCGTCTCCAAGGCGCATTATTGTGCCCTTTCCGAAGTTTTTCTCTATCTGCGCTATAGCGGTTTGCAGTGCCTTCTTGCGCTCTTCGGCCGGTGGGACCTGCACCTTTTCAACCTTTTTCTTTTCTGCCATTCTTACACCTCTTTGTTTATCTTTCTATCTGTTGTTGTTCTATCTTTTCTTGCCCTTAACCACTCGGAACACTCCGCGTGTATCTTTGACCGACTCCACATCGTAAAGTCCGCCGAGACGCATGAGTTCCTCTACTCTTAAAGCTTGGTCTTCCCCAACCTCTACCATAATTTCGCCGCCCGGCTTTATAACGCTGAGCCAGCGGGAGAATATTTCCCTGTAAAAATCGAGTCCGTCTTCGCCACCGTCGAGCGCCCAGAGCGGCTCGTAATCTCTTACCGAGCCGTCGAGCTCGAGTATCTCAATCGTCGGGATATAGGGCGGGTTGGAAACCACAAGATCGAAGCTTCCTATCATCATCGGCGGTCCTTCTTTAATGTCGGCCGTTATGAAGCTGACTCTTTCACTGGCGCGGTTTAAAGCGGCATTATCTCTCGCCTTTCTAATCGCTTTCTCGCTCACATCCAAAAGTACGACCTGAGTTTTGGGAAGGAGTTTAGCTATGGCTATTCCGATACAGCCGCTTCCGCAACCCAAATCTAAGACTCTGGCATCCATTTTTCTGCCGTTTAAACTCTGCTCGGCCTCTTTTACCAAAAGCTCGGTGTCGATTCTCGGTATTAAAACATTTTTATCTACATTGAACGGGAATCCGTAGAACTCCCAGCTGCCCGTGATATAGGCTATGGGCTCACCCTCGAGTCGGCGCCCTAAAAGCTGTCTGACCTTTCTTTCGTAGGTGCGTGAGGTATAGAGGCTCATATCCCTTAAAAGCTCGGCCGTCGACTTTCCGGCAGCGCCCGCCAGAAGCAATCTGGCCTCGAGAGAAAATGACTCTATGCCGGCTTCTCGAAGCGCGTTTCTAACCTCGATATAGAGTTGGCTGTATGTCTTTGCCATAATAAAACTCCGTTTTCACCAAGCGTCCTTGCCGCTTTCGGCAGGTATTACTCTCTTAAGCGCTAAGATTGCGCACTCTATCATTTCATCGTCGGGCTCTTTTGTTGTGAGTCTTTGCAAAAGTTTGCCGGGAGCCGAAAGTATTTTGGCAATGGGCTTTTCGCAGTTGGCACCGACCCAGTGATTTATCTCGTAAGCTA
Source organism: uncultured Oscillospiraceae bacterium (assembly GCA_964345235.1). Lineage (GTDB taxonomy): Bacteria > Bacillota > Clostridia > Oscillospirales > Oscillospiraceae > Scatomorpha. Next base: position 45,242 of record CAYFQE010000007.1, on the reverse strand, counting down.
TTCCGACCAAAACCGGAAGCAGAAGCAATCTGAACAAAATTCTTATGAAGGTATTTTGAAACCTGATTAAAAAGCCAAGAAAAACACCCAAAATAATAACCACAATCAAAAAACTTGTGCCGCACCGGGGGTGAAAACGCGACTGCTTTCTGACATTCTCAACAGTTAGCTCCTCGCAATTCTCGTAACAGAAGATGCTTTTGTGCTCGGCTCCGTGATAGGCAAAAACTCTTTGCATATCGGGAAGTCTGGAGCAGGCATATAGGTATAAGAAGAAAATAATCAGCTTTAAAATACCTTCTGCCAGGCTTCTTAAAAAGAGATTTTCGCCCACAGTCGGGAAAAAACCCGAGATGAAGGTGGGCAAAAATGTGAAGAGGAAGAGCGCCAAGAGAAGTCCCAGTATCAGCGCAAATGCCATAATGAGCTTTTCGGCTTTTTTTACTCCCAACTTTTTCTCAATCCACTTCTCAAGCTTTGAGCTCTCATCTATCTCTGCCGTCTGAAGTGAGGCCGAATAGCTTAGTGCGCCCATTCCAAGCTTTAAAGATACGAAGAGGGCCGCTATTCCTCTTAAAAAAGGTTTTGCAAAAACAGGGTGTTTTTCCTTAAGCGGAACTATGTCTTCCACTTTCTCCTGAAAGCCCTCGGGGGTTTTGCACACGATTGCCTGCTTATCGGGTCCCCTCATAAGTATTCCCTCTATAAGCGCCTGTCCGCCTATCGAGGTTTTAAATTTGCATTTTTCTTCTGTCATTGGTTACTCACACTTTTTTCAGATACTATCGGCAGAAGTATTGTCACCAAAACCCCGCCGCCATCGGCATTTTCTATTATAAGTTCGCCCTTATGTCTCATTATTATCTCATCGCAGACGGCAAGTCCTATGCCGTTTCCGCGTTGCTTGCTCTGTCCTTTATAGAAGCGCTCCTTTACATGGGGTAAATCCGCTTCCAAAATACCGGGACCGAAGTCACGAACCGTCGTCTTTACATACTCGCCCGCCGACTCGATTTTTAAAATAAGCTTTTTGCCGCTCTTTCCGTATTTAAGCGCATTGTCTATTACATTTAACAGCACCTGCTTGAGTCTGCGCGGGTCTCCGCTCACCGGCGGAGCCCCCTCGGGCGGCGCATTGTAGATTATATCGAAGTCCTCTTTTCTGATAAGTTCATCATATGTGAAAACGATTTCGTCCAAGATGCCGCACATATCAACCGACTCGATGCTTAGAGTGAAGCGGCCGTTGCGAATTCTGGAAAATTCAAGAAGTTCCTCGACCATGTTGGTGAGCCTTCCGGCCTCGCTGTTTATTATCTCTATCCCTCTCCTCGAGTCGTCCTTGTCGAGTTCGCCTTCTATGAGCAATGTTTCGCTCCAGCCCTTGATGGCCGTGAGAGGTGTTCTGAGCTCGTGAGAGACGGAAGAGACAAACTCCGTTTGAGTTTTCTCGGATTCGCTGAGGCGAAGCGAAAGCTGATTTAACACCATCATGACCTCGCCTATCTCATCGAGGCTTTGAACCTCGCTCACATCACCGTAGCTTCCGGCAGATATGTGCCTGGCAAAATCGCCCAGACCTATGAGCGGACTTATGAGCTTATCTCTCAGCCAAAAATTGGATAAACCGAGTATTAAAACGGAGGCAAATGCAAAAACCCCTGCCCAAAAGCCCTCGCCCCGAAAAGCGAAGTATTCTATGAGCACGACAAATATCATGACTGCCGAGCTGAAATAAAACCAAGTGCCTGACAGACCTCTCAGCCAGTCGGGCAATCGGAATTTTTCTTTTTTGACTTCGGGTATTTCTTCTTGTACTTGCATTACTAGTTCCCGAATTTATATCCGAATCCCCAAATCGTGGATATATAGGCCGGAACCGTTGCATCGTCTTCTATCTTTAATCTGAGTCTTCTGATGTTGACATCCACTATCTTGAGGTCGCCTGTATACTCGCTTCCCCAGACATCCTGAAGTATCTCGTCTCTGGAAAGCGCCTTGCCCCTGTTCTTCATGAAATAGTGCATAATTGCAAATTCCGTTTGAGTGAGCTTGAGCCTTTTTTCGTTTTTATCGATAGTTCTGTTGCGCACATTCAGCCTGAACGGGCCGTAGCTTATGACCTCTTCTTCCGGCTCTTCGTTTGTATCTAAGCGCCTGGCAACCGCATCTATTCTCGCCGTAAGTTCGGCAATCGAAAACGGTTTGGTAATATAGTCGTCTGCGCCCGTCATAAGGCCGGTGATTTTATCCATCTCCTGCCCCATGGCGGTTAGCATTACAATGCCCATTTTCGAGCCGGAGGCTCTGATTTTTCTGCAAACTTCAAAGCCGTCGATGCCCGGAAGCATTACATCTAAAATCGCAATGGCGATATCATTATTCTTCGAGAGCAGCTCGAGAGCTTCCTCTCCGCTGCTCGCTTCTATAGGCTTATAGCCTGAACGCTTTAAATTTATTACGACAAAATCGCGAATGTCGGTCTCGTCCTCAAGTACCAGTACCTTCTTCATCAACCTAACACCACCTAATAACTTTTCTGTTTAATTATAGCATATTCGTAATCTTTTTGGTAGCTTGAAATTGCAATTTGTAGTATAATTTATACAAAATAAAAACAATTATTTTTACAGAGGCGCATGCTTTTGACAGGACTTTTCATCTGCGATATAAAAAATTTAAGAACAGCTTTCCCTTTTTCTTCTTTGAGCAAAAGAGAAGCCGAGAAGGTATTTTCGCATGCTCTTTTGTTTAAAGGCATTAACACTTTGCTCGGTTTTAACACTCTTCCGAAGATTATATTTGAAGAGAGCGGAAAGCCCCGTTTTGAAAAAGATTGTGGAATTCATTTTTCCTTGAGCCACAGCGGGAATTTTGTAGCTGTGGCAGTTTCAAAAAATCCCTGCGGTGTTGATATTGAGATAAAAAAGCCGAGATCGGAGCGCTTTATAAAAAAAATCATGGAAAATGAGAGTCTAGAGTGTGATTTTTACGAGCTATGGTGCCTTAAAGAGGCTTATTTTAAGCTTAAAGGTGGGGGCAATCTTCGCCTGTCTTCGGGGATTTATCATAAAGACGATATAATTTACGGCCCCGACGGCAAAAGTGTGGGCAAAACCTATGACACTGTTCCCGACTATGCTATTGCTATTTTTTCTTATTCCGCAGAGCTTCCTACCCGACCTGTTCTGATTTCTTCCGATGAGCTTTTAGACTCGGCTCTGCGCATGCTTGACATGATGCACTGAATATGCTAGTATCGTATACAACAAACGAATATATTATCTTCAGGGCAGGGTGCAAGTCCCTACCGGCGGTAAAGTCCGCGAGCGCAAGCAGATTCGGTGTAACTCCGAAACCGACAGTACAGTCTGGATGAGAGAAGATGTGTTAATATGTTTTTATATTAGCGCCCGAAGATTATTTTCGGGCGTTAATTTCTTTCGGAGGTATATAATGGATAAGGTAAAAGCATCTCTGGTCTTTGTTACGGTTGTTGTTTTAAGCGTTCTGTTCTTGCATCTTGTGGCGCTCTTTTTTGAAAAAAAGGTTTATCCCCAGCAAATTCGCTCTGTTTCAAAGACCAAAAAAATCTCTTACACTGCAATGTTTGCAGCGCTGAGCGGCGTTCTCATGTGTTTTGAGGTTCCGCTTCCCTTTGCTCCCCCTTTCTACAAGATGGACATCAGCGAGCTCCCCATACTCATGCTCTCGCTTTATCTCGGCCCGGTGGCGGGAGTAAGCGGCGAAATGCTCAAGGTACTTGTAAAGCTTCTAATAAAGGGAACAAGCACTGCCTTTGTCGGCGATTTTGCAAACTTTTTAATAGGCGTCTCCATGATATTGCCCGCCTCTATTTTCTATCATTGGAGAAAAACATTAAAAAGAGCTGTCTTAGGTCTTGCTCTGGGCGGTGTTGTCATGACCATCTTCGGCAGTATGATGAACGCCTTTTATCTCGTACCCAAATTTGCGATTATGTTCGGCTTGCCTTTAGAGGCAATCATAGCTATGGGCACTGCTGTAAACCCCTCAATAACAAGCCTCAACACTCTTATATTATACGCTGTGGTTCCCTTCAATCTTTTAAAGGCTGTTATTGTCTCTTTCCTAACCTACTTCTTATACAAGAGAGTTGCAAAAATTCTGTTTAAGGAGAAATCTGCGGAGTCTGTTACGGCAGTAGAATAAATCAATATTTTCATCCAAATATCCCGAACACAAAAGGCTCTCGTCTTTTTGACGAGAGCCTTTAATTTTGATTTAACTAGATTCTTCTGTCTCTTACCTGCTTATCGTAATGCTTATTGAGCAAGGGATAAATCACATAATAGATGAGTTTGTTCTCTAAGTTGAAGAAATATAGAATAAATGTGCCTAAGAAAAGTCCGAATACCATGAGCAGAAGCTTGCCGAGGATTTTGGCTACAGGGCAGCCCGCCTTAGACTTTTTCTTATTTTTTTTACGAAAAATTTTCATAATCCGATTCCTTTCCTTACCAAGCGAGCGAGTCGTCGAAGTCAACGAGAGTCTCGTCTAAGGGTTTCTCGTTCAGAACTACGGACATATATCCGTTGACCCGTTCACGCATTTCGCGCCTTGAGACCGTTCTGCAATCTTCGAGGTCGTGCTCGATGAATATGAAGTGGAAGCCGAGATCTCTGGCCTGCTCCTCAAGAAGTGCGTGGACACCGTTCATACCCTTACAGGCAATGTTGTCGTTTACAAGAACCATGTCGCAGTTGAACTTTGTTGCCCAATCCCAAACGGCGTTGATGTTGTCCCATCCGCCGACGGCGTGGTGGCGCATAACTGCCTTTTCGCTGAAGAGCGCCAAATCTTTAATGGCTTCTTCGGGGTCTTCAGTGTTTATCATGTTGTGACCCATTGTGCTGTCCATGTTGAGAACTATATCGATACCCCAGCAGTTCATTGTCCATGTCGGGAAATCGGTGTAGTAAACAGCGGAGGGTCCCCAGAGGAAGGCGCGGTGGCGAGCCTTGCCCTGGAAAGGTACATACTTCTTCTGATAGTGCTCGCGCATCATCTCGATGACTTTGCGGTCGTTCTTTGTGACATGGTCTTCAAGTCCGCAGGCAACTGCCCAAGCATAAAGGCGATAGAGAGTTTCGGCTATGCCGCAGAGAATGGTGTGACCTGTTTGCATAATATCCCACTTCTCGAGCTCTATCTTATTCTGCTCGTTCATGTGCTTGGCGCGAGCGAAGAGGGCATCCCAGTCGTATTTAACACCGTACTGCTCTTCTATAAATGCAATTGCGTCTTTGAGCATCTGTGTGGAGTAGGGGTGCGCGCCCGGTTCGTTGTGAATCATCGCCATTGTTACGGGGAAATCGGGCAAGTCGTATTGGTCGAAGCGGCGACGCTGGAACATGCTTGTTGCCTCACTGGCATTGCAGGGCATGTTTGTTGTGAGAACAGCCTTGCCGAAAATCGGGAATGCATCGTCGAAGGCGACACCTGTCTCGGCGGCGCAACGCGAGCAGACATCGGCAGGAAGACCGAAACTTTCGGCTATGTCGATGTATTTGGGCTGCAGATGCTGGTCGATATCGCAGATGATGAACTCGGGAAGAGTTTGAATCGGGAAAGGTATTAATGTCGGGAAACCGGCCATAAAGAGCGGAGGCAGAACTTCGTCCATCGGGACTATCTTATCGGTCATGGGTCCGCCGCCGAATCTTCTGTCGTTCCTGAGAGCCAAGGCAATTTTCTTTGTAAGGCTGGACACGATGACATGCATGTTAAGGTGCGCAACTCTGAGCTCGGGACCGCGGAAGCCCTCGAAAAGTCTGTCGATAAATGCGAAAGTGCCCAGGTAGGAGCCCATCCAGCGGTACTCCCAGAATCCCAACATGATGTGTACTGGGGCCGATGCAACCATGGCGCCCATGGCCATGAGGTTGCGGAGCCAACGGTAATAGTCGTACATGGTGTCTTCAACACCGCGCCACTCGCGGTATTTTGCTATACCCGTCTTGTCGTAATATCTGCTTCTAAGTCCGCCGACACCGTTTTGAGCTTGCCAAAGCGGATCGTGCTTTTCGAGCAGCTTATCAATAGCTTTAATTATTTTCATCTTTTCCTCCTAGCCTCAAGAATTGATCTTCTTGATTTCCAGACTTTCGATAAAGGCTTGGAAACGTGTGCGGAGCTGTCCTACCGAACCGATAGCATATTCCTTCTCAATCGTGCAGGTGGGAACTCCCATTTCATTGGTGAGCACATGAGAAGCAAGAACCTTTTCATAGCTCCAGAACTCGCAGAACTTCATATTCTGATAAATGACGCCGTCCGCTTTGAACTCATCAACCAAACGCTTCAGTTCTTCGTGTCGTTGGTCAATCTTTTCGCCGTCCATGAATCTGGCGCACTGGTTCCAGTGCAGATAGTGGCGGCAAATGGCCTCGAACGCGCTTTCGCCCTCGTGAATTTCTATCTCTTCACGGCTCGGGAAGCTGCCGAAGCAGTATCTGTCGACAACGACCATGGCTCCGCAGGTCTCGATGAGCTTTGTGAACTCGGGGTCGTCAATCTCGCTACCAACCAGCGCTACGCGCGAACGGAAAGGGAACTTCGGCTCGGGTTTGCGGGTTTTGAGCTCTTCCAGTGTCTCCTTGAGATACGGGAGAATGAGTTCGTGAGGACATACCTGAGACACAAGCTGAATCACATGGAATTCATAGCCTGTAATCGGAGGATTTTCGAGCTTGCGGAAATTGCCGATTTCGGTAATTACGCGGCTCAGCTCGTTGTGTCTTTCGATGGCGCGCTTTAGCGCCTCTTCGGAAACATCAATACCGAAGCGCCCCTCAATCTCATCCAGTACCTTGAGCTTGAGCTGCGCCATGTAGTAGTCGAGTGATGTTCTGTCTCCCTTTAGGGGAGGGTCGATGATTGTAACGAAGAAGTCTTCGTTCTTTACGGGATCAATCAGGAAGAAATGCTCTTCCATACGCTCCATGGTGGCGCAGCTCTCGGCTCCGAACAGTGCGCTGAGATAGTTGTAGCCACCCTCGATTGCACGCTCTAAGATAGCGCGAACATAAGGACAGTTGCGGTTTGTCATGTAGTAAGTCGCCATGTCCGTTGAGGTTGTACGAGGTGCGCGCAGGCGTGAGGAAAAACAGCCTTCCAGATTCATCAGTACCTCCGGGATATAGTAGCAGTTATATCCCAGCGCGATTTTCCCTTCATTGACTGCCTTCGTGACAAGCTCGTTCTGAGCCTCCTGCAGCAGGTCTTCGAAGTAAATCAGATGCTTCAGGTCTTTCATTTTCAGCCCCCTTGCTAATGTTTATTTTAATTTAATTATTGGCTTGTTTACAAGCCTAAATGCTCTAGGATATCTTATAACAATGTTTTAAAATTGTCAATTTGTTTTTTGATAAATCAGATACTTATTTTATAACTGATAAATCAACTTGAATACATAAGAAAGCTTAAGCTCTGCCCTGATAAGCTTAGCTTTTTAAAAATATCACATTTTTTAAATATATTGGTCAATGCAAAATGCAAATCTTTAAATAATTGTTTGGTCTTTATGTAAGCAAATTTATTGCTCAGACGAAAATACCGGTATCGTCCTGCGCTTGTGTTCGCTACTTCGGTGCATCCTTTCGATGCGCTCCTTGGCAACAACATTTTCTATTTCGCCGTTAATTATATATCCGTCCAGTTCCTTATAGCTAAAGCCCAAGTCTCCCTCGTCTGTCTGCCCCTCGTAGAGCCCCGCAGACGGCGGTTTTCGCCTTATGCTGAGCGGCGCATCGAGATATTTAAGGAATTCAATAACCTCCGTTGCCGTGAGGTCGCCTATCGGGTTTAAATCGCTCGCTCCGTCGCCCCACTTTGTGAAATAGCCTATGTAAATTTCGCTCCTGTTCCCTGTTCCGACAACGAGCCTGTTTTCGCTTTGGGCAAAGGCGTAGAGAGATAACATTCTTAAGCGAGGCGAAATATTTGATGAGGCCATATCCGTGAGCTTTACGCACTCATTCAGCGACTTCTTGCAGGCAGCCAAAGCGGAGCCAATCTCGCAAACTCGGTTTTCGATATTGTACTGCTTGCCGAGTGCGAGGGCATCTTCCATATCGGATTTGTAGTTTTTCTCGGACGAGCCGGGCATGATAAGACCGACCGTGTTTTCGCAGGCAATTTTGCATAGTATGCCCACAAGCGCACAGTCTTTGCCTCCGCTGTTTCCGAAAACAAGTCCGCTCGCGCCCGAATCTTTCAGGATTTTTCTGATAAATTCCACCCTGTTTTGAGTTTCCTTTTTATAATCTCTCATCACTTACCTCAAAGTTCGGAAAAGGGAGAAGGCACAGCTCTTCTCCCCCGGTTTTTAGTATGCTAAGCCCCAGATTATGCTCATTTCGGCCTTCTTGCCGCAGATGGCGCAGGTTTCTCCGAGGTTCTCCTGCTCTAAGGGGATGCAGCGGCTTGTTACGCCCGCATACTCCTTGACCTTTTCTTCGCACTCACGGCATCCGCACCACATTGTTTTTACAAAGCCGCCCTTGTGCTCTTCGATAAGCTCTTTGAGCTCCTCAAGGCTGCCGGCCTCGAAGCTGTTTTCTTCACGATTATTAAGAGCTTTGTTATATAGGCTTTTTTGAACATCGGAGAGGACTCTTTTAACTTCATCCTCGATGTTTTCAAGGCTCACCTTTATCTTTTCTCCCGTATCTCTTCTGGCAAGAATACAGGAGTTTTCCTCGATGTCACGAGGGCCAATCTCGAGTCTTAGAGGTACTCCCATCATCTCCCACTCGGAGAACTTCCAGCCGGGGCTATTGTCGGAATAGTCGCTCTTAACTCTTATGTCGGCCTTTTTAAGTCTTGCTTCAAGTTCTGCGGCCTTTTCTATTACTCCGCCTTTGTGAGCGGCTATCGGCACTATTATGAGCTGGTGGGGCGCTATGTTGGGGGGCAGAATGAGTCCGTTGTTGTCGCCGTGGGTCATGATGATGGCCCCGATGATTCTTGTTGTCATACCCCAGCTTGTCTGATGGGGATAGGCCTCTTTGTTTTCTCTGTCTTGGAATTTAACATCAAAAGCCCTTGAGAATCCGTCTCCGAAATAGTGGCTGGTGGCGGACTGGAGCGCCTTTTTATCGTGCATCATACACTCGATTGTATAGGTATCTATGGCGCCCGCAAACTTTTCTTTATCGGTTTTTCTGCCCTTTATGACGGGCATCGCCAATATATTTTCACAGAAGTCGGCATAGACATTGAGCATCCTGATTGTCTCTTCGACTGCTTCTTCCTCGGTTTCGTGTATTGTGTGTCCTTCTTGCCACAGGAATTCGCGGCCTCTGAGGAAGGGTCTTGTTGTTTTTTCCCACCTTAAAACCGAGCACCACTGGTTATAGAGGCAGGGCAAATCTCTCCACGAGCTTACGATATTTGCCCAGTGCTGGCAAAAAAGAGTTTCGGAGGTCGGCCTTATGCACAGGCGCTCGGGAAGCTCCTCACTTCCGCCTATAGTGACCCAAGCGCATTCGGGAGCAAAACCCTCGACATGGTCCTTTTCTTTTTGAAGCAGACTCTCGGGTATGAGTAGCGGCATTGAAACATTCTCGTGCGATGTCTCTTTGAATCTTCTATCGAGCTCATTGCTGATACGCTCCCAAATAGCATAGCCGTAAGGTCTTAAAATATAAAAACCTTTTAAGTCCGAATAATCTATCAGCTTTGCCTTTACACAGACATCGGTAAACCACCTGCCGAAGTCTTCCTCCATGCTTGTAATCTCTTTAAGCTTGATTTGCTTTGACATCTTCAATCCCCCATGTTTTTATCGGCCTATATTATAGCAAACTTTTTCCTTATGTGCGAGTGTGATTTTTATTCGATTTTGCCTTATATTATGCATTTAAATGCAAAAGCGGAGGACTTAAGTTTAAGTCCTCCGCAAAGAAAGTTTTGAAGCTTAGCTTAGGTTGAGTTTGGTCTTTAGGATCCATGAGCTTACAAGCGAAACCGAATTGAGAGCTTTCTTTCTGCCATAGAACTTGCTTAAATTATTGATTTTTAATAATTCCATACTACTCTGCCTCCTTCTCGATTATTTCGATAATTTCTTTTTTGCTGAAGCCGAGGCGCTTCATGTTGTCTAAAAAAGCCTCGAGGTGCTTTGCTGCCAAATCCGACTTAATTTTTTTAATCATGTCCTCTTCCTCGCTTAAAAATCTTCCCGATGTTCTTTGTGAATTTACTATTCCTTCTCGCTCGAGTTCCTGCATGGCTCTCTGCACCGTGTTGGGGTTTACTCCCGCATCTGCGGCTATTTCCCGAACAGACGGCAGGCGCTCGCCGGGTTTTAGCTCCTCGTTTATTATGCGCTCCTTTATCTGTTCCACAAGCTGAAGAAATATAGGTCTCATCGGGTCAAACTGCCATTTCATATTATGACTATCGCTCCCTTCTGTACTGTAGCTTTGTATTAGTTAATTAGTACACTAGAACAATAACACAGTCTGAATGCCGTGTCACGCCTTTTTTTAAAAATTTTTTAAATATTTTGAATTTATTTTTTTTGACTTTGATTGTACCCGGACTTTGATTTAATTTTACTTGGTTTATATTTGTTTATGCTAAGGATATTTGATAAAATACATATATTATGAATTTTGAAGGAGATTAAATATGTCTACCCTACCTATGGCTTATTTAGAACTTCTTTCGGAAAAATTTCCGAATGAGGCCTCGGTTATGTCGGAAATTATTAACCTGGAAGCCGTGCTTGCCTTGCCAAAGGGTACCGAGCATTTTATAAGCGACCTGCACGGGGAATTTGAGGTAGTGCGTCACATATTGAACAGCTGCTCCGGCGTTATTTTGGAAAAAGTAAGAGCTTTGTTCGAGCCTACACTAGGACTGAATGCCTGCCACGAACTCTGTTCTTTGATATACTATCCAGCCGAAGTTCTGGCTGAGAAAAAGATACGCGATGAGCTTTCAGAGGAATATCTCAGAACATCTATAATTCAGTTGTGTTCTCTGGCCGATATGCTCTCTCGCAAACTTACAAGAGCCTCTGTAAGGAAACGAATACCTGCATCCATGGATTTTATCCTCAACGAGCTCTTGCATACTAAAACCGATGCGAGCGAGGACAAAAAACTCTACCATGAAGCGCTTATTGACAGTATTATAAAAGAAGACTATGCCCCTGAGGTTATTGAGGCTTTTACAGAGCTTATTAAAAGACTGGCCGTATACAGGTTGCATGTCGTGGGCGACATCTATGACAGAGGCCATGATGCCGCCGGTATAGTGGATCTTTTAATGAAACAGGACAATATTGATATTCAGTGGGGCAACCATGACATACTCTGGATAGGCGCTTCCGCCGGCAGTCCCGCATCCATTGCCGCGCTTATGCGTATTACCATTGACTATAAAATTACCGACACCCTGGAGAGAAGCTACGGAATTTCGATGCGCAAGCTGTTAGACTTCTGTACTGAGGTTTACGGAGATGCAAGTCATGCCACCGTTAAACAGGCCATTACCGTTTTAAACTTTAAGCTGGAAGGCCATGTTATAAAAAGAAACCCCGAGTTTTTGATGGACAACAGGCTCGTACTATCATACATAGACTATGAAAATTATACCGTTTCTTTTGATGGTGTAAGCTATCCCCTGCGCACACAGAGATTCCCCACTGTTGACCCTGCCGACCCGTACAAACTGAGTGATGAGGAGCAGAAGCTTATAGATCACTATGTTAGGGAATTTAGAGAAAGCCGCAATCTGAAACGACATATGCTTTTTATTTTAAGAAAGGGCAGCGCCTATCTCTGCTATAACGGCAACCTTCTCTATCACGGCTGCATCCCCCTTAACGAGAATGGAGAGTTTGCGGACTTCAAGTTTGACGGCAAAACATACAGCGGCAAGGCCTTGATGGACTTCTGTGACAGAAGGGTGAGAGAGGCCTATGACAGGCAGGAAGAACATGACCTCGACTTTATATGGTATCTTTGGTGCGGCAGGATGAGTCCATTTTCTGGCAGAACCTACCACACCTTTGAACGCGCATATATAGAGGACCGCAGCACATGGGTTGAACCCAAAGACGCCTATTACGGTTTTTGGGAAAATCCTGAGGCTGTCGGCATGATTCTGGAAGAATTCGGTCTATCTGCCGCCGAAGGTCATATTATAAACGGTCACACCCCCGTAGAGGTTATAAAGGGCCAAAGCCCCATAAAGGCCGACGGAAAACTCTTTATAATAGACGGCGGCTTCTGTAAGGCATATCAGAAAAAAACAGGCATTGCCGGCTATACGCTCATACAAAACTCTCATGGCCTGAGGCTGAAATCGCACAGACCTTTTGCGGGAGTAAGAAAAGTTATTTTTGAAAATGAGGATATGCAGTCGGACTCGGTGCCAATTGAAACCTTCCCTCAAAGACGTCGTGTTTCCGACACCACCGACGGCGAGAAGATAGAGCAGAAGCTCATGGCTTTGAGGGCCCTTTTGGAATCTTATAAAAGCGGTAAGTTAATGCCCTTACACTGATTTATAAAAGCTTTTATCCCTCGCCCTAAGGCTTGCGGTCGGTGTTCCCCTTTAGAGAAGAATAAATTTTAATGTTTTTAGAGCTGTTTACAAAAACAGCTCTATTTATTTTAGAAACATCTTGCAAATCGCTGCGCAAGGGAATATAATGTCAACAACATATGAACAGTTGTTCAATTGTTATATTGAGGTGAATTATATGAAAAAGGTTTATGAGATAAACATTGACTGCGCAAACTGCGCAAACAAGCTTGAGAACATTGCTAAAAAATTTAACGGCATTGATGATGCGGCCGTAAATTATATGACTCAAAAGATTCATATTAATTTTAAGGATGAGGTGTCACCCGACGATGTAATGCCCGAGCTTCGCAAAGCCTGCCGAAAAATCCACAGGGGCTGCGACATATACATATGAAAGAGATGAATACAAAACAGAGGGGCGCACTCTTTCGCATTACAGTCTCCTCTGTGCTTTTAACAGCTTTACTTATGCTAAACCCCGAAGGCCATTGGGGACTTTTACTTTTTATGATTCCCTATCTTATTGTGGGATACGATATTCTTATAGGCGCATTCCACGGTGTTTTAAACCGCCAGCCCTTTGACGAATGTTTTTTAATGAGTATTGCAACTCTTGGTGCAATTGTACTCGGAGAATACGCCGAGGCTGTTGCAGTTATGCTTTTTTATCAGCTCGGCGAGTTTTTTCAGAGCTATGCAGTTGGAAAGAGCCGCAAAAATATTCAAGATCTTATGGACATAAGACCGGATTACGCCAATGTAGAAGGCGCAAACGGCGAACTGATTCAAGTTTCTCCCGATGAGCTTGAGCCGGGAACAATTATTGTCATAAAACCCGGAGAAAAAGTTCCTATTGACGGTGTTATTACAGAGGGCTCCGCCTCTATAAACACTTGTGCGCTGACAGGCGAGAGTTTGCCGAGAGATGTTTCGGAAGGCGATGAGCTCAAAAGCGGCAGCGTGAACATTTCGGGACTTCTGAAGCTCAAAACCACGAAGCTTTTCGGAGAATCTACCGCATCTAAAATACTTGATTTAGTTGAGAATGCCGGTATTAAAAAATCGAAGCAGGAAAAGTTTATATCGAAGTTTGCAAGAGTCTACACTCCCTTTGTCTGCTTTTCCGCTCTTGCGCTTGCGCTAGTCCCACCGCTTTTTAACTATTTTACTGCTGGTGATGCCAATATGAGCACTTGGGTATACAGGGCTCTCACCTTTTTGGTAATAAGCTGTCCCTGCGCCCTTGTTATAAGTGTGCCTCTCAGCTTTTTTGCCGCCATAGGAGGCGCCGGCAAGGCCGGAATCCTTGTTAAAGGCTCCAGCTATTTAGAAACACTGTCGCAGGTTTCGGATATAGTGTTCGATAAGACCGGAACTGTTACGAGAGGAGTTTTCGAGCTTAAAAAGATTGCGCCCCTTGAAATATCGGAGTCGGAGCTTTTGGAAATTACTGCGCACGCCGAGGCGTTTTCGGATCACCCTATAAGTATGAGCATAATAGAGGCCTATGGAAAAAATCTCGACGAAAGCAGAGTTCGGGAACTTGAAAACATACCCGGCAAGGGCATTGTTGCCCAAATAGACTCGCACGCTGTTGCTGTGGGAAATTCGAAGCTCATGGAAGAACTGGGCATTGAGCACAGCGCTGTAGCTGAACACGGAACCGTGGTGCATATCGCAAAAAACGGCAATTATTTGGGATATATACTCATATCCGATAATCTTAGACCTAATATGAAAACTGCAATAAACGAGCTTAAAGATTTGGGTGTAAAAAAGACTCATATGCTGACAGGAGATCTTAGATCGGCAGCTTTGGAGGTGGCGGAAAAAGTCGGAATTTCCGAAGTTAAATTTGAACTGCTCCCACAAGATAAGGTGACTGAGATTGAAAAACTCATGGAAAGCGGGAAAAAAAGAGGGAAAATTGCCTATGTCGGAGACGGCATAAATGATGCTCCGGTTTTGAGAAGAGCCGATGTGGGCATTGCCATGGGAGGGCTCGGCTCGGATGCGGCAATAGAATCGGCCGATATTGTCATCATGGACGATGACCCGATGAAAATTCCTTTGGCCCTCAGATTTTCCCGAAAATGTATGAGAATTATATATGAGAACATTTATTTTGCCATTGGAATAAAATTCGGCTTTTTGATTCTTGCCGCTTTCGGTTTTACGAATATGTGGTATGCTATATTTGCAGATGTAGGGGTTATGGTGATATCCGTTTTAAACTCTTTAAGAGCGCTGAATGTAAAAAATAAAATACCGAGGTAGATGTATTTTGAAAAAAGAAGAAAAAATGTGCTGTGACGAGATATTCGTTCATGAAAATCTTCTCTCTGTTATTAAGAGAGAGATGCCCTGCGACGATAAACTTATTGATCTTGCCGAGTTTTTCAGGCTATTCGGTGATTCGACAAGAATAAAAATCATATATGCGCTCTCAAAATCCGAGGTCTGCGTATGCGATCTTGCCGAGGCTCTCGGAATGAGTCCTTCCGCAATTTCGCACCAGCTCAGACTGCTAAAGGCCGGAAAACTTGTAAAGAACAGGCGTGAGGGAAAAAGCGTTTTCTACTCTCTTGCTGACGACCATGTTAAAACCATTGTAAATCAGGGTATGGAGCATATTGCAGAGATTTGAGCGGGCTTTGAATTTTCTCTTTATAAAAAAAATTTTCTTTTATATCTGTCTTTACGCAAACTTCAGTTTTATTATAATTTAAGTTTCTATATTCATATGCTTAATGAACAATTTGAGAAAAAAGTAATACTACTTGATATTTTTGAGTTTTAGTATTAAAATTCCCATATAAGTTAGAAAAATCACATTATGCATACGGAGGCTGTTATCGAATGAAAGCTGTTTATGCAGGTAGCTTTGACTGCTACACAAATGGTCATCACGATATCGTTCATAAGGCAAGAAATCTCTTTAGCGAGCTTCACATAGTTATCGCCGTGAACAGCGTTAAAAAACGCTCTTATCCCGCGGAGCTTATGGCTGCCTCCATAGAAAAGCTCTTAAAGGCGGAGGGACTGGATAATTGTATAGTGTCTATATGGAAAGGACTCGTCGCCGAATATTGCGCCACTCATGGAATATTTTATTCGGTTAGAGGCCTTAGAAACAGCATGGACTACAATTACGAGGAAAGCGTTGCCTCTGTCAACAAGCTTATTATGCCCAATCTGGAAACGGTTTATTTCAGGTCCGACACGCCCGCCATCTCTTCTTCGATGGTGAGGGAGCTACACAGCTTCGGCAGGGACATATCAAGCTATGTTCCCAAAGAAATATGGGAGTGCATTAAACTTTACAAGCATTAAAAATCGAGCTGTACTCAGCCTTGCTGTGTACAGCTTTTTCATTTTATCAAACGAGAGAGAGCCGTCTGAACTGACGGCTCTCTGTCTAACAAAACGCATATTGTTTTTTTAATAGTTTTCGCAGTTAATCTCAAAGAAGCTCTTGGGGAAGGAGCAGACGGGGCACACTTCCGGCGCGCTCTTGCCGTCTAAGATGTGACCGCAGGCGCGGCACTCCCAAAGCTTGCTCTCGCCTCTGGAGAAAACTTCCAGATTCTTTACATTTTTGCGTAGCGCAAGATAGCGCTCCTCGTGGTGCTTCTCTATCGCGGCAACCTTGCGGAACTTGGCGGCGAGCTCGGGGAATCCCTCTTCCTCGGCAGTTTTTGCAAAGCCGTCATACATCTCGGTCCATTCATAGTTCTCGCCCTCAGCGGCGGCCTTAAGGTTTGCCGCTGTGTCGCCCAAGCCGTTAAGCTCGTTAAACCACATTTTGGCGTGCTCCATCTCGTTGTTGGCAGTCTTTAAGAAGAGAGCCGCAATCTGCTCATATCCTTCGTTCTTAGCAACGGCGGAGAAATAGGTGTACTTGTTGCGAGCCTGGGACTCGCCTGCAAATGCCGCTTCCAGGTTTTTCTCGGTCTGCGTTCCGGCATATTTGTTTGCTTTAGCTGTTTCTTCGAGCTTTTCGAAAGCAGAAGCCGGTTGCTTACATACGGGACATTTAAAGTCGGGAGCCAAGCTCTCCGCCGTATGGACATAACCGCATACCTTACATTTCCATTTACTCATTTTTTTATTCTCTCCTTTATAATTATCATTATTGGGTATCATTTCCAAAAGTTTTTTTGCCGCCTGAACGGGAAACTCGGGGGAAGGCGGTGCTTCAATCCAATTTTGCAGCAGTTCGTGCGCATTGCCACTTTGAGGAAGCATATATCCCGCTTCTCTGAGCAAATCCTCGTTTACTAAGCGCACAGATTTTGAAACGGCAGTCATAAGCCGATATAAATTGTCGTTTTTCGTAGTTTCAGCAATTTGCAGGGCAATCTTCTCCTGCTTGGCCTTGCTTTTTGCAAGGGCGTTGGAGAGCGCCACTACATCTTCGGCCTTTTTCTGCTGAGGCGGATATTCTATCGGCACCATGGAGATAGCTCCGCTCGGGCAAGCCGCCGCGCAGTCGCCACACCCGATGCACTTCGTTACATCTATGATGCTGTTCTCGGTATCGCTTGCGCCTGTCGGGCAGACATATAGGCAAAGACAATCCTTTGTGCAAAGCCTCAGATTTCTTACAGCCAGTTTTTTCATGCAGATGCCCTCCCTTCGATTTTTTCGAATTTCCAGGCAGGCACCTTACAAACCGGACAGAGCTCGGGAGCTGAGTCTCCTATGTAGGTAAATCCGCAAACAGTGCACACCCACACCTCGGTATTTTGCAAAAATGCATCTCCCTCTTTTTCCCATCTCTGCGCCAGCATATCGAGAATATTTGTCACTTTTTCTCCCCAAGCGCAGATGCGGCCCGTGCCCCTGTCGGCATTCTCCAGAGCTGCAGCGCGCAAGGCGGGATAGCCTTCGTTTAAATCCGCCCTAAGAAGCTTTAAAAGCTCTGAAACCTCGGCATTATCTACATTAGGCGCTGCTGCGGCAAAATAATCGGCTATCTCATGAAAAAGCGCCGCCTCTGCTTCTTTATATTGCTTTTCGCAGCCGCGCGCCAAATTTGAGCACAGCGCGGAAAGCTCTCCAGCAGAAAGTTTTTTCATATCATCGTCGATTTTAATAGGACTTATCTGTCTTTTTTGTGTTTCATGTTTTTGTTCCAATGCGAACGCCGATTTTCCGGCGCCGCAGAGAGGACATAACCACGACTCGGGCAAATCTGAAAACAACAGCTTTTCTTTAGCTTCATCATAAACATATCCGCAGATGGAACAGACATATTTCATAGCGTATTCTCCTTTCACCGTAATTTCACCCATTTATTCAACATTAATATGAGCTTAACTGTTTTTTTGACACTCGGGGCAGGTATAGAACACCCTGAGATCATAGGAAAGAAAATCAATGCCCAGTTGTTTTTTTATGCGCTCCGTGAGATCTTCCAGGTTTATATCCATCAGCTTTTTGCATTCATTACACACAAGATGATCGTGCCTGTCAATATGATCGAATCTGTCGGCAACGCCTTCCCCGGAAATTCTTCGAACGAGCCTGACATCGCAGAGTTTGTTGAGGTTGTTATATACAGTGGCTCGGGAAACGCCGGGATATTCCCTCTTAAGCTCTTCGAACACCTGCTCTGCCGTCGTATGCTCGCGGGAGTTATTCACAATGTCGTAGATTTTCTTCTCGTATTTGGTCATGTGATTTTACCTCAAAGTTAATTAGAATTTGTCTAATTATATTATATATAATCCATTTTATATGTCAAGTATTTTTTAGTTCATTCTTCATATTTTGCATGATTATGAGCCGATATTCGGCAAATTATAGCTTTTGAACAAAAACTGAGCGCCTCAAATTGAGGCGCTCGGTTTTCTTTATAATCGGCTTACGCCGGATTTACTTTATATCTCTGGTTTCTTCTGTATAGGTGTACTCGGGGAAGTCGTTTATTCCGTAGGGTTGCTTAAGCATATCGCGTCTCTTGATATTGTTGGAGTAGTGCTTATCGAGCATGGGTTCAACAAAATAGTACAGGGCTTTCCCGTCCAAATCGAAGAAGAACACCACAAACAGACCGATATAGCCCAGGAGCGCAGCTCCCAAAATCTTTAAAAGAGTTTTCTTAAATTTCATTTCTCTTTCTCCTTACCAGCTCATTGTGTCGTCATAGTCTAAGAGCGTGGGATCCAAGGGCTCTTCTCTCATGACTGTGAACATGTAGTCATTTATAATAGAACGAATCTCACTTCTGGAAACGGTGCGCTTGTCGGGCAGAGCGTGAGGCATCCAGATGGCGTGAATATTTCTCTCTCTGAATTCGTCCTCAAACAGGCCGACTATACCCTGCATGCCTTTGCACTGAAGTTGGTCATACATCATGACCATGTCGCAGTTGAAGCGCTCTAAGTTTTCCCAAATTTCGAAGATGTGTTCGTGTCCGCCGACAGCCATTCTTCTCATAGGCGCCATTTCATGGTATCTGGCCAAGTCGAAGAGGGCATTCTCCTCGTTGTCGGTACGCAGTACGATATCGAACATGAGCGAGTCCATATTTATTATGACATTGAGACCCCAGCAGTTGTATGCCCAAGTGCACCAGTTGGAGAAGTAGAGGGGTGCGCAGCTCCAAGCCAAAACTCTGTGTCTTGTTTCGGGGAAGGTATTGATTTTCTGCTCAACGCACTTGTTCAAAATCTTTCGAACTTTGGCATCTGTTTTTTCCCATATTTCACGGTAACCGACCTGAGAATAGTAAATTCTGTAGAGCGCCTGTGCAACACCGTTAATCGGATAGTAAGGTGTGTTGGCCGCTATATCCCACTTCTCGTGCTCAAACTTTGTGAGCTCGTTATACTTCTCGGTATATTCGACATAGACATCGAAGTCGGGCTTTTCGCCCATCTGCTCTTCGACGAACTTCCACGCTTCTTTAATCTCGTTCATGGTGTACTCGTGAACCAGAGGATCATTAAAGCGCATTGGCTGGGTCATGGAAATGAGCGGCTTGTTTAGGAACCAGTCGTGCAGAACACTTGTTGCAACGGACGCGTCGCAGGCCTCGTTCGAGGTTATCATTATTGGCGAGTAGTCGGGCACATCGTCGAGTACCAAGAGTCCGGCCTCTGCCTGACACATCGGACAGGGGTCTCCCGGCAGACCGATGGACTGAACCGCATCGATATAGTGGAGAACGGTGTGGTTGTTTACATGGCAGGTGACGAAATATGGCACTAGCTGCATGGCTATGTTTTCCATTCTGTCGCGGTAGGGATAGAACACGGAGCCGCAAACCGTTTCGTCGTGCATTATGGTTTTGTAGTACCACTTGTTCTTCTTGCCGCCATTCAGACGGGTATCGGCACGGAACATGTGCATGAACTGTCTGATTGTCTCGCAGGTCATGGCCCTGTAGTGCCATGCCGAGGCTCTTAATACCTCGCCACGCATGCCTTCGAGACCTCTGTCGAACCAGTGAAGAGCTGTGAGATAAGTCTGGCCGAACCATCTGTATCTCAGAAGACCCTTAATGGCTGTGATGGGACCTCCGAACCTCATGATATCCATAAGGATGCCGCCGTAGTTATAGAGCCAAATCATATTGAAATAGTAGAATGTATCTTTCACACCGCGCCATTCTCTGTGCTTATAGAGGCCGGTGTTCCCTATGTAAAGATCTCCCAGACGGCGCTCTCTGTGGGGTTTGCCGTACCAAAAATCTTTAAGGACTTTTTTGAACTTATTATCCATTACACACCCTCCTGAATCTTCTTGAGTTCGATGCTCTCAACAAAGGCTTGGAATCTTGTGCGGAGCTGACCGACCGAAGTGTTAATGTATTCTTTCTCTATTGAGCAAACAGGGATATCGAAGTCGCGGGGAAGAAGCAGTGAATTTGCAACTCTCTCATAGCTCCAGTATTCGCAGAACTTATTGGACTCGACTATTATTCCGTCCGCCTTATACTCCTCGGCCAAGTCTGCAAGATATTGCTTTCTATTGCGAATCTCGTGCTGCTCCATGTATCTGGGACATTGTCCTGTGTCGAGATAGTGTCTGGCTACTGCTTCGAGAGCCGTTTCGCCCTCTCTGACCTCTATCTCTTCCCTGCCGGGAAGCGATCCGTAGCAGTATCTGTCTGCAACAACAAGCGCACCTGAGGTTTCGATAAGATCTATAAATCCGGGGTCGTCGTTCTCGGAGCCCGAAACCAGAACCTTTACGCGCCAGTTCGGCTTTTCATCGGGCTTGCGGGTTTTCATCTCTTCGGCTGTCTCTCTGAGATAGGGCAGAATGAGATGCTTCGGGCAAACGAGTGAAACCAGCATAATTATTGAAAACTCCGTACCGGTGATTGTGGGGTTGTCGAGCTTTCTGTAGTTGCCAATCTCGCTTACAAGCCTGCAAACCTCGTTGTGCTGCTCAATAGCCTTTAAAATGGCCTCATTCGATGTGTCGATGCCGAAATTTTTGCTGAGCTTGTCCAGAACATGCGCTTGAAGCTGCTTTACATAGTGCTCCCTGCCGTTTTCCGACTTTTTGAAGGGTACATCGGTAAACTCACAGAAGAAATCCGGATTTTCGATTATGGGCATTATTTGCAGATGCTCCTGGAATCTGCAAGTGACCGTACAGGTCTCGGTTGCCATTTGGGCATCCAAAAAGTTGTAGCCACCCTCAAGAGCTCTCTCTAAAAGGCTTCTCCCATAGTGGCAGGTTCTTCCGGACATATAATATGTAGCTACATCCGGTGATGTGCACTTTGGTGCACGCAGTCTTACGCTGAAGCATCCCGGCAGGTCCAAAAGAACCTCGGGCATGAAATAACATGTGTAGCCCAGCGCCCTCAAGCCTTCTTTTTTGGCCTGCCTGACAAGCTGATTGTTTGCCTCCTGCAGCAGGTCATCAAAGAAAATTAAGTGCTTTAGATCTCGCATTAATACTTCCCTCCAATACTTTGCTTACTGTCTGTGTTTAACTAAATAAGGCTCCAATAAATTGATAATTAATTTGTTGACTATAATCGAGTAAAGACTATCAAATATAATGTTAAAAGTCAATCAAATTTTAAACTTTTAGTTGTTAATATCGGTATAATATCTGATTGACCAGCAAAAACGCTTATTTTTAAAGCGTTTTTATGTTTATGCAATTTGGTCTAATCATAGTTTATTTCCCGTGTGATTTCATGAACCAAAGCAATATGGAGCGGAGATTAGCGCTGGTTTAATCACGCCCATCGGCCTATGTTCATACATATTAATATATGTCTTGTTTAACCTTTTGCTTTTAAAAGCTTTATTAGATTAAAAACTCTTTATTATTCAGTTAAGGTAAAAGCGGATTTTACACACAAAAAAATCCGATTCTAAAAGAATCGGATTTTTGGAGCTGCTAGGCAGGCTTGAACTGCCGACCTCGTCCTTACCAAGGACGCGCTCTGCCTACTGAGCTATAGCAGCAAAGCTACTGCCCGCGGCTTCTGCCGCGGGCAGCTGGCGACCGAGAAGGGGCTCGAACCCTCGACCTCTAGCGTGACAGGCTAGCGTTCTAACCGGCTGAACTACTCGGCCTTGAGCACGATGAATATAGCAAAATTTTCTAGCTTTGTCAACACCATATTGTGTTTTTTGTAAAATTATTCCCCGCAAGTCGCTTTTCACTTGCGGGGAAACGAGTTTTTATTTAATTAACTTATGCCGCATTGTCTGTTGCTTCGGGCTCTTCATACTCCTCGTCTATTGTCACACTGTCGGGTGTGGGAGTGGGCGGAGCTATTCCCTCCTGTATTTCCCATTCCTCGAGAAGATTTCCGAAAATCATGGTGTCGCCGCCTACCTGAGGTTGTGGGAACCCCTTGTCCTGAAGGCCTGCGTGCATGGGCAGCATTACCTTTTTCCAAAGCTGAGCTGCGGGATTGCCGTAGACTGCCATGTTTTCGTTTATGTCATATCCCGTCCAAACTCCCGCCACAAAGTAGGGAGTTATTCCGACAAACCATCTGTCCCAATTGAATGAGGTGGTGCCGGTTTTTCCTCCGACAGTCATGCCCGGTATTCTGGCCTCGCTGCCTGTGCCGTAGTTTACGGCGTTGGTAAGCATGTTGCACATGTTGTATGCGGTGTTTGCCTTCCACGCCACATGGCTGCGCGGCGCATTATCCAGTATGAGATTTCCGTCGGAATCTGTAACTCTCTCGTATGTTCTGGCATAGGTGAATATACCGTCGTTTACAAATGAGCAATAGGCCTGAGTTATTTCCCTTACCGACATGCCGTAGGTGAGCTGTCCGAGCGAGAGCGGAGCATACGCATTGTCATCGGGAACTAAGCTCTTGACTCCCAACTTGTTCACAAGGTAGTCGTAGGAGTTGGATGTGCCGAGCTTGTCGAGCACCTGTGCGGAAACAGTGTTTAAGGAAAGTCTGAGACCGTCTCTTATGCGCACTACTCCCCTGTAGTTGCCGCCGGCGTTTCCGGGATACCATCCCGTGCCGCTTAGCTGTATCTCGTCGGGTCCGGCATCCTTAACAAAAGTTTCCTGAGTTATGAGTCCGTATTCCAAGGCCGGACCGTAGACCGCTATGGGCTTTATGGAAGAGCCGGGAGGACGCACCGTATCACAGGCGCGGTTCAAGAGAAGGTTGGCGTTCTTCTCGCCCACTCCTCCGGCCATGCCGAGTATATTGCCCGTATAAGGGTCCATAACAACTATTGCAGACTGGAGTTGCTGTGTTTTTGACGGTCTGTAAGGCTTGGGTATTTCATCGAGGTTTTTATATACACCGTCGATTATGCCCTGAACCCACGGGTTGTAGAGCGTATATATTCTGTAGCCGCCGTTGTAGAGAAGTTTTATGGCGCTGGGTCTGTCGATTCCCTTTCTTATCATGAGGTCGTTTGTTATGTCTTTGATGACGGCCTCGACATACCAGCTGTATATTTCTCCTTCGGTCTGTACGCCCTCGGATCTCACGAATACAAGCGGCTGATTTTTCGCCTCGTCGTACTCTGCGAAGCTTATCATTCCCTGCTCGTACATTTCTCTTAAAACTATTTCCTGACGCGCTTTATTTTGTTTTTCGGAAATGAACGGGTCGTATCTTGACGGCCAGTTTGTTATTCCGACTATGGATGCGCACTCTGCCAGAGTCAGGTCTTTGAGCTCTTTGCCGAAATAGGTTTTGGCCGCGGCGTTTACTCCGTAGCAGTCTTCTCCGAAGAATACGGCGTTTAGATACCACTCTAAGATTTCTTTTTTGTCGTAGTTTTTTTCAAATTCCAGAGCCCTGAAAATTTCGAGAAGTTTTCTCTGCACCGTGGCGTCGGATTTTCCCGTAAGGTTTTTTATGAGCTGTTGGGTGAGAGTGGAGCCTCCGAAATCGTCTTTCATTGTTAGGAACATGTTGAAGAAAGCTCCCGTTGTGCGGTACCAATCTACACCCTTGTGCTTATGGAAACGCTTGTCTTCTATGGCAACTATCGCATCCTTCATATATTGGGGTATGTCGTCATAGTCAGCCCAGATTCGGTTCTCCGCATCCTTGAGGGTTACAAGCTCCTGCCAGTTGCCGTCGTTATCTTTATAATAGACTATACTGCTCTCTGCCAAGCTGTAGTCGGACAGAGAGACATCGAGGCTGTCGGTAAGGCAGGTTTTCACATAGTAGGCAAAGATTGCCGTAAACAGAACGCCTGTGGTTAAAATTATCAAAAATATTGTGCCGATAACCTTGGCTACGGTTCCGAATGCGCCGAATGTTATGCCGGCAGCCTTGTCGATAACTTTGCCTGCTCCTTTTACAAAATTATTTGGCTTGTTTTTATCTTTATCTTTGTTTTCTATATCCAAAATCGCACCTCCACGAGATGGTATGTAATTATATCACAGTCTCAATTTCTTGTATAACACTTTTTGAATAGGCCATACCGAGCACTTTGCACTTTCATTATAATATCTGCAAAATATATTTGCAAAATATGCGTAAAAATATTATTATGTAATTGAACGAAATATTTATAGGAGTTTAACTATGAATGAAGAATTTGAAGGCAAGCTGATAAGCGTTGAGGATGAAGACGGCAATCAATTTGAGTTGGAATTTATCGGCAGTATGGAAATGGACGGCAGAGAATATTGTCTTTTGCTTCCCACCGATATGGACGAAGACGACGAGGACTTCGGTTACATTATCCTTGAGAGAAGCGAAAGCGACGGAGAAGAAGTATATCTCTCTATCGACGATGAAAACCATCTCAACTCCATTTACGACAGCTTTATGGCCTTGCTTTACGACGAGGATGTCGACTCGGAATAAAACAGATTAAACCTCTGCCCTGTTCGTGGAATTCGGCTCATTTAAACCCACAATTTTACCTTGGGTCTTGCCAGATCGCTTCGTGGTTTGCAGGCCTCCCGATTTCGGATGTTGGAAGCAGTAAAGCGGGGGTGAGGCGGCCCACCTGCAGTTTCGTGCAGGTTATATCTGGGCCCCACGGCAAGGGCGGAGAAAGTCGGCGACTTTTGTCGCCGACTTTATTTTTTATTTGCTTTTATTCTTAGCTTCAGGGCTTTCGGGAGGCACTATCTCCTCGAAAAGAAGGTTTAAATCGACCTCTGTTTCTATACCGTCAACTGCGCCAGTCATGGAAAACTGCCATATGATGTGCTTATAGTAGAAGTCCGGCCAACTGTGGATTGCACCTATCCAGTAGTCGAAATCTTTGACCCTCTCTAAATCATAGTACTTGTAGGCAAGAGGCCTGAACATATAGACCATGGGCGTATAGCCCGCATCTTTTATTATTTCGCTGAAAACCAGCGCCGAGGCCGTGAGATTTTCCTTGTTGATATGTGCGCTTCTCGACCCATCTAACCTCATGGGCTCCCAGTCGAAAGCTACGGGAAGAGTTATGTCCTGCTTATAGGGTTTTAAGAGATTTATAACAAACTCCGCCTCTTCTGCCGCCTCAACGGCGCCTGTTGCCTGAGAGAAAAAGTAAATGCCGATTTCCAGTCCCGCTTTACGGGCATTTTTTATATTGTATTCGAAAAACTCGTCCACCTTAAGGTTGCCTTTGGTATAGCCTCGGTAGCCACATCGAATTAGCGCAAACTCAATTCCGTCGGCCTTGACCTTTTCCCAGTCGATTTTTCGCTGGTGCTCGGAAACATCGATGCCAAGCTTTGTTTCGTAGCCCTTTCCCTTATATTTGGCTATATCGCCCTCAAAGTAGAATTCGCTTTTTTTAAAATCGGACTTGGGAACTCCCTTCGCCTCTATCACCCATTCTTCTTCGTGCCCCGTGTTCACAAAAACCATGCCCTCGTGTTCGTTTTTGCAGGCGGACAGTGTTATAAGAATTGCAATTACGGGCAATAGCAATATTAAAAACTTTATTCTCTTCAATCGAATTCTCCTTTCGGGAATATTTAAAAATGATATCATTTTTTTAGCTCAAAATCAAACTTTACGCCTGTTAAGGATTCCGTTCGGTTATAACTTCCATTACATTTGTTTACCGCCGTTTTTTCTTTTCTTTTGTTTTTTATAGACAAAGCGGCGCGGACTATGATATATTTTTAGCAATTATTTTTTTACCATAGTATTAAAATCTGAATTAAAGGTGTTATTTTGCTCTTTCTTTCTCTTTTTATTTTTTGGATAATATTGAATGCCGAACTCAGTTTTGAAATTATGCTGCTGGGTCTGTTTTTATGCCTGGCTGTTTACATATTGAGTCTGAAACTACTAAGGAAGAGTTTGAAAGATGATTTTGCGGAGCTTTTGCATTTACCTTGTTTTCTGCTTTATTTTTCCCTTTTGATTTATGAGATTATTCTCTCTTCCCTTTATGTTATAAAGGTTGTTCTGAGCCCGAAGCTCAATATAGATCCGGGACTTGTGGAGTTTGAAGCCGGATTAAAGAAAAAAAAGACTCAATATTTCTATGCTACCTCAATAACTCTCACTCCCAGTACCTACAGCGTGGGACTTAGAGACGGCATTTTTTATGTACATTATCTCGACAGACGCAGACACGACCACCGAGACTGCACTCTGCGTGAAAAATTAAAAGAAATCGAGGGGAAGCTTTATGATTGAACACAGCGCGACATTCTCCTCGTTTTTGAGCCTTTCATTGATAATACTTTCTGTTTTTCTGGGGTTGGCCGTTTTGCGGGCAATTACGGGCAAGAGCCTTAGCAACATGGCGCTTGGCGTTTCGATGTCAACTACCCTGGTTGTACTCATGATTTTAATTTATGCAGTCAAAAACTCTCTCGACTATCTCATAGACATCTCCTTGCTGTTTGCACTCTTGAGTATTTTTATTGTGGAAATTCTCACCAGAGTCCTGCTTTCCTACAAAAATAAAGATAAGGAGGGCGAGTGACATGAGTCTTAATGAAATCATTTCTACCTGCTTTATCTCCGCGGGTCTTATTGTTACCGCCATTGCCTTCTTGGGCGTATTCAGATTTAAGGAAGTCAGGCTGAGGCTCCACGCATCCTCATTGCTTGATTCTTTCGGTTTTCTGCTTGTTATAATCGGGCTATGTTTTTCGGGCGCCGGACTTTTTGCAACTATTAAAATAGCGCTGATATTGCTCTTCATGCTCTTGGCGGCGCCTTTAACAACACATCTCATCGCTAAAATGGATTTTATCCTCTACTCTGACAGACATATGGACGAACTGGAGGATATAGAATGAACCTTGCTTTGGAAATTGTTCTACTGATTTTTCTGATAGCCATTGCCGCTGTAACGGTTCTCACGAAGAGACCTCTTATAGCAGTTGTACTTTTCATGCCTTTTTCCACAATACTCACCTTTATATGGCTTATTCTGAATGCCCCCGATGTGGCCATTACGGAAGCGGCCGTAGGCGTCGGTATGGTCACTTGTATGTTCATACTCATATTGCGGAAAACCGACTCTTTGGAGGACTCTGCAGATGAGTGAGAAACGAAGCAAATTTAAAGAATGGCTTGACGGGAACTATTCCCTTTATGACGACAGCAAGGCGCCACTTCTTTTGATGGACGAACTCAGCGAGGCTGAAAAGCAGGAGCAAAAGGACACGAAAATAATCGGCAAAAAACCGGGTACTATTTACCTGAAGATTTTGGTTTTTGTACTCGCGCTTCTTATTTTTGCGGAACTTATGCTTCTTTGCTTCGCTCTGGCTCCCTTTGGAAGCGCAGATGCGCCCGTATTTAACTCGGTCACCGAGCGATATGTGTTTAAATCGGCAGAGGAAACAGGCGCCACAAACTCAATAGCCGCTATGATAATGGACTACAGAGCCTTCGATACTTTGGGTGAATCCTTTGTGCTTTTTACCGCCTTTGTCCTTGTGCTTATGCTGAGAGAAAAATCGGTTTCACAGATTGCTAAAAAAACAGGCCTGGAGCGCGCCACAAGGGACAGACTCTTTTATGAAACCATTAGGCTGACAGGCCCCTTTGTTTTGCTATTCAGCGTTTATGTGATATTAAACGGTCACAAAAGTCCCGGAGGAGGCTTCTCGGGAGGCAGCATTTTGGGCACGCTTTTAATACTCGTATCCGCCGCCGTCGGGGACGCAAAACTATCGAACATTTTCAGCTCCGAGAGGCTTGCCTTTGCCAGCGGCTTGGCCTTGCTTACATATCTGCTTTTGAAGGGTGTGTTCTTTCTTTCGGCCAATATCGCTCCCGATCTCCTGCATCTGCCTTTGATGCCTGGAAGCATATTCGGAGCGGGACTTATTCTGCCGCTCAACATCTGTGTCGGCATTGTTGTAGCCTGCACCTTTTTGAGCATTTATTCCATATTTGCAAAAGTTCAAAGGGAGGAAAAGACATGAGCTTCATGCTGAATTATCGCTATGAGATAGCCTCGTTTATTATCTTTCTTTTGGGCCTTGCCTGCCTGCTTTTAGACAAGAATCTGATTAAGAAAATACTCGGTATGTGCCTTATGGACTCGGCTATCTTCATTTTCCTGGTGGCCGGTGGCTTTGCGTTGAACTCTGTACCCCCAATAGGGCCTGAACTGACCGGCTCTCTTTCAAACTTCACAAGTCCCGTGCCCTCCGGTTTAGTCCTTACGGGTATAGTTGTTTCGGTTTCTAAAACGGCCGTTTTCCTGGCCTTGGCCTATAACTTCAAGAAAACTTACGGCAGTTTTGAAATCGATGAACTCTTGGAAGAGATTGCCCACGAGAGAGGGGGCTCTAAAGAATGACAATGCCGTTTTTCAGCATTTTTCTGATGCTGTTTCTCTCGCTTGTACTTGTTATTTTAAAAAAAGAGAAGCTATCCTACTGTCTCATGCTTCTCGGCATTCTGACTGTTTCTGTCTTTTCACTCCTCGCACTGCTATACACCTTGGAAAACGGAGCCTTCGTTTTTAAAATGGGTAAATTTTCCGCGCCTTGGGGAAACGAAATAAGTGCAGGCCCCGTGGAGGCCCTTATGTCTCTTACGATATCCGCAGTCTTTTTCACCTCTATGCTCATGAGCAGACGGGAAATTTTTGATGAGCTGCCGATAGAGAGACTTCGCGGCTACTTTACCTCGTCCGCTCTTCTGCTTGCGGCCATTTTAGCTCTTGTATATACAAACGATATTTTTACTCTGTTTGTGTTTGTCGAAATATCCATGATAAGCGCAACGGCTTTAGTAGCTGTGAAAAAAAGCGGCAGAGCCATTATCTCCTCAATCCACTATATGGTCTACTTTACTGTCGGTTCAGGCCTTGTGTTTTTGGGCATAGGCTTTATCTACAGACTTACGGGCCATCTGCTCTTCCCCTCGATTAAGGAATATATCCTCAATATGCCGAACGATGAGAGCAAGCTTCCTATACTGCTTTCATTTTCACTTATATTTTTAGGTTTGGCTGTAAAGAGCGCACTCTACCCGTTTTCGGGCTGGCTCCCTTGGGCGCATGCAAATGCCCCAACTCCTTCGAGCGCCATACTCTCGGGCGCCGTAATCAAGGTATACGCAATTTCGGTGCTCAGGCTTATATATAAGGTGTTTACACCGGAGCTTTGCCTTGAGTTCGGACTTTACATACCTCTTCTCGCTTTAGGCGCTCTTTCGATGTGTGTGGCATCGGTAAAGGCCATATACCAGACGGACATGAAGCGAATGGCGGCTTTTTCGTCGGTGTCGCAAGTGGGGTATATATACATGGCTCTGGGGCTTGGAAGTCTCGGCGGCGCGGCGGCTGCGCTCTTGCAGATAATTGTCCACTCCCTGGCCAAATCTATGATTTTTTCCGCAATCGGAAGATTCTCGGCAACTTCGGGAGGCAGCATGGACTCGCACGCTCTTCGCGGCAGCGCCAGAAAAGCGCCTTTTGCCGGTTTGCTCTTTAGCCTGGGCGGCCTTTCTCTCTGCGGCATTCCGTTGCTCTCGGGCTTCGGCTCTAAGTACATCATATTCGCAAGTGCCCTAGGCACGAACATATATTTACCCGTCGTTCTCTTTTTGGCTCTGAGTTCACTGCTCACAGCGCTCTATTATATACCGGCTATTATTAACATATGGTCTAAAAAGGGCAATGCGACTGCTTCGGAACCGACTTTAAAGGTTGATGCCGCATATTTTACGGGTGCTTCGATTTTCTTTGTTTTAAATGTGCTCACAGGCGTTTTCTTTGTACCTGTTTTCAGACTTATTCAAACGGGCATAGCTATGCTCTGATAGGAGGATTCAATGGCTGTTAAACTGATTTTCCCTCTTCTACTGCCTCTTGTAGGAGGTATTTTCCTGCCCAAAGAGCAGAAGACAAGAAGCTTATACCTCTCTGTTCTACTCGGTTTAGAGCTTATACTCACGCTTTGGGTAGCTTGGACTACCGATGGAGTTCTGAGGCTGATGACTTTGACCGACGGCGTATTTCTTGCCCTGAGGGCTGACAAGCTTTCCTTCTTTTTTGCCGGTATTTCCTGCCTTGCCTTCTTCCTTGTCGGTATATTTTCGTTTGAGTATATGGAGCACGAGATATCCCCAAGAAGATTTTACAGCTTCTACCTCTTTTCGCTCTTTGCAATCGTTGGAGTATGCTTTTCAGCCAATCTCCCCACGCTTTACATGTTCTATGAGATGCTGACCTTTATAAGCGTACTTCTCGTCATACACTCTCAGACACACAGCGCCATGGCCGCAGGTCTAAAATATCTCTCGTACTCGGTTATAGGGGCAGCTGCAGCTCTTTTGGGCATTTTTATTCTCTTTAAATACGGAGCTGCCGAACTTTTCGCGCTAGGCGGTACCCTAAAGGATGTGCCGAGGGACAAGCTTTTGATTGTGTATTTACTGATGGTAATAGGCTTCGGCTGCAAGGCGGGTATGTTGCCTCTGCACGCTTGGCTTCCTACCGCCCACCCTGTGGCCCCCGCTCCTGCGAGCGCTGTGCTTTCCGGCGTTATAACGAAAATAGGCGCTTTCGCCATTTTAAGACTCAGCTTTTTCGTTTATGACTACAAGCTACTCGTGGGCTCGTGGGCACAAAAAACACTTATTATATTAGCTCTTTGCACAATATTTATGGGCTCGATGCTGGCATCCAAGGAACGCCTATTTAAAAAACGACTGGCTTGGTCGAGCGTAAGTCAGTTGAGCTATGTTTTGCTTGGCATACTCTGCTTGAATGAGCTTTCTCTCGGAGGCGCTCTTTTGCAGGTATTTTTCCACTCTATGGCAAAGTGTCTGCTCTTCTGCTCTGCCGGCGCAATAATTATAAAAACAGGGAAAACCTATGCCGACGAGCTAAGCGGCCTTTTTGCGAAGATGCCGGCATTAATGGCCGTTTTCACACTCGGCTCACTTTCCATTATCGGCATTCCGCCGTTGGGAGGCTTTTTCAGCAAGTGGAATTTGGCCATTGGCGCGCTCTCTTCGGATATCGGAGTACTGGCCTATATAGCTCCGGCCATACTCATGGTAAGCGCTGTGCTGACCGCATACTATCTGCTTTCTATAGTTTATCTCGCAGCCTTCGAGCCTGAATCCGATTTGAATATAAGCTCGCCTCTGAGAATAGAAACTCTGCTCCCGCTTTATGTCATGGGACTTTCGCTCCTCTTACTCGGAATTTTTTCCTCTGCATTTTTAAATTTTATATCCGCTTTTATACACATTGTTTTTTGAGGTAAATATGCATTTTCTTCTGCCCGTTTCAATTTTAATACCGCTTGTTGCGGGGCTGGTCCTTTTGATTTTTTCGATAAAGGACTACCGCCGACTCTCTTTCTATGTGTTTGCGGCCATGCTGATAACATCTGCCATGGTAATGTTCGGCGTTTTTAAAAGTGAATCGGGCTTTGAGATTATTCGCTTTGGACCCACTCTTTCTTTAGGTCTTAAGTCGGACGGACTTTCCAAAATATTTATCAGCATACTCGCAACACTCTGGCCCATCTCGAGCATATACGCCTTTGAATATATGAAGCCCGAGCAAAATCAAAATCGTTTCTTTGCATTTTGGCTCATGAGCTATGCCGTATGCATCGGTATCGGCTTGGCGCAAAACCCTTTAACCCTTTATCTCTTCATAGAGCTTTTAACCCTTGTTACCCTGCCTCTGGTTATGCACGCCGGAGATGCTAAGGCCGGCTTTGCCGGCAGAAATTATCTGCTTTATTCTATGGGCGGCGCGGCCATCGGCTTCATAGCTTTGGTTTACATAATTAGGCTTTCTTCCGGCTTGGACTTTGTTCTCGGCGGATTTAAACTCTCTCGTGAGGAGTTGGATTTTACTCTATACGGTTTTTTCTTTATTTTAGGTTTTATAGGTTTTGGCACCAAGGGCGCTATTCTTCCCTTTTCCCGTTGGCTTATCGATGCCAGCATTGCGCCGACTCCTGTGACGGCTCTTCTGCACGCCGTTGCCGTTGTAAATGCCGGTGTTTTCGCCACGATAAGACTTGCTCACTACAGCTTCAGCCCCTCGCTTCTCTACGGGAGCCACGCTCAGAGCTTTCTTCTGTTTTTGACGGCTGCAACTATACTATACGGCGCATTCTCAGCTCTGCGTACTCCCCATCTTAAGCGCAGACTTGCTTACTCCACCATATCAAACCTCTCGTACATGTTTTTTGCGGTAGCTATTATGACCAAAGACGGGCTTGTTGCGGCGAATATCCACATGGTTTTCCACGCATATTCGAAAATTGTTCTATTTTTCTGCTCGGGAGCGGTTTATCGTGTATATCACAGGGAATATGTATATGAGCTCAAAGACTTGGGCTACCGTTTGCCTTTGAGTTTTTTGGCGTTTACTCTGGCATCTTTCGGTCTTATCTGTCTGCCCCCTTTGGGAAACTTTACCAGTAAGTGGATGATATGCACGGCGGCAATGGAGACGGGACACATGCTCTCATATTTCGGGATATCCACGCTCGTTATTTCAACCGTTCTCTCCGCCCTCTATCTTATGAGCGCATTTATACCCGCATGGCTTCCCGAGAAAGACTTTGAAGGACACATTTCTCTTGAAAAACAGAGCGGATCCGCTCTTATGAACACCGCAATTTGGATTTCGCTTATCATATATTTTATAATTTCTCTTTATTCAAACAAACTTATTCCGTTAATAGAAAATCTTCTTTTAGGATGAGCCAATGATTACTTTTTACTATCTGCTCTGCTTTTTGCCGCTTATAGCGGCGGTAGCCCTGCTGATTCTAAAAACCGAATACAAGCAAGCTTTAAGATTTTCGATTATTATTTCTCTTTTAGAGCTTGCTCTCTCGTTAGCTGTATTCGCTCTGCCCGGGACAGACGATTGGGGCATGCTCTCGGGCTCTCACTCCGGCTTTGTGAAGCTTATGCTCTTTTTAACAGCCTTTTCGTTCTTTTTGGCTCTTAAAAACATGGAGAAATATCCGGATTTTAGTCCGAGCAAGGAATTTTTGAGCTTTTACTTCATGATGCTGGGCGGCGTTATGGGATTTTTTACGGCAAAAGACCTTAAAATCGGCTTTATTTTCTTCGAGATTATGTCTTTAAGTTCTTGGGCTCTCATGAGCTATGGAAAAGGCCCAAACAGAAAGAGAGCTTCTTACATCTATCTCGGCGTGACGATAATCTGTGGCATGATAGGTCTTTACGGGCTTATTGTACTGAATAAAATCGGCGGCAGCGCCGCGCTTTCGGAAATAAACAGAGTGGACAGTATGGCTTATATTGTTGCCGCCGTGCTTTTCTCGGTGGGATATGCCGCCAAGGCAGGCTTATTCCCCCTGCATTTTTGGGTACCCTCCGCCTATACTCTGGCGCCCTTCCCTGTTACCTCTCTGCTCTCGGCCATTGTGAAAAAAACCGGAGTCTTCGGACTGATTCTTGTTTCACTCAACTTTTTCTCGGGAAATTTGAAAATCGGCACTGCACTTTTAATTCTAAGTGTTGCAACCATGCTTTTGGGAGCTCTTATGGCTCTTTTGAGCCCCGATTTTAAATATACTCTCGCCTGCTCCTCTATATCTCAGCTGGGCTTCATAGCGCTCGGCATCTCGCTTTTGGTGTTTATTCCGCAGAATCAAAATGCTGTCGCCTTGGCTGGCACTCTTCTGCACAGCATTAACCATACGCTCTCGAAGCTGATTCTGTTTTCACTTTCGGGCATTGTCTTCTATAAGCTCGGCTCGTATGATATAAACGAGCTGAGAGGCGCTCTGAGGGGCTATCCTCTGCTTTCCTTAAGCTTTATGCTCCCAATGCTTTCGCTTGCGGGTATCCCCTTCTTTTCGGGGTATTTAAGCAAAACGCTTTTGCACGAAGGTCTTTATGAGCTTATGCATCACTTTGACGCCGGAACTCTGCTCACGGTTCTTTCTGTTTCGGAAAAGCTCTTTCTGCTGACAGGCGGACTTACATTTGCCTATATGCTCAAGCTCTTTTACATGGTTTTTATTGTAAAACCCGAGAGGGAAACTGTGCTTAACTTTGAAAACAAAGAAATTCTTCCCTACACCGCAATGGGCCTGCTCCTCTTTATACTCGGCGCTTTCCCCGAGCTTATTGCACGGAAACTTGTGGAGTTCGGAAATGCCGGACTGAGCGAGGCGCCTCTTCCCGAAATTCACTTTTTAAGCGGACACAATCTTCAAGGCGCCGTAATCTCCGTATGCGTAGGACTTCTTGTCTTCTTTATAGTTGTGAGAGCCTTGATGATGAGGGGCGGGAGCTTTAAAACTCCGTTTTACGACGGTTATAAGGGCTTTGCGGAACTTTGCGCCCTGCCGCTTAAGGGAATCTACTACCTCGGTTATGCTCTGGCCAGTATTCCCAATATCGTGATAAATGATAAGTTTATTTACTCTTTCTTTAACTTGTTGGCCCAGGCGCTTGACAAAGCAGTGAATCTGTTATTTAAGTTTATTTACTCTTTCTTTAACTTGTTGGCCCAGGCGCTTGACAAAGCAGTGAATCTGTTATTTTTGTTTATGTATAACCTTGCTCTGTTTTTCTCGAGAGCTGCCGACACTCTTGTGAACATAAGCTTTAAAGGAATAATTATTCTTCTGCTCAAGAATCAAAACAGAAATGTCCACCCAGAGCATGATGAGTTCTTCTCTTCCTACGCCTTGGCTTCAAAAAAGGAGCACAGCTTTAGAGCCTCGCTTTTATATGGTCTGATTCTTTGCCTTTTGGGCTTTGCGGCAACCATGGCATATCTGATTATTAAAAACATATAAATTTAGCCTGATGATAAATAAATATCCACCCGCTAGGCGGGTGGATATTTATTTCTATATATTTTATTTGGAATCTAAATATTTTATCGCCTTTGTTGCGGCGACGGCGCCGTCGGAAACGGCGGTTACAACCTGCCTGATTTCCTTGCGGCGGCAGTCACCCGCTACAAACAGCCCTTCCGTTACGCTTTCGCAGCCCTCGTCTGTATCGAAAAACCCCTGAGCATCGAGCGGAGCTAAAGATTTAAAAGCCGAGTTTGTAGCAACATTCCCAATCAAAACAAAGAGACCGCTGATTCTGATTTCTCTAAACGCTCCCGTAAGTTTGTTTTTTACGCTCACGGAGTTTAAACTCCCCTCTCCGTTTAATGAAACTACCTCGGAGTTTAAAACTTCCTCGATATTCTCCTTCTTACGCAATATCTCTACGCTTTTCTCTTCGGCGCGGTATTCTTCTCTTCTGTGTATTATGTAAACCTTTTTGCAGATATCCGAGAGCATCAAAGCTTCCCCTACGGCTGAGTTGCCGCCGCCGACAACGGCGACTTCCTCGCCCGAATAAAAGGCCCCGTCGCAAAGGGCACAGTAGGAAATTCCGTTGCCTTGGAAAAACTCTTCTCGCTCTATCCCCAGTTCCCTCTTTTTAGTTCCGAGCGCCAAAATCACCGCCGCGCTTTTGTGACACTCTCCGTCGGAGGTTTTAATTTCGAAGCTATCAGAGTTCTTCTCGATTCCTATAACTTCGCCCAGCTCAAACTCGGCTCCCAAGCCTGAGCACTGACCCATGAGAGCTTCGGTAAACTCTTCTCCGCTTATCTCGACTATTGCCGGATAGTTTTGGAGTTTGTTTGTCAGGGCTATCTGGCCCCCGAAATTGCCTTTTTCGATTATCATGGTTTTTTTGCCGGCTCTAAGAGCATAGAGAGCCGCCGTAAGACCCGCAGGCCCTCCTCCTACAACTATGATATCCCAGAGCTTTTCCATAACTTTCTCCTAACCTTTTTATATGCGATTGGGGATGCAGAGCATCCCCGACGCTTATATTGCATGTTTTTTCATATCGACCCTGCCGTCGGGCAGAAAGCTTATGCCCTCTTTGAGAAGTCTTTCTCTCTGAACTTCTATTCCGCCCATGCCGAACCCGGTACTCAGACTGCCGTCTTTAAATACGACTCTGTGGCAGGGATATTTTATGGGATCTCGATTGCTGTGCAGGACAAATCCGACTGCGCGTGAGGCTCTGCTGTTTCCGGCAAGCTGGGCCACTCTGCCGTAATTCATCACCGCGCCCTTCGGTATGCTCGCAACAACCTCGTAAATCCGCTCTTTGAGTGTGGACAATTTAGGCCTTTACGCTCTCTAAAATAAAGCTCTTTATCGCTCCGGCACCGGAAACTTTCTTTGTGCCTTCCGGCGCTATACTTATGAGAGTCGGAGCCTGACGAACCTCAAGTTTAAGCGCAATGTCCTTGTTTTCCTGCGCATCGAGCTCTTCGTATTCCACGGAGTTGTCCTCGAGGAACTTTTTCGCTATCTTGCAGTTGGGGCAGGTTTTTGAAGTGAAGAGATAGATGCCGTCTGCCAAAATACCTTCGCCGGAAACTGCGTTCTCTTTTTGTTTATGGGCGTTATCAATGTTGTGCCTGTGTTCTTCTATGTGACTATGGTCGATATTGTACTCGGTGCGCTCCTTGTATTCCTGTGTTTTGCCTGCATTCCAGTTTTGAACCGGTCTGTAGTAACCCGTTATTCTGGAATAGACCTCGGCGGTTTCGCCGCAACTCGGGCAGTTGAAATACTCACCCGTTAGGTAGCCGTGGTTTTTGCATACGGAATAGGTCGGAGAGATTGTGTAGTAGGGCAGCGAGTAGTTCTCGGCTATTGTGCGCACGAGGTTGGCCGCCGCCTTCCAATCGGGAAGCTTTTCGCCCAAGAATGCGTGGAATACGGTGCCCGATGTATAGAGAGTTTGGAGCTCGTCTTGAATGTCGAGTGCTTCGAAGATGTCGTCGGTGAAGCTTACGGGCAGGTGTGAGCTGTTTGTGTAGTAGGGAGCTCCGCCGGGCTCTGCCGCAGTGATTATCTGCGCAAAGCGCTCTTTGTCGTGTTTTGCAAGCCTGTAGCTTGTGCTCTCGGCGGGCGTTGCCTCTAGGTTGAAGAGGTTGCCGTACTCCTCCTGATAGTCGCTCAGGCGGTCGCGCATGTGTTGAAGAACTCTCTTGGAAAACTCCTGGCACTTGGGGTCTGTCATGTCGGCTCTTATCCACTTGGCGTTGAGGCCGGCTTCGTTCATTCCGACCAGCCCTATTGTGGAGAAGTGATTGTCGAGTGTGCCGAGATAACGCCTTGTGTAGGGATAGAGTCCCTCATCCATAAGCTTTGTGATTATCTTTCTCTTTATTTCCAAGCTTCTGGCAGAAATGTCCATGAGCTTGTCGAGTCTTTTCATGAAGTCTTCCTCGTCTTTTGAGAGATAGGCAAGCCTGGGCATGTTGAGGGTTACAACGCCAATGGAGCCTGTGCTCTCCCCGCTTCCGAAGAAGCCGCCTGACTTTTTGCGAAGCTCTCTTAGGTCAAGCCTTAGACGGCAACACATGCTTCTGACATCGGAGGGCTCCATATCGCTGTTTATATAGTTTGAGAAATAGGGTGTGCCGTATTTAGCTGTCATTTCGAAGAGAAGCTGGTTGTTTTCATTCGGGCTCCAATCAAAATCCCTTGTTATGGAGTAGGTGGGTATAGGATATTGGAAGCCTCTTCCGTTGGCATCGCCCTCGATCATAATATCAATGAAGGCTTTGTTTATCATGTCCATCTCTTTTTTGCAGTCGCCGTAGGTGAAGTCCATTTCACGACCGCCGACAATCGCTTTTTCATCCTTGAGGTCGGCCGGAACTGTCCAGTCGAGAGTTATATTGGAAAACGGCGCCTGTGTTCCCCAACGGCTGGGCGTGTTTACTCCATAGACGAAAGACTGGATGCACTGCTTTACTTCTTTGTAGTCGAGATTGTCAACCCGCACAAACGGCGCCAGATATGTGTCGAAAGATGAGAAGGCCTGAGCGCCTGCCCACTCGTTTTGCATGATGCCGAGGAAGTTGACCATCTGGTTGCAGAGCGTTGAAAGGTGCGCAGCCGGAGAAGATGTTATCTTGCCCGGCACGCCGCCGAGGCCCTCTTTTATGAGCTGTTTTAAAGACCAGCCTGCGCAGTAGCCTGTGAGCATCGAGAGGTCGTGAATGTGGATATCCGCATTTTTGTGGGCGTTGGCAATTTCATCGTCATATATCTCGGAAAGCCAATAGTTTGCCGTGATTGCTCCTGAGTTGTTTAAAATAAGTCCGCCGACGGAATAGGTTACCGTGCTGTTTTCCTTAACTCTCCAGTCTGTGACATTGACATAGGAATTTATGGTGTCTTTATAGTCGAGATAGGTCGACTTCATGTTGCGGAGCTTCTCGCGCTGCTTACGATAGAGAATGTATGCCTTTGCAACAACCTCGTATCCGCCACGGGAGAGAACCGCTTCGACGCTGTCTTGAATATCTTCAACGCCTATGGCATCGTCTTCGATTTTGCCCTGAAAATCTGCGGTCACCCTCAGAGTGAGGAAGTCTATAACACTTTGGTTATAGGCTGTACCCGTGGCTTCGAAAGCCTTTTTTATTGCATCTCCTATTTTAGCAATATTAAATTCGACGAGTTCGCCGTCTCTTTTTCTTACTTTGTACATATCTATCCTCCGTTAGTTTATATTCCACGCAGTGAAACATTATTTACATATTTTTTTGCTATATCAAGAAACTCCCGCATTTCGGTTTCACTGAAGCTCTCTAAACCTTCTGCGTTGAGTAATTCTCCAGAATCTTTAAAGGCTTGGAGATAATACTC
Organism: uncultured Oscillospiraceae bacterium; assembly: GCA_964345235.1. Lineage (GTDB taxonomy): Bacteria > Bacillota > Clostridia > Oscillospirales > Oscillospiraceae > Scatomorpha. Next base: position 6,085 of record CAYFQE010000007.1, on the reverse strand, counting down.
CTTGGCGCCTTCTATAAGTCTGCCGATCTCGTGCATTTCATCTATCCTATGTATGCCTTTCACAAGGGTTGTGCGAAATTCATATTCGATTCCGCTGTTTTTTAGAAGCTCTACAGAGCGCTTTATCGGGGCAATGTCGAAATTTTTAAGCCCTATGGCCGCAGGATAATTTTCGGGCGAGGCCTTTATGTCCATGGCCACTCTGTCGCAGAGTCCCTCATCCAGAATTTCTTTAAGCCTATCGGGGAAACTTCCGTTTGTATCGAGCTTCACTTTAAATCCCAGAGCCTTTATATCTCTTATAAGCTCGGCTGTCTCTGCCCATATAAGCGGCTCTCCTCCGGTTATTGCCGCCCCTTCGAGGATGCCTCTGCGTTTTTTAAAAAATCCGAGGACTTCTTCCTTAGAGATGCTCTCTCCCTCATTTATATTTTCCACAAGCCTTGCATTGTGGCAGAAAGGACAGCGGAAATTACATGCTGCCAAAAAAACAGTGGCGGCCACCTTTCCCGGATAGTCCAGTAGGGTGAGTTTTTGTAGTCCCGCAATCTGCATTCTCTTTTTATTCACCTTCCTTAGTCTTAAATGCGCCCCGTGCCGCCCTTACATTTAGGGTCGCCCAGAGCGAGTAAACACAATATATAGTGGTTGAGCTGTTTTGTCAAGGCTTTTTGAAGAATGTTTATATTTGTGTTTCAATGTCACCGTATTGATACTTATTCGTCACTCAGATGCCTTCTCAAGAAATTTATTTTAGCAAATAATAACTCCCGTAAAACTCCGCTTTTTTGAGCTCACTTACAGAAAAAATGTAAACTTACGGTAAAATTCGAACCGAAAGCCCCGCTTACTTTTTGTCATGTATTTGACTTGGATTGTTCTTTTGTAGTATAAAATTTATGAAAATTTTTAAGAGGTGATATATATGAAAGGCTTAGAACTTTCGAGAAGATATTTTGAAGAAGTCGGTGACAAGGTTTTTAGGGAGAAGTTTCCCGAGCTTTATAACAGGATGGCTTTCGGCCTCTCGGGGCAGGGTTCAGACTGTTTGGGCCTTGACGACGAATATTCAAGAGACCACGATTTCGGACCCGGCTTTTGCATTTGGCTTACCGACTCTGACTTCGAAAAGTACGGCGCCGAGGTTCAAAAGGTATATGACGAGCTTCCCGGCGAGTTTATGGGCTTTAACAGAAAAAGCAAGCCCATGAATCCCGGCAGAGTGGGCGTTATGAGAACTTCGGACTTTTACAGCTATTTTATAGGCTCTGCCGGAGTTCCCGAGAGCCTTATGAAATGGAACAGAATTCAGGAGCACTTTATGGCCAGCTGTACCTCGGGAGAGGTGTTTAAAGACGAGCTGGGCGAATTTTCGGCAATAAGAAACGCTTTGCTCCCCTGCTATCCCGAAGACATAAGAAAGAAAAAACTGGCGGCCAGAGCGGCCTCGATGGCGCAATCGGCTCAGTATAATTTCCCCCGAATGATGAGAAGAGACGACATCTTCGGCGCAAGACTTGCTCTGGGCGAATTTTTGACTGCGGCTCTCTCTATGATGTATCTTTTAAACTTTAAATATGAGCCCTTTTACAAATGGCAGTTTGAAGGCGCAAAAAGTCTTAGTGTAATGAGCGACGCCCTACCCCATATGCAGAGTATAGCGGCAGGCTCTACAAAGAGAGACGATTTTTATTACAACATCGAATGTGTCTGCGCAATTGCCGCAAGAGAACTTAAAAAACAGGGGCTCAGCGATGCGGAGGGCATATTTATGGAAGACCACGGCAGAAGCATTATGAGCAAAATAGAAGATCCTCTTATTCGCTCTCTTCACATAATGGAGGGCTAGGAGAAAATTTCCCTTAAAATTTTTACATTTAATATTTCTGTAACAATTTATGCGCTTTTTCTGTAACAAATGTCTGCTATTGTTAATGTGCAAGCAAGAAGGGAAGATTCTTTTTCATTTTTCGTTTTGTCCTCATTAAATAAAATACCGTCCGAGAAATCGGACGGTATTTTGATTTTACGCTATTTTTATGAATTACAGAAGCTTTAGCAAACTGAACATGTTCTTCTTATATGCCTCGACTCCCGGCTGATCGAAGGGGTTTACACCCGAGATATAGGCGGATAAGCCACAGGCAAACTCGAAAAAGCAGACAAGTTCCGCAAAGCCTATTTCATCTCTTCTTGATACCGAAATCTCTATGTTGGGAACTCCGCCGTCGATATGAGCCTTTTTTACGGCCTTTTTGGCCACATTGTTTACCTCGCTGAAGCCGCGTCCGGCCAAGTAGTTTAGGCCGTCGTAATCTCCCATTTGGAAGGGGATTTTAAGCTCGTTCAAGGGTTCTTGAAAGCTGACTACAGTTTCGAACATAGTGCGAGGTCCGTCTTGGACATACTGACCCATTGAATGAAGGTCTGCCGTATATTCCAACGATGCCGGGAAAATGCCTATGCCGTTCTTGCCCTCGGACTCACCGTAGAGCTGTTTCCACCACTCTGCCATATAGCGAAAACTCGGCTCATAGCATGCCAGAAGCTCTATAAAGTAGCCCTTTGAATAGAGCTGTTGCCTTACGGCGGCATATTGCCAAGCGGGATTCTCACCGCCTCCGAGTTTAAGTTCTTCCATATATTCGGCAGCTCTCTTTATTATTTTTTCTATATCAAGACCTGCAACCGCAATCGGCAAAAGACCCACTGCCGAGAGCACGCTGTATCTGCCTCCGACATCGTCGGGAACGACAAAGGTGGTGAAATCCTCGTACTCGGACATGCTTTTTAGAGCCCCTTTTACGGCATCGGTTGTCGCATAGACATGCTTATTTGCCGCCGCTCCGTGACGCTTGCGCAAAATATCGTAAAAAACCCTGAACGAGAGAGCCGGCTCTAAAGTGGTTCCCGACTTGGATACCATGTTTATGGCAAAACTCTTATCCTCGAGCTCTTTTATTACGGAATTTATGTAGTCTGCAGAGACGCCCTGCCCCAGATAGTAAATTTGGGGAGTTTTTCCCTGAGCGCAATCCTCTAAAAGCGAAATTGCCGCCCTCGCTCCAAGGTAGGAGCCTCCGATACCTATGAGCACCAAAGCATCATAGTTCTCTCTTATTTTTTTTGCAGCAGCAAGAATCTGACCGAGCTCAGTTTTAATAATCCTATCGGGAAGCTCCATCCAACCGGTAAATTCCGAGCCCGCTCCCGTTTTGCCGACAAGCTCCCTGTGCGCTTTTGAAACTGCGGCATAATCGATTATTGAGTTGGAAAAAAAACCTGTTGCACCGCTAACATCTACTTTGAGCATTGCAAACACCTCCAAAGATGTTTAAATTTAACCAGATTCTAGCACATAAGTTAAATATTTACAACAGCTTCATTGCACCCTCGAAAAAGCATAAGTGGGTATATGCAAGCTTCATCAGACCAAATTTTAATCGATGTGGGGGATTTTGCCCTTTCTTCGCAACAATCAAGGCTCTGAGTGGTTAGCTCATAAATGCCTACCGAAGCTAATGGGCAATATGTTTATTTAACATAAATAATAAGCATAATAAAGGTAACCTCAAATTATGGATTATTCACTTTTCACTTTTAGCTAGTTTAAACTTTTGCCCTTATTTCAAGGCTTTTAAACATTATGAACAGAGTTTTGAACATTCAAATTGTTTGTTTTTTAACTTTTAATTTGTATTTAAGTTTACATAACATACATTTGTCTACCTTTTGGCTCTTATTGACTCTTCTTTCTTTTTTATGTAAAATGACCTCGTTAAGCAAGGTTTTATTTTTAGAAAGGTGGTGATTTCTTTGAAAAACAATCCCTATCTCAAGTATCTTGAGATTGGCATCACTGTTTTTGTGGTAATAGCGGCTTCCATACTTTTTTATTTTATTTTTAACGGTTGGTCCGACATAGTTGCGGAAGCAAAAAAAATCATCCGTGTTTTAAGTCCGTTTATATGGGGCATGCTCATATCCTATCTGCTCCGCCCGCTTTTGAAGCAGGTTGAAAAAAGAATCACCCTCCCCATAGGCGAAAAAATATTTGAAAACAAGGTTTCCGCTTTTAAATTCGGCAGATCTTTGGCTATATTAATATCTATATTGATTTTCCTGCTCGTTATTGCCGCCTTTTTTTGGATGATAGTGCCTCAGCTCTACACAAGCATTGAGACCTTGGCCAAAAACAGCGACAAGTTTATGAACTCCGCCATCGGTTGGGGCGAGAGGGTTTTGAAATCGAACCCCGTTCTGCAGGAAACCTACATTTCTCTGGTAGACAGTGTGACCGATTCGGTTTTGGACTGGGCAAAATTAAAGCTTATGCCAAACATGGCCAAAATAGTGAGCATAATATCCACAGGTGTTGTTTCGGTTGTCACCGGTGTCGCCTATTTTATTGTCGGTCTTATCATATCCGTATACCTCCTCTTTCACAAAGAAAAGGTCTCTTCAGGTAGCAAAAGATTGCTATACAGCATTTTTTCGGTAAAGGCCTCAGGCAACATTCTGGCAACGCTGAGATATGCCGATCAGGTTTTTATGAACTTCATATCGGGACAGGTTTTAGATGGCTTTATAGTTGCCATACTCTGCTACTTAGGTTGCACCGTTTTGAGAATACCCTACGCCCTGCTGGTTTCCACAATAATCGGCACATCAAACCTCATCCCGTTCTTTGGACCCTTTATAGGCGGCTTTCCTTCAACAATTATTATTTTGACTGTATCCCCCATGAAGGCGCTCATTTTTTTAGTTTTCATAGTGATATTACAGCAAATTGACGGCAATATCCTTAACCCGAAAATTCTCGGCGGTTCCATCGGTCTAAACGGTTTTTGGGTTATGTTTGCAATTATTCTGGGTGCGGGAATATTCGGATTTGCCGGTATGCTTATCGGTTTGCCTTTATTCATGCTCATATACACGGGTGTCGGCATATTGATTGAACGCGGCCTCGAACGGAAAGGGCTTCCGGTATCTCACCAATTTTACTCTAATTTGGATCACATTGATCCGGAAACGAAGATGCCGGTTGAAGCCTGCCCTCAAAAAAGGTTAAATGCAAGGCGGGAAGAAAAGAAAAAAGCTAAAGAGGAAAAGAAAAAGCGCGAGTATGAGCTCTATGCTATGATTCAGAATATAACCGACAGGTGGAGGAAAAAGGAAAAATCCGCCCCCGAAGATTCCTCAAAAGCTGTCCCGACAAGCGACCGCGCAGAAACCGATGAGAAAAGCTCGCTCGAGAAATAAGCGGCGCTACAAGAAAAGATATGATTTAGATACACAAACCTCCAAAAGTCTGATTTAATAATCCGCAAATGGAGGTTTTTTTAATATTTTATCGTCAATATACAATCCCGCTTTATATCAGTCACAGTATCGTCTGCCATTTTACTTATTATATATCGTAATTTCCGCTAAAAAACACATACAAATCGCCAAAACCGCTGCAGTCCGCTTGCATACGCCGATTGCGCGTGCGAGAATAATTGTATAATCGGCTTAAAAGGAGAATACATATGTATCGCATTTTAATTGCGGACGACAAAGAGGTTTTCCGCAGAAAACTAAAACGCATGAACTATTTTCGAGAAAACAGCGATAAGTTCAGCATTGACTTTGAAGCCAGAAACGGTTTAGAAGCATTGGAAATACTCAAGAAAAACAAAGTTGATGTTGTGCTTACCGATATTCGCATGCCTTTTGTTGACGGAGTCGAGCTTCTCAAACAAATTAATGAAAAGGAACTGTGCCGTTGCGTTCTGCTATTGAGTGAGTTTGCCGATTTCAACTATGCCAAAGAGGGCATTTTAAACGGCGCATTTGACTACATACTAAAACCCGTGGATGAGGACAAAATATCGGAGGCATTCGAACGAGTTTACAGGTTTATCAATTCGGTCAGCAAGCCGAATGTTGTGGAAATAAGCGATGTGGAGCTGTTGGCGGATTCTCTTCTTGCCGGAGAGCGCATGGATGTTATTGCCTGTGCAAACCGCATTGTCACAGGTCAATTCCTGCGCTATGAAAGCTCTGAGTTTGGACCGAGTATGCGTATTTTTCTGAACAAGCT
>CAYFQE010000006.1:53685-67652 GCA_964345235.1 uncultured Oscillospiraceae bacterium | reverse complement strand
GTATTATGCGTTTGACGCATACGCTAGGAGCAGAGGGCTATGCCCGCATATGAAAAACCACCCGCTAGGCGGGTGGATGTTTATTTAGTTGACGGATAAATTAGCTGTTTTTCCAAAGACCGTGAAGATTGCAATATGCATAAACACTCACAAACTCATCGCCTTCGGCAAAAGTGAAGCTTGCTTTGGGAGCCTCACCAGGCTTCAGACTCTTTCTCTGATTCCCCTTTGTACCCTCGACTGCGATCCATTCGATATAGTGATTGTCAACCATGGGATGCTCAACACTGCCGACCTCGACATTAAGAACGCCGTCTTTAAACTCAAAAACGGGGATATGCTTCTCGGTTGAAGCCTCGACTGTATCGGCTATGAGCTCGCCCATCGTTTCTCCGCAACATACAACGCGAACGCCGCTGTCTTTAAGGTGGGCAATTATATTGCCACAAAGTTTGCACTGATAAAATTTCATATTCATAACTTCCCTTCCTGTTTTTATTTTTTTGATTCGTTATTTTTGGGGGTCGGTAAGATTATACTTCCCAAAAGGAATCCCAAGCCCGCACAGTATACGGTGAAAACCGTTGGATTTCCGATTATTGCGCACCCGCTGCTACAACCGATTTGTTTTGAGTAAACATATCCGAGGAGAGCCCCTATTATGGGAAACACAAACCTGAGCACGAAAATAATCTTGTATATTTTGCTTGATTCTTTCATTAATCTGCAACATCAGTGTTCGGCCGGACCGATCACTTTCGCTTATTTTACAAGTGAGAGGAGTTTTGCCTTGGGCACGACTCCGACGGATTTGTTATAGACTTTGCCGTCTTTAAAAGCGATGACTGTGGGGATTGTGGACACATTGAACCTTGCGGCAAGCTGAGGCTCTTCATCTACATTAATCTTGCAAACAAAGATTTCATCCTGTTCTTCAGCCAGCTCATCGATGACGGGGCCGAGCATTCTGCAGGGGCCGCACCACGCTGCCCAGAAGTCCGCCAACACGGGTTTATTAGAGCCTATAACTAATTCTTCAAAATTATCTTTTGTGACTTTTGTAGCCATTTTTATATTACCTCCAGTATATTTTAGATTCTGTCTAAATTATACCACATATGAAATAAAATAACAAGATTGAAAAGCATTTAATTTCGGCTATTGTATGCCTCTATGCCAAGCTTAAGAAGTTCAAGCGCACGCTCTAAATCAGTCGAATTCAGGACATAGGCAATTCTTATTTCATCTTTTCCTTGGCTCACATCCTCGTAGAAACCGGTTCCGGGTGAGAAGATAACAGTTTCACCCTTATCTTCAAACTCTTCTACCAAAAACTCCATCAGCTTTTCACTACTGTCAACAGGGAGCTTAGCCATAATATAAAAGGCGCCGTCCGGTTTCCCGAAAACTATTCCCGGAATCTCATCCAGCTTTCTTATAGCAAGATCTCTGCGCCTCATATACTCGGCCTTGATCTCATTGAAGTAATCGGGATTCATATGGTAGAGCGCAGCGGAACCCACTTGATCTACGCTTGCAACGGAAAGCCTGGTTTGGACAATCTTCATGGCTTGGCTCATGAACTCCTTGTTTCTCGAAATCAGGCAGCCCACCCTTGCGCCGCAAGCGGAAAATCTTTTGGATACCGAATCTATTAAAATCAGATTGTCGTCTATATCATCATAGCTCAGCATGGATTTTAAAGGCTCATCTGAGTAGGCAAATTCCCTGTAAACCTCATCGGATATGAGAAACAGTTTATGCTCACGGGCAATATCTTTAAGGAGCTCCATTTCTTTATCACTGAGAACTATGCCTGTCGGATTGGAGGGATTGGAAATCATTATAGCCCTTGTGTTTTGATTTATAAGCGGTTCAATCTGCTCTCTAGTGGCATATCTGTATCCGCTTTCAGGGTAGGTTTTTATTCCCCTTATTTTGCCTCCACTGAGGATTGTATATGTAAAGTAGTTTGGATAGAATGGCTCGGGAATGATAACCTCGCTACCTTCTTCTAAAATGGCAAAAAGGGCTATAAGGAGCGCTTCACTGCCCCCTGCCGTTGCAACTATCTCATCGGCATTTAGCTCTATACCCATACGCCTAAAATAATTTTGAATCGACTCGACATATTCCGAAATGCCGGGCGACGGAGCATAGGCCAAAGTATTGACACTATAGTTTGCCACCGCATCAAAAAACTCTTTAGGAGTTTTAATATCGGGCTGACCTATATTCAGTCTGTATATTTTCTTTCCTTTTTTTACAGCTTCGCTTATTATCGGGTCGAACTTGCTTATAGGAGACGAAGGACACTCCAAAATCTTTTTTGATAATTTCATTTCATAACCTCCCGGCTTTTCTGTAATTATACTCTAATTATTTACCCTATTAAAGTCTTAAGCAAAAAATTGTCATTATTATTTTAAAATAAATTTAAACTCAGGTCTTATACTCTTCCTTGCGAATTAAATTGCAATATCCGTGTTTGCTCGACACAGCTACAATATTGCTCATATATATTTTTAGCTTGTCTTATGTAGGCAGTTTTTATTGAAAAAAGCTTTAAAAGAGTGTATTATGTTTCCATATCTGCAAGGCAATGTGAGGTGTGAGTTTGCTAAGACTTGGAATAATCGGCGGAATGGGTCCTTTTGCCTCAGCCGAACTCTACAATAAGATTTTATGCAAAACCCTTGCCGAGCGCGATAACGAGCACCTGCATATAATAATAGACTCCAACAACAATATTCCCGACAGAACTGCCGGCATTTTAGGGCGCGGTCCCTCTCCCCTGCCAATGCTGATTGAATCGGGAAAAAGGCTAAAAGGTATGGGCGCCGAGCTTCTGGCTCTGCCATGCTTCAGTTCACACTTTTATTTAAATGCTCTGCAAGAAGAGCTTGAAATCCCGATAGTCAGTATGATTGACGCAAGCGTTGCGTATTTAAAAAGGACAGATATAAGCTCTGTTGTCCTCTTACAGACAGAAGGACTTGCACAAAGCGGCATTTTTGAGCAGGCGCTTAAATCCGAAAAAATATCAGTTATTCTGCCCGATAAAGATGATATGATATTGCTTATGGATTTAATCTATTCGGGAGTTAAAGCAAATCGCTCCGACTACGATGTGAGACCATTTATCGATTTTTGCGATAGAGCCATGAAAAGCGGCGCAAGCCATTTTCTATTGGGTTGCACAGAGCTCCCTATTGCTTTCAATCGATACAAAATAAATTATCCTACTGTTGACACAATATCTGTTTATGCAGAAGCGCTCATTTTAAAATCAGCTGCGCGCTTAAAACAAGTGAAGGTTTAAATTAATAAGATGCGTGAAGAATTTCTCTTTAACAATAGAAAACCCATATCAGCAAACAAGTCAAGGCCGAGTTATAGGAATAGGACTGAGAGGTCCGATGTTTCGGGATTAAACGCGGTTTTAGCTCAGGCTTTGAAAAAAAGCAAGTTATTAAAAGTTGTTGCTGTATTTGTTGCTGTTTTGGCATTCGTTTTTTTTGTTGCAAACCTTATATATAAAGACATTAAACCTTATTATGTTTTGGAACTCGGAGACCCATTTCCATCGGCAAATGTTTTTATGAAGACAGGCGGCCAGGGTGCAACTTATGCAAGCGACCTGAGCGGAGTTAATGTGAATGTCGAGGGAACTCATTTTATCAAGGTCTCACACGGAAGCGAAAGCAGGCATGTGGTTCTCATGGTCAGAGACACTACAGCGCCGTCTGCCGAATCGAAGGAACTGAACATAAGCATAGATGACAGTCTCGAGATAACAGACTTAATTTATAACATAAGTGACAACTCCAGAATATTTGCCTCTTGGGTCTCTAAACCTAAATTTGGAACCGCAGGAAGCTATGTTTCTAAGATTAAGTTGCGCGATGAATATGACAATATAAATATCATCGAAACCGTTGTAAACATACGGGCTGTTGTTGACGAGATAGAATATGAAGCGGGAACTGAGTTTCCGCAGCTTAATCGTGTTTTGCTTGTTCATCGTGATGATGCCTTTTTTGTGCACACACCCTCTGATTCGGAGCTTAAGACTCCCGGAGTATATAAGCTTGTAACCGAGATAGACGGGAAAAAATATACCACTGATTTTCGTGTTAAAGACACTGTCGCTCCATATCTGGAGCTGAAACCCCTGCTTGTGGGTCCCGGCGAGAAGCCTGAGTTCGATTTACTTATCGAGAATGTGGAGGATGCCACTGAACTTAAATTTGAATATGATACGGAGCTCGATGTAAACAAAACGGGTATTTATCCCGTAACGGTTAAAGCCACCGATTTGGGCGGCAACAGCGTAAGTGTTGAGGGCAGTATTGCCGTAGCGCACAGTCTGGAGCTTGAGGCCAGAAAAGAGCCGCTCAAGGCTTCCGAGATTGCCCGTGTATTAGGTGTTTCTCCTAAAAAAATTGTTCTTGCCGAAGAAATAATACCAAATATCCCCGGCATCAATATTTTTAATATCAGCTTAAGCGGAGAAGAAGAAACCTTTGCCATTATAGTACAAGACACAACTGCGCCGACAGCTGTAGCTGTTCCCGTTGAATGGTTTGCTGGCTATCCCCTTGAGCCAAAGGACTTTGTTTCTGAAGTTGAAGATGCCAGCAAGGTTGAGGTTTCATTTGTTAACGAGCCTGATTTCAACTTGATTGGTACACAAAATATAGAGCTTTTGCTAAAGGATGCGGGTGGGAATGAAACCGGACTTTCCACCACCTTGACGCTTCATCCCGATACTGAGCCCCCGGTTTTATACAATGTTAAAGACAGATTCGCATATGTCGACGGCAATGTCTTTTATTTGGATGATATTTGGGTAGAGGATAACGCTGATAAAGATGTTGAGATAGAGGTTAAAAAACCTTTTGTAAATCCGCATAAAGAGGGACAGTATTCCGTAACTTATATTGCTCGAGACAAGGCCGGCAACGAAAGCAGTAAAACCTGTAATTTCATCTTCATACCGCAAAAGGTCTCCGACGAAGCGCTTGAAGCGCTGAGAAATGAAATTTATGCGGAAATTTTTACAGACAATATGAGTATTGCACAGAAACTCAAAGCGGTTTTTGACTATATATTTACGAATGTTGTCTACAGAAACAGTTCCGATAAGAGTGACTGGAAGTCGGAAGCCTATAGAGGCCTGACCCAAGGTCAAGGTGACTGTTTCACATTTTACAGCGTATCTCATCTTTTGCTATCGGGCCTCGATTGTGAGCTCATGAGCGTTAGGCGTGTAAACGGCTCAACAGATCATTACTGGTGCTATGTAAATATCGGAAACGGATGGTATCATTTTGATACCTGCAATGTAGGCGCAGGCTCCGGTGGCTACTGCTTTATGAGAACCAGTGAAGAAATTCTTACGCGCGGTCCCTATTACTGGAACTTTGATTTAAACATGCTTCCGCCATCCGCAACGGTCCCCTTTGCTCAAACGGACTTGGGAAAATGAAGAACATTTTAGATTTTTTTGAAAATACGGCCTCAAAATATGCCGAAAACCCTGCTGTTTCCGACGGAAATTTTGAGCTGAGCTTCTATTCTCTGCGCACAAATTCAAGGAATGCGGCAAGCGCACTTTTAAGACGGGGCTATAGGAATGAAGCGGTAGTTATATTTATGAAAAGGTCTGCCAAAGCGCTCTGCGCCCTTGTTTCCTCGATGTATGCCGGTCTTTATTATGTGGCTATGGACGAAAGTATTCCCGCTGTAAGAAGACGCCGTATATTAAAAACCGTTTCTCCGAGGCTTATACTCTGTGACAGCGACTCTGTTGAGCTTTTGCGCTCAGACATTGGAGATATTAGTGCCGAAATCATTGTTTTCGATGAGCTTTTTTCGGAAAAAGAAGATGAGACACTTCTTAAATCGGTAAAAGACGAACAAGTTGATTTAGATCCTGTTTATCTTGTTTTTACAAGCGGCTCGAGCGGGGTTCCAAAGGGAGTTTTGTGTACGCACAGAAACCTCATCGACTACGCAGAGCAAATAACCCGACTTATAAATCCCGATTCCGAGAGTGTTTTCGGACTGCAGGCTCCCCTTTATGTAGACGCCTGCATGAAAGAAATACTTTCGATGTTTTGTTGCGGCTCTAAGATAGAAATAATTCCCCAGAACCTGTTCAGTTTTCCGATAAAACTTTTGAGCTATTTAAACGAAAAGAAAATCACCAATATTTGCTGGGTATCCTCTGCGCTCATTATGATTTCATCCATGGGTTGTTTTGAAGAGCTTGTCCCCGAGCATCTAAAGACCATATGCTTCGGTAGCGAGGTCTTCCCCCCTACTGAGTTTGCGCATTGGCGCAAGGCATGTGATAACGCTCGTTTTATAAATTTATATGGACCGACAGAGGCAACGGGAATGAGCTTTTATTATGAGGTTCCCGAAAATTTTTCCGAAAAAACGGCTATTCCCATCGGAAAACCTTTCCAAAATGTAAGATATCTCCTTTTGTCCGATAAGAACGAAAAAGTACAAGCAGGTGAGATTGGCGAGATATGCATACTCGGCGCCGGCTTAAGTCCCGGCTATTATGCGGATTTTGAGCGCACCGAAACAAGCTTCGTTCAAAACCCATTGAATAAGCTCTGGCCCGAAAAAATTTACAGAACAGGCGATCTGGCGTTTGAGAATGAAGACGGCGACCTTGTATTTGTTTCGAGAAAAGACAGACAGATTAAGCGCATGGGTTATAGAATAGAGCTCGATGAGATTGAATCGGTTTGCAAAACTGTTAAGGGAATTGTTCTTTGCTCTTGCCTTTGGGACGGGCTTAACTCTATAATAGTTTTATTCTATACCGGAGATTTACCTGAAAGAGATTTTAGAGCCGAGCTTCGCAAAGCTTTGCCATCATACATGATGCCGCAAAAGCTTATTAAGCTTGAAAATATGCCGCTTATGATCAGCGGAAAGATTGACCGCAAGCAGCTCGAAACGCTTTATAAAACTGAGTATTAGGAGCATTTTTTTGGAGGAAATATTTAAACTTCTGGATTCACTAGGACTGGGTGTTGATGTGAGGAACTGTAAAAGCCTTGTCGATGACGGACATTTGCAGTCTTTGGATATAGTTTATCTGCTCACTGAGCTGAGCTTTATTTTTGATGTAAAAATACCCGCCGGCCAAGTCGTGCCCGAGAATTTCAACAGTGCAGAGGCGCTTTGGAATATGATAAAGCGCTTAGAGGATGATTAATTGAGCTTTACCTCGCTTAACTTTATTTTACTTTTTGCCCTGCTTGTAATTTTATATTATTGCCTGCCGCATAAGACTCGCTGGCCACTTCTTTTGATATTCAGCCTTGTCTTTTATTCTTTTGCAGGCATTGAGGCGAACATATTTATAGTCTGTTCGTCATTTTTCTCATGGGCTTGCGGCCTGCTCATCTCCCACGGCTTTAAGAGAGAAAAACTTGCCCTCTCTTCATTGCCCGAAGACAGTACTCGTGACGACAAAAAAAATATAAAATCGTTATTTGGGCGTAAGAGGAAATATGCTCTTATAATAGGGCTCGGTTTAAATCTTATTCTGCTTGGCAGTCTTAAATATACGAACTTCTTTATTGATAACTTAAACACCGTCTTTGGAACAAACATCGGAAAACCGAGTCTTCTTTTTCCTCTCGGCATTTCTTTTTATACTTTCAGGAACATAAGCTATATAGTTGATGTCTACTGGAAAAAGGTTGATTCGGAAAAAAATTACCTCAAACTTCTGCTGTTTACCTCGTACTTTCCTTTGATAATTCAAGGTCCGATAGCTCGTTGGGAAAAGCTTAAAAACGAACTTTTTGAAGAGAAAAGTTTTTCCTCACGCACACTTCGCTCCGGACTTTCCCGCATGCTCTTTGGTTACTTTAAAAAGCTTGTAATTGCCGACAGACTTCTGCCTGTGGTGACCGGTCTCTGCGCTCCGGGAGCTGAATACAAAGGCATTTTTGTTCTTATTGCCGCTTTGTTTTATGCGGCGGAGCTATACGCCGACTTTACCGGCGGTATAGATATAGCCATCGGGATGTCAGAGTGCTTGGGGATAAAGCTTCCCGAAAACTTTAAAAGACCATATTTTTCGAGAAATATTGCCGAATATTGGAGACGCTGGCATATTTCCATGGGAGCGTGGTTTAAAGACTATGTGTTCTATCCGCTCTCTCTCTCCGGCTTTCTTATGAAGCTCTCCAGAGCTTCCAGAGCGCTCTCTCCCGCATTAAGCCGAAAACTTAGTGTTTACATATCGACAGTTGTAACTTGGTTTTTAACTGGCCTTTGGCATGGACCTGCGTGGAACTTCATCGTCTGGGGTCTTCTAAATGCGTTTTTCATATTGCTGGCTGAGGAATTCAAGCCTTTTTCCGAAAGGTTCAGAAACAGATGCCCAAGACTAGTCGGCAGTAAGCTTTACACCGGCTTTGAAATAATGAGAACTTTTTTGCTTATGTGCGCAATCAGGTGTTTTGACTGCTACAGAAATGTGCCTTTAACTTTTGCGATGATTAAAAGCCTGTTTGTGCCCAATCAAACAACCAAACCCGTAGTGCAGACATTGCTTTCATTCGGGCTTGTTTCGGCTGATTACATCGTGGTTTTTATTGGGGTTGTGATTTTAGTATCTGTGAGCTTATATGAGAGCAAGCATGGCGATATCAGGCTTAAGCTCGAAGAGCTCAAACCTTTATACAGAGACTTAATATACCTTAGCTTAGTCACCATAGTCTTGGTTTTCGGAGTCTACGGTTTTGGCTATGAGCAGACAGAATTTATTTATAATCAGTTTTAAGAGAGTTTATGTTTAAGAGAAAATATTCAAAAACGCTTTATATTTTAATATACTTAATTTTCTCAATTGCGCTTCTGGTGTTTTTGGGTGAGCTTTTTATGCCCAAATACAGGAGCGCAATTAAAGAGGGCGCTTTGACAGGTGACTACTATTTGGAAGAAGTTCCTCATGATGTTATTTTTTTGGGCGACTGTGAAGTTTTTGAAAACTTTTCACCGGTGACTCTTTGGGAGAACTTTGGAATAAGTTCTTATGTAAGAGGCTCTGCACAGCAGCTGATTTGGCAGTCATACTGGCTTTTAGAAGAAGTTTTCGCTCGGGAAACTCCAAAAATCGTTGTTTACAATGTTCAGGCGATGAAGTACTCCGAGCCTCAAAAAGAAGCGTATAACAGGATGACTATCGATGGCATGCCGCTGAGTTTGTTTAAGCTGAGAGCCGCAGTCGATTCGATGACGGAAGGCGAAACCTTGCTTAGCTATGTATTTCCGATTCTCAGATTTCATGAGCGCTGGAAAGAACTTGAGCTTGAGGACTTTGAGTATGTTTTTAAAAAGGAAGCCATCAGTGACTCGGGCTATCTTATGCGCTGTGACATAAAACCTATGAAAATGCTTCCCGAGCCTCCTGTTCTGACAGACTATAATATATCGGAAAAATGTTTTTCATATTTAAAGCAAATGAAAGAGCTCTGTGAGAAAAACGACTCTGAACTTGTACTGATTAAATCCCCAAGCCTTTACCCGCATTGGTACGATGAATGGGACAGCCAGATAGAAGAATTTGCAATAAGCGAAAATTTGCGGTATATTAATTTTCTGAATTCCTTTGAGGAAATCGGACTGGATATGAGCCTCGACAGCTACGACGCCGGACTTCACTTGAATGTTTACGGAGCCGAAAAGCTCTCATTATATTTTGGCAAATACCTTGCGGATGAATTTGAATTTGGTGAGCACGATAAGAACACGATTCTGCTTTGGGATGAAAAATGTTCCGTTTACCACGCCAGAAAAGCATTTCAGGAAGAGGAGTTTCGCGAGCTTGGCTATATCACCGGCATCAAATAATTTTCGGAGAAATATATGAGAAAAACTTTATTCGCAACATGGCTTTTGGCGCTGCTTATTCTTACCGCCTGTACAGCGCAAAAAGAAACAACCGAGCAGGCGGCTACCCCGACTCCTTTGACTGTGGAGCAACTGACCACATTGCCTGCATATGAAAAGCTTTTTATTCAAGTTGGGGAGCTTCGTATAGGCATATTAGATGATGCAAATGTTGTGCTATCGGCTCTTCCTCCTCCGTTTGGAACTTTTGAGGCGGAGAGTTGCGCATATCAGGGCATGGATTCTTTTTATTACTACGACGGATTCCAGCTTATGGTCAATGAAATTGACGAAGAGCGTAAAATTACTTCAATAAGCATCAAAGATGATTTGTTTAAAACACCTCAGGGAGTAAAATTCGGGCTTAGCATGACTGCAGTTAAGGAACTCATGGCTCCGCTCAAGCTTGATTTAAATGAAAGCGGAGATACCCTGTTTTATCTCGATTGCAAAACAGTCCTTAAGCTCCGTTTTAATCAGGATAAACTCATTGCCGCTGAATATACGCTGTATGAAGTCAAATAATTTTTAAAAGAGTCCTAATCGGCATTGGATTAGGACTCTTTTAAATAAATCTAAAAATATAAAAATCCTCTTCTGATTAAACACAGGAGAGGATTTTTAGCATGCTTTTTCCGAGTGATTAGAACAGAAGAGCCACTACGGGGAATGTCGCCAACTCATCTTTAAGTTCTTCGACAAAGTCGTTAAAGCTGAGGAATTTCTCTTTTCTCATGAAATAGAATAAACCGGCACCCACAACAGCGAGCACAACTGTAACAGACACAACTTTTAACAGGGCCTTAAGAAATTTTCCCATAATCATTCTCCTTATCTGTATTTATTTAAACCATCTTTTTATATTATAGACTATTTAGTCACTACTTGCAAGAGCAAAAGCTAAGTTTTGATTAATCACTTTCTTAAAAATCTGTTTTAAATAGGTTAAGCAAAATATTTTGTAAGTTCTATTGGGCTGAGCGGCTCACTTTCTTTATATACTCTCATGTTTCCGGAAGAAATTTCATCTATTAAAATAACCTCCTCACCCGCATATCCAAACTCGTACTTAATGTCGTATAGCTCGAGTCCTTTTTTCGCCATCTCTTCTTGTATTACATCCGTTATTCTCTGAGCTTGAGCTTTTAAAGAATCATACTGTTCCTCCGTCATAATTTCAAGAACAACAAGACCGTCTTTTGTGACCAACGGATCCCCTTTTTCGTCATCCTTAAATGTTGTTTCCACATAGTTCGGGAGAAGCTTACCTGTCTTTACATACTCACCGTATCTTCTTACAAAACTTCCGACAGCTCTGCGTCTGCATATCACCTCAAGTCCCTTGCCGAAAGGTTTCGCTGCTAAAACTTCCATCTCGGCCTTTTCCAAACTGGATGAAACATAGTGAGTTTTGATTCCTTTTGAGCTCAAAATGTCGAAGAAATATTTGCTCATCCTCAGATTCTCTCTGCCCACTCCCTCTATTTTAAGCCCCACCTTATTTTCACCCGGATCGAAAATTCCGTCTTTACCTGTGCAGTCATCCTTAAACTTTAACAGAACATTGCCGTTTGCAAGGCTGTAAGCATCTTTAGTTTTACCGTTATAAAGTAATTCCAATTGAGTTTCCCCCGAATTATGTTATTTTAATTAATTTTACCATTGCTGTTTTATGCTGTCAATTTAGTCAAACGCATATTGGTCCAAAACTAATTTAATAAATATGATAAATTTTCCTTGCATTCTACATTTTTTAGTAATATACTCTCAAGGAAGTTAATAGGAAGAGAAAAATGGGTTTTTAAGTCGGTACCGTGATGCCGGCAAAGTCGCATCTCAATTTTTGCCGCTCGCTTGGATTAAACCTGGTAGCGGATTTTTTTGGAGTTTTTATGAATATTAAGGCCATACTCATGGATGACAAGGCGATAAATCGCGCTCTTATGAGAATTTCTCATGAAATAAGTGAAAAAAATAAGGGCGTATCTGAAACTGTGCTCCTTGGCATAAAGAGACGGGGCGAATGTCTTGCAAACATTCTTCAGCAAAACTTGTGTCAGATTGAAAGCATAACAGTTCCCTGCGCAAATTTAGATATAAGCTACTATAGAGACGACCTTGAAAAAATAGCTGAAAATCCTATTTTACGCCATGATTTGCTCTCTGTTCCGGTTGCAAACAAGACTGTTGTCTTGGTTGATGATGTCATATACACCGGCAGAACTGTTAGAGCCGCGATTGAGGCGGTGTTCTCGTTCGGGCGCCCAAAATCCATACAGCTTGCAGTTCTTATAGACAGAGGCCATAGAGAGCTTCCCATAAGGCCCGATTTTGTAGGCAAAAACATTCCCACATCCCACTCGGAAATTGTTGAAGTTCGCCTAAGCGAATACGACGGAGAGACGGGAGTATATCTTCTTGAAAAATGAAGTATGCCGAGTTTGCGCTGTGCGCTTCTCATAGATAAAGACAAGATAAGTGAGGTATGAAATGAACAATCAGAATTCTGAGATGGAAGCAATTTATGATGCGAAAAAACTTGGTCCCTTAAAAGCCGGTCTCCTGGGCTTTCAGCATCTCTTTGCAATGTTCGGAGCCACAGTGCTGGTTCCCACTCTTACAGGTCTTTCCGTTTCGGCAACACTGCTTTTTGCCGGAATCGGCACGCTGCTCTTCCACCTGCTCAGTAAGGGCAAGGTCCCCGCTTTTCTCGGCTCTTCTTTTGCATTCTTGGCAGGTTATTTCGCCATAGCTCCCAATGGGGATAGAGCGCTTTTGCCCTATGCCTGTTTCGGTGTGTTTTTGAGCGGCTTAATGTATGTCATACTGGCATTTTTCATTAAGATTGGCGGAGTAAAGAGAGTTATGCGCTACTTTCCGCCTATAGTCACAGGCCCGATAATTATTTCTATCGGTCTTTCTCTTTCAGGTTCGGCTATTACTAATGCCTCATCAAACTGGGGTGTTGCGGTTGTCGCCGTGTTCTTGGTAATTCTATGCAATATCTGGGGAAAAGGCATGGTAAAAATCATTCCCATTCTCATAGGTATTTTCGGCTCGTACCTGGTTGCGGCTCTAAGCGGCAATGTTGATTTTTCAAACGTGGTGTCCGCTAAATGGATTGGTCTGCCTTTTGAAATGCAAGACACTGTTTTTGGTCTTTTAAGCGGAGAATTTGACAGCAGCCTTTTAATTACGGCAGCGCTCACAATTGTTCCTCTGGCAATTGCAACCATGGTTGAGCACATTGGCGATATCTGCGCCATCTCCTCTACATGCTCTCAAAATTTTCTCGAAGATCCGGGCCTGCATCGCACACTCCTTGGTGACGGTCTTGCTACAAGCTTAGCGTCACTCTTCGGAGCTCCGGCTAACACTACTTACGGTGAAAATACCGGAGTTCTTGTGCTCACAAAGGTTTATGACCCCTTGGTAATTAGAATAGCGGCTGTTATATCCGTGCTTCTTTCTTTTTGTCCCAAGTTTTCAGAACTGATAAAATCAATGCCTCAAGCCACTATCGGAGGTGTCAGTTTGGTTCTTTACGGTATGATTTCGGCTGTCGGTGTTAGAAATGTTGTTGAAAACAAAGTCAACTTTACAAACAGCAGAAATGTAATAATTGCCGCACTTATACTTGTTTTAGCGATTGGAATAAGCTACACCGGAAATGTTGAAGTTATGTTGGGCTCTGTTAAGGTAAGCTTTGGCGGTCTTGCGGTAGCTTCGATTGTCGGTATCCTGCTTAATGCTGTTCTTCCAGGAAAAGATTACGAATTCGGCGTTGATATGCAGGGCGACACATCTGTTAACTTTAAAGTTTAGTCTTATTGTTTAGATAAAAGTACCTCACCGTTTTGGTGAGGTGCTTTTTATTATCCGTTCGTAATTATATTTATAAAATCTTCCAAAGCACTTCCGCTACCCTCAGGACCTTCATCTTCTCCCGGCGGCGAAGTCGGCTTGGGACTTAGACTCGGACTAGGAGTAGGGCTTGGACTGGGACTGGGGCTGGGACTTGGACTGGGGCTGGG
>CAYFQE010000006.1:0-53585 GCA_964345235.1 uncultured Oscillospiraceae bacterium | reverse complement strand
GGACTGGGGCTGGGACTTGGACTGGGGCTGGGTGTCGGCTTGGGTTTAATTTCGAAGTACACTTCAACCGTATGCTCTTCCCTTATGTTCTCTATTTTAAACTTAAGCACTCTTCCATAATTTTTGTCGTCTATTATAAGTTCTTTTACAATATTACCTTTATCGGGCTCGATGGTAAAAACTACGCTTTCACCTTCCATAACAATAAAGCTTTTAGGCGGATCTATTTTTCCACCGGGTCCACACACAATGAATATTTTAATTTCCTGTGGCTCAGGAGTTTCGGTGTGCTGCGGACTTGCCGTCTTGGCTATGCTTAGATCGGGCGTGACATTAACATTGGGAGCTTCAGATTCGAAGCCTATCTGTACCAGAGAGTTGACATTTGATGTTAGAAGTTTTTTCGGTTCAAAAGTAAACACACCTTGTGAAATACAATATGCAACGATTGCAATGGCCAGCACCAAAAAAAGTACGCCAAGAAAAACTATTTTGTATGAAGCTTGTTTTTTTTCTGTATCTTGATCCATGTTCTCTCCAAACTATCAGTAGATATAGTAAATTAATAATGGTAAAATACTTTTTATTATTTAAGATTAAACGGAGGTTTCTTCATGAAGAATGTTCTCGTAACAGGTTCTTCCCGCGGCATCGGTGCCGCAACCGCTCGACTTTTTGCGGAGGAAGGCTTCAATGTTTATATAAATTACAATAATTCCGAAGAAAAAGCGCTTGAGCTTGCCACAACTCTGGATGCCTGCGCTATCAAGGCTGATGTTGCAAACCCTTATGAGGTTGAAAAAATGTTTGCCGCTCTTCCTCCTTTAGATATTCTCTGTTGCAACGCCGGAATTGCCAAGGTCGGACTTATTCAGGACATGAGTTATGAGGAGTGGCGGGAGATATTTTCTGTAAACACAGACGGCGCTTTTTATTGTATTAAAAATGCACTTCCCAAGATGATTAACAGAAAAAGCGGAAACATAATTATTGTGTCCTCTATACTCGGGTTGCGTGGCGGCTCCTGTGAGGCGGCCTATTCCGCTACAAAAGGCGCCCTTATCGCCCTTACAAAATCGCTCGCTAAGGAACTTGGCCCTTCGGGAATAAGGGTAAACTCTGTTGCGCCCGGCGCCATTGACACCGACATGCTCGCCTGTCTTGATTCCGCAGCAAGAGCTGCAGTAATAGACTCGTGCAATGTGGAGCGGCTCGGCCTTCCCGAAGATGTGGCAAAGCTCATACGATTTTTGGCATCTGACGAGGCCTCATACATAAGCGGTCAAATATACGGTGTTGACGGAGGTCTTATAATTTAAGCGTTGTTTGTCGGTTTGGCGCGCTTGCGTCTGCGCTTGTTAAACGGCTTTTTTCCCTTTTGCTTTGGCTCGGAGATATTTGAGCTCGCCGCTTCACTAACCCGCTGGGTATTCGGCGCTTTCTTATCCGCTCTTGGCCTTCCTCTGCTTCTTTTTGATTTTGCAGGCCTTTGCTGCTGCTTGGGATTTCCTTCGGACTGCACATTATTAACAGGCTTGCGGGGCTCTGCGCTCGACATTCCTAAGCTTTCTTCCAGTTCCTGTGTATTTAAGAATGCTCTCCTCTCCGTCTCGGGCGGAGAGGGTTTTTTTAGCCTTCTCGGAGGCTCTGAACAACCCTCAGGTTTTCCTCCCTATACAACTAAAATCTCATTTACCGAAATTGTGCGCTGAGAATTTTCCTCATCATCCAACTTTACTTTAACGGTTTGGGCAAGAGTGGCGCACTGCATAACAGTTCCAAAACCAAAGTGTGTTTCGACATAGGCCCCTATCTTGGGAAGCTTGGAGTTAAGCTCTGCATATGCCTCTTCTTCATAAGTAAGACAGCACATAAGTCTTCCGCACACACCTGAAATCTTCCCCGGGTTTAATGAAATTGACTGTGATTTAGCCATTTTTGTGGAAACCGGCGTGAACTCCTCGAGATAGAGATTGCAGCAGAAAGGTCTGCCGCACATGCCGAGGCCACCCAAAAGCTTAGCCTCATCGCGCACACCAACTTGTCTAAGTTCTATTCTTACCTTAAATACGGATGCCAGATCTTTGACAAGCTCTCTAAAGTCCACTCTTCCGTCTGATGTGAAGAAAAATGTAATTTTACTTCCGTCGAAATTATATTCGCACTCTATGACCTTCATGTCCAGTCCATGCTTGATCACTTTTTCTTTACAGATTTCTATTGCCTTTTTTTCGCTTTGCCTGTTTATCTCATCTATGCGCATATCCTGAGTGGTACATTTTCTGAGTATGGGCTTAAGCGGAGATTTTATGCTTTCGTCTGAAACTGAGTGTATTCCACTACTGCAGAAGGCAATTTTCTGCCCCTGAGCTGTTTCGACTATGACTGAATCTCCCTCCGAAAGCGCTTGACCGTTCGGAGAAAAGCAATATGGCTTTCCTCTGTTTCTAAATTTTACACTGATAACTAACGCCAATTTATTTCCTCATTTCATATTCACTGTATCTAAAGCGCTAACCGATATAAGACCTGATATCTGCTTTATATTGACATTGGAATTTAGGTAAAGCAAACAAGTCGAAAAAAGCTCATATAGCTCTAGCGCCTTTTTCACATTAATTTTATAATTGCTTTTCCCTTTGGCAACTGATGCGGCAAGCTCCCTGCCAAAGTTCATAAGCCGGGCGGCCTCTTCGAATTTAAGCTCATCAAGCTCATTGCAAGCTCCAATAAGTCTGTTCATACTGTTTTTATCAACTGCCGCAAAAATGTTTTTGATAATTGTTTTATGCTCTTCCGTTCCCTCAAATTCTGCTCTATCTAAGCTCGGAATCTCTTCCATAACACAGCGGGAGCAAACCGTCGGAAGAAATCGACCTGTAAATTCTGCCGTTAAAATGAAGGCCGCCTCTCCGGTAGGCTCCTCAAGAATTTTGAGCAGAGCATTTTGAGCCATCTCATTCATATAGTCTGCATCAAATATTATGTAAACCTTTCTGACGGCCTCATTAGGCATTATAATCGCATCTTTAACTATATCCCTGATTATATTTACGCCTATTTCACTTTTTCTGCTTCCATCTTTGTTGAGCTCGGCCCTGACTTCAATTATATCGGGATGTATTCTCTTTTCGGCCTTTCTGCAGTGGGAACAAGTTCCGCATGCCTTGTTACCCCTGCTCTTGCACACAAATGCCATAGCAAGCTCCAGAGCTCTTTCTTCTCTTATCTGCTCTGAATCTGATGATATTATGTATGCGTGACGAAGAGAGAATTTGCTGTTCATATAATAACTCCGTGTTACTGCCTGTATTTGCGTAGCTCGGGAAAGCTTTTAACAACATAGTCCGATCGCAAAAGCGCAATTATCAGGGCGCTTCCGACAAGCGCTCCAAACAGTCCCTGTAGGGCATTGGGTATTATTTCCACAACAGCGGCTATCCCGAAGCCGAGTATAATCGATTCGTAGATAAAGTAAAGCGCAACCATACAGGCTTCCGCAACCAAAGATGCAATAAATGCCCTTAAAAACATTTTTTTAAGAGGTAAAGCTCTAAAAACAGCCGAAACCGTAACTGCCACTATAAACTTAATTACAAATGTTCCGGGAGCGTAGACGGTAAATCCGAAAATAATATCTGCAAGCGCAGAACCGAGGCCTGCTGCCACGGAGCCCCACAAACCTCCAAGAACCATGGCGCTGAGCACAACAAAGGCATCTCCCGCGTGCACATATCCTCCTATCGGCGTGGGTATCTGTATAAGAATTGTAGCGACACATGTTATTGCCGTGAAAAGCGAGGCAAAAACGAGTTTTCTTATTTTTATATCCACTAAATATACCTCTACACTCAAAAAGCTATGTTTAGACTATTAGATTATAATATTTTACGAGGTTAAAATCAACCACGCATTCTCTTGCCCGCTCTATATGCCCTGTGCTAAAATCAATGAAAAGGATGTGCTTTATTTGAAAGACAGATTATATATAAGAGACGGAAACACTTTTGAATTTGAAACAGCCGTTAAAGAAGTACGACAGAGCGACAGGGGCTATGAGGTTTTGCTCTTCGAGTCTGCATTTTTTCCCGGTGGAGGTGGTCAGGAATGCGACAAAGGCAGTTTGAACGACTTTCCTGTTTTTGATGTATTTGAAAGGGACAGCGAGGTTTGGCATATAACCAAAGAGGCTTTCAAATCCGGAGACAGGGTTTTCGGAAAAATTGATAAAGAACTTCGGATTAGAAGAATGCAAAACCATTCGGGAGAGCACATTATCTCGGGTCTAGCCAACAAGCTCTTCGGGGCTGACAACATCGGTTTTCACCTCTCTGACCCATATATGACTATTGACCTCAGCGTAGAGCTCGGTGAAGAAGAGATCGAGTTTTTGGAACTTATGGCAAACAAGGCAATATATGAAGACCTTGAAATTTGTTCGTATTTTCCCGAAAATTTATACGAAATTGATTATAGGAGCAAAAAGGAAACCGGAGAGCTTACAAGACTGATATCCATAGAGGGCGTTGACTGTTGCGCCTGCTGTGCCCCTCATCTTAAACGCACGGGACAAATCGGTCTAATAAAAATAACTGATTTTATGCGACACAGAGGTGGAACCAGGCTGACGGCTCTCTGCGGCTTGAACGCCCTTTCGGAATACAGAGCTCTCGACTCTGAACTGAAAGCCGCATCCAGGCTTTTATCTGCTCCGAAAGAGCAGGTTTCGAAGCATTTAGAGCAGAGGCTTGAAGAAATAGGTGCGCTCAAGCAGAAAATAAAAACATTGTGCCGAGAATACATTGATTTAAAGCTTGAAGAAGCTGAGTATATACTTGGCAACAGAACAGAGTTTTTTGAGGATTATGACTTTGAGCTACTGAGATATTGGGCGAATACCGCAAAGAAGCTTTGCGGCGGAGTTGCCGCCGCTTTCTCGAAAAACGGCGACTTTCATTACTATGTTATAGGCTCTGAAAACTTGGATATGAGAAAGCTCAGCAAAGAAATTAACGCAAATATTAACGGTCGAGGAGGCGGAAGCGCCGCTATGATTGAGGGTAAGGCTGAAGCTTCGAGAGAACACATTACAGACTATTTTATGAGTACATATTTTTAATGTTAAAGCTATTTGATGTTTGATAAAAAAAGTTTAAAACACTCTTGAAATATGCTGATATAAACACAGAAATAATGGAGATTAAATTATGGGATTATTTGATTCTTTTAAGAAGAGAAATGAAGAAGATAGGTTTTTTGAATGGCTTGATTCCGTTTTAAAAACCGACCTTCCGAATGAAACAAAAGCGATTAATTTTAACATTTATGAAGATACCAACAACAGCTGATCTATAGAACTGGTCGCCGCTTTCGAATTTGACGAAAACGATGATGATTGGGCTTGTTGTGAGATTTTTTCTACAAGGGATAAGCCTTTTGTGATTGTGAGGAAAAGTGAATGGACGAAAATGGAAGCGATGTTTATCGATTGGGTAAATAAATACCTTTATATGGGCAAATACTCCGATAAGCTAAAACAATATCAGACTGTCGGACTCGGCTTTGTCGATGGCATTTTAAATATTTTATATAAACAATAAATCGCGATTTATTGTGTTTTACAATAAAATCGGTAGCTGAGATTAAGATATCGAGTGATTTTAGTATGCAGTAACTTACAGCGATTGACAGTGAAATTACTATTTAAAGGCGAGAAACCCTCTGCGGATAAATCCGCAGAGGGTTATTTGTTTAACTGTATTTTGTTTTACTTGCTTCTTACGCTATCAATATGAGCTGTGAGGTCAAGCATTTTCTCGCTGAAGCCCCACTCGTTATCATACCATGCAATGAGTTTTACAAAGTTGTCGTTAAGGCCTATGCCGGCTGTTGCATCAAAAATGCAGGTATGGGGGTCTGTGATAAAGTCGGAAGAGACAACCTCTTCATCGACATAAGAGATTATGCCTTTCATTTCGTTTTCGGAAGCTTTCTTCACTGCGGCGCAAATCTCGTCGTAAGAAGCGCCCTTTTCAAGCCTGCAAGTGAGATCGACGATGGACACATCCGCCGTGGGAATTCTCATGCTCATACCGGTGAGCTTGCCCTTGAGCGAAGGAATTACCTTGCCGACTGCCTTGGCAGCGCCGGTGGTGGAGGGAATAATATTCCCGAAAACGGAGCGTGAAAGTCTCCAGTTTTTCTTGGAAAAGCTATCGACAACACTCTGTGTGGCTGTGCCTGCGTGAACTGTTGTCATAAGTCCCTCTATAATGCCGAAGTTGTCGTTTATAACCTTGGCAAGGGGGGCAAGGCAGTTGGTTGTGCAGGATGCGTTGGATACGACTGTCATATCCTCGGTGTACTCATCGAGGTTAACGCCGCAGACAAACATCTTCGTGTCGTCCTTAGACGGCGCTGAAAGCACCACTACCTTTGCACCGGCATCCAGATGCGGTTGCGCGGATTCTTTTGTGAGGAATGCACCCGTGCACTCGATAACATAGTCTACACCCATCTCTGCCCAAGGAAGCTTTCCGGGATCTCTTTGGCTGAGAAGAGGAATGTTTTTCCCATTTACAACGATACTCTTGCCGTCTTCTCCGGCCTTTATTTCTCCGTTAAATCTGCCGTGCACTGTATCGTACTTGGCTGCGTAAACAACCATCTCTGCCGATTTATCAGGTGCATTGACTGCAACGATATCGAATTCATCTCTAAAGCAGGCAGCTCTGAAAACCAGGCGGCCGATTCTGCCAAAACCGTTTATGGCAATTTTAATACTCATAAAATACCTCCGTTTGATAAGTTAATTGCTTAATTATTGTAATACAAAAGCTTGACAAGTTCAATCTAATACCCTATATTGAATGAAATTTATTTTTTAAAACAGGAAAAATGATTTGAGATTAGACAAATTTATTAAGCTGTCGAGGCTTATAAAAAGAAGAACCGTTGCCAAGGAGTTTTGTGAGCTCGGCAAGGTTTCGATTAATTCAAAAATCGCAAAGCCCTCTTCTGAAGTTAAAGAGGGGGATATTCTCGAGCTTGATTTCGGCAACACTAAGCTAAAAATATCTGTCGAGTCACTAGATGCGGGAAAAAACAAAGATGACGCCAAGGCAATGTATAAAGAAATCTGATACATATTCCGTTTTTCGATTTTCGACCTTTAATTATCATTTAATATATGTTAAAATAAGGGAAGTTAATGAAAAAAAACAGGAGGTAATGTTTTGATTATCGTTTATAAATCCAATAGTGGATACAGTAAGGCCTATGCAGAACTGCTTGCGGATGCACTCGACTTGAATGTCTATAGTATTGATGAACTCCCTGAAGTTCATAGGGGAAACGACGCTATCTTTTTTGGCTGGATTTTTGCCGATGCTGTAGTCGGGTATAAAAAGGCTGATAAAGAGCTGAATCTCATCGCAACGATAGGCGTTGGCATGGGTCCCGACACCCCGGAAATTGTTTCAAAAATCACCGGCAAGTGCAAAATTCCCGCTTCGACCAAGGTTTTCTATTTGCAGGGCGGATTTGATATCAACAAGCTGAAGGGACCTAACAAGCTGATAATGCAGGTAAAGGTCAAGGAAATCATCGGAAGGCTGGAAAAAGCAGGCACTCTCACTCCCGCTCAGGAAGCCACATATAAAATGTGCACAGAGGGCTACAGTTGTGTATGCTTGGAAAACCTCCAGCCGGTTATTGACTGGTATAAGGCCCGCTAAAAACAAAAAATCGCTTTCGGCATACGGAAAAATTCGTATGCCGTTTTTTTATTTTGATATTTATGGTATCATGCCATGGTAAACTTATTTATTTTAAGGGGTTTAGGATGAACAAGCTTAAAAGAGTTCTCGCTATTAACGACATATCGGGAGTCGGCAAGTGCTCGCTCACTGTCAACATATCCGTTGTATCTTCAAGCGGAGTGGAGTGCGCTGCTCTCCCCACTGCGCTCCTCTCGACACACACAGGTGAATTTGAAGGCTACACCTTTTTAAACTTGGGCGCAGAGATTGTTTCGATAGCCAAACACTGGAAAAGCCTTGGTGTTAAGTTTGACGGAATTATCAGCGGCTACATAAGCTCTGTGGAACAGGTTGGCATGGTTAAGAAAGTTTTTGAGCTGTGCAGAAATGACGACACCCTCATTTTTGTTGACCCGATAATGGCTGATAACGGTGTTTTTTACAGCGGCTTTGATGAAAACATGTGTGATGCCTTGAGAGAACTTTCGAAAAACGCTGATGTTATATGCCCCAATATAACCGAGGCCGCATTTTTAGCAGGCGTAGAGTATAAAAAACCCCCTCACACAAAGAAGTTTGTGGAGAAGGTCTTGTCGGGTCTCAAAAATCTAAATGTGCCGATAATCGCCATAAGCGGCATACATCCCGATGATAAAAAAATCGGAACCATTGTTTATGACTCAAAAAGAAACACTGTTTTTACTGCTTTCAGGCCATTAAGATCCGGCATTTTCTATGGTGCCGGAGATATATTCACCTCATCCTTTTCGGCGCTGATTACCAGAGGCGCCGACACCGAGTCCGCTTTAAAACTCGCATCAGAGCTTGTTGACAGCAGCATATCTCACACCTATGCAAGTGGCAAGGAGAGAAGATTCGGCACCGACTTTGAACCCGCTTTATGTGAATACACGAATAAGGTTGAGGCCTATTTTAATTTGGCTTGAAGCTGTCTTTAAGCGCAACCGATCGATTGAAAACGAACTTTTCTCTACTCGAATCCAAATCGGGTGTAAAATAGCCCATTCTTAAAAACTGGAAACTTTCGCCTGGCCTGGCATTCTCTAAGGAGCGCTCAAGCTTGGCGTTTTCTATTATCTCGAGGGAATCGGGATTTATGGACTCGATAAAGTCCTTGTCCGAGGCTTCTGGCTCGGGATTGAGGAATAGATTTGAATAAATTCTGACTTCAGCATCCAAGGCATCTGCCGCATTTACCCAGTGGATTGTGCCTCTTACCTTTCTGCCATCGGCCGCATTGCCTCCCCTGCTCTCGGGATCGTATTCACAAATGACTTCTTCCACCTCACCCGCTTCGTTCTTCTTAAAATCAACACATTTGACTATGTACGCGCCCTTGAGTCTTACCTCGTTGCCGACATAGAGTCTGTTATATCTTTTTACGGGCTCTTCCATAAAGTCATCCGCTTCTATCCAGAGGTTTTTGGAAAAACTGACTTTTCGCATTCCGGCGCTTTCGTCTGTCGGATTATTTTCGACATCGAAAAGTTCGCTCTTGCCCTCGGGGTAATTTCTTACCGTAAGCTTTATCGGCTTTAAAACAGCCATAACTCTCTCCGCTTTTTCGTTTAGGTCTTCTCTTAGGCAAAACTCGAGAAAGCTGTGTTCTATTACATTGTTTACCTTAGTTACGCCTATTCTCTTGCAGAAATTTTTTATGGAATCGGGAGTATAGCCGCGGCGCCTTAGACCGCAGAGTGTGGGCATTCTGGGGTCATCCCATCCGGAAACATAGCCCTCCTCAACAAGACGGCGCAGTCTGCGCTTACTCATAACCGTATAGTTCATTCCCAGTCTTGCAAATTCTATCTGCCTGGGTTTGTGAGGTACGCTTACATTGTCGATAACCCAATCATAGAGCGGTCTGTGATCCTCGTATTCCAATGAGCAGAGCGAGTGAGTTATTCCCTCTATGGCATCCTGTATGGGGTGAGCAAAATCATACATCGGGAATATGCACCACTTGTTTTTATGCCTGTGGTGTTCTACATATCTGATTCTATAGAGAACGGGGTCTCTCATATTGAAGTTGCCTGAGGCAAGGTCTATCTTAGCCCTGAGAGTGTATTTTTCTTCGGGAAACTCTCCTGCCCTCATACGCCTGAATAAATCCAAGCTCTCTTCTTTATCTCTATCCCTATAAGGGCTTACGGCAGGAGTTTGAGTATCTCCCCTATTTTTGCTGAGTTCTTCGGCGTTCAATTCACAAACATAAGCGAGGCCTTTGTTTATGAGCTCCTCGGCATAGAGATAAGTCTGCTCAAAATAGTCGGAGCCGAAGTAGAACCTGTCGCCCCAGTCGTAGCCGAGCCAGTGAATGTCTTCCTTTATGGCTTCAACAAATTCGTGCTCTTCTTTTTCGGGATTTGTGTCATCCATGCGCAGATTGCACAAACCGCCATACTGTTCGGCCAGCCCGAAGTTTATGACCATGGCTTTGCAATGCCCTATATGAAGATAACCGTTAGGCTCGGGCGGAAAACGGGTGTGAAGAGTTTGTCCCTCACATCTGCCGCCATCTTTGAGCTCCTCGTCTATTATTACTTCGATAAAATTTCTGCTCTCTTCCATATTTAAAGCCCTTTCAGCATTTTCTTGTTATTATACATTTATTGCGGGAGGTTTACAAGAATCTCCGCTCACGATATAATTAATTGAAGAAAAGGAGGCTTAAGTTATGTATGATATATGTATAATCGGCGGCGGACCTGCGGGTCTTTCGGCCGCGCTCACGGCAAACAGACGCAATAAGTCGTGTCTTGTAATAAGCTCGGCGCCTGAAAATTCCCTTTTATATAAGGCGGAGCAGGTTGACAACTATTTGGGACTTCCCCAAATAAGCGGCAAAGAACTTTTGGAAACCTTTGAAAGCCATGTCAAATCTCTGGGTATTGAAATTAAAACAGGTGTAGTCACAGCCATTATGCCCTACGGCGAGAGCTTTGGCGTTGCTGCGGGCTCCGACTTTTTTGAAGCGAAGTCAATCATTATAGGTATAGGCGTAAGCCGGGCAAAGCCATATCCGGGTGAAGATGAATTTTTGGGCTTGGGCGTCAGCTACTGCGCAACCTGCGACGGTATGCTCTATAGAGACAAGAAGGTTGCCGTTATAGGACTTAGCGCAGAAGCTCACGAGGAGGCCGAATTTTTACGCTCGATAAACTGCGAAGTTGAATTTTTCGACTCGAAGCGCGCCAAAAAGTTTGAAATAGTAGGCTCTGATAAACTTGAGGCGCTCATAGCCGACGGAGTGCGCTATGATGTTGCGGCAGTGTTTATTCTAAGACCCTCTGTAGCGCCCGGAAAGCTTCTCCCCGACCTTGAGTTTAACGGCGCAGATATAGTCGTGAACAGAGATATGTCCACCAACCTTCCCGGTGTGTTTGCCGCGGGCGACTGTGTTGGTCTTCCCTATCAGATAGGCAAAGCCGTTGGTGAAGGCAATGTGGCCGCGCTTTCGGCGGTTAAATATTTGGATTCGATTAAATAATCAGATTTCCTAAAATAAATGCTTAAAACTCCTTTTGTTAGACATAATCTATCAAGGGGAGTTTTCTTATACATGTTAAATTCTGCTAAATATAGATAGTATAAACATGAGTCGAACATGTCTATATTTCAGAAATTAACCACATCTGTTTTACTTAAAAAGCTCTTTTGAACACAGCCACAGTAATTTCTTGCGATTTTTATAACATCTATGTAAATATTATTTAATAATAAATATATGTTCTTACTGGACTTTTAATTTAATGTTGTGTATATTTTAACAAACGGCATCCGCGTACAGTTTAAAATCTAATAGGAATGTGTATAATAATGAAGAAATTGCTTTCTTTACTACTCATAGTAGTGTTGATGTTTTCTATGTCGGCATATGTCTTTGGTTCTTACGAGCAACCAAATTTGATTCCTACTCCGACCGGAATAATTACCGGCAACGGCATTCATTTATATTCAGGCGCAGGTTCTTCATATCCCTCCGGCGGACTGCTTTGGTATGGTGATAGGTTTGAATTGAAAAGCAATGTGCGTCCTATTGAGGATGGAATGTATTGGCGGCACATAAAAATGACGAGTGGCAACAATTTTGGGAAAGCAGGATATGTTCCCGAATATTATATCCAATTTGACAACCCTCCCGGAGTTGAGCCATATTCAATTAATCCATAATTTTTTCTTTTGCTATAAGACAAGTTTAACCCTTTAACACTGCACCGGATGCTGTACTTTTTTGACTCAAGGAGAATAAATATGAAAAGAATTCTCAGCGTAATTCTTATTTTAATAATACTTTTTTCACTGGCGGCGTGTCAGACAAGTGAAAAACCCGACTTTGTCCATGAAAATCATACTACTCAAGCGCAGTATGATAAAACTGAGCTTATTTTGGGGGAAACAGGAGAGCTCACATACTTTGTAAGCGAAAGTTTACATCCTCCCAGCTCGGCCGGCGTAGTTGCGCAATATTGCATGTGTGGCGATTACTTTTATGCACTTTGTGTTAAAGACTTAAACTCAAAAATGCAAAAGCTTGCTGAGAGCTGCAGTCTTTGGAAATACCATAAAGACAATTCTTTCGAAGAAGTTAAGTTTGTTCCCGAAGGTTATTTTATCGAGGCCTTGTGTGGCGATGATGAAAAGACTTGTCTGCTTCTATGCAAAGATGGAAAATACAGTTTTTGCATAATTGAAAACAATGTAGTGGAAAATATCGTCCCCATAACATTTAGCGACGAAGGCATTAATGAGTTCTTTATCAGTTTTTACGAGGGCAATCTGCTTGTGTGGAAGCTTGAGGGTTATCTACAGCTTATTGATATTGAAAGTGGCGATATAATAAAAAAAATTAAACTGGGAAATCCTGATTACCGTTTTATACAAATGTGCACAACGGTAGATGCTATATATGCGGTATTTTTCAGCACAAAATCCGGACTTGAATGTATTAATATTAAAGATTTATTTGAAGGAAACACAACGGATGCGATAACGATGAGAGCAGACACATATTACTGCTTAATGGGAAACAGCATAAGCAACAGCAGGGATATTCTTTTTTCGGATGCCGGTGGTATGAATATAATTTCAGTCGAAACCGGCGAAAAACGAAGTTTATTTAAATGGGCTGATATAGGCTCAACGGGAATGTATCCTGCAATACAACCAATAATTACAGATGATCATATTTATATTCGTGGGGAGAGTTTTTCAATTATAAAGCTCGAGCCTAAGCTTGTGCCTATGAAAGAGCGCTTGACCTATATGTCTAACTTCTCCGGCGGTTACATAAACATGATGTTAAAAAAATTCAATCAAAATAACGATAAATACAAAATAGAGCATGTTCTTTTTGACGGCTCAAATGCCGAAAAACTCTGTACGGAAATACTTGCGGGAAAAGCACCCGATATTCTTGATGTAAGCAAAATGCCGAAAATTGCATACAACAATCAAGTTCTTGCCGACCTTACGCCTCACATCGAGACTGATGAAAAAATTACACCGAACGAGCTTTATATTAATATTCTTAACGAATTTAAAAATGATGACGGTCTGTTTATGCTTCCGATGAGTTTCAGTATTATGACCTTGGCTGTGCCTAATGCAGGAGATAAACTTATTCCCTATTCAAACTTTGCAGAATTTGAAGAAATCCTAAAAAAAGCCGGGACTAACACAACTGGCAACGGCATTGAACCTAAGATGTTTTTTAAATCTGCTCTTCCTGTTATAGAAAAAGATATTCTTATAGGTGAACAAGGGGCAAGAAAAATTGATAAAGAAGCGCTTATTAAATGGTTTGAGATTTCGGAAAAGGTTATAAATTATAATATTTCATTTTTTGAAATTATGAGACCCACTGATTTATCTGAAATAAAAAGCATTAAGAACACAGATGATATCACTATTCTTGGGTTTCCAGGCAAGAACTCTTCGGGATGCTACGCTAAAACTCAGTTTATGCCGTTTTTCAGCATTTTAAAAAGCTCAAAAAGCGAAGACAGCGCATGGGAGTTTGTACGCGAGATTTTAATCTACAAAGACGATTATTCTTTCACTCTAAATAAAACAAATTCCGAGAAGAAAATTGACGATACAATAAGGCTGGCGAAAGCAGAATCTCTTGATTATACAGAAGAAGATGCCGAAATACTCAAAAAGCTTTTAACAAATATAAAAATAGTCGAGAAGCCTGACACAAGTCTGCGGAGCATAATATTAGAGGAGGCAGAACCATATTTTCTAGGGCAGAGAGAGCTTGAAAAAACAGTAGAGCTTATCGAAAACCGAGCTAATATACTTATATCCGAAAAAGGACTATAAAAACTTTACACTCACAAAATGTATTCAGCTCTTGATATATCCTTAAAAAGTATATATAATCACATAGCAAATGCTGTGATTGGCAGTAGTAAGCGAAGAAATCCGCACACAGAGAGAAAGCGTATGCTGAGAGCTTTTTGCGAGATCTCGCCGAAGTCGGCCATGAGCAGAGAGGCTGAAACTTTTTAGTAAGCTTCTCCGTATGCTCCCGTTATCGAGCGTTGAGTGTCGCTTATGCGAAACTCAGGTGGTACCGCGTTTATGCGCCCTGAGAATCTCGGGGCGCTTTTTCTATTTTATTTATGTGAGGTTTTTAAAATGCGCGAAATGGAAAAGGTTTATAACCACAAAGAAACAGAGCAGAAAATCTATGACTTTTGGATGGAAAACGGATTTTTCCATGCGGAAGTTGACCCTGAAAAAACTCCATTCACCGTAGTTATTCCTCCTCCGAATGTCACCGGTCAGCTCCATCTGGGGCACGCTTTTGATGAGACCATACAGGATGTATTAATAAGATATAAGCGTATGGACGGCTACAACGCCCTTTGGCTCCCCGGCTATGACCACGCCGGCATTGCCACTCAGATTAAGGTTGAAGAGGCCTTGAGAGAAGAGGGGCTCACCCGTCATGACCTCGGCAGAGAGGCATTTTTGGAAAGAGTTTGGGCGTGGAAAGAAAAGTACGGCAACAAGATAGTTGACCAGCTCAAGTCTCTCGGCTGTTCATGCGACTGGGAAAGACAGCGCTTCACCATGGACGACATCTGCGCCAGGGCCGTAAAGGAAGCCTTTGTGATTCTTTATGAGAAGGGGCTTATATATAAGGGAGAAAGGATTATAAACTGGTGTCCGGTTTGCGTTACCGCGCTTTCGGATGCTGAGGTTGAGTACGCCGAGAAAGATGGCAAGCTTTGGCATGTCCGCTATCCCCTCTCCGACGGAAGCGGAGAAATTATAATCGCAACTACAAGGCCCGAAACCATGCTGGGCGACACGGCCGTTGCCGTCAATCCCGAAGATGAACGCTATGCGCATCTTGTCGGAAAAACCTGTATTCTTCCCCTTGTTAATCGTGAAATTCCCATTATTGCCGATGACTATGTTGAAAGCGGCTTCGGCACGGGCTGTGTTAAAATCACTCCCTGCCACGATCCCAACGACTTTGAAGTGGCTATGCGTCACAATCTCCCGCACATACTCATAATGGACGATAACGCCAAGATTATTAACTGCGAGAGATATAACGGACTTGACCGTTATGAGGCCAGAAAGCAGATTGTAAACGACCTCTCGGATGAAGGATATTTGGTAAAGATTGAAAAGCATGTCCACAATGTCGGAAGCTGTTACCGCTGTCACAACGATGTTGAGCCTATATCTTCCAAGCAGTGGTTTGTGAAGATGGCGCCGCTTGCCGAAGAGGCAATCAGAGTTGTTGAGGAGGGTGAGATTAAATTTATACCCGACCGTTTCTCAAAAACCTACTTAAACTGGATGTACAATGTGCGCGACTGGTGCATTTCCCGCCAGCTTTGGTGGGGTCATAGAATCCCTGCGTGGTATTGCAAAGACTGTGACCATATAACGGTTTCGAAGGGCGAGCCCTGCTGCTGCGAAAAGTGCGGTTCGAAAAACATTGAGCAAGACCCTGATGTTCTCGACACCTGGTTCTCATCGGCCCTCTGGCCGTTCTCAACCTTGGGCTGGCCCGAGAACACGCCGGAGCTTGAGTACTTCTACCCCACCGATGTGCTTGTTACAGGCTATGACATCATATTCTTCTGGGTTGCCAGAATGATTTTCTCAGCCATGGAGTATACGGGCAAAATCCCCTTCCACACTGTGCTCATACACGGTCTTATAAGGGACTCTGAGGGCAAGAAGATGAGTAAGTCTGCCGGAAACGGTGTAGACCCGATTGAGCTGATTGATGAGCTCGGCGCAGACGCCTTGAGATTCAACATAATCACCGGAAACAGCCCCGGAAACGACATGAGGTTCTACTACGAGAGATGCGAGGCTATGCGTAACTTTGCAAACAAGCTTTGGAATGCCAGCCGCTTTGTGCAGATGAACCTTAAAATTGAGGACTCCAAGCTGCCTAACAAGCTCCTTATGCCCGACAAATGGCTGCTCTCTAAGCTAAACAGCCTGATTGGCGAGGTCAGAGAGAATATGGACAAATATGAACTCGGCATTGCCGCCTCGAAGGTTTATGACTTCACATGGTCCACATATTGCGACTGGTACATAGAGCTTACAAAGCCAAGGCTTCAAGGCGGCGACCCTGAGGACAGCGAGAGAGCGCAGCGTGTTCTTCTTTACACTCTGCTTGAAATTCTGAGGCTACTGCATCCGTTTATGCCCTATGTAACCGAGGAAATATATTCTGCCTTCCCTCATGATGCTCCCGCTCTCATAGTTGACAGCTTCCCAAAATATCATAAAGAGCTCTCATTCCCCGAAGATGAATCTGATTTTGAGCTTATCATGGACGCTGTGGGCGCCGTGAGAAGTCTTCGAGCCGAAATGAATGTTCATCCTGCCAAAAGACCGCTTATCTACATTTTGAGCGACAAGAGCGAGGTGTTCAAAGACGGCGAGAGTTACCTTGTAAAACTCGCCTATGCATCAGGAATCGAGTTTTTAGATGAAGCTCCCGAAAGCCTTGAAAAGCTCGCAACAGCAGTTACGGAAAGTGCCAAACTCTATATGCCTTTAAACGAGCTTATCGACTTTGAAAAGGAAATTGAGCGTATAAACAGAGAGCTTAAAAAATCTCGAGAAAACCTTGAAAATCAAAGGCGCAAGCTCTCGAACAAAGCCTTTGTGGAAAAAGCCCCGGAGGCGGTTGTCGCCAAAGAGCGTGAGCGCGAGGAAAAGCTTGTCGCACTTATTGAAAACCTTGAACAAAGCTTAAAATCTATACAGGAATAATAAAAAAACATCCGGCTTATATAAGCCGGATGTTTTTATGTAATTAATCAAATTAATAAAGCTCGAACGGCACTATTTCCACAAAGGCCTCGACCGGAGCTTTTGACTTTACACAGTCGATAATCTTGCGGCCTATGGGGTTGAGGTCTTTTTCTTTGTCGTAGATTTTGAGCTCTTCTATAAAGAAATTGTAGAGGATTTCAGCGCCTTTATCGTAACCCTTCTCGCCTAGACTCTCCTGAGTTTCGGGCCTTAAGAAACCTGTGGGAATATACTGACCGTCGACCTTCATTTCCTTTAGCGAATAGCCCATAAGGGAGCAGCGCGCCGGGGTTAATCTATCCGGCTTCATTCTCACGCCGCCTCTTCTAGCCAAATACTCTCTGGCTATCCACTCGGCAGCAAAACCGACTTTATATGTGCCTATGTACTGGTTTGGAATAAGGACACAACGGGTGTTGTAGTTATCAATGATTTGTTCCAAAAGCATATTTGCCTGTTTTACCCTGAGGCCAGTTGCAAACGGCCAGTAGGAGCCGACACCCTCGCTGGAAAGTCCCTTGATGTCGGAGACAACACTGGGGTTATTATAACCTCTCGGAGCAATCAGTCTCCACACCCAAGCCAGCGCCGGAGGGAGTATATGCATTAGTCCCATTATACCGTAGCTGGGATTTTTAGCAGATGAGGGCGGCATTCTGACTCCGAACGACCTGACATCTACCGACACCTTTTCTTTAACAATATTTTTGACAAGATTTCTGGGTATTATAACTCTGGGGTTGGAGCACGGCTCACCGTTTTGATTTGCGGAGTGCTCCCAAGGCAGGCAAGTAGAATGCGGCACGGCCTCGATATTGAAGAATATCAGCGGTTCCGGAGCATGTATGGCAATCTTTTCGTATGTGGGCTCGCTGCCGTATTCTTTAATGCCATCAACCCTGATAAACCACCCGTTTTCGCCGTCATAAAGGCTGAGCCTGCCGTTATTTGTCTGCAGGGCGGGGTGACAAATTGCCATATCGTCGGTTACCGGCTCGATAAGACAGGTGTCGCTCATATTTATAAAGCGCATATCGCCCGTGATAATATCTTCGCCAAGCAAAACTCTGCCATCGGGTTGGCGCATGACATCCTGCAAAAGCTCGCTCTTTCCGCCTCCCGAGGCGCCCTCGTGCATCATGACTATCTCGTTTTCATAGGGAGTGATTATTCTGGCCGCACTGGCGTGAGCCGTGAGCCAGCCCTCTGCCTCACCTATATCGAGAAGTACGCTGTAAATGCCTTTTTTGGCGGAAGGACCCGGATAGAGGTTATAGGAAAAGATTTCGTGCAATTCGCTTGTTCTGTTGTGTACGACAACCTGCTTTCCTTCAAAATGTGTGTGTCTAAACGGGGGCGCAACATAAACTATTGCACGCGGTTTGAAATTCTCTATTTTATCTATCTCTAAAAAGGATTGGAGCTCCGCCAACGCAAAGGCGAAAAACGCCGCATTTCGTGGACATACAAGCAGAGATTCATATCCATACTCATATCCGCCGGACATAAACGGCACAACAATGAGCTCTCCGTTGGTCAGCCAATCAAGCGTCTCTTTGCGAAGCTCTTTAAAATCATATCCGTATACATCTTTAAATCTGGGCTTATCTGTCGGGAGATCGTCACCGATTCTCATGGAGTCGGGCTCTCTGCGACGCATATAGTCTTCGGGGAAATTGACAGCGGCACCGTTTTTGCATCTGACCACATGAGCTTCCTTTATGAGCTCGTCTCCGACCTTATATTTTACCTCAACCTCATCTCCATGAAGGCTTCCGAAAATAAGTTCGTAAAGCACCTCTTTGTTTTTGGGAATTATTACAGATGGGCTGTTGTAAAGCAGATTTTTAAGCTCCTCGTCTAAAATAAACTTCTCAAAATTAACATTCACGCTTAATCCCCTCCTTCAGATATGAGTTTTTCTCCTACCTTGTATACATTTCCTGCTCCGACAGTTAGTATAATGTCTCCGGGCCTGGCCGCATTTCTGAGCATTTGAACCAACTCGTCAAAATCATCTGAGAAAATGCTTCCGGGTATTTTTTCTTGAAGATCTTTTGAAGATATATCCCTCTTGCTCTCGCGCGCCGCATAGATTTCTGCGAGATACAGCACATCGGGGCGTTTAAGCTGACGCAGGAAATCATCGAAAAAGGCCTTTGTTCTGCTGTAAGTATGCGGTTGGAAAACCAGAATTACTCTCTCGTAACCAAGAGTTGTAACAGCATCCAAAAGTACCTTCAGCTCGCCCGGATGATGGGCGTAGTCATCGTAGAGGTCTGCCCCGTTGAACTTACCTTTAAACTCAAAACGCCTTCCGGCCCCGGTAAAACCGGCAAGTCCGTATTTTATTGCGTTTGCACTTACGCCGAGAGGTATACATGAAGCTGTTGCAGCAAGTGCGTTTTTTATATTATGTAAACCAGGCACATGTAGTGTTACATCCGTGAGTTTTTTGCCGTGATAGTGTATATCAAATTCGCTTCTAATGCCGACCTGTTTTACTTTTCGCGCATAGACATCGGCCTTGTCGCTGAGTCCAAATGTAATTATCTCCCGATCGAGGCCATCGACAGCGCTCATTGTTTCTTCATCATCGTAGTTTGCAACAACAATTCCATTCTCGGGAGTGCGTTCGGCAAAGCGTCTGAATGAAGACTTTATATGATTTATATCGGTAAAATAATCTAAGTGATCCGCCTCTATATCAAGAATTGTAGCTATCGTGGGTGAAAACTCCAAAAACGAGTCGTGATACTCGCAGGCTTCCAATATTATCGTGTCGCCCCTACCGACTCTATGGCTTGCATGTAAAATCGGCAGAGTGCCGCCAATCATTACAGTGGGGTCTTGATTTGCTGCAAGCATTATGTGTGTACACATGCTTGTCGTTGTTGTTTTGCCGTGGGTGCCTGATATGCAGAGGGCGTTTTTATATGCCTTCATTATCGTACCCCAGGCCTCGGCTCTTCCATATAACTTAAGTCCTCTGGCCTTTGCTTCGCAGATTTCGGGGTTGTCATCATGAACTGCCGCTGTAAATATCACAAATTGCGCATCGGCAGGAAGATTGGAAGCCCTATGTCCAATGTATATTTCTATATTAAGCTCGCGCAGATGCTTTGTATTTTCGTTCTCGGCAACATCCGAGCCGCTGATATGAAGTCCCATATCTCTTAAAACCTCGGCAAGAGGCGACATAGAGACCCCTCCTATACCGACAAGGTGTCCCCTCATACCCTTTTTCATAAATCTATCGAAATCGCTCATTTTAACTCCTAACGGCATCTTTGCTTGATATTAATACTGAAAATGTATTATAATACAAGCTGATTTAAGATACAAGTTCAGCTTTTATCTTTAGCTAATTAAATTAAATTTTACAAACTCGGGGGTATTTATTTGTTTAAAAATATGACTGAACTTAGGAGCTCTTGTTACGCTTGTTCCGACTGTGAGCTTTGCAAAACACGCACTAATGTTGTCTTTGGAGTCGGAAATGAGAATACGGATGTTTTTTTTATCGGCGAAGGCCCCGGCGAGCAAGAGGACCTGAAGGGCGAGCCGTTTGTGGGCCGCGCAGGAAAGCTTTTGGACACCATGCTGGAGCTTATATATCTCGACAGGAGTAAAATATATATAGCAAATATAGTCAAGTGCAGGCCGCCTAAAAACAGAGACCCCAGGCCTGAGGAGAAAGCGGAGTGCGAGAAGTGGCTTAAAGAGCAGATAAGGCTCATTAATCCCAAGATCATTGTTTGCTTGGGCAGGATTGCTGCGGCCTACTTTATTGATGATGATTTTAAAATCAGCCGAGATCACGGAAAATTCTTCGATATCGACGGCAGAAGAGTTATGGCTTTATATCATCCCGCTGCCCTACTCAGAGACCCGAGGAGAAGACCCGAAACTTTTTCGGATTTAAAGCTTTTGGAATCTGAGATAAAAAGAATATGTGAAAGAATGTAATAGGGAGATTTATATGTCAAATTTTAATAAATTATCTATAAGCGACAGAGATTGGATGATGGAAATCCTTCAGAAAGAGGGTACGCTGAGCTCAGACTTCAGCTTTGGAAACCTCTTTATGTGGCTTGGCCAAAAAGGGATATATGTGACTAGGATAAAAGACAGGCTGATAATGAAGTTTGGAACAGGTTGGAATACCCGATTTTACTTTCCTGTCGGTTCGGGACCTTTGGAGCCTGCCATAGCTTTTATTTATGAGAATGCAAAAAAAGAGGGGGCTCCGATTAGAATTGAATCCGTTACCGATGAGAGTAAAGCTCTTTTAGAAAAATCTTTCCCCGGTAAATTTGAGTTTTTTGAAAAGCGAGACAGCTTCGACTACATCTACGAAGCTGAAACCTTCACAGAGATGAGGGGAAAAAAGCTTCACGCAAAGCGCAACTTCTGCAACAGATTTGAAAAAAACTATGAATGGAGCTTTGAACAGCTTGAGAAAAGGCATCTCCCCTACTGTCTTAGGATACTTGCCGACTGGCAGAATGAAATGGGCCCTGCTACCGAGGAAATGAAAATGGAGCATTCTGCCATAATAAGAGGATTTATGCGCTACGATGAGCTTAATTTCTTAGGAGGTGTACTTAGAGCTGACGGAGAAATAGTCGCATTTACAATAGGCGAGAAAATTCGTTCCGACTGTTTTGACATACATTTTGAAAAAGCAAGCTCGGAAATAGCCGGCGCATACCCGATGATTGCAAGGGAATTTGCCAGATTCGCGGTAAATAAATATCCTGAAATCAAACTTTTTAATCGCGAGGAAGACATGGGAGTCGAGGGACTCAGAAAAGCCAAGGAAAGCTTTTACCCTCTGTACCTACTAAAAAAATACAGGGTGCGTGAGCAAAAACATGAGTGAGTTTGTTTTTAGATATTCAACATTGGATGATGTGCCATCCCTAAAATCGCTTTGGCATACTGTTTTCGGTGACGACATGCGATATTTGGACGGCTTTTATCGAATACTCTACAAACCCGAACGCTGTGGAATTGTTGAGGTAAACGGTAAAATTGTTTCGGCAGCCTATCTTATTCCCGGAGCTTACTATGGTGGTAAAAGCTTCGCTTATCTGTTTGCCGTTGCAACCTATGAGGAATTCAGGGGCAGAGGCTATGCGGCTTTAATTTCAAAAAACCTTTGTGACGATGCCTTTTTGGCGGGAGTTTCGGGCATTGCCACCTTGCCTGCCACTCCCGAGCTCATATCGTATTACAAGAGAAGTTTGGGTATGAGCGAGGGTTTTAAGAAAAAGGGCGAAAAAAATGAGCCCCATGTCAGCTTTGAAAGTGACTGGAAGCTCTTTTCGAAATTTCACGGCAAGGAACAGGGGCATGGCCCCGAAAGGCTCCTGCTTTTAATGAGCGATTGCTCTGACACTGAGAAATATGGCTCTGTTGTTTGGCCTCATGTTTTTGAATAGCTTACTTTAGCAAGAAATAAAACCTGTAATAAATGAATTTTTAATAGATTTTTATTTAAAGCTCTCCCAAAGTGATTTCATTAGCGCCTCGACCTCGCTTCTACTGCGACTTTCAAGTTTTTGGAGGAGCTTTTTTATTTCATCAAAATCGGGCCTGTCTTTATTCTTGGCATCCAAAAAGAAATCGGAGAGCATCTCCTCGAAGCTTAAATCTCTGCTTGCAGGTTTTGAGTTCACGAGCTCATTAAAGCGTTCAAGCATTTCTATAACAAGATTATCCCAGTGCTTGTAAACATCTTTGAGCACATTTTTACGAATATTTTCTCTTTGCTCGGGACTTTGATTCATAATCTCGAGAAGTTTTTCCGCATAGTTATCCACAGAATTTTCCGCTATATATCCGCTCACATCTTCCTCAATCGATGA
The DNA here is from genome assembly GCA_964345235.1 of uncultured Oscillospiraceae bacterium. Taxonomy (GTDB): domain Bacteria; phylum Bacillota; class Clostridia; order Oscillospirales; family Oscillospiraceae; genus Scatomorpha. The sequence goes on along the minus strand of CAYFQE010000006.1, from coordinate 30,622 downwards.
TGAGGTTATTGAGCCGCGCAGGAAAAGGGTGGGAGTTCCCTGCGAAGCGGCTTCAATTTGAACAAGAGAATTGGCATCGTAAAGCGAAGGAAATAAAAATAAATCCGCAGCTGCGAAAAACTCCGCAAGCCTCGCTCTCTCGGAAATTCTACCGGCTATTAAGACATTTTCTTCTATTCCCTCTTCTTTTATAAGGTTTACAAGCGCATCCTCATCGGGACCCGCTCCTACATATATCATTTTAAACGGTTTATCGCACTGCCGTTTAAGCCTGCCTAAGGCTCTTGCAATAAAGAATATATTTTTTCGCTCTATCAGTCTTCCGACAAAAAGAAAAACCGTGTCGTCTTCTGAAATGCCGTATTTTTTATAAAGCTCTCTCAGCCTTTCTTCCCTGTTTTCTATGGGCTTTAAATCGGTTGCATTCGGGTGAATGAAGGTCTCGGACTTGCCGCCGTAAATCGAATACAACTCCTGCATTCCCCTGTTTGGAACCCACACTTCATCTGCCATGTCAAATATTGTCATGGTTTTTTTGAGCGCAAATTCCACAAGCGGTTCAAACTTAAGATAGGTTTCGAAGTCCTTTCTAAACTGAGAGTGAACTGTTGCAACCGCAGGTATACCGTATCTATAAGCATACTTAAGCCCGGCAAGCCCTATTGTGAAAGGAGAGTTAATGTGTACTATATCAAGCCTTGAAGAATATAGCTCCGCATTAAAATCTATATCTACAGAGGGTGTCGGCAGAACATATTCCTCAACTTTTAGCGCCTGAATCACTCCGGATCTGACTATGCGATAGGGTCGCTTTTTATCGTCCTCCTCATTATAATTCGGGATTTCTGTGGTAAAAACCGTTACATCCGCATATTTTGAAAGTCCGCGCGCATAGTTATCTACGCAGACAATAACCCCGTCGATGACGGGGTAATATGTGTCTACAAATATACCTATTTTTAGCTTTTTATCATTGTTATCAGCCATTCCTGCTCCCCCAGAGCTTATCGGGATATTTTCCGGAGTCTGCGAGAGCCTTTATGCCGGCCTCGACTCCAGGTTTATCTTCTCTATATGTAACCCCATACCACTTATCGTGAGTTTCGAGCACCTCGACCGTGCAGAGTTTTTCTTTTAAAAGTTCGCCCACCAAAGTCGGCACATAGAACTCCTCGTTCGGCGTTTGAGCTATGGTTTCGTTGAAAAATGCGGGCATTCGTTTTTCTATCTCGTCTAAAAATCTTGGTCCGAAGCCCCAGAAATTCATTGAAACAAGATTGTCTTCACTGAGGTGAATTAGGGTTTTGCCCCCATCGGTACTGTAGGCAGGCCCTTGCGGTGTTTTGACTATGTAGGTGCGCTCGACTATGCTCTGTAAAAACTTTCCGTTGCGCACACAAACACCTCTGGCAACCTTGCCCTTGTCGGTAACCGTGTTGCCGAGAAGATAGCCTACCATGAAAAACTCCATTGGACTTTTATTTATGTCCATTCTGTCCAATGCATTTTTGATTTCTCTAAAGGCTTGCTCCCCATAAAAATCATCGGCATTAATCATTGCAAAAGGTCCGTTTATCTCTTCACGGCAACAGAGTAAAGCGTGAGCCGTGCCCCAGGGTTTTGTTCTCTCTTCGGGGATTTTGAAGCCCTCGGGCAAAAACGCATCCATTTCCTGAAATGCAAGAGCGCATTCTATTTTATCCTCTACGCCCGGCAGAATCCTCTCGCGAAATTCCTGCTCCATGCTTTTTCTTATTAGGAATACGACCTTGGAAAAACCCGTCCTTATGGCATCGTATACAGAGAAGTCCATTATAATCTCTCCGCCGACTCCGACGGGATCGAGCTGTTTTAGTCCTCCGTACCTACTGCCCATTCCGGCAGCTAAAATCACAAGTGTTGGTCCCTTCATATTTTTCTCCTCAATCTTCCGGATATCCGTCCGGATTTTTTTGTTGGAAATTCCAGCCGTCACGACACATGTCCTCAAGTGTCAGCTCAGCTCTCCACCCAAGCTCTTCCGCCGCCTTCGTGGCATCGGCATAGCACGAGTCGGCATCTCCCGCTCTTCTGCCCACTATTTCATAAGGAAGAGAAAAGCCGCAGGCCTTTTCGAAAGCCGCTATCAGTTCTAAAACCGAGTGGCCCTTTCCTGTGCCGAGGTTATATGTGAACACTCCCTCAGTATCTAATATCTGTTTAAGCGCGGATATGTGACCCTTGGCGAGATCGACAACATGGATATAATCTCTGACTCCCGTACCGTCGGCTGTGTTGTAGTCGTTTCCATATACATTTATTTTCGGAAGTTTTCCCACCGCTACCTTTGCAACATAGGGGAAAAGATTGTTGGGTATGCCGTTCGGGTCTTCACCTATTAGCCCTGAGGGATGCGCGCCTATGGGATTGAAGTATCTGAGCAGAGAAAAGCTCAAGCTCTTGTCGGCAAATGCGGCATCGCGCATGATGTCTTCTATCATGAGCTTTGTCGCTCCATAGGGGTTTGTGGTTTTAACCGGAAAATCCTCCCTTATAGGCAGAGCATCGGGAATGCCGTAAACCGTTGCGCTGGAGCTGAACACCATTTTTGAAACTTTATGGCGTTGCATTGAAAGCAAAATGTTTATCGAAGAATACAAGTTATTTTCGTAGTATTGCAAAGGCATTCTAACCGATTCCCCGACAGCCTTTAAAGCCGCAAAATGAATTACGGCATCTATCTTTCTGCTTTTAAATATATTGTCGGTTGCTTTGGGGTCTCTGAGGTCGCAGTAGATGAAATCGACAGGCCTATCGCAGAGTAGCTGTGTGCGCCTTACTGCCTCCGGTTTGGAGTTTACGAAATTATCTACAACAGTGACATCAAAGCCCGCCTCGCAGAGCTCTACGACCGTATGACTGCCTATATAACCCGCTCCTCCGGTTACGAGTACTCTCATAATACCTATCCCTCTTTATTCTGTATAAACTATAACTTGAAATCCCATATTGTTGTTGAAGTTCTTTGCCGTCTCCTCATCGACATATAAAAATGCAAGTGTCTTAACGGAGGAAAGCATGTAAGGATTGAAATGTCCCAAAGGATCAATTAGCCAAAGCTCGACCAGGCTTGTTTTTTCAATTTCATCAAAGCCGTTTATTGTACAATCAATAAGCTTAAGCTTTACCAGCTTATCCACATCAATCTTATCAAAAAAGTCTTCCATAAGCTTACAAGCTGTAAGCTCGAGCTCTTCAAGGTTTTCGGAATAAAACAGCGGCCTTAAACTCTCGCTGCTTATGCCGGATACTGAAAACTTCTTTAATATCGGCAACTTCTTTAAGTCATAAAAGCTTGTAATGTAGTTGTTTTTGAGGTAAATCTCTTCGACATAATAGAGGTCACCTATATCGGATATATCCTTAAGCTTATTATCATCGGCTTTTAGAACTCTGAGCTCTTTAAAGTTTTCAATACCTTTAAGGTTTTCGAGTTTATTATACCTCAAATCTAATATTTCTATCGAGCACGGCGCCGAGTTTTCGAGTGTTTTTATACTTTGAAAGCAAAGCTGAAGTTTTTTAAGGTCGGGGAAGTGTTTAAGCTCTTCCAAGTTCTCAATACTGCCTCTGGAGACTTCAACAACTTCAGACTCGCCCGCTTTTGTTTTGGCTGCCGTTTCACCTTCCATTATTTTGATTTTATTAAACTCATCTTTAAAGCTATACTTATCGCCGCAGATATAGAGTTCAGTGAGTCCTCTAAGGTCGCCTACCGTGATTTCGTCAAAGGGTTTTTTCGTATATTCAACTGCTATATTTCTGAGTATATTGTTTTCTATATTAAGTTTAAGTCCGTTGTCCAGCTGCTCGATCTTAAATGTTTTAGGAATAAAGCTCTTTATGAAGCGCTGATTAAATCCCGTGTGGTTGCCAACAGCAAGGAGGACAATAGTGGCTATTAATGAGAGAACCAGCAAAGACGAAACAATGATTTTTGACCAGTTTTTCACCTTTTTTTTATTCTCATCCCTGCTATTGTTTGAGCTCTCATCCCTGTTTGGAATATTAATCTCCGGAATTTCCGCTATCATATCGGTCTTGTCAACCTCTGTTTCTTCGAGGTTTAAAGGCGCAGTCCCGGAAACGCCCTCCGAGGATATCGCGCCCAGATTGACAGAGTAAAGCATCGGAGCCGATAAAAGCTTTTGCATAAACTTTTCATCATCATCGAAGCTAAACTTCATAAGCGCCCAGATTCCGCCGATTTGAAGCTCCATACCCGGGGTCATTTCCGTATCTTGGAGGAATACATTTATGATTTTTTTGTTCATACCGACAGCATAGTTCATCTCTCGCTTGCAGTTTTCGGAATCCATATAGGATTCTGAGATGAAGCTGAGCATAAGCTCGGAATCTTTAAGGTGGGATGCAACAGACTCAGTCCACATGCATCCCAACTCCAAACCTTCATCGTACCAAATTCTAAATCCGAGCTCGTTCAGTTTATTTAAAATGGGAATTACTTCCCCCGAATCCCTGTGAGCATAGCTCACAAAGATATATGGTTTTTCACCCTCGTAGGGTTTGAACAAATTCATTTATGATACCTCTCTTCAATCTTTTGAAAACTGAAAAGTCCTCTTTTTAAGACAGTGTCTTAATTTAAAATTTAAAGATGTTAAGTCCGATTTTTTCGGAGAATTTTCTGTCTATTTCCGCCTCTATAATATCTAATACTATCTCAGCTGTGACACTTATAACCGCCTCGTTGAGGTGTCCTCCTTCGCAACGCGAACTGCGCGGACTTCCGATTACCGCATGCACATGAATGTACGGCTCACCGTTCATTCTGTTTATGTTGCCCATAAGAGAGACTATCTCATAGTTTCTGTCGTTAAATCTGTTTTTATAATACTGCTTTTCCTCGACATCGTAGATCCCGAGAACCACATCGTTGCTGGCTCCGATACCTGAAACATTGGCAAACAGAATGTTCTCTTTTTCGGCTATCTTCAAAAGCGAGGACATAAGTTCGTCGCCCGGATCGAGCCTTACTATTACCTTTTCATTAAATCTCTTGTATTCCACAACTTGCTCCTTTTTTTAGCAGAGCTTTGCTCCTGCTTCTATCTTGTCATCGAGTATGAGAAGACTCAGCTCCTCCTTGCCGTCCTTTGTGCATACAGCCGAGATGAGCATTCCGTTCGATTCTAAGCCCATAATTTTTCTCGGCTCCAAATTGCAGATAGCAACCAGCGTTTTGCCCACAAGCTCCTCTGCCTTGTAAAATTCCTTTATTCCGGAGAGAATCTGTCTCTCTCGGCCGCTACCGTCGTTTAGTGTGAACTTTAAAAGCTTCTTGCTCTTAGGCACTTCCTCACAGGCTATGACTTTTACAACCCTGTAGTCGGATTTTTGGAATGTATCGAAATCGACATTCTCCTCTATCATAGGTTCGAGCTCCACCTTAGGCGCTTGAGGCGTATTTAGCTCATCGAGATTGTCGAGCGCTTGAAGCTCTGCTTCCATATCGAGTCTCGGGAAAAGCGCCTCTCCCCTCTTAACCTCGACATCTGCTCTTAAGCTTCCCCAAATTCCTATTTTTTCCCAACTTGTTTCATCCTTGTTGGCACCTATTTGCTCCATAAGCTTATCGGAGGTTTCGGGCATAACCGGACTTAAAAGCTTTCCGCTTATTCTAAGGCATTCGAGAAGATTATACAGAACCGTTGCAAGTCTTGCCCTCTTGCTCTCGTCCTTTGCGAGAATCCAAGGAGCCGTTTCGTCTATGTATTTATTTGCTCTGGATATTAAAGACATGACAAGTTGCAGTGCCGCCTGAGTCTCCATCTTATCCATGTGCACAGAATATCTCTCTCTGAGAGAGGAGGCAAGGGCGATTATTTCGGAGTCTTTTTTCTTATCTTCTTCCCTCTCTATCGGAAGTTTTCCGCCGAAGTATTTTTCGACCATGGCGACAGTGCGGGAAAGAAGATTTCCGAAATCGTTGGCCAGATCGGAATTGATTCTCGAAATGAGCAGCTCATTTGTATAGTTTCCGTCTTGTCCCAACTGGAAGTCGCGCATAAGGAAGTATCTTATTGAATCAACGCCGTATCTCTCTGAAAGCACATAGGGGTCTACAACATTGTGCTTAGATTTGGACATCTTGCCGCCGTCTATGAGCAGCCAACCGTGGCCGAAAACCTTTTTGGGCAGCGGCTCACCCACGCTCATAAGCATTGCAGGCCAGATAATAGAGTGGAATCGCACTATTTCCTTGCCGACCATGTGCACATCGACAGGCCAATACTTTTCGAGTCCGTCTCTGCTTTCGTTCATATATCCCAAAGCAGTCATATAGTTGAAAAGCGCATCTACCCAAACATAGACAACATGTCCCGGGTCGAAATCAACGGGGACACCCCAGCTGAAGCTCGTTCTCGAAACACAGAGGTCCTCCAGGCCCGGATCGATGAAATTCTTTATCATCTCGTTCACTCTGGAAGCAGGCTCCAAGAACTCTCCGCTTAGAAGAAGCTCGCGTATTTTTTCGGCATATTTGGAAAGGCGGAAAAAGTATGCTTCCTCTTCGGAATAGTGGACTTCCCTGCCGCAATCGGGACACTTTCCCTCTTTAAGCTGACTGTCTGTCCAAAAACTCTCGCAGGGCTTGCAGTAAGCGCCCTTATAGACACTTTTATAAATGTCACCATTGTCGTACATCTTTTTAAAGATGCGCTGTACTGCCTTAACATGATAGTCATCGGTTGTTCTTATAAACCTATCGTTTGATATGTTCATGAGTTTCCAGAGATCTTTGACACCGCGCGGACCCTCAACAATTCTGTCAACAAATTCGCGAGGAGAAAACCCCGCTTTTTTTGCAGTTTCCTCTATTTTTTGGCCGTGTTCATCGGTACCGGTGAGAAACATCACATCATATCCGCACATTCGCTTATACCTCGCTATTGTGTCACTAGCGACGGTGCAATAGCTGTGTCCTATGTGCAATTTATCCGAAGGATAGTAGATAGGCGTTGTGATGTAAAATGTCTTTTTTTCTTTCATTTAAATTCTCCTTAGTACTTCGTTTTACACTTTGGTTTGCTTACGGTGTGGGTGTCGGCGTTGGTGTAGGCGTGGGTGTAGGCGTAGGTGTCGGCGTAGGTGTCGGCGGCGTTGTCGGCGGCGTTGTCGGCGGTGTTGAAGGTTCCGGTGTTTTTTCGGGATATTTTATATCCTCTTTATGGAAATGATATATGCTTCGCGAGCCTTTTACCGTATTGGTAAGATTGCCGTCTTTGTCAAAGTATTTTTTATAAAGCGCTGCACCCATGCCTGTCGCAACTTCGGGATATTCGGGATCGTTATATATAAGCCATGTGGTGCTTATAAGTTCTATATATCCGCCATCCAAGTTAGTTCCGTAAATCCTGAGCGTCGCTTTATTGGTTTTGGTGTCTGCTTCCGCCGATATTCTTATCGGATAGTCCGTATTGTTTGTAAACTTAAAATCCGGGTGCCCCCAGCTTACGGTGGCATCTTGCGCCGGCGGCAGATACCCCACTCTGAAATAGTGGCATTCGCGCTCGTCAACTTGAAGGTCGGCATATAAAACGCAGGTGTAAAGACTTGAGGAAATCTGACAGATTCCGCCTCCGAAGCCCTGAACCACCTCGCCGCCGTCATAAATGGCGGCAGTTTTATAGCCTCTTTCGGGTGTCCGCGGTCCGAGTGCATCGTTGTATGAAAAAGTTTCTCCCGGCTGTAATATCTTGCCGTCTAAAGCCTTACAGGCAAGCTGAATATTGTTTATTCTGTTGGGTGTGGAGCCGGCAAATGATGTTATGCTCTCTCCGAGAACATCTCTGTAGAGCATGCCTTCGATTTCTTTTGCCGTGAGTTTAGGTCTTGTCACCGTGAGCGGCACTTTGATTGTGCTTCCGGGTTCCGCCTTATCCCACAGTTTTCTGGCTACAGCCTTGTCGAAATCGTAGCCGACCGTTTCGGGCACAATCTCATGCGTTTCTTTGTCGTACCTGGCCTCTTTGACCTCGGCATATATGCTTTCGTGAAGAGCATTCTCATCGAATTCAACAGTACCCTCTATTTTCGGCTCATATCTGAAATCGCCGTATTCACGATCTTTAAATCGTCTTCGGACCTCTTCGATTATAGCGTCCTTATCCACCTCGACATTCTTCGCTCCCTTTACAAGGAGGATGCTGTCTTCGGTTATCTCCATACCGGAGCCTGTTAAAACGGCAATCAAATCGTCTATTTTTTTGCCGATTATGTTTTCTACTTTTTCTCTGTCAGCGCTTGAATCGACTTGAATATTTACATCTCCGAAAAATGCTCTTATGAAAGCAAACGAATTTTTAAAAATATTGCCTGAGCGTCCATATGAAAAGGCTGCATCGGCTATCTTCTTCGAGTTTATATTCGCATCCACTCTGTGAGCATATACAACAATCTTGCGATTTAAGGGCAGCAGGATTGTAACCTTGCTGTCTTTTTGATTTTTGTTTCTCCCCGCTTTGTCAAGCTGCTGCAAAGCCTGCTCATATGTGAGCCCCGAAAGGTCCTCACCCTCAACAATTACATTTTGGAAAATTGTATTAAGCTTTGAGGCATATATGCCTGCGCCTATAAAAGCGCCGACAAGCAAAACTAAAACAATCGCTATCGAAATCGTCCAAACCAAAAGCCTGTTCTTAGGCTTCTTCGGCTTTTCTTCAGTCTTGCTGTCAGTTTCTGATTCAGGCTCTTCTTTGCTTTCTTCTTTTTCTTCCGCATGGAGCTTTTCGCTTACGGATTCTTCGGGTCTTTCCTGCTCGTCAGCCGACGCTTCGGGCGTTTCCTGTTCCTCCGCTTGAGATTCTTCGCCATCGTCCGCAGTTTCATCGGAGCTTTCTTCCGCACACTCTTCCGAAGCATCTTCAGCTTGCTCGGAATCGCTGTCTGCCGAAGACTCGGATTCAACCGTTTCGCCGTTAGCCTCTCCGCTATCCTCGGCGAGGGTTTGCTCTTCTTCGAAATCCTCTTCCGAAAACTCGAGCTCGGCGTTTGATGTGTCTTTGCTTTCAACATCAACCGATTCTATGATTTCTTCTTTCTTTTCATGTAGATCCATTTATAGACCGTGCCTCGCCTTCTTTTTCTTATAAAGTTCGGTGAAGACCTCTTCGTCTCCGGGAGGAATTTCCGTTTTTTCCTCCGCGTCGAAGGCCTCTCGCATCCAAGGTGTGCTGTCAACTCTTTTGTCGGACTGAGCCTCCAGAAGAGCCCTTATCAGTGTGTTGGATATCAAATATCCTGAGGGGTTGAAACGCCAGCGTTCATTTTCTTTGTATGTCCAACCCTTAGTTTCAAATTCTTTTAAGAGTTTCTCTACGGGTGTGAAGTCTCCCCTGTAAAGCCCGAAATACTCCTCTGCGGAAATACCCATTGAGGTGCGCATACCGAGCATTATGTATTCGGAGGTTCTCGCCAGAGGCGAGACTTTTTCGTATTCGTCCACTATCTCGGTTTCGCTCAAAACTCCGATTATATAGCTGTCGGCATCTTTAACATAGGAAAACCTTGCGCCTCCGATATTTGAGTGCGCTCCTGCGCCGAAACCCAAATATTCCGAGAGGTCCCAGTATTTCATGTTGTGCTTAGATTCAAAGCCCTTGATTGCAAAGTTTGAAATCTCGTATTGCCTATATCCGTAGTGCTCTAAAAAATCAACCGCATAAAGATTCATATCCGCCTGCTCATCGTCGGTGGGCAGGATTTCCGAGTTTTTGTATTCTCGGTACATTTTTGTACCTGCTTCAAGCTGAAGCGCATAGCATGATATGTGCTCGGGCCTTAAATCGAGAGTTCTTTGCAAGGTTTTTGCCCAGTCAGACTTACTTTGGCTGGGCAAGCCGTACATCAAATCCAGACTGATGTTGTCGAAACCGGCATTTCTGGCGTTTCTGACGGCATTTTCAACCTGTGTCCAATTGTGCCGCCTGCCTATAAGCTTGAGTATGTCGTTATCGGAAGACTGAGCGCCCAAAGATATGCGGTTTACGCCCTCTTTGTGCAAGAGCTTTAGGCCCTTGGGGTGGGCGCTGTCGGGGTTTACCTCTATCGTAACTTCCGAACTTTTTAAGAGTTTTCCACTACGCTTTACCTCGCCCAAAAGATCGACTATCCTCTCGGCGCCGTAATAGCTCGGTGTACCTCCGCCAAAATATACCGTGTCTATCGCATAGGCCTTGAGCGTGGGATATGATTCCCTGACATGCTCAACCAGTGCCTCCTGATACTTGGGCATCAGTCTGTCGCAACCTGCTAGAGAGTAGAAATCACAGTATGAACATTTTGAAGCGCAAAATGGCAGATGGAAGTAAATACCGAGCTTTTTCATCTATTTCTCCGATTTATTTGCTTTAAAAGAGTGAGCAGACGGCTTCGGCGTAAGCTGACGGATCTTGGAGCTCCTCGCCGGCTATGAGCAGAGCCTGCGCATGAAGTATGTTCACAAGCTTTTCGGCCTTTTCGGAATCTGTGCCGATTGTATTCTTAAGCGTCTGTACCGCATGGTGGTTGATGTTGAACTCAAGTATTCTTTGAGCCGTGGGCACGCCCATGCCCATGTCGGGCATCTTCTTGAAATAGCGCTCCATCTCAAGCGTAATTCCGCCTTCGGTGGACATGCAGACAGGCGCAGAGACAAGTCTTGTTGAAATCCTCACATCATGAACTCTCTCGCCCAGCTTTTCCTTGGCGAAATCCAAGAGTTCCTTGTATTCTTCTTCTTTTTTCTCGAGCTCTTCTTTGCTCTCTTCCGAGATAATCCCCAAATCTTGAGTGACTATATTGCAGAATTTCTTTTCTTCATATGAAATCAAGTTATCTACAATGTACTCGTCAACCTCGTCTGTCATGCAGAGAAGCTCATAGCCTTTTGAATGTACAAGCTCGGCCTGTGGCAGTTTTTCAATTTTGGCCGCATCGTCACCGAGAGCATAATAGATGAATGGCTGCTCGGCGGGCATGGAATCGACATATTCTTTTAAGGTCTTCTGTTTATCTGCGCTGACATGATAGATAAGCAAATCTCTCAGAGAATCGAGGTTTTGGCTACGGTTAGCTATTGCGCCGTATTTAATCTGCTTTCCGAAGTTTTCGAAAAGCTCTTCGTACTTAGGTCTATCCTGTTCCAGCATCTTAACAAGCTCATTTTTTATTCTCTTGTTGAGATTCTGAGCAATTATCTTGAGCTGCCTGTCGTGTTGCAACATTTCGCGCGAGATGTTGAGGCTTAAGTCGGGCGAATCGACAACACCGCGGACAAAGTAGAAGCTCTCGGCAATTAAATCCTGGCAACTGTCCATTATGAGAACACCCGAGCTGTAAAGCTTGAGGCCGGGCTCGAAGTTCGCACTCATATAGCTTATAGGTCTTCTGGTCGGTATAAAAAGCAAGGCTTTGTAAGAAACTCTGCCCTCTGCGTTTACCCTGATAACGGCAGCCGGATCATCCATATCGTGGAATTGTTCTTTGTAAAACTCCACGCAGTCCTCGTCGGAGACCTCGGACTTGCTGCGCTGCCAAATTGGTATCATGCTGTTAAGGGTCTCGCGCTCGGTCTTCATTACCGTGTCGTAGAGGTTTCTTCCCTGTTCGTCTTTTTCTCCGGTTGCAACTTTTTCGGGAAGTTCTACATCCATTTTAATCGGCCAGCGGACATAGTTGGAGTATTTTGTGACGAGGTGCATTATTTTCCAAGCCTGCAAATAATCCGTGAATCTCTCATCTTCGGTATCGGCTTTTATACGCATTATTATGTCGGTACCGACACTCTCGCGCTCTGCCTCTGTGACGGTATAGCCGTCTGTGCCCTCGGCCTCCCATTTATAGGCCTTATCGGAGCCGTATTTTTTTGAGATTACCGTAACCTTGTCGGCAACCATAAAGGCGGAATAAAACCCGACTCCGAATTGACCGATTATGTCAACCGCATTTGCTTCCATTGTAGTGTCGTCAAGATTCTTTTTAAATTCTCCCGAGCCACTGAGGGCAATAACTCCGAGGTTCTGTTCCATGTCCTCGTCCGTCATTCCTATACCGTTATCGCTGACGGTAATCTCGCGCCTTACGGGGTCTGTTTTTATAAGTATTTCAAAGTCGTCTCTTGAAAGTCCGACCTTTTCATCTGTAAGAGAGAGATAGCAAAGCTTGTCTATCGCATCGGAAGCGTTGGATATAATTTCCCTTAAGAATATCTCCTTGTGCGTATAGATTGAGTTGATCATAAGTTCGAGAATTTTTTTGGATTCGGATTTGAATTCTTTTTTTGACATTTTATTCCTCCGCATAATTTATATAATGAACACAAAGTTCATAATTAACTAGTCTATTATTATAGCATAGAAATCATCTTTTTCAAGAATTCCGTAAGCGGAACAGCTCTTCTTTTAACGGCTTAATAAACAGCTTTTTAAATCTCTTTTAACAACTTGTTTATATTTACCGTGTATTATATAATCACTGAAAAGTCTTTTGTTTAGATAAATCATCATAGGAGGCCGTTAAATGCCCAGTAATTTATATCGCTCCCCCGAGGAACTGCACCGGGTTTATGTTGCAAATACCGAGGCGTTCTACTCTGTTGCAGGCCGTGAACATGCCGCAAAACTGGATGATTTTGTGGAGTCTTGTGTGCTTAGGCTTTGGAAAAACTCTCCATCAATAAGCCAAAAGCATGTTGACAGCATAAATGCTCTTTATTCACGAGGCAGAAAGCCTAAGACAAAGCTTCTTTGGGAACTTACAAATGAAATAGCGCATTCCAAGGAAATTTTGCCTCCTTTGTTTTTTTGGACGCTGGCGGAAAACGATGCCGCCACAGGCAAAGACAACTCCAGAGTTTTTGTGAGAGCGCTTACAAACATTCTGCTTTATCTTGCCGCCGTAGATGACGAGGTTTCGGACTATGAGGCAAGATTTATTACCGACTGCGCCGACAGACTTAATGCCGTGTGTGATTCATCCGGCGTAAGGAAATCGAAGCCCGGTCTAAATCCCATCGAGTTCGTGACAAGTCCCGGCCCCCCTATTGCGCAAAAAGGAACTCAGGGAGAGGGCGGCGGCAAAAAAGAGGAAACTCAGAAAGCCGCCGAGGAAAAGAAGCCCGAGGAAAAGCCGAACTTAGACGAAATGCTCGAAGAACTCGACAGTCTTATCGGCTTGCACGACATTAAGAAGGATGTAAAAAGTTTAATTAATCTTATAAAAGTGCGCAACCTCAGAAAATCGCAGGAGCTCAAGGTTCCACCTCTTTCTCTGCACATGGTATTCATGGGAAATCCCGGCACGGGAAAAACCACGGTCGCCAGACTTATGGGCGGGATTTATGCCGCCATGGGTGTTTTACGCGAAGGACAGCTTGTAGAAGTTGACAGATCGGGCTTAGTGGCAGGCTATGTCGGACAGACCGCCCTAAAAACCCAGGAAGTAATAAAGTCGGCGCTGGGCGGCGTTTTATTTATAGACGAGGCCTATTCTCTGGCTTTGGGCGGAGAGAACGACTTTGGCCGCGAGGCTATCGAAACTCTTCTGAAGGCTATGGAAGACAACAGAGATGACCTCATCGTAATCGTCGCCGGATATGATAAGCCGATGGAGATTTTTTTGGATTCGAATCCGGGACTTAAATCCCGCTTCAACAAATTCCTGCACTTCCCCGACTACACGGGCGAAGAGCTCTTCGGTATTTTTAACTTACAGTGCAAAAAGAATATGTATAAGCTTTCCGATGATGCCGAAGAGGCTTTTAAGAAGGAGCTTGACATTATGTACGAGAATCGCGGGGAAAACTTTGCAAACGGAAGAGAGGTTCGCAATATCTTTGAAGACAGTATTGTAAATCACTCGAACCGCGTGGCGGCTATCGAAAAACCCACGAGAGAAGAGCTTATGACTTTGATTCCCGAGGACATCTTTTTGAAGAAAAATCGCAGTGACGATGATAATAAAGAAGAAAAAGCGAACGGAGATGATGAATTTGAGAAAAAAACCTAAAGCTGATTACAACAGGCTTTACGACTGTCGCTTGTTTGTTCTGGACATGGACGGAACACTCTATCTGGGTGACGAAGTTATTCCCGGCGCAATAGAATTTGTCAATAATCTGAGTAAAAGAGGTCTGGGATATATTTATCTCACCAATAACTCATCCAGAGCGGGCGTTGACTATATCGAAAGACTTAGGCGTTTGGGTTTCCCCTGTGAGGCTGAAAATGTTTTTACTTCGGGAATGGCCACCGGCATCTATTTAAATTCCGAACACAAGGGCAAGAAGGTATTCCCCGTGGGCACAAAGGCTTTCGAGAGAGAGCTCATATCTTACGGCGTGGAGCTTTCAGATTCAGACGACACCGAGATTGTCTGCGTGGGCTTCGATACGGAACTCACATATAAAAAGCTGGAGATAGCCGTAAGGCTTTTAAGGCGCGGCGCTGTGTTTATTGCCGCAAATCCCGATTGGGTCTGCCCCATGCCTCAGAATGAGGTGCTACCCGACTGCGGAAGCATCTGCGCCCTGCTCACCGCTTCGACCGGTGTTAAGCCTTTTTATATAGGCAAGCCGAACAGAAGCATGCTCGACAGTGTGAGCAAGATAACAGGCGTGCCGAACGAGTATATTTGCGCTGTGGGCGACAGGCTTTATACCGATATCGCCGTGGCCGTGAACGCAGGTTCCGTATCTGTTTTGGTGATGTCGGGCGAAACCGACGAGGAGATACTGGAAAAATCCGAAACTAAGCCCAATTATGTTCTTAAGGATGTTAAAGAGCTTGACGAGATTCTAGCCGAAAAATTATAAATAAAACATCGGAGCGTTGCAAAATGAGCTGACTTGCAACGCTCTTTTTTGCCCAGTTTTTGCAAAGCCGCAGATAAGCAGAGCCTTTAAGAGCACATTAGGTACGAGAAATCTGACATCGGGCTGGATTAAATACTATGCGCCATGGGCGAACATGAAAACGGATGAGCCGATAAGAATTCTCAGTGTAAAGTTTATCGGCGAAAAGGTGTTTATTAACGGCACGGCGTGGATTGTTATAGGAATAGAGGGCGATGTTGTTGAGCTCGCTTCTGTCAACGCCTTCAGCGAGGAACAGCTTAAGGACTTGGAAACCCTTATAAAGAATCTTCTGACGGAAGCCCAGCTTGAAAAACTTGTCGCCGACAAGACGACAGGCGAGCGTGTGTTTTTAGCCGATGACGACATCGCAAAAGAATACTTCGGCGGTGAGAAAGGTCACATCGTAATTCGAGTGAATGAGAGCATTTTTTGATAAATTTTCCAGAGGCTTGCAATCCTTTCCTTTCTCTTACATAAGAGGATAGATGCTGTCGTTAAGACAGCAGGTGGATATTGGTGCTAAAAGCCTACCGTTTTCCCTTTTGTCAACCCTCCCGTCACGGCTTACGCCGTGCCACCCTCCCTTACACAGGGCGGGCATGGGTGTAGCGAAAACCTTTAAACTATGTAAAATATGGAAGAATAATATTAGTTTAATACTTAATCCTCACTCGGCTCTAAACAGAGCCGCTTCCTCTTTGAAAAAGGAGGAAGGAACAAATAGCGAAAAACACTTGTTTCCTCAGGTTTTGAATGCATCCCGCTTTTTTCTTTGAAAACGGTAAAGAAAAGTGCGGAAATAATCCGCTGTTTTATCAGATACAGAAAGACCGTGAGCGCTGCAAACTATCTCATTTTGCAGCGCTCACGGTTTTATGAACTTAACAAGTTTATTTATATTTTACAACCGGTCTGTAGTATTCGAATATTACCATATCGTTACGAGCTTCGTGCTTCCACTCTCTTGAGGTCCATGCCACTTTCATTGCTCCCATAAGTTCGGAGAGCCTAACGGCCAAAGGTTTTTTGCCGATTTTATATGCTATAAAGTGAGGTCTTGAGAGGAAGTTGAACATCACATTGGAGAGCATGAAAGATTGAAGCTTGCCTTGTGTTTTAGGATAGTCTTTCATCGGCATTGCTAGCTGACCGCGAAGAATATGGGGCGCATTGCGCTTAAACCAGCGCATAGACCTGGGATCGAAGCTCTCCACACAGGCCGTCGCTCCTTCTTCCGTTATTATCTTATAGGTCTTTGCCGCAAGTTCCTTGGTTTTTCGAGACTTTTTCAGCTCAACTATAACCGGCCTCTGCTTGCCTATCGCTCTAAGCGCTTCTGTGAGCAGAGGAATTTTATTTTCCGTGCCGTGAAGTCTGAACTCCTGAAGCTCAAGATATGTGAAGTCTTGGATATCCTTATTTACTCCGCACATTCTTTGCAAGTCGTCATCATGGAAGACGACAACTTCTCCGTCTTTTGTCAGCTGAACATCAAGCTCGACACCGTAGCCTATTCTGGATGCCGCCTTGAAAGACACTATGGAGTTTTCGGGTATTGTTTGACTGCGTTTATGTAAGCCTCTATGGGCAATATTTCTGCCGTAAAAGTTCTTCTTAAGCTCTTCATCCGCTTTTTTGGGCGCAACCATGAAAGCCACGGCTGAAAGAGAGCCCACCGCTAAAACTGTGCCAGCTACAAGCAATTTTTTACTTATATTTTTCAGATTGTCCACCCCCATATTTACACCTATTTAATATTATTTTACTCCAAGCCGCTTTTACAGTCAAATTAAACTTGAAGACCGCTTGTTTTTATCGTATTATAATACGAAACTAAAAAAACAAATATTCCGGAGGGACTCATGAAGCTAAATTATAAGAAAACATTTTTCGTTGGCTTTGCCTTTTTTCTGATTTCTGCATTTTGGCAAGCGTATGACACCATCATACCAAAGATACTAACCGATAAGTTCGGTATGCCCCAGAGCTGGTCCGGCGTAATTATGGCCCTAGACAATATTTTGGCTCTTTTTATGCTTCCGCTTTTCGGAATTATATCCGATAGGTGCAAGAGCAAAATGGGAAAGCGCACTCCTTTTGTGCTCTATGGAACAATTGCCGCTGTTATCGGTCTGTTTTTACTCGCAGAGGCCGACAACATGCAGAGAAATCTTCTTTTAGATGTTGAGCCCAACAATCCAACGGCTCAGGAAACTCTTTATAATGCCAATCTTGAAATTAAAAAGCCCGACGGTACTACTCTTTTTATTCATGAGGAATTTACCTTAGAGGAATTTACTTCAATAAAAATGCTTAACGAAGACGGGAGCAAAAACCCCGAATACACAAACCTGGTTGTTCCCGCTCGTCAGGCCTACGCCAATCAGGTAACACAGAACACAAAAACTCCTCTGGTATTATTTGTTATTACACTCTTTTTAATCCTAATTGCCATGGCGACCTTCAGATCTCCCGCTGTGGCGCTGATGCCCGATGTTACAATAAAACCGCTTAGAAGTAAGGCAAACGCCGTTATTAACATGATGGGTGCTGCAGGCGGAATATTGATTCTTGTGTTGGGCATACTCTTTAAAACCGGAGCCGCACAGAACGCTATTATGAGTTACAGAGGCTTTTTCGCCTCTATCGCTGCGCTCATGTTAGGCGCACTTCTAATTTTTATGCTCAAGGTAAAAGAACCGAAGCTCGTTAACGAAATGGAAGAGGAAAGCCGAAGACTTGGCTTGGAAACCGATGATGACGATGAAAGCGGCGATAAAGAGCTTTCGAAAGAAGAAAAAAAGTCACTCTTTTTAATACTCGCCTCGGTTGTGCTTTGGTTCTTCGGCTATAACGCCGTAATAAGCAAATACTCCATATACGCAAGCAGCGTACTACATTTGGATTACAACCTCACTCTCATGGTAGCCACCGGCACCGCAATTTTAGCCTTTATTCCTGTAGGTATTGTCTCATCCAAACTCGGACGAAAGAAAACTATACTTGGCGGTATAGTAATACTGAGTATAAGTTTTATCGTTGCTTCTTTTATAAGAGTTGGCACCTCAATGATTATAATGAACATTTTATTTGCCAGCGCAGGTATCGGCTGGGCTTCTATAAATGTAAACAGCTATCCCATGGTAGTTGAACTCGCCAAAGGCGGGAATGTAGGAAGATATACAGGCTTTTATTACACAGCAAGCATGGCCGCACAGACTGTAACTCCGATAATTTCGGGAATGCTTATGGACAAAGTGAGCTTCCTCACCCTCTTCCCCTACGGCGCAATCTTTGTTGCTCTCGCATTCTTCACAATGAGTCTTACAAAACACGGAGACAACAAGCCCGCGCCTGTTAAACCCTCTATCGAGGTTTTTGACGCTTTGGATTGACATAGTTTAATGCATAGAAACTCCGCTCTTATCGGAACCGATAAGAGCGGAGTTTTAATATTTAAGCTGTCATTTAATCGCTATATTATGTTAACCTCCAAGGTATGCCGAGATAACCTTTTCGTCATGCAGAAGTTCTTCGCCCGTGCCTTTCATTGTGGCCTCGCCGCTTTCCAATACATAAGCTCTGTCCGCGATTTTAAGCGCCATATTCGCATTTTGTTCGATGAGAAGTATTGTGACTCCACTTTCGTTAATTCGCTTTATTATATTGAAAATATCGCTGACAATCATAGGGGCAAGACCGAGCGAGGGCTCGTCCATCATAAGCAGCTTCGGCCTGCTCATAAGCGCTCTGGCCACTGCCAGCATCTGCTGTTCGCCGCCCGAGAGCGTACCGCCCTCCTGCCATTCTCTCTCTTCAAGTCTTGGGAAGAGTTCGAAACAGCGCTTTAGGTCATCTTTAATACTGTCTTTTCTGAGATATGCTCCCAGTTTAAGATTTTCGTAAACGGTGAGGTCGGGGAAAATCTTTCTGCCTTCGGGCACCATGGTTATACCCTTTCCGACTATAACATCGGGGCTTTTGCCGACTATTTCCTCGGATTCGAATTTAACACTGCCCGCCTCAGTCTTGACTAAACCGGAAATTGCCCTTAAGGTCGAGCTTTTTCCCGCTCCGTTCGTGCCGATTAAGCTTACTATCTCTCCCCTGTTCACATGGAAATCGAGCTCTCTGACGGCTTTAATTCCGCCGTAGCTTACGCATAATCCTTTAACTTCAAGTATCTTATTGCTCATTTTCCTGAACCCCCAAATATGCCTCAATGACCTTTGGATCGTTTTTAACCTTTTCGGGCTTGCCCTCGGCTATGACCGTACCGAAGTCCATTACATAAATATAGTCGGAAATTCTCATGACAAGGTCCATGTGGTGCTCGATCAGGAATATCGTGAGATTATATTTTTCTCGAATTTCCTTTATGAAATCGGCAAGTTCGACTGTTTCTTTCGGATTCATACCGGCTGCCGGTTCATCTAAAAGCAGAAGTTTGGGGCTTGTTGCCAAGGCTCTTGCCATTTCAAGCCTGCGCTGAAGTCCGTATGGCAACGCCGTGGCAAGCTCGTCGGAATATTTAAGCAATCCCTGCTCTTTTAAAAGCTCGCGCGACTCATGGCGCATACGCTCTTCTTCCTTGTGATTAAGCTTAAATGTTGCCGTAAACGGATTTTGCTTGGCATTCATGTGCTTGGCTACAAGCACATTCTCGAACACTGTCATTGACTTAAACAGTCTAATGTTTTGGAAGGTACGGGCGATTCCCATCTTTGTTATTTTATCGGGACTTAAACTAAGAGGTTTTTGCCCCGCAAATTTATCGGGCTCGCTACCTATATATTTTTTCTTCATCTTGCCGCGCGGATAGTTGCGAAGTATAACTTCGCCCTCGTAGTAAATAGCACCGTTGGTCGGCTCATAAACTCCGCTTATACAGTTGAAAGCCGTTGTCTTCCCGGCGCCGTTAGGACCTATAAGCGCCACAATCTTGCCTTTCGGAACCTCTATGTCCAAGCTGTTTACAGCCAAAACACCGCCGAACTGCATTGAGACATCTTCAACCTTGAGCATGCAAGCCTCGCTTATATTACGAGTCATGGCCGCTCACCTCCTTTTTACGAGCGAACAAGCTCCCGACGGAAAGCTCTTTGGTACCCATAATGCCTTCTTGCCTAAAAAGAACAATGAGCATTATAACCACGGAGAACACAACCATTCTGAAACTGCCTCTTGTTATGCCCGGAATAAGATTCGGATCATCGAGGAATCTGAGCCACCACTCTCTGGATGCGACAAAGAGGAAGGTTGCGAGTACGCTGCCCGAAATCGAGCCAATGCCTCCTATTACGACAATTAGAAGAATTTCATATGTCATAGCCGAGTTATAGCTTGATGCACTCACCGTTGTGTTGAACATTGCCAAAAGTCCGCCGGCAATTCCTGCGAAAAACGCGGAAACGGTAAAAGAAAGAAGCTTGTGCTTGAGTAGATTTATTCCCATGGCCTCGGCGGCTATCTCATCGTCTCTTATTGCCCTAAAGGCTCTGCCGTAGCTGGAATTTATGAGAAGAACCATTACGGCTATACAAACAGCGCTGATTATAAGATAGGGCATAAGTATTGAAAATGTTTTATAGGCCGATAGGGGGTCGGGACCGTTTGTCAGAGCCGCAACATCGTTTGACTGAATAATGTTTCTGAGTATCTCGGCAAATCCCAAGGTGGCGATTGCAAGATAGTCGCTTTTCAGCCTCAGCACCGGAAAACCGATTAAAATTGCAAAAGCCGCAGCTATTATACCGCCTATAATTAATGCGGGAATAAAGGGAATGCAAAAGTCGATTATTCCGCCGCCGTGCTTATAAAGTATCTGAGCCCTAAGCTCAACGGGTATTGTGAGGAGAGCATAGGAATAAGCTCCTATGGCCATGAAGCCCGCTTGCCCCAGAGAAAAAAGTCCGGTAAATCCGTTGAGAAGGTTCATTGAAACCGCGGCCAAGGCATAGGCGCAGGTTTTTTGCAAAACCGTTATGAGCATGCTGCCTTTGCCAACCTTTTTTTCGATAAAGAGCAAAAGAACAAGGAAGAGAAGTATGCAGGCTATATTAATTATGTTAACCTTTTTTTCTTTACTCAGCTTAGACATAATCACACCTTCTCCACGAGCTTCTCGCCGAAAATTCCCGTCGGCTTAACGAGCAATACAATTATAAGGAGTGCAAAAGTGAAGGCGTCTTTATAAACAGCCAAGTTGAGAGCAACTGCCAAGTTTTCCATGATGCCTATAAAAAACGCACCCAGTACGGCTCCGGGAATAGAGCCTATGCCACCGAAAACGGCCGCAACAAAGGCCTTTAAGCCCGGCATTGCGCCCGAGGTCGGTGAAACTCCCGTGAACTTTGAAAAATATAGAAGTGAGCCTACGGCGGCAAGCGCCGAGCCCACTATAAAAGTGAAGCTTATCACTCTGTTTATTTTTATTCCCATGAGCTGCGCCGTCTCGAACTCTCGAGAAGCCGCCCTCATTGCCATTCCGATTTTGGTATGCTTTATGAGGAACATGAGAGCAAGCATCAGAACTATAGCCACAACGGGAGTAATAAAAATTACCGCTCTGTCGGTTATTCCGAAAATGGTGACCCGCTGACTTAAAATCGGAAGCTTCGGATATTGTTTTGAAAGACCGCCCGTTATATAGAGAACAAAGTTTTGCAGGAGGTAACTGACACCTATTGCCGAAATCATAACCGACATTCTGGGGGCATTTCTCAGCGGTTTATATGCGACACGCTCTATGACAAAACCCAGAATTATCGTGATTATGATTGTGAGCGGAATCGAAATATAAAAAGGTAACGAGGCGGCTAAATAGACCATCACTATGCCCGCAACCATAAACAAATCTCCATGGGCAAAGTTTATAAGCCTTAAAATTCCGTATATCATTGTATATCCGATTGCTATGAGCGCGTACTGGCCGCCGACCGAGAAGCCGGCAAACAAATACTCCAACATAATTTTCTTTCCTCCCGCTTGTGAAACTTGATGCTTATTAAGCTGTATTCACACTGTATGCGGTGGGCATGGCCCACCGCATACAGTGTAATTGCTTGCAGTGTGTTTTATCTTATTTGTTTTGGGTAATTTCCATGCTGAATCCCGCCATGACACTGCCCTGGAACGGGTCTAAGAAACAAATTCTGAAGTAGTAGTCCCTGCCCGCCGTAACCGTGGGGTTTGTGCAGGAGCAGCCTATTGCAGGCAGAGCTGCGCTTTCGAATGTATCGCCCGCTGCGATTGAAACACCCGAACCGTAGGAGCCAAGAACAACAACACACTTATCGGCAACCAGCTTAGCGGCGGCCGTTTTGCCCATTGTGTCATCGGAGCCGTTGTCTTGAATGTCGAGCTCAATCTTGTATACCTTACCATCGACTTCGATTTCGGGCTTTAGGGAGTGAGCATAGAGCATGCCGAGAAGCTCCTGCTTGCCGCCCGCTCCGTTCATACCGGACTGGGGCTCGTAAACGCCGATTCTGATTACATCGCCGTCTATTTTGATTCCCTCGGCCTTATATTCGGGCGAAACACCTCTTTCGTCCTTGTTTTCAACTTTTTGAACTTTTTTAAACTCGAAGCCGTCTTGTCCTGCAAATTTGATATAGGCGCTGTCTTTAATTGCGTCGCCGTTCTTGTTAAACTTGATTGTTCCGGTGACTGCATCGGAAATGTCGAGCTGCCAAAGAGCCTTTGCAATGTCCACGGAGGTCATGTCGGCTCCCTTTTCCTTGAGGGCTATCTCAATAGCGGCATAAGCCGTGTTGTAGGTGTCGAATCCAAGGGCTGAAACTGCGGCAACAATATCGTTTCCGCCGTTATTTGTAAAATGAGTCTTATTGGCATTCAGCCATTCTTTAAATCCTTTAACAAATGCCGCAGCGGGGCCTGACTCGTCGTTCTCGTCGAAGAAAGTGGAGCAATATACGGTTAAATCCGTGTCCTTAACACCATCGAGAATAACAGAGCTTTCCCATGTGTCGCCTGCGAGAATGGGAATCTCTATGCCCTTATCCGCTGCCTGCGCAAGAAGGTTTGCCGCAACGACTGTGGAGCTGGGAGCAAATATTACGCCGGCTTTTTCATCTTTTGCCTTGAGCAGATATGAGGTAAAGTCTGAAGAATCTTTCGGATAAGATTCGAATATGACCTTTCCGCCCATCTCTTCAAATGCCTGTTGGAAGTAGGTTCCAAGTCCCTGTGAATATGTTTCGCCCGTTTCGCAGAGCACATAGGCCAAAAGCTGACCCTCGACTGCAGCTTCGCCGCCTTCTGCCGCAGGCTTTTTCTCGGCAGGCGCACTTCCGCAGGCTGCCAAGCTAAAAAGCATGAGCACTGCTATCATAATTGCAAACAGTTTTTTCATTCTTTCCTCCATCGTACTTTTTTAGTTTTTGTCTTTCCTACAAAGACATTTGTCTTTATATTTGCGTATTATAGTCCAAGTAACGGAGGAATGCAAGATATTAGCTAAAAATTATCAATTTTTATTAAACCGTCTTAATGAACGGGCTCAAGCGATACTCGCCTCCAGGCCTTATATACATACCGTTATCTATTGCAAGAGTGTAAAAATCTCTTGCCAAAGATGAAAATTCGATGAAGCTTTCCGCAGTGTTCCCGAGTTTTTTTACTGCAGAGGGTTTTATGAGAGCCGGAAGATTGGATTTTTGAGTGATAAGTCTCAGAATTTTCGTGCCCTTGGTATTTGATGCCAAAACTCTGAAGTAGGGAGCTTTTTTATATTTTTCCATGTCTTCTTTTGTGATGTTTAAAGCGGCATATAGAAGCATTCTCTTTATTCTAGCTCTGGGATAACGCTTTGAAACGGAAAGCTCGGTTATTTCTTCAAAACTGTTTCCACTATTTATATTTTTATATAGCAGGTTTTCAATTCCCTCGGCCACATCGGGCAAAAGTGAGAGCTCTTCCGCTTTTAAAAAGCGCAGTCTTGCAAGAAGCGCCTGCTCCATATCGAGGAGACTGACGGGACCTATTCCCTCTTTTACGGCTGTTTTATATATTTTCGAGGCTTTTTCGGGCAGATAGTCACCAGCGCTCTCCCCCGCTAAAATAAGCTTTCTTATATATGATGCCGAAGCGAAACCTTTTGATTTTTTATGCGAATCGTGCTCGACACCCTTTCGTCTTATTGCGCAAGGCCTAATTTTAGAATTGGATTTTAGGAGAGCTTTTATATATTCAACGGCAAGTATGTCGTTGGGTTTTATTTCCTCTTCATCTTTTAAAATGCCCTCATCTCGTAGCACTTCCTCTCTGGCCGCGGGAAAGGATATTCCGTCTTTCATTTTTGTCAAGATTTTTTCCGTAATCTCATTTTTTAAAAGGGCTTCCGCCACATTTGAAAGCTTATTTAAATCTGCGCTCTCGCTCCCGAAGAAGAGATAATCCACAATCGAAAGCTCGTTTAAAAGCTCTACAGCATAGGAAGCGAAGCCTTCCGCCGAGGACATCGAATAGGGCAAAGGAAGCTCGATAACAAGATCGACAGAGCTCTCAATCGCCGCTCTTGCGCGTATCTCCTTCGGGAAAATCGCCGGCTCGCCTCTTTGGACATAATCTCCCGACATGAGCGCTATGACACAGCTCTCATCACCCATAATTTTCTTAAATTCGCTGATTACATATTCGTGTCCGTTGTGAAAGGGATTGAATTCCGATATTACCGCTCCGATTTTCATCTTTAACTCCGTTTTTATCTCTTATTGTCTTGTTTTTAAAAAGCCGATGTTATAAAATATTATCGGTTATTTTATATAGTACACAATTTTTATTTTATTATTTTATCACAAGTAGTAAGCTTGTAGAAAGGATTTTGTAATGAAAGTACTCGTAATCAACGCAGGAAGCTCCTCTTTGAAGTATCAGCTCATCGATATGGAGAACAAAAGCGTACTTGCAAAAGGACTCTGCGAGAGAATCGGTATTGACGGGCATTTAAAGCACACTCCCCTTATCGAGGGCAAGGTAAAATTTGACGAGGATATACCGATGCCCACTCACTCCGAGGCCATAGCCGCAGTTATCGAAAAACTCACAGACTCTGAGTGCGGAGTTTTATCGAGCATGAGTGAAATCGATGCTGTCGGTCACCGTGTTGTTCACGGAGGCGAGGCTTTTGCATCGAGCGTGCTTATTGACGAGAAGGTGATGGCCGCCTTAGAGGAATGCATCCCTCTGGCTCCCCTGCACAATCCCGCCAACATCACGGGTATAAATGCATGCACGGCTGTTATGGGTGATAGCGTTCCCCAGGTCGGTGTATTTGATACATCCTTCCACCAGACAATGCCCAAAAAGTCCTATATCTATGCTCTTCCCTATGAGTATTATGAAAATCACAAAATACGCCGCTACGGTTTCCACGGAATAAGCCACAGATATGTTTCGGGCAGAGTGGCCGAGCTTATGGGTAAAAAGCCCGAAGAAATTAAAATGATATCTTGCCATATGGGCAACGGCTCTTCGATTACCGCTGTTATGAACGGCAAGAGCCTTGATACATCCATGGGCTTCACTCCCCTTGCCGGTGTTCCCATGGGTACGCGTTGCGGCGATATTGACGCAAGCATAGTTGAATTTATCACCGGCAAAGATAACATCTCCGTCGAAGAGCTGGGCACTGTTTTTAACAAGAAGTCCGGTGTGTTCGGCATTTCAGGCGTTTCGAGCGACTTTAGAGACCTTGAGAACGCCGCCAATGAAGGCAACGAGAGAGCCAGACTTGCGCTTGACATTTTTGAATATTCGGTTGCCAAATATGTAGGCGCATACACCGCAGCAATGAACGGCGTTGACGCCATTGTTTTTACAGCGGGAATCGGCGAAAACTCTGCCACAACCAGAAAAGGCATTATGAAGTATCTCGGTTATCTCGGCATTGAGCTTGATGAAGAGGCCAACTCCAAGCGCGGCGAGGACATCATGATTTCGACCAAAGACTCCAAGGTAAAGGTTTTTGTAATTCCCACCAACGAAGAACTTATGATAGCCAGAGATACGGCTGAAATCGTTTCGAAAAAATAAAGTTTCGGCAGCAAGATGCTTTAGTTTTGCAACAGTAAAGAGGCACAAAAGACTTTGAGTCATTGTGCCTCTTTTTATTTATGTTTTAATTTTGCCTCAATCTCAATTAAAATCTAAATTTGTTTTAGTATTTTATCCGTTTAAAAAGAGATTTCCCTTGACAGCTTCGGCCCCCTGTGCTATCATACTCGAGCCGCATTGAAAAGGTTTTAAGCATTTTGCACCTTTAAAGCGAGTCTCTATAGAGAGGTTAGAAAGTGAAAAACGTTATTTTTGAAACCGGCGGTAAGCAGTACCGCGCAAGCGAGGGCGACATTCTCTTCATCGAGAAGCTTGATCTTCAAAACGGAGAAACAGTGAAGTTCGATAAGGTTTTGGCTCTCATTGATGAAGAAAATTACCAGTTCGGCGCTCCCTATCTCGAAGGCGCATCTGTAGTTGCCAATGTCATTAAGACAGGCAAGGGCAAGAAGATTAGAGTCTTTAAGAAAAAGCGCAAAAAGGGCTATGAAAGAACTCAAGGCCACAGACAGCCCTACACAAAGATTCAGATCGAGTCTATCTCGTAATCTGTTCCACATTATTTGACTACGGAGGTGTAACACATGGCACATAAAAAAGGCGGCGGTTCAACAAAGAACGGCAGAGACAGCGGACCTAAGTATCTTGGCGTCAAGAGAGCTGACGGTCAGTTTGTATTGGCGGGAAACATCTTAGTCAGACAGCGTGGAACAAAAATCCACCCCGGCGTTAATGTCGGCAGGGGCAAGGACGACACTTTGTTTGCTTTGATTGACGGTCATGTAAGCTTTGAGCGCAAAGATAAAAAGCGCAAGCAGGTTTCTGTTTACGAAGCTCAGTAAAGCTAAAAACATAGGGCGACGCATTTGCGTCGCCCTTTTTTTGAAACAGTGGCGGATATGAAAAAATTTTTATTTGCGGCATTAAGTCTAATAGTTTTATTATCTCTTTCGGCCTGTGAAACTGCGGTTTTGAAGTCGGCGCGTGAAAGCTCTGCGCCGCCAGAATCCGAAGCCGGAGTTCTTAAAAACGAGGGTTCGGGCGCCGAGGCAGCTTTGAGAGATGAGCTCGGCGCTCTTGAGGAACCCTTTGGCCTTATAAAAGGAGACAAATATTATAATCTTCATCTCGGCCTTGTCTTTAATCTTCCCGAGGGCTGGAGCTTTTCGGACAGTTCGATGTTCGAAAATGATGAGGCATCCAAAGACGGTAAAATAACTTATGAGATGACAGCGCTTGGCGATGACGGCATTAAATACATTGTTTTATTGCTTGAAGACATGCGCGAGAGCGATAGGAGCTCATATGTAAGCGAAAAGATTTATCAGAAACAGATTTTAAGCGATTTAACGCTTTTTAATTCGGCTTACCAAAAGCTAAGCATGGGCAGTTTAAGTTTTGGTGCATATAAATACACGGCACTGTATATGAAGGCTCCAGAGGATGGACTTTTTGAATCGTACTTTTCGCTCAGATATGGAAATTATATGGTTAACATAATATGCAGGGATAAGCTTGAGAAAGCGGGACAGGCACTTTTGGAGTATTTTGAGGAGTTTGAATAATGGCAAGTCAGTTTGTTGATATAGCTGAAATATATGTAAAGGCCGGCAACGGAGGCGACGGCGCCGTTTCTTTTAGGCGTGAAAAATTTGTGGCCGCCGGAGGACCCGACGGCGGAAACGGCGGCAAAGGCGGAGATATTGTCTTTGTGGCCGACGACCGCCTCTCTACTCTGCTGGATTTTAAGTTTAAAAGAAAATTCGTAGCCGAAAACGGCATGAACGGCGGCTCAAAAAAATGTTACGGCAAAAGCGGAAAAGACCTTGTTATAAAGGTGCCCAGAGCTACGGTTATAAGAGATGCCCAAAGCGGACTTGTGATTCACGATATGTCGGCTTCCGACAGCTTTGTGGTAGCTAAAGGCGGCAAGGGCGGGCTTGGAAACATGAATTTTGCAAGCTCTACAAGGCAGATTCCCATGTTTTCTAAACCCGGTTTTAAGGGCGAAGAAATGGAGCTACTCATCGAGCTCAGACTGCTTGCGGATGTTGGCCTTATAGGCTTTCCCAATGTCGGAAAGTCCAGCCTGCTTGCATCCGTTACAAACGCCAAGCCTAAGATAGCAAACTACAGTTTTACCACTCTCTCCCCCAACCTCGGTTATGTGAGAACAGATGAGAAAACCTCGTTTGTACTGGCGGATATTCCGGGTATTATAGAGGGCGCTTCGGAGGGCGTCGGCCTCGGATTTGAATTTTTGAGGCACATTGACAGGACAAGGCTTCTCATCCATGTTGTTGATGTTTCGGGCATTGAGGGCCGAGACCCTGTTGAGGACTTTGAAGCGATAAATGAGGAGCTCGCCTTATACAGCCCGGAGCTTAATGACAGGCCTCAGCTTGTCGCCGCCAATAAGACAGATATACTAGACCCCGAAAGCGACAATCTTGAGCGTTTAAAAGCCCATGTTGAGGGCAAAGGGCTTGAGTTTTTTGAAATTTCGGCCGCGACAAAAAAAGGCACCTTAAGGCTTATGCGCAGAGCCGCCGAGATACTCTCTACCCTGCCGCCTCCTCAAATATATGGGCCAGAGTTTGTAAGACCCGAGCCTATGAGAGAAGGCCCCGAGGATGTTAGAATTGAAAAGGTTGACGACACTTGGATGCTTGAGGGCGAATGGGTGGAAAACCTTATTTTCACGGCGAGCCTTTCGGATCACGAGGGCAGAATGTATTTAGACCGCGTTCTCAGAACTGTCGGCATATATGACAGACTCTATGAAATGGGCCTTGAGGACGGAGACTTCATCTCTCTTGCCGGATATGAATTCGAATATGTTTCTTAATATTATATAGCAATCTAAACTTATAAAACGGAGGAAAGATATGAAAATTGTCATGCTCGGTTCAGGAGCCGCCGGAAGCGTTTTTGCGGCTTATCTCAGGCGCGGCGGCGCAGATGTCTGGCTGGTAGACAAATACAAGGCTCATATGGACAAGATTCGTGACGAGGGCCTTAGGTTTTGCACCCCCGACTACGAGGAAGTTCTCACTGGTTTTAAAACCTGCTCTAAGCTCTCGGAAGTATGCGAAAATGTCGATATGATAATTATAATGGTAAAGGCCACTCAGACCGATGAGCTTCTGGCCGATTCGAAGCAGTGTATTTCCGACAATACGGTTCTTGTTTCTCTTCAAAACGGACTTGGAAACGAGGACATAATGGCAAAGTATGTATCGAAAGACAGGATTTTATATGGTAGCGGGCTTATAGGCACCGAACTCAAGTGTCCCGGAGTTTGCGTGAGCAAGCCCGAGGAAGGAATTCAAATGCGCTTCGGCGCTCTTGAGAAGAGCCCGATGAGCGAGAGAGCCGGCAAGGCATTGGAAGAACTTTTTAACAAGGGCGGATGCAACGCAAGCTTCGACGAGGATGTCAGACCCTATGTGTGGAAAAAAGTTATAGCAAACTGCGGTTACAACGCCACCAGCGCGGCTTTGAGGCTTAAAGTCGGCGAGGTATTTGCTGATAAAAACGGCAGAGAGATTGTGCTTAACATTTGGAAAGAGGGCACTGAGGTGGCCAAGGCCGCCGGAGTGGGAGATCTTTGGCCTATGCTCGAGGCCGAGGAAGAGAATATTGAGAAAAGCTTCGGCAGTTATTATCCCTCTATGGCGCAGGATGCTGTTTTGCACAAAAGACCCACTGAAATTGAATTTTTAAACGGCGCAATATCTCGCTACGGCAAAAAGCTCGGAGTTAAAACGCCTTTTAACGATGTTTTAACCCTGCTTATCAGATGTATTGAGGACAATTACGACAATCAGTATTTTGCGTAAATCCGTTTGATTCATAAGTAAACTACATTTTAAAGAAACTAACAGCTCTCTGTACTTTATTTTTGTCAATCCCTCCGTTGCGGCTTCGCCGTGCCTTCTTCCCTTTACAAAAGATGGGCATTGGCATTAACTATTTCTTTTATAAATAAGACACAAAGCGGCAAAGCGCTTTACACCTCTATTTTCAAGTTTTTGTATTTTCTTATTGCGATTTTATATAAAAATGTTATAATACATAAGCTCGACTCGGAGAGGTGTCCGAGCGGTTTAAGGAGCCGGTCTTGAAAACCGGTGACACGGCAACGTGCCGTGGGTTCGAATCCCACCCTCTCCGCCATTATGTCCGAAAATCCGGATTTATTCAGGATTTTCGGGCTTTTTTTATTTATTTTTTGTTTAGATACTTAATTTCTAAAGCGTTGCCGCCTATATTTGTTTAAAAACTTTACATAATATTTAAAAAAAGCAACTGAAATGTATTACGCTTAAAGCGCCAATCCATTATAATCAATCTAAAATCAGAAGAATCTTAATATATAATAATTCAAGAAACAGCTTGAGAGATGGAGGCGCTCCTTTATGAAACGAAAAACTCAAAAAACAATTTCAGTCTTTATAACTTTGCTCTTGGTTCTGCTCTTGCCCGTGCAGGCATTTGCGGGGGAATACAATATCGCCAACGGCGACATCACAGTTACAGTGAATGGCAGCGGAGAACAACATATTTCGTATTTCGACGAATACAATGCCAAGCAAGAGGTAGATAATGATGATAATCCGGTTATTACCGGGTTCTCAACCGATA
>CAYFQE010000005.1:0-69331 GCA_964345235.1 uncultured Oscillospiraceae bacterium | reverse complement strand
TGATATTATCAAAAAAACGCATTGTTGCAATGTTTACGGTGATAACATGAAAAAATCAAAGACAAAGATAGCTATTTATGCTGTATTGTTACTTTTCGTCTTTTCGGGATTGTTTTTTTATGCCTCGAAAAACGGAATTTTTATCGATTCTTATGAGAAAGAAGCCAAGTTGCAGGAAAGCGCCGAAAAAATAAATACCGAGACAGAAACCCCAAGTAAAAGGCGTGTTGTCAAAGAGCCCGCCCGTCCGATGTCGGAGGAATTAAAGCTTCCAAAGGTCGATACAAGCTCATGGGAGCTCAGGCTCGCAAACTTTGAAAACGATATAGGAGACTATATTCCCGAGCTTGCTTATATTGAAAATAACCAGAAATTCGAT
The DNA here is from genome assembly GCA_964345235.1 of uncultured Oscillospiraceae bacterium. Classification (GTDB taxonomy): domain Bacteria; phylum Bacillota; class Clostridia; order Oscillospirales; family Oscillospiraceae; genus Scatomorpha. The sequence goes on along the minus strand of CAYFQE010000005.1, from coordinate 68,952 downwards.
GCAAGAGCCGCCGATGCGCTTAAGGAGTGGTTCGCCGCCGCTCGCACCGAGGGTTTGCCCGTTTATTTTTCCTCCGGCTACAGAGATTTCAGAAATCAGCAATATCTCTACTTTGTCAAAGTTGCGGAATACGGCGAGGCGAGAGCCAAAACCATAGTTGCTCCTCCCGGCCACAGCGAGCACCAGCTGGGGCTTGCTGCCGACATCACCGATACATATTACGAGTTAAAAGACTCATCACTCGAGCGTACCGCGCTCTTTAAATGGTTAAACGCCAGCTGCCAAGATTATGGCTTTATACTGCGATATCCAAAAGACAAAACCGAGATAACCAAGACAATCTACGAGCCGTGGCATTTCAGATATGTGGGCATCGAGCCTGCAAAATATATGAAAGAGCACAACCTCTGTCTTGAAGAATTTTTAGACTTATATAAGCATCCTGAAGGATTTTCTGGCTTGATTAATTAAAAAGCCAAAAACCAATTGCCGCGTGAACTTAAAATTCAAGTTCACGCGGCAATTTTTATTTTAACGAATCAGCTTTATTTAATTTCACTCACCGTGAGTATTCCGTCCTCCGCCTCGGAGTAAACGAAAGTGACTCTTTGCTCAAGGTTTAGAAGCACTGCGCTCTGAATCTCAGCCGCCGAAATTCTGAAATACGATTTATCGCTATCGAGCTTAACAAAGAAATGAGTTGTGCCATCCAAAACTATTGTGCGGATATCGACTATTGCGCCTCTGATTTCTTTCTCTTCTCCGCCGACAGAGTCTGTCTGTATGCCCGAGCTGTTTAAAAGTTTTTCGTAGTTGCGGGCGCACTCGTTTACGCTGCTTCCCGTGGCAACCATCTGATACTGCTCAACATTTACCATGGCATACATCTTAACAAGCTGCGAAGCGTCTTTAAGCGCCATGAAGTAGGTAGGCTGTCCTTCGATATTTAAAAGAAGTGGGAAGGTAGAGGTATATTTAAACTGCTGAACGGCGCCCTGGGCCGAGTTCATGGCAGAAAACTCCTCCGCTCCCGCACAAGAGTAGTACTTAGCCTCTTTTGTCCTCTGGTTTACGAGAATAAAGCCTATGTTGCCCTGGTCTCCCGAGACCGAAGTGATGCCGGTGTAAACCCATACATCATCATTCATGGCAATATAGTTATAGCCCTGAGTGGTTTCGGTACAGCCTCTCTGACCGAAAATTGAGTTTAAAAAACCCTTGTGATAGAGGCCGCGGTTGTCATACTGCGAGAGAATGAGTTCTGAAATATAAACCCTGTCAACCCAGGTCGGAATATCTCCGACTTCAACATACTTTGCCTCGCCGGTGTTGGCGTTGACCATGATTGCTCCAATCATATCGGCGCCGCCGAAAAGACCGATGCGCTTATCCACAACAGAGCCGATCCACCAAGGCCTGCCCTCATCGTCAATCTCAAAGTTTATATCTGCAATCATCTTTGTCGGGAACTTAAATCTCATGTGGCGGGAGATTTTACGGAAAAAGAGCTCAGAGGGGGAATAGCGAATGCCCTCTTCGGTTCTCACGACATTTGCATCCTGAGTTACCATGTCGATTACTATGTAAGCGGGGATACCGCTTTTCTGGTTGTTGAGCCACTTGAAGAAGTCCCCATAGGTCAAAAATGTCACTCTTACGGGTCTGTTTCTGTAGTTTATCTGGTACGAGTCGGGATAGACCTCAAACTGCGAAACAAGGTCGGAAAGCTGGCCGAGCTTGCGGTTTGCAAGCACATTGGCAGAAGCCTTATCGAGAAGCGGAATGTTGCTGAAGTCCGTTTCCGTAACTTCCTCGGCAAAGTTGCCCTCTTCAATTTGTATCAGGTTTGCCCAGTCTTTGGCCCTGAAAAGCTTAAACCCGACAACTGAGCCTATAACAACTACAGCAATGCAAATAACAACAATGTAAAAAGGTATGCTCAGGCGTTTTTTGACCTCTGTTACATAGTCTTTAAAGTTTGTTGAAGAAAAACCCTGAAAAAAGAGAGTTGTAAATGAAAACACGGCACAGCAGAGAATTATATAAAGATAAAATCCGGGATTCTTAAAGTTTATTGCCGGCAGCTTGAAAAAGAAATATAGGAAAGCAAAGACAAGTGTTATCAAAAACGCATACAAAACCGAGGTTTTGTACGAGTATATTTTTCTGGGCTTCTTAGGCTCATTAACAACGGTTTCGCCGCCCATACTGTCGGTCACAATTTTTATATTGCCATTTTCATCGGTTACGAATTTAAAATTTTTAAATATCAATAGAGTCACCCCCAAACTAAATACATGATAATTATATCACTAATGGGTCTTGCGTTCAAGATATCAGAATAGGGATGATTTTAAGCTCGTTAGATGCAAATTGTGAAAATGCGCGCCGACTTTTGCTTGACGGAGGCAAATAAAGAGGTTATACTTTAAATTAGATTATTCACAAGCAAAACTAATCAGCGCATTGAGCTGCATTTTTTATGCAAGACCACAAACTGGTCTAACCAAGTTTTGATTGACCAATCTTGTGAGAAAAGTGAAAACTAAGGGGGCAATTCAATGAAAGATCTAAAGCATCTGCTCCAATTTGAAGATTTGCTTCAAGAAGCCAACAACAAGCTTGTAAGACAGGCGAAGAGTGAAGGCAAGTTGGCGCTTGCCTATAACTGTTCCTATATTCCCGAGCCGTTGTTGGATGTTGAAGGCTGCTTCGGAGTCAGATTGAGAGCGCCGAATTGTACAAGTCCCGATATGGCAACCTACTACATGACCACAAGGTCGTGTCCATATGCCAAGAGCATATTGGAAAGGGCTTTCGAGGGCGGCTACAATTTTGCGGATGCGCTAATCGGACAGGAATGCTGCACGACGATGAATCGCATGGAGAACTATTTTACATACTGCGATTTGATACCTAACGAGAAGTTTTTCGTCACAAATATCGATGTGCCTATAAAGAGAAGCGAGTGGCATGTGGGTTATTTTGAAAGACAGATAATGCACAAGGTGCTAACACCCATGAAAGAGGTCTACGGCATCGAGATTACCGATGAAAAACTCACAGCGGCGATAGAAATGCACAACGAAATGTGCCGTCTCATAAACGAGATAGGGGAATATCGCAAGGAGGATAATCCCAGAATAACGGGATACGAGTTTCATGTAATTCAGTTGGTCACTCAGGCATGTCCCACCTATCTCATAATGGATATGTTGCGCGAAACGGCCGAGGAACTTAAAACAAGAAAGCCCGAGCCCAAGCCCTGGTTTAGAACAAGGGTAATGCTCGTCGGCTCCGAGGTAGACGACCCCGAATACACAAAGCTGGTTGAAATGTGCGGGGCAATGGTAGTTGCCGACAGATACTGTTTCGGCTCGATGCCGGGAAGAGAAGAGATTGAAATTAAAGAGGGCGAAACTCCGCTTCATGCGCTCGCTCGCCACTATCTCATGAACAATGTGTGCCCGAGAACCATGGGTCCGAGCAATATAGAAGGCAGAAAGATATACATCTATAATAAAGCGGTGGAATACAAGGCGGAAGGAATTATATTCCACAATATGAAATTCTGCGAATACTGGGGCTATGAGCGCGCACAGGATGCACACTGGTTCCAGGATGCATTTGTTGTTCCCGCTTCAATCCCGACATGCCAGGTCGAGAGAGACTATACAACGGCGGCCGCCGGACAGCTTCGAACCCGCTTCCAGGCCTTTATCGAGTCGCTAGAGATTAAACGCATTCAGGAAAAGAAGGGAGTGTAAAAAAATGGGGAGAACACCCTTTAAAGAAAGATATCCGACACTCAAGTCGTTTTTAACGGGCGTCAGTCCGAAACCCTGCCTGGCCGAGCGATATATTCCCAAAACGAATATATACGACAGACGCGAGTGGCGCGGAGTTGTAGGCACAACGAGGTCGTTCCTTTTCTGGCTGAATACATGGAGACAAATGGCGAGCATGGCAATGGCCAGCCCCATAAGAACGCTGAAAGGATTCTGGAAATACAGATGGCTCTCGGCCTACCTATGCACGCCGCACATGGTGGATAAGTGGACGGCGGGGGACAGAGGTATAGTTCTAAAATGCGATTATGTGGCCATAAACTGCATGATCTCCGATACCGTTGACATCCTTAAAAAGATGATAAAGGCCGACAGAAAGCTCGGAGAGAACAAGTACAGCGACAAGGTTATTCCCTTCGACTACACTCTCGCAAGGCACATAATGCACGGCTTCCCAGATTACGACTCGGTGAACATAAACCAGCAGTGCGCTTTCATGTTGCCGATTTTCAGAATGGAGCTGGGCGCTTACTATATCGATGCCGCAGTTTCCACGGGCATTCCTCAGGACATGTGCACCTTGCCGCTCGTCGAGGTCGGCGTGGCGGTTGACGGAGAATACCCCGATTTAGGATGTTGCTGGCTCTCGACCAACAACCCTTGCGATGCCAACATGATGGACAACGCCGCAATGTACCGCGCACTTTCCAACAACGGCACAAAGCCCAACCACGCCTTCACGAGTCCTCTCATGTACGACGACCCGACAACCCAAGAGCTGGCCGTTTACGAGGTTTACTCGGCCATTAATTTCTTGGAAGAACAGCTCGGAGTTCCCTTCAACTGGGACAGCTTCACAAAGAGCTTGGAGCTCACAAACAGGTTTAACGAGCAGGAAGTCGAGCGTTGGGACATATATGCAAACTCCAATTTTATTGGACTAAACGGTGTCTGCCAAGGACTTTTCAGAATCTATTTCTATCAGCAGGGCGCAAACAAATACTTCAAGAAAGCCAGCGACAGGTTGCAGGAGCTCTTTATAGAAGGCTATACGAAAAAGATAAATACCATACCGAACGCGCGCCACCGCGCAGTGGCGTGGAGTTGCGGCTCAACCTATTTCTCTCACGGAGTAATCTGGCTATATAACTGTTGGGGCATTTCCTGCGTCATAAACATGGACTCTCTCACCGGTCATCACATGATAGATACCTCAAACAGAGAGTGCATGATGGAGGATGTAGCGGATCTCTATGCAAGAACACCGATGCGCACACACACCGTTGGCGGAAACCGCCACATACTGCAGGTTTTCGAAACGGCCAGAAAGTTCAACTGCGACATGATTATCATGTACGACGATATAGGTTGCAAGGGCATAGCGGGCTGTCAGGGACTCTTGGAAGAAGAGTTCAGAAAGCACTCCGACGAGTTCCATATCTGCTGGATGCCCCACGCCCTCATGGACCACAGAACGGTTTCGCCCAGAGATGCAAGAGAGGCAGTCAACAACTACATGTACACGGTCATGAAAGAGGAACCCGTTGATCCGACACTCGTCGACTACGATGACTCCGAAGGTTGGTAAGAAGGAGGAAAATGTATGAAAATATTGAAAAAGATAGCTCTCGGTTTTTTCGGACTGCTGACGACACTTGCGATAATTTTCTATTACAATCTCGATATGAAGCTTATGTACTATGTCGTAGTTCCGTTTTTAACCAAGCACTACGACAGCCGCAAGCAAAACCGCAAGCTTTGAGAGGGGGAAGCCATGAAAGATAAAATTGTTCCCAGAGCTCTCACCGAAAAGGAATGGGCCGATAGAGAAAAAGGCGTTTACGACAGCTTTGCCACCTACCTCGTTTTCTGCGAAAACTGCGGAAAAGTGGAAAGATACGGCATGTATGTCATGAGCGCCGAAGCCTGCGTGGAGAGATATAAAAGAGACAACAAAACCTGCTCAAAATGCGGAAAGCAGGCTTGGATAGTCGGCTACCCTGCGGGGAGCGAAACAGGCTTTGCAAAGGTAGAACACTTTTAGGAATTTTTCCATATAATTTTTAATTGAAAGGCGAGAGCGCAAAAGACGCTCAATGATTAAAAGAAAATCTCTGTCCATTTAGGGCAGAGATTTTCTTTATTAAAAACTCCTGCGACAAAATTTGAAGACAGCTTTAATAAAATGTGTTATCATATATTGGTATCTTATTACTTAGCTAGAAAAGGAAAAAAGGAGCAGATTATGCAGGATAACAAGAAACAGATTCTGGTTATTTTCGGCGGCTGTTCGCCCGAATATTCGGTATCTCTCTCCTCGGCCTCGGCCGTTATTAAAAATATCAACAGAGAAGACTATAATGTTGTGCTTATGGGAATAAGCAAAGAGGGCAAAACCTATCTCTACGAGGGTAGTGCCGATGATATCGAGCCCGATAAGTGGCTGAGCAGTGAAACTTGCACAAAGGCCATGATTTCGCAGGAAAGAGGTGATGGCGAGCTTCTCGTTTTCAGAGAGAGCGGAATCGAAAAGCTTAAAATAGACCTCGCTTTCCCCGTGCTTCACGGCCAAAACGGAGAAGACGGCACGGTTCAAGGTCTTTTAGAGCTTGCCGGAATTAAAATAGTCGGTTGCGGCACTCTCTCGTCCGCGCTCTGCATGGACAAGGTCAGGTCGCACAAGCTCGTGTCCTTAGAGGGCATCACGGTGCCTAAGGGCATAGTTATCGAGAGCGTAGGTGAGCTCGAAAGGGCAAGACTTTTTGCAAAAGAGCTCGGCTATCCCATAATAGTTAAGCCCATCAAGGCGGGCTCGTCCTATGGAGTCAGCAAGGTGAAAGAAGAAGAAAAACTTCTTGAGGCCATAGAATACGCCTTTAAGTTCGACAACAGAGTCATGATAGAAGAATTTATCGACGGCTTCGAAGTCGGTTGCGCGGTTATGGGCTACAGTAAGCCCGAAACAGGCGAAGTTGACGAGATAGAAATAAGCGGCGACTTTTTCGACTTTTTTGAAAAATATAACCTTGTAAGCTCAAAGATTCATGTTCCGGCAAGAGTGAGCAAGGAAAAATCCGATGAACTCAAAGAGGCCGCCAAAAAGATTTATCGCGCGCTCGACTGCAGCGGATTTGCCAGAGTCGATATGTTCGTGCGCAAAAACGGAGAAGTGGTCTTTAACGAAACAAATACAATTCCCGGCTTCACAAGCCACAGCAGATACCCCATGATGATGAAGGCCAGAGGTCTGAACTTCGATGAACTTGTAGCCCTCCTCATAAAAAGAGCGATAGAAGAAGACTGAAAATGAGTTTTATGAACGGCCTGCGCGATTGGTCGCGCGGCGACTATATGAGCCGTTTCTGGAGTCTGTTCAGGCTTAGAAACAGATGTAAAAGCAAGATAATAAGAAATATACTCACCCTCATACTCAACCGCAGAGCCCACCGCCACGGCGGATATGTGGGAAACGGGGCAGTTATAAAGGGAGAACTCTCTTTGCCTCACGGTCTGCACGGGGTTTTCATCTCAAGATATGCGAAAATAGACGAGGGTTGTCGTATTTATCAAAATGTTACAATAGGCGAAGTCAAGCACAAGGCGCCCGAGATAGGTAAAAACTGCCTCATCGGCGCAGGCGCCATTATTGTCGGCGATATTAAAATAGGCGACAATGTAAAAATCGGAGCGGGAGCGGTGGTCTTTAAGGATGTGCCCGAGGGCGCCACGGTCTTAAGTCCCGAGCCCCGTGTGATACTCAGAGAGGAAGAAGATGACAGATAAATCCCGCGGCAGAACATGGCTTGTTAACGATTCAAAAAAGCTCGAGCAGAATGTGAGAGCCTTTGAAAGCGTACTCCCGAAGGGAGCGGAGCTCATGCCCGCCGTCAAAGCCAACGCCTACGGACACGGCGGCGTTTTAATTTCCAAAAAACTTAATGAGTTCGGAGTAAAGGCCTTCTGCGTGGCGAGCGCCAAAGAGGGCGCCGAGCTCAGAGCCGGAGGCGTCGAGGGCGAGATACTCGTGCTCGGCTACAGCTCAAGAGCCGATTTGGACAGGATAACGGAATTCGACCTGATTCAAACAATCGTAGACCTCGACTATGCCAAGATGCTAAAAGACTGGGGCAAGAAGATAAAAACCCACATAGGCATCGACAGCGGCATGCACAGAATAGGCGAATTTTACGATAAAACAGAGGAGATAGCCGATATTTTTAAGATAGAAAATATCGAGGTAAAGGGCATATTCACTCACTTCAGCTCCGCCGATTCCGATGATAAATACCACATCGAGTTTACAAAAGAGCAGGACAGAAAGTTTAGAGAGTGCCTTGCAGACCTTCGAGCAAGAGGCTGTAACTACGGCAAGGTTCACTCCCTTAACACCACGGGTCTGCTCAGATATTCCGGCTTCGGAGGCGACTACGCCCGTGTCGGCATAGGGCTCTACGGTTATATGGAAACAAGGGCGCAGGTCGAAACTTGCCCCGTTAGCCTAAGCCCTGTCATGAGCATATGCACAAATATCGAGGCGGTAAAAGAGGTTAAAAAGGGCGATGCTATAGGCTACGGCTGCGCATATAAGCCAAAAGGCCCCGGCGTTATCGCCGCCCTCAGCATAGGCTATGCCGACGGACTTCCCAGAGCCTTGGGAAACGAGGTGGGCGAGGTTATAATAAACGGCGAAAAGGCGCCCATAGTCGGCAGAATCTGCATGGACCAGTGCATGGTAGAGGTCAGCAAGATTAAGAGTGTAAAGGCGGGCGATATAGCCACGATAATCGGCCGCGAGGGCAATGCCGAGATAAGCGCCTACGATATAGCCGAAAAGACAAACAGCATAACCAACGAGGTTCTAAGCCGCCTTGGCGGGCGCATAGAGCGTTTTATGGACTGAGAAGAGTTTCGGAAAAGATAAAAAAGAAGCAATCTAAAAAGCAACAAAAAAATAAAATGCAAGTTTATCTTGCATTTTATGAAAATTATAGCTATAATACTCAGGCTTAGTAAAGCCAAGTAACAGCAGAGTGGAGGGATTATTTTGGCAAAGTGTCTTTATTGCGGCAAGGCTGTCACCTTTGGTAACAATGTCAGCCATTCTCACAGACGCTCCAACCGTGCTGTGAAGCCGAACATTCAGCGCGTCAAAGCGATAGTAAACGGAAGTCCGAAGAGAGTTTACACATGCACACGCTGCCTCAGAAGCGGCAAGGTCGAGCGCGCCATATAAGGATAAAGCGATACAAGCTTGCTGCGGCGAGCTTTTTCGCTTATTTAAGGAAAATTTTATAAACTAAAGTTCAAGGCTCTCTTTTTCGAAGAGCCTTATTTTATTTTCTATATAAAGTGATTTAAGCACGCCGTCGGAGAAAGAGGCCTCTGCCCTCAAAACTCCGCCCTCTTGGAAGACATCGCCCGAAAAACTGCCGTTTTTAAAGGCGAGGTATGTTGCCAATGCGGCCGTGCCCGAGGCGCAGCTTTTTTCTAAAAACAAAGTGCGAACATCTCGCACAAATACCAAGGGCAAAATTGAGGTATTTTCGGAATCAAAAAAAATAAGTCCCAAAGCCTCGGTTTTAAGCTCTCGGGCTTTTTTGTCTAAAAAGTCGATGAACTCGGACTCCGCAGTTTTTTCGGAATCATAATAGGCAGAATCTAAAATTATGTGGCAAATTCCGGGGAAGCGGAGCAAAAAGCCCTCCCTTATCGCACCGAAAAGCTCGATTTCATACGGATGCAATTCCTCGGGGGCGGGCATTTCAATGCGCCCGAGATAGTAGCTGTCCTTTTTTTGAATAAAAGAGCGCACGGGATTCGACACTCCGCTCACTTTAAGTGTAACTTCTCCGCAGTCCAAGCCTCTAAGCTCCGTTATGTAAGAAGAAAGAGAGAGCGAGGCGTTCCCGCAGAACTCGCCGCCCGACATCTCCAAAACGGCGTCATATTCGCCGGAAGATGAAACAAAGCCCAGCTGCTCTGCCCATGAATTGTGAAGAGTCATGAGCTTTTCGCAGACTGCGGCTTTCAAAGCCTCGGAGACGGGGCTTAAAACCAATATTGTGTTGTTCCCCGAGGGGTCTGCCCTCAAAAAATCTACCGGCATATTTTCAAGAGTTAAAGCGCTTTAAAAATGCGCGCGTCCTTTCACTTTGAGGATTTTTTATAAGCTCGGCTCCGCCCTCTTCAACTATAAGGCCGTCATCCATAAACACAACCTTGTCCGAGATGTCGGCGGCAAAGCTCATTTCGTGGGTGACTATGACCATGGTCATGTCCTCTTCGGCAAGCTGTCTCATAACAGAGAGAATTTCTCCCGTAAGCTCAGGGTCGAGCGCACTTGTCGGTTCATCGAAAAAGAGAACCTGCGGCTCCATGCAAAGAGCTCTGGCAATGGCAACCCTCTGTTGCTGACCGCCCGAAAGCTCAAAGGGGTAGGAATCTTTTTTGTCTAAAAGTCCCATGGAATTCAGTATTTGAACGGCCTTTTCCTTTACATACTGGGGGTCTTTTTTAAGCACCGTGAGCGGAGCGTCCGTCACATTTTTAAAGACCGAATAGTGCGGAAAAAGATTGAAATTCTGAAAAACAAGGCCGAAATTTTGTCTTATTTTCTTAAGTTTTTGCGGCGGGGCATAAACAGCCGCCCCGTTTTCTTCCCTGACGGCATATTCGCCGGAATAAGCCAGCTCGCCCGAGTCCATGCTCTCTAAAAGGGTGGCGCAACGAAGAAGAGTGGACTTTCCCGAGCCCGAAGGCCCTATAATCGAGCAGACCTCACCCTTCTTAACCTTTACCGTTATTCCCTTCAGCACCTCAAGCTCGCCGAAGCTTTTTTTGCAGTTTACTATCTCGAATAAATACATATCTCACCTGTAATGAGCAAATCTCAGCTCGATTCTCTCCATAATATATGAAACCAAATAGTTAAATACATAATAGAAAGTGCCGGCAATAACAAAGGGCATAAATGTGCTGTGCGAGGCCGAGATCAGCTTGGATATGGAGAAAACCTCCTGATAAGCCAAAGTGTATGCCAAGGATGTGTCCTTAACAAGTGTAATAACCTCGTTTGTCACCGAGGGCAGGACTATCTTTATAAGTTGAGGCAAAACAATCTTAAAAAAGGTCTGCAATTTACTGTAGCCCAAAACGGCGGCCGCCTCATACTGCCCCTGAGGTATCGATAAAAAGCCGCTCCTGTAAATCTCGGCAAAATACGCCGCGTAGTTTAAAACAAAGGCCAGCATAAGAGCGGTGAAGCGATAGCCTCTTATGTTCATGCCGAAAAGGAAAAACGGGCCGAAATACCAGGCCAAAAGCTGAAGCATAAGCGGAGTGCCGCGCATTACCGATATAAAAACTCGGGTTGGAACCCTAATCAAGGCGCAGTTCGAGGCTCTCATAAAGTATACCACAAAGCCCAACGGCAATGAGAGCGTTATTGTAAAAAAGAATATCGAAAGCGTGCGGGGAATTCCCATCGCTATTGTAATAAGCATGTTTTCTAAAGACATTTTATACCTCACAGGAAAAAACGCGGCTGCGCTCTTCCGCAGCCGCGTCGCGTTTTTCGAGCTTTAGGGCTCCATAATCAAATAGTCGTATATGTCGGGATACTTTTTGCCAATCGCCTCGAAGGTGCCGTCCTTCTTGAGTTCGGCTATTGCTTTTTCAACGCTGTCCCTTAGCTCCGTATCGCCGAGTCTAAAGCCTATGCCGTACTGCTCGGTAGCCAAATCCTCATCTAAGAATACGAGATTGGGGTTCTTGCTGATTTGGAAGTTGCCCTGTGTAACATCGATAACAACCGCATCGATGGCTCCGGCGTTCATATCCGCAATGGCGGCCGTGTATGTTTCATAGGTCGAAAGTCCCGCAAAGCTGTCTTTCAGCTTCTTCAGCTCGCTGCCCTCTTCCGCTTTTGTCAGCATTTCATAAGCCGAGGTGGCGCCCTGCACGGCAACTTGCTTGCCCGCAAGGTCTGCCAGAGTTTTAATATCACTGTCTTTGGGAACGAGAACTTTTTGGGTATTGTCGGAATAGGGCTTCGACCAGAGATAGGCGTCTTCACGGCCGTTTATAGTAAAGCCCGACCAGATGCAGTCACAGGCTCCGGAGTTAAGCTCCATGTCCTTTGCGTCCCAGTTAAGAGCCACACCCTCATATTCCCAGTCGAGTTTCTCACAAACAGCCTTGGCAAGTTCAACATCGAAGCCTCCGTCAGTGCCGTCCTCTTGGATAAAGGAATAGGGGGGATAGTCTTTGTCGTATCCGTGCTTGAAGACGAATTTCTCAGCGGGAGGCGCCGCTGTTGTCTCGGTCTTGGGCTCGGCAGGGGCCGCTCCGCAAGCTGCCAAAGAAGCAATCATAAGTAGTGCGAGTAGGATGGTTATAAACCTTTTCATTTTCTTTCTCCTTTCGGTGAGCTCTAATTGAGAAATTCACACCAATAAATTTAATACATTAGCATGATAACACATTAGCGAAATAAAGCAAGCCCTTTTTTAAAATTTTTTAAAAATATTTTTTTATTTAAAAATGTGCAGGAAATAAGAGCCTTCAAATGGGCTTTAGAGATAAAATTATTTGATTGAAAGCGCCGTTAAATGTATAATCAAAAGGCAAAAATACTTTGAAATGATGAGAGTGAATGAAAAGATACGAAGCCGGAAAATGCGATGTAGCAGTAATAGGGGCAGGTCATGCCGGGATAGAGGCCGCAATAGCGGCGGCAAAGCTCGGCATGAGCGTCATCTGCTTTTCAATAAATCTCGACAGTGTCGGAAATCTTCCCTGCAACCCCTCGATAGGCGGCACCGCAAAGGCGCAGCTTGTCAGAGAGCTCGATGCCCTCGGGGGCATAATGGCCAAGGTTGCCGACAGAGCCGCCATACAATACAGAGCGCTCAACACGGGCAAGGGGCCGGCGGTTCGCTCAACAAGAACTCAGACCGACAGACGGCGCTATCAGGAGCTCATGAAGCACGAGCTTGAGCTTCAAGAGAACCTAAGGCTCATTCAAACGGAGATAGTCGAGGTCGAGTGCCAAGATGGAAAGCTGAGCGCGGTAGTATCCTCGGGCGGCGGAGTTTACTCCTGCCGCGCGCTCATAATCGCAAGCGGCACCTTCCTCGGCGGAGTTATAACCGTGGGTGAGAACAGAATAGATTCGGGACCCGACGGGCTCAAGCCGGCGACAGAGCTCTCTAAAAGTTTAGAGTCTTTGGGGCTCAGTCTGCGCCGCTTTAAAACAGGTACGCCTCCGAGAATAAACAGAAGGAGCGTAAACTTCGATGTAATGGAAATTCAAGAGGGCGACAGCGACCCGATTCCTTTTTCCTATTCCACAGATTTCGAGCCTAAGAACACGGCGCTCTGTCATCTGACATATACAAACGAAAGAACGCACGAAATTTTAAGAGAAAATATTTCCCGCTCTCCCATTTATTCGGGAGTTATCGAGGGTGTCGGTCCGCGCTACTGCCCCAGCATCGAAACAAAGATAATGGTATTCCCCGACAAACAGAGACATCAGGTGTTTTTAGAGCCAATGGGCGAGAACACCGAAGAGCTCTATGTACAGGGTATGAGCTCTTCAATGCCCGAAGAAGTTCAGCTGAGCGCGATAAGGAGCATAAAGGGCTTAGAACAGGCCGAAATAAGCCGTTTCGGCTATGCAATAGAATACGACTGCATCGACCCGAGAGAGCTCTATCCCACAATGGAGCTTAAAGCCATAGAGAATATATACGGCGCAGGCCAGTTCAACGGTTCCTCGGGATATGAAGAGGCGGCCGTGCAGGGCTTTGTGGCGGGAGTGAACGCAGCCCGGAAACTGAAGAATGAGGAGCCCTTTGTCCTCGAGCGCTCCGACGGCTACATCGGCATACTCATAGACGATCTTTGCACCAAGGGAACTCCCGAGCCCTACAGAATGCTCACCTCGCGCTCGGAATACAGGCTCATACACAGACAAGACAATGCCGACATACGCATGAGAGAAATGGGATATAAACTCGGCCTTGTAAGCCTTGAAGAACTCAACGAAACGCTGGAGAAATACGAGAGCGTGGATAAAGAAATAGCCCGCCTCGAAAAATTTCACATAGGCCCGACAAAGGAGCTCGAGGAGCTTTTAGATACTTTTGATGAAAAGCTCCCGCCATCGGGAATTTCTCTTGCAAGCCTTGTACGCAGACCGCGGGTGACATACGAGAGTTTAGAGCCGTTCGACCCCGAAAGACCGCAGCTCAGCAAAGAAATCATAGAGCAGGTAGAAATTAACATTAAATATGAGGGCTATATAAAAAGACAGCTCAAGCAAATAGAAGAATTTAAAAAGGCCGAGGGCAGAGCGCTCCCCGAAAATCTCGACTACAGCGAAATTAAAGGAATGCGCACCGAGGCGATAGAAAAGCTCAGCCGAATAAAACCGAGCAATATAGGTATGGCTTCCCGTGTTTCGGGTGTTTCTCCGGCAGATATGGCGGCGCTCATGCTGCACTTAGAGAGGAGAGCGCGAGGCATATGAAGCTTGTTCTCGGCTATTCGGGCGGTGTCGATTCCTCTCTTTCGGCAGAACTTCTTAAAAACATGGGCTTTAAAGTGCACTGCCACTATCTCGTCACAAACAAGAGCGAAGATGTTGAGAAAATCGAAAAAGAAGCGCTCTCCCGGGGCTTTAGTTTTTCATTTGACGAAAAGCCCGAGGAATTTTACGAAAAAGTCAAAAAGCCGTTCTTGGATGCCTATCTCAGGGGCATGACACCCAACCCCTGCATAATCTGCAACAGGGAATTTAAGTTTAAAAATCTTATCGAAAAGGCCAACTCTCTCGGAGCCGATTACATTGCCACAGGCCACTATGCAAAGGCACGGGGCGGCAGAATTTATTGCGGCGAAGCGCCCAACGACCAAAGCTATATGTTAGCGCGGCTCGGTAGAGAGCAGTGCTCAAGGCTAATTTTGCCTCTTGGAGATTTCACAAAGAGCAAAACCAGAGCAATGGCAAAGGAAATGGGGCTTAAATCTGCCGAAAAGCCCGACAGCATGGAGGTCTGCTTTGTGCCCGACGGCGACTATGCCAAGTGGATAGAGGATAAAATTTCCGAAAAAACTTCCGGCGACATGGTATATAAAGGGAAAGTCGTCGGCAAACACGAGGGCGCCTATCACTTTACCCGCGGACAGAGAAGGGGCATAAATGTGGCTGTGGGCAAAAGAGTGTTTGTATCTGATATAGACCCCGAAACAAACACGGTATTTCTGGCAGACCCCGAGGAGCTTATGACAAGAGAAGTTGAGATTGGCGATATTTCATGGATAAACGAGGGTCTATATGAGCCTAAAAAAGTAAAAGTCCGTGTGCGCCACTCCGTAGGGTTTTTAGATGCGGAGTTTATGCCCTTAAAAGAAGCGAGGGGCAGACTTTTCTTTGAAAAAGAGCTCCGAGCGCCCGCCAAAATGCAGACAGCCGCCATTTATTTTGAAAACGAACTCCTCGGCGGCGGCTTTATACTATAAGCTCATGGCGTTGGTATTAAATATTTAGAAATATCTTCCGTAAAAATCGTAAAATCTCCAAATTTGCTATAAGCCAATGCCCACCTTGTGTAAAGGGGGGAAGGCGCGGCGCAAGCCGCGACAGGGGGGATTGATGCTCAAAGCTCACGACTTGCACTTTCCCTTGGCTCCACCGTGAAAGGGAAACAGTCAAAAATCAAGTGTTTTTGACTGGGATTGTCGCTTGGAATGCATAGGCCATTAAAGCAGTAAGCTTTTGCTAAAGACGAATTGGAGAAGAGCAAAAATGAATATAACTCTAAACGAAATTAGGCATACAATGATATATGACGGTTGCGGCATATATTTCTTATACAAAGGCTGTCAGTGCGGATTGGACATAAGTGCGGAGAATAGCGTTTATACTTTCTATATATGGTATGGAACGCTTATAAAATACTACGATAATTTTGAAAGCGCTGTCAGCGACCCTGTATTCGACGGAGTGTCTATAATGACTTTACTTGACTCGGGCAAATTGGAAATTAACTTCTTTTAATAAAATTCACGGGAATTTATGTATTTTTCCAAATCTTTAAAATTAACATATTCAACACCATTAAATTGTGGATAAGATTGCCCGGTATAAATAATTTTTGGATTCTTTGCATTTTCTTCTGCTTCTACAAAAGATAGTAAGTGCTTAGAGAATGACTTATTTGGTGTCATGGATGTTTTTATTTCAAATGGATATAAAATATTTTCTTTCCTTACAATCAAATCTACCTCAACCCCCTTTTCTGTTCTCATATAAAAAATATTCGGATTTTGGTTTTCATTTAATCTTGATTTTAAGACCTCAGAAACAATTAAATTTTCAAAAAGATTTCCTCTTAATGGATCTCTATTTGCTTGATTTTCTGTTTCTATCCCTAATAGGTATGAGGCCAAGCCAATTTCGGTGAAATAAATTTTTGGTGATTTAATTTGTCGTTTCGCAATATTAGAAAAATATGGTTGCAACTTATAAACAATATAAGATGCTTCGAGCACGGATAGCCATTCAGACAAAGTTGTAGATGAAACTCCCACCTCTCCTGACATAGCTGATAAGTTTACAACCTGTCCAACCCTGCCTGCAAGCAAGGTTAAGAATCTTAGAAACTTATCTAAGTTCTTAAGTTCTAACATTTCTCGTAAATCTTTTTCCACATAGGTATTTAGATAATCTCTATAATAAACGAGATGCTTTCTTGAGCCCTCTCTATATAGTTCAGGCATAAAACCCTGAATTAATAAATTATCAGTAGACAATCCCTCTAAATTTCCTTCTTCTGCAAGTTCATCCATGCTTAAAGGAAGTAAAGTTAATATACTGGTTCTACCTGCCAGTGATTGTGCAATTCCTTTTTGTAAACGAGGTTGGTGACTACCCGTAAGAATAAAACGTCCATTCTTTCTTCTATCTTCGTCAACCATAACTTGTATCGCTGAAAGAAGTTCAGGCACTCGTTGAACTTCGTCTATGATTAGCGGTTCTTTATAGCTTGCAAAAAAGCCTCTGTAATCTTCTGTTGCTAACATTCTATTAACCGGATCTTCTAAATTGACATAATTGTATTCCGGAAAACATTCCTTCACCAAGGTAGTTTTTCCGGACTGTCTAGGTCCGATTATAGTTACCACAGGCACTTGTTTTGCAACTTCTATTAGTTTTCCGGTTATTTTTCTTTTTATCATCTTATACTCCCCCCCTTTATGTAAATTTATTGTACAAATAAAAGGCGTTATTTTCAAGTCTAACTTTAATTTAACTCCCGTTTTTCCGTTAATTTATTTTTTTATTTCTCATAGAGGGTTCGAAAGCCCGATTTCATCGTTAATATCTACCGTTATCATAATTATGACACGAGACCATTCCGTAAAATCATATATTCTCAAAATTTGCAAACAAAACGGCTCGCTTGCGTAAAGGGAGCTGTCAAAAAATCAAGTGATTTTTTGAATGAGGGATTGTTCTTTTGCAACGCACTGTTTTATTAATTTTTACTTGACAAACTCAAGTCTTCTGCTTTAATATAATCGTACTAGCACAACTAGTACAGTTGCGCTTGAATACAGAGAGAGGTGAAAGGCGTGATCTCGCTCAATTTCAGAGATTCAACACCAATCTACGAGCAGATAAAAAACTCATTTCGCGAGCTCATAATAGGCGGCATCATGCAGCCCGATGAAAAGCTCCCCTCGGTGAGGGAGCTGGCGAGCGAGCTCTCGATAAATCCCAACACCATACAAAGGGCCTATACCGAGCTAGAGGCAGAGGGGTACATATATTCCATACAGGGCAAGGGAAACTATGTCTCTGTGCGGGAGTATGTCAGCACTGATAGAAAAGAGCGTTTGCTCCGAAGCTTTGTCGAGACTG
This sequence comes from uncultured Oscillospiraceae bacterium, assembly GCA_964345235.1. Lineage (GTDB taxonomy): Bacteria > Bacillota > Clostridia > Oscillospirales > Oscillospiraceae > Scatomorpha. The sequence goes on along the minus strand of CAYFQE010000005.1, from coordinate 51,234 downwards.
CCACGGAGCTCATATTTCTCGGAGAGAAGCCCGAGGACTTGCGTAAACTTATAGGCGCAAAGGAGACGGAATCAAATGATTGAAATAATTAAGCTATATAAAAGTTTCGGAGAGGTGCAGGCTTTAAACGGCCTTGATATGAAAGTAGAGCGGGGCAGTGTCTACGGACTTGTCGGCCCTAACGGCTCGGGCAAAACAACCTGCATGAAGCACATAAGCGGCACATATAAGGCAGATTCGGGCAAGGTACTCATGAACGGCGAAGAGGTCTACGAGAATGTGATGCAAAAATCTAAAATCGCCTTTATCTCCGACGAGGTCTACGCTTTCCCGACGGCCTCGACCTCAGATATGATGAAATTCTACAAGGGCATATATAAAAGCTTTGACGAAGAGCGTTTTAATAAGCTTGCCGAGTCCTTCGATATAGACCCGAAACAGCTTGTGCGCAAGCTCTCAAAGGGCAAAAAAAAGCAGGTAGCTTTCTGGTTGGCGCTCTCTCTGCGCCCCGAGCTTCTCGTGCTCGACGAGCCCTTCGACGGGCTCGACCCCATCATGCGCCGCGAGGTCTGGTCGCTACTTATGGAAGATGTAGCCGAAAACGGAACCACAGTTATAAGCTCCTCTCACAACCTCAGAGAGCTCGAGGATGTCTGCGACCATGTCGGCATAATAAGCCGCGGGAAGATGCTCGTCGAGAGAAACTTGAGCGATTTGCAGGAGAACATTGCCAAGGTGCAGCTTGTACTGAACGAGGGCACGGCGCTGCCAAAATCCCTGAACATTCTAAACGAGACCAGGCAGGGCAGAATGCAGATACTCATAGTAAGGGGAAACAGAGAAAAAATAGAATCGGAACTCAAGGCGCTAAATCCCGTTTTTCTCGATGCTCTGCCCCTAAGTCTTGAGGAGATATTCATATACGAAGTGAAAGGAGAGGAATTAAAGCATGAAAGCCTCAATATTTGAGCCGACAATCTTTAAAAAGAATCTGAGACGCTTTATGCCGCTTTGGCTTTCCTACTTCTTTATTTGGATTTTAATACTCTCGGGTACCATAATAAACAAGGGCGTGTCCGAGCACGCATATGAAACACAGTCGTCAATTGCAAACTTCAACAGACTCATAGAGGAAGTCGCGCGGGGAGGATCCGCTGTCATAAGTCTTGGATTTATGATTTTGTCGGCAGTTTTGGTGTTTTCGTTTATGTATAACGAAAACAGTACGGTTTTTACGAGTTCTCTGCCTCTAAAGCGCGAGAACCTGTTTTTGACTTCTGTCGCCTCGGGAATACTGCCCATTATTTTTGCAAATATTCTCATCTTCATGCTAATGCTCGCACTCTCGTCATCAATGGAGATTAATATAGCCGGAGCTCTGCTCTATTGGCTAAAGGCAAGCACTCTCATAAGCGTGGGCTACTACGGTTTGGCGGTTTTGTGTTGCAATGTAAGCGGAAGCGCAGCGGCTTCGATATTAATCTATGCGATACTCAACTTTGTGGCAGTTGTTGTCTATGCCGCATATAATTTCGTGGCCCAGCTCTTCCTCTTCGGCTTCGTGGCCGAGGGACTTCCTGAAGCTTTTATAACAAACCTCTCTCCGCCTGTTAAGCTGTTCTTAGGGCCTGTTTTCGGACTTTTCGAAGAGAGGGTTTCAAGCGATCTCTATTTATGGGTTTTCGCATTGCTAGCAGTGGTTTTCATACTCATTTCAGCCCTCTTTTTCAAAAAAAGAAAGATGGAAACGGCGGGAGAATTTATCTCCCAAAGCTGCCTGAGGCCGATGTTCAGGGTATGCATGGGACTCGGCTCGGCTCTTGTCCTCGGCGTCATACTCTATTCCATCTTCTTCGGAAATCTTAGGGGCGGTGTGAGCTTCACACTCTTTTTGATTTGCGCGCTCACAGCGGCGGCCGTCGGCTACTATGTCGGCGAGGCCCTGCTCGAGAAAAAGCTGGACTGCTTTAAAAATAAAAAGTCGAATTTCATGTTTTTGGGAGTTTCGCTTGTAATCATCGCCTTTGTTTTGTGCTTAAAGCTCGATGTGCTCGGCTACGAAAAAAGAATACCCATGCCCGAGAATGTAAAGTCGTTCAGCATATCCGCAAGAGGGCCCGAACTTAAAGACTGCGAGAATATCGAAGTAATAAATGAAGCGATAGAATTGCACAAAATTTTGGTCGAAAGCGAAGCTGAAAGCTTTGAAAAAGACGATGAGATTCAGTTTTACATTGAACTAAACTATGAGCTTAAAGACGGCTCGAAACTGGCTCGCGAATATAGATTCTATTACAATCCAAACGGCAGCTATGAGGACCTGCCCGAGGCGCTGAAGGCCATGGAACGCTTCATTAATCTAAAACCAATTGTGTTGGAGCGGCTCAAGCTCGATTTTAAAAACATGAAGGAGACATACGCTTACATAGAACTCGATTTTCTGTTCGAGAATCGCATTGAAAAGCATGAGCAATTTTCGGAAGAATGGGGAATGAAGCGCTTTAGAGACTTCTACGAGAACGCTGTTATGAAGGATGCCGAAAACGGCAATATAGGCCACTTGAGCATACTGCACGATGAAAAAGCTCTAGGAAATTACTATGACTGCTCTGTATTTCTGTCCTATGTGATAATTGAAAAGGATGGTGGCGACTCTCCCCAAAAATTCTACAGACACTGGAGCATAAGACCCGAAAGAAATTCGGAATACACGCTGGCTTGGCTCAAAGAGCGGGGAATAGAACCAACGCTCTGCGCAGAGCGCAAAAACTGGGAAAAAGATTATTCAAACTATTACGATTATCTTTTCTGGTACAACTAAAAAACAAAAAGAGAAACGCTGAAAAATGCGTTTCTCTTTTCGTTATAGCGCAAGACTTACTTCTTCAAGCTGTCTCTAATCTCGCGGAGAAGCAAAATCTCTTCCGAAGGCTCGGCAGGCTCTTCGGCCTCTTCTTCCTCTTCCTTCTCTTCTTCCTTGCGCCTCATGCCGTTAATTCCCTTAATCACAATAAAAAGCACAAAGGCGACCAAAAGGAAGTTGATACTCGCCTGAATAAAGTTTCCGTAGGTAATAAAAACTCCGCCCGTGCCGTCCTCGGCGGCCATCTTAAGCGTTATTTTTAAAGCGCTGAAGTCCACACCGGCAAGCAAAAGGCCGATAACGGGCATGATGATATCGCTTACGAGAGAGTTCACAATAGCTGTGAAAGCTCCGCCTATAATAACGCCGACTGCAAGGTCAAGCACACTGCCCTTGGATATGAACTCTTTAAATTCGCCGAAAAATGTCTTTTTTTCTTCCAAAATAAAGCACCCTTTCAAATGATATAGACCGTAGTGATTATATAATAAAAAAGATATATTTTCAATAGCTTCACGGCTCAATTCATAATAGTTTTTCGGCTGATTATCTTCAAAAGTTTAGGAACTAAACTGCGCAGCTCGAGAGAGCTTCTCGGCTTTTATTTTTTGCACATAACTGATATAATTTTTAAAACAAATGATAAGGGGGCCTTGCGGCTTGCTCAGAATATTTATAGGCAGAGCCGGCAGCGGAAAGACAAGCGCAATAATGAGCGAAGTTGGCAAAGAGGTCAGGCTGAAGCGAGGGGGCAATATAATCATAGTGCCAGATCAGTTCAGCTTCGAGGCCGAGCGCGAACTTTTGCTCTCTTGCGGCAACACTGCCAGTCTCTATGCCGAGGTAATAGGCTTTTCTTCACTTAAAGACAAGCTCACCGAGCGTGTGGGAGAATTTGAAAACTATGTCGATAGAGCGGGAAGACTCATAAGTCTTGCCTGCGCAGTCGGAGAGCTCGGAAGCGACTTAAAGCTCTATAGCGGAGCTCTTTCAACGCCGCAGATACTCTCCTCGATTCTCGACACTTTGGGAGAATTTAAAAACGCGGGAATAGGGCTCGAGGACCTTAACAAAATCGATTCCGATTTAAACTCCGAGAGCGAAACAGAGCTCAAAACAAAGCTCAAAGACATCAGACTCATATCCGAAAAATATAACGAAATCCTGAGAAGAGGCGGCAAAACAGACCCGCTCGATACTCAGGAATACATAGCCTCGAGAATTTCCGATCTTCCCGAAAAAAGCTTTAAGAATGTATATATCGACGGCTTTCTGCACTTTTCGGGCGCTCAGCTCAAGATAATCTTCGAGCTCATGAAAAAATCCGAAAAGCTCACAGTTTCACTTGGAACAGAAGACGAAAACAGCGCTTCCGAGGCGCACGCTCTGGCATCCCGTCTCTTGCGCAGGCTTAAAGCCTACGCCGACGAAAACAATATAAAATATGAAATTAAAAGCTTCGACGAGGACGAGGGCAAAAAAGAACTCTCGGAGCTTATCGAAAAAGCCATGGGTTTAGAGCCTGTAAAAAGCGAGGGCGAGTTTTCCGCGCTCAGTGAAAAAATAAAGCTATATTCTGCCGACAGCAAGCTCACAGAGTGCGCGCTGGCGGCGGCCGAGGTTAAAAGGCTTGTAAGCGAGGGCGAGAGATACAGGGATATAGCGATAGCGGTCAGAGGCTTCGAGAGCTACAGGCCGATGCTCGAGACCGAGTTCAAAAAATACGGGCTCCCGCTCTTTTCTGCGCGAAAAGCCGGAATGGAAGAAATGCCTCTCTTCAGACTTCTTGAGCTTACCTACGAAACAATACTCTCGGGCTTTGGCTTCGAAGAGTTTTTCCGCTATCTTCGCTTGGGTTATTCGGGTTTAAACAATTTTGAGATTGATAAGCTTCAAACCTACTGCATAATGTGGGAACTCGGCGGAAGAAGTCTTTTGAGAAAATCCCCATGGAAAATGCACCCCGATGGTTTCGGCGGCGAGGAGAGCGACGAGAGCAATAAAAAGCTCGAAGAGCTGAACAGCATAAGAGACAGGGCAGTCGCTCCGCTTCGAAAACTTTCCAACTCCTCCCAAAAATCCAAAACGGCGGGAGAACACTGCTCTGCGCTTCGGGACTTCTTTAGAAGCATATCTCTGGGTGAAAGACTGAGCGAAAGAGCTGCAGAGTTTAAAGAGCGCGGACATCTGAGCGATGCGGCAGAATTTAAGCGCCTTTGGTCTCAGCTCATGTTGGCGCTTTCACAAATAGAAGAGCTTTTAAAAGATACCGAGATGGACATGGCGGCATTTTCAAAGCTTTTATTAATTGCGCTATCCGAATATCCAGTCGGCATACTGCCCGTAAGCCTCGACAGTCCCATGGCGGGCGATTTCGACAGAATGCGCCGCAGGAAGCTGAGACACCTCATAGTCCTCGGCGCGTCCGAGGAGCGCTTGCCGCAAAAAAATGCCGACGAGGGACTTATAAGAGACAGAGAACGCGAGAGACTCTCTGAGCTCGGTTTCGAGCTTTTAGGCGGCGAGAACGAGCTTTTTGAGGAGTATGCGCGAATCTACAGCACGCTGACTCTTCCCTCCGAAAGTCTTATCATGAGTTACGGAGCGGGGGACGAAGAGGGCGAAGAGCCTGTACCCTCCGAAATTTTCAGCAGAATAGAAAAGCTCACAGGCGTAAAAGCGAGCGTTCCGAAGCTCTCGGCTCTATCACTCTACGCAAGAAAACCTGCGCTTTCGCTTGCTTCCGAAACGCTGTTCTATACGCAGGAGCCAAACTCCGTTGCGGCAAGGGAATATTTCGAAAAATATGAGCCCGAAGAAATCTCAAGGCTAAAATCCGCCGCCGAGTCCGGCAAGCTCGAAATCTCGAGGGAAACGGTCTTAAAGCTCTATGGCGATAAGCTCAAACTTTCGCCCTCTCAAGCCGATACCTTCTACGACTGCAAATATAAGCACTTCCTGCGCCACAGCCTCAGACTGAAGTCCGTTGGCAAAGAAGAATTCGGCAAGTTTGAATACGGCAGCTTTATACACAATGTTGTCGAAAACACGGTTCAAGAGCTGAAGCAAAAAGGCTCGCTCAAAACCTGCCCCGACGATGAGATAGCCAAAATTGCGGGCAAACACGCCGATACCTACGGCGAGAGCAAGCTCGAAGAGCAACTCGAATTGAGCCATAGGTTTTCCTATATTTTCGCCCGCGCCAAGGAGCAGTCCAAGCGCATAACAACAGATATAATCTCCGAGCTTAGGGTGTCCGAGTTCGAGCCCATAGGCTTCGAGTTCGACATTGGAGAGCTGGCGCGCAAAATGCCAATAGACCTCTCCGAGGGTGCAAAGCTCTTTCTCTCGGGCAAGGCCGACAGGATAGACGGCTGGCTGCACAACGAAAAGCTCTATCTCAGAGTTTATGACTATAAAACAGGCAATATAAAATTCTCTCTCGAAGAGGTTTTATACGGCCGCTATCTGCAAATGCTCATTTATCTCTTTGTGCTCTCCAAGGGCGGAGATGATTTCTTCGGCAGAGAGGTCGAGCCTGCGGGCGTTCTCTATCTTCCCGCAAGAGATGTGATAATATCGGCAAAATCAGATTTAGAAGACAAAGAGCTCGAAGCGCAAAAGAACAAGACTCTTCAAAGAAGCGGACTTCTTTTAAACGATGAGAGCGTGCTCAAGGCCATGGAAAACACGGAAACGCTTGTTTTCCTCCCCATATCCAATACAGACGGAAGCAACAAATCAGACAAAAAATCTCTTGCAAGCTCTGCCGAATTTGAAGGACTTTCGGAATATATAATCGAGCTTCTCAAAAAGTTTGCCGAAACACTGCTGAGAGGCGAGATAGGGCCCGAACCGTATTTTAGAAGTAATGATATAAACGCCTGCAAATATTGCGACTTCAAAGAGGCATGCAGTTTCAAAGACGGCGAAAACGGCTCATACAGGCGCTTTTCCGCTGTCGGAGGCGAGAGCCTAAAAGAAAAGCTCAGTCTCCTCAAGGCCGAAAAGTCGAAAGGAGAAGATGAGAATGAGTGAAATAAAACTCACCAAGAGCCAAGAAAACGCTATAAAAACAAGAAACGGCGCAAGACTCGTCTCGGCAGGCGCAGGCTCGGGCAAGACCTTTGTACTTGTTCAAAGAGTTGTCGATCATATAGTCTCGAATGATGCCGAGCTTAGGGATTTTCTCATAATAACCTATACAAAAGCGGCGGCATCCAACCTCCGCTACAAGATTTTCGAGGCTCTAAAAGAGAGTCTTGCCGAAAGCAAAGACGAAAACACAAAAAAGGCGATAAGGCGCTCGCTTGCGCTTTCGGGCAAGGCGCAGATTGGCACAATCCACTCCTTCTGCTCACGGCTCATCAGGCAAAATGCCCATGAACTCGGCATAAGTCCGGCGTTTCGCATAGCCGACGACACAGAAGCGAAAGCCATGATGGAAGGCTGCCTCAACACGCTTTTAGAAGAAAAGTATGCAGAGGGGAGCGAGGCCTTCCTCTCTCTGGTCGAGAGCGTGGGCGCCGGCAAGGACGACAGGGGACTTGTCAGCGCAATACAAGAAAGCTACAACGCTCTGCTTTCACAGCCCAAGATCAAAGTTTGGATAGAAGGGCAAAAAGAGGAGCTTAAAACAGAGCATCACGATGCCGCCGAGACTCCGTGGGGCCGCGAGCTCATGAAAAGCGCAGAGACGGATGCGGCTTTCTACTGTGAGGTTTTCAGAGAAATTCTCTCCCTCATAGAGGGGGGCGACATAGATGATGCCTATGGCGAGAGTCTCAGGCAGAGCTATGAAGACTTAAAACGCCTAAAAGCGGCAAGCGAAACATCTTTCGATGCCGTGGTTGAAAATCTGAATGTAAACTTCCCACGCTTTAAGGCGCTCAGAAATCCCGAGGATCCCGAGCTTAAAGACTATGTAAACAAAAGGCGCAACAGCTGTAAAGATGCAGTGAAGAACCTGAAAAAGAATCTCAACGAAAAATCCGAAAAAATGCTCGGCGACAGGCGAAAAACCTCCGAGGTGCTGATAAGCCTTTTGGATATACTTTCAGAACTGCACGAGAGATACAGGGCCGAAAAGCTTCGCAGAGGCGCCATAACCTACAACGACTTGGAGCAGTTTAGCTTGGAGCTTTTGCTGGACGATAGAGGCTTAAAAACACCGCTCTCTAAAAGGGTGTCCGAAGAATTTAAAGAGATACTCGTCGATGAGTATCAGGATGTAAACCCCGTACAGGAAGAGATAATCAAGGCGCTCAGCCGTGACGAAAAAAACCTCTTTTTCGTTGGGGATATAAAGCAGTCTATCTACGGCTTCCGCCTTGCCGCGCCCGAGCTCTTTCTCAGGCGCTTCGAGAGCTACGCAGAGCTGAGTGACCTCAATAGCAAAGAGGGCGCTAAAATACTCCTGAACGAGAACTTCAGGTCGAGACCCGAGATACTTAATTTCGCAAACTTCGTGTTCAAAAACCTCATGCGCGAATACTTGGGCGGCATAGACTACGACGAGCAGATGAGCTTAAAACCCGGCAGAAATTGCGAGGAGGAAGGGCATTTTCCCGAGATAATGGCTATTGAAATAGCAAAAGAAGAGGGGAAAACCAAAGACAAATATGCAATAGAGGCATCTATCGTCGCGCGCAAAATCTTCGGGATGGTACACGGCGAATATATCGGTGAGGGCGAGAAAAAACGCCCCATACGCTACGGGGATATTTGCATACTCCTTCGCAGCTTCAAAAATTCGGTAAACTATTATAAAGCCGAGCTCCAAAAACTCGGCATACCCTATTCGGGTTCCGATACGGCCGAGAGCTTCTTCGAAAGTGTCGAGATAAAACAAATTTGTTCGGTGCTCAGAATAATCGACAATCCGCTGGATGAAATAGCTCTGCTATCTGCCATGCTCTCACCTCTCTTCGGCTTTAATATGGACGAGATAGCCGCGCTCAAGGCCGAAAAAAGAAGAGCTTCGCTCTTCGACTTAATAAAAGAAAAGGCGGAGAACGACGAAAAAATCAGAGATTTCACCGAAAAGCTGAGTTTTCTGCGAGATTTTGCCCGCGACAGCACGGTGTATGAACTGCTCGACTATATTATGAACGCTATGGACTATCTCACTGTTTCAAGGCTTAGAGGAGGAGAGAGCGCATACGGCAACCTTATTCAGCTTATCTCTATGGCGGAAGATTTCGAGAAAACCGGCTTTAAGGGACTTCGAAGCTTCATAAAAAAACTGGACGAGCTTAAAGAAAAAGCCGAGCCGCCGGCGAGCGCAGGGCGTGAAGACTCCGACTGCGTAAAGCTCATGAGCGTGCACAAGTCCAAAGGACTTGAGTACCCCGTGGTGTTCGTCTCCGACCTTGCCAGAGGATTTAACAAGGGCGACAACAACTCGGTACTCATACACCCCGAACTCGGCCTTGGCGCAGATGTTGTGGATGCGGTGCGAGGTATAAAGTATCCCGACTTTGCCAAAAAAGCCATAGAAATGCGTAAAGACAGGGAAGCGCGGAGCGAATATATGAGGGTTTTATATGTGGCTCTCACCCGAGCTTCCGAAAGACTCTATCTCAGTTTTGCGGGCAACAAAATCTCCGAGCCGGGAAGCTCTTCCTATAAGGCCCTAAAAAACTTCGGCTCAAAAGAAAATCCGGTTCAAAACTCGGAGCTTCTGCAGAAAAACTCCTATGCCGATTGGCTCGGCTTCCTTCTCGAAGAAAAAGACTGCAAGGGAATTGCAGACTTCAGAGTTTATTCCGACGATATGAGCCCTCCCAAAACTTCGGCGGAAGACTATGAAGAAAGCAATGAGACCGAGCAGAGCGTTCCCGAAACACAGGGAATAATAAGCCCCGAGGCTCTCAAAGAACGCTTCGACTTTGTATATCCTTATCAAAGTTCTCGCTCTCTTCCCGCAAAGCTCTCGGTAAGCGACTATGCAAGAGAAATGCGTGGGGAAGAAGATGCCGACAGCTTCGAGATGGTCTTCGATTTTTCCGAAGACGATTTTTCAGGGGAGCTGCAAGATAAAAATACGGCGCTCGAGCGAGGCATAGTCACGCACAACTTTTTGGGTCTTTTAGATTTTAATAAAACCGATTCTATTGAAGATTTAAAGCAAGAGGCCGAAAGGCTTGTAGCGCAAAATCTGCTCGAGCCCACGGCTCTTGGGCTCATAGACTTTGAGAAAATTCTTAATTTTTTCGCATCGCCTCTGGGCGAGAGAATAAAAAACGCCGATGTGGTTTTGCGAGAGCAGCCGTTCAGAGTGCTTTTAGACGCCGATAAGCTTTATAAAGATATCGAAAGCTCCGACAAAATTCTTGTTCAAGGCCGCTTCGACCTTATTTTAAAAGAAGCCGACGGCATAAGCGTTTTAGACTACAAAACCGACAGGGTAAGGGGCGATAAACTCAAGCAGAGAGCTAAAAACTACGAGCCCCAGCTCTATATCTACGGCCTCGCCGCAGAGGAGCTTTTTGAGGAAAAAGTTAAAGAAAAGCTCATCTACTTCCTCGAAGCCGAAGAACTTGTGAAATTATAACAAAGCAAGAGAAGCATATTGATAATGCATTTGGTATTATAATTGTATCAAATAATAAAATGTCGCCCAATCGTATAGGTTCATAGCTTTGTAAATTTATAAATTTCCAATAGAGTCCTGTTGAAAATCAGAGGGAAGGATAAGCAAATGAGCAAAGATAAAAAAACATCCAAATAAGAAACAGCACTACCGATTTCATCGTGTTTACCAAGCAAGCAGGTGAAGACGGAATAGAAGTCAGGGTATATGACGAGAATATATGGCTTACTCAAAAAGCTATGGCCGAGCTGTTTGATTGTTCCACTGATAATATAAGCCTGCATTTGAAAAACATATTTGCATCTAAAGAATTACAGGAGGATTCAGTTACCGAGGAATCCTCGGCAACTGCTTCTGACGGCAAAACATACAAAATGAAATTCTATAACTTAGATGCAATTATCTCTGTCGGATATCGCATTAATTCAATAAGAGCCACTCAATTTCGCCAATGGGCAACGAGTGTACTAAGAACTTTTACGATACAAGGCTATGTTTTAGATAAACAGCGTTTAGAAAACGGTCAAGTGTTTGATGAAGCATACTTCGAGCATTTGCTTGATGAAATCAGAGAAATCAGAGCAAGTGAAAGAAAATTCTATCAAAAAATCACGGATATTTATTCTACTGCAATTGACTATTCACCTACAGCAAAAACATCGCAAGAATTTTTTGCTGCTGTTCAAAATAAGCTTCATTATGCAATACATCATCATACGGCTGCCGAGTTAATTGTAGAACGGGCCGACCACCAAAAAGAATATATGGGACTTGCTACTTGGAAGAATGCACCGAGTGGAAAAATTGTAAAATCCGATGTCAGTATTGCAAAAAACTATCTTTCAAAAACTGAAATGGAAGATTTACATCAGTTTGTCACAATGTATTTGGATTATGCCGAAAGGCAAGCTAAACGAAAAATACCAATGACTATGGAAGACTGGGCAAAACGCTTGGATGTTTTTTTAGAATTTAACGAAGAAGATATTTTGAAAGACAAGGGGAGAGTTTCTGCAGAGATTGCAAAAAGTTTTGCTGAAAGTGAATTTGAAAAGTATAGAGTTATTCAGGATAAGCTGTATCAAAGCGATTTTGATAAATTGGTTCAGTCAACAGAATTAATAAATTAATTGACCGAAAATTAAAAAGAACGATCTTTGAGCGCTCATTTATGTAAAAATGTTAAAGTAATTTAATCTCCTCATCTATAACTTTTTTTAACCCGGCCCTTGCAATATTTTTGAGCCTATGTTACACTACACTTCGCGTTTTGTATCCATGCCGGAGGCATACTCAAAACAGCACTATTCAGAAGGTGATTAAAAATGAAAGAGAACATTCATCCTAAATACTATCAAACATCTATTAGATGTGCCTGCGGCAATGTTATAGAAACAGGCTCCACAAGGAAAGATATCAGCGTTGAAATTTGCTCCAACTGCCATCCGTTCTACACAGGTAAGCAGAAGTTGGTCGATACAAGCGGCCGCGTGGACAAGTTCAATAGGAAATACGGTCTAAAATAAAAACATGCCGCCCAGCTCCGTGCTTGGCGGTTTTTATTTACTTAAAAAGATAAAAGGTGATTTATATACATGAGATAGAAAAAACAAAAGAGAAAGCCGTGCTCGTAGGACTTTCGGCGGCCTCGATGGAAGAAAAGGAGCGCTCCGATACAAGTTCGATGGCGGAGCTTTCGGCTCTCTGCGAAACGGCGGACATAGAAGTTCTCGCCGAGGTTATACAGTCAAGGCCGACACCGGAGCCAAAGACTTTTGTGGGCTTGGGCAAACTGCTCGAGGTAAAAGAACTGGCCGAAAATTTAGAGGCCGAGCTCTTGGTTTTCGATAACGAGCTCAGTCCCTCGCAGGCCAAGAACATTGAGGATATGCTAAAGATAAGGGTACTCGACAGGTCGGGCCTCATATTGGACATTTTTTCCGACAGAGCCATGAGCCGTGAAGGACAGCTTCAGGTAGAGCTGGCTCAGTACGAATATCTGCTTCCCCGACTTTCGGGCATGTGGGCTCACCTTGCAAGGCAAACAGCCTCGGGCGGCTCTTCGCCCGTCGGAACGAGAGGTCCCGGTGAAACACAGCTCGAAACCGACAGAAGAACAATAAGAAAGCGCATAGCGGCTCTGAAAAACTCCATTTCAGAGGTCAGAAGAGTGCGCTCTGTTTCTCGCGCCACAAGACTTAAAAACGAGATTCCCCAAGTGGCGCTCATAGGCTATACAAACTCGGGAAAGTCCACGCTTCTTAACACGTTCACCGATGCGGCTGTCTCGGCCAACGACAGACTTTTCGACACACTCGACACAAAGGCAAAAAAGCTCAGGCTCAGCCCGACGAGCGAGGTAATATTAACCGATACTGTCGGTTTTATACGCAAACTTCCGACTCACCTTATCGAGGCGTTTAAGGCCACGCTCGAAGAGCTCCTGTGGGCAGATTTGCTTGTGCATGTGGTCGATATTTCAAACCCCGACAGGCTCAGTCAGATGGAGGTTGTCGAGGACATGATAAAAACTCTGGGAATTTCCAAAAAGCCCAGACTCACGGTTTATAACAAGTGCGACAGACTCTGCGAGGTTATGCCGCGCGACAGCGACACGGTCTGCATCTCGGCGCTCCACGGCAAAGGACTCGAAGAGCTCAAAGCGAAGATAAGCGAGAAGCTCGAGGAAGACTCCGAGCGCATAAAGGTGAAAATCCCGTACGACAAGGCGGGCTTAATAGAAAATCTGCACACGGGCAGCACGCTGTATTCTCTCGACTACGCCGAAGACGGCATAGTCGCCGATGTGCTTTTAAAGAAGAATAAAAAAGGCGCTTTCGAGGAATATGTAATAGCATGAGCAGGGGAGATTCTTTCTTAGTCCCTCTTGGGGATGCCAGGAGCGAGATTTCGGTAAAACGCTCAAAGTTCATATCGAGCATAAGGCCTGTGAGTACAAGCGAAGAGGCCATGGAATTTGTTAATGAGATTTCCAAAGAGTTCTACGATGCCACGCACAACTGCTGGGCATATAATCTCAGAAACGGCGAAAGCCGCCGCTCCGACGACGGAGAGCCCTCGGGTACGGCGGGTCAGCCCATACTGAATGTGCTCAGCGGAAACGGGGTTTTCGATGTTGCCGTTGTTGTCACGCGCTATTTTGGCGGCACACTGCTCGGCACAGGCGGGCTTATAAGGGCATACTCCGATGCAACTAATGAGGTGCTCAAAGAGGCGGGCGTAGGCACCATGCTCGAGGCTCAAAAAGTTTCGCTGATTACTCCATACAACCTATATGAACCCATAATAAAGCTCATTGGAGAATATGAACCCGTGAGAGACCCCGAGAGCGTTTTTATGGAAGAGGTCGAAATATCCTTTTACCTAGAGCCCGAAAAAACCGAAAATCTCGAAAAAAATCTGCAGGAGCTCAGCTCCGGCAAAGTAAGCCTTAAGTATCTGCAAAAGGACTATTTGTTAAAGCGAGTTTTGTGATATAATATATAATCGGAGTAATGTTGGATGGAGGCGTTTTAGTGCTCACTGTGAGAGAAAAAAGAGAAGAAGCTGAAAGATACCTGATATCCGAATATGGCGTGCGCTCTAAAGACAGCTTAGGCCGTGAGCGCAAGGAAGCCAAATGCCCTATCCGCACCGATTTTCAGCGAGATGTCGATAGAATTTCTCACTCAAAAGCTTTTAGAAGACTTAAGCATAAAACACAGGTTTTCCTCCTTCCCGAGGGAGATCACTACAGAACAAGGTTAACCCACACTCTCGAGGTTTCGCGAATAGCGCGCACAATCTCGAGGGCGCTCATGCTTAACGAGGACCTCACCGAGGCGATAGCCTTGGGGCACGATATCGGGCACACGCCTTTCGGTCACGCCGGAGAAAGAGTGCTTAACAGACTCATGACCGAGGGTTTCAGGCACTATGAGCAAAGTCTTCGGGTCTGCGACAAATTGGAAAACGACGGCAAGGGATTAAATCTCTGCTATGAAACCCGAATGGGAATATTAAATCACACCTCCGGTTTTCCACGCGCAACGCTCGAGGCCGATGTTGTCAGGACATCGGATTTAATAGCCTATGTAAATCACGATATCGACGATGCGATAAGGGCCGGCATAAGCGAAGAGAGCGATTTGCCTTATATAGTCCGCTCTCGCCTCGGAAAAACAAGGTCCGAGAGAATAGATGCCGCAGTGAGCGACATTGTCGCGCACAGCAACGGCGCAGTTTCGTTTTCGCCTGATATACACGAGGCAATATACGAGTTTCGCGACTTCATGTTTGGGAACATCTATGTAAATCCTATAGCCAAGGCCGAAGAAGAAAAGGTAGACGGAATTTTAGAGCGGCTTTGGAATCACTATATACTAAATCCACAGGAGCTTCCGCCTCTTTACCACGAAATTCTCGAAAAAGAGGGAATAGAGAGGGCGGTGGCAGACTTTATTAGCGGCATGACAGACAGCTTTGCAATGGGCGTCTATCAGCGCCTCTTTGTCCCCTCATACTGGTCTTATAAGTAAGGAAAGTAAGGTAGAAAGATGCAATTTCCTGAGAGCTTCCTCAGAGAGCTTGCCGAAAGAAACGATATAGAGAGCGTTGTTTCCGACTATGTTGCGCTAACAAGGCGCAGCGGTCAGAATGTGTTCGGGCTGTGCCCGTTTCACAGCGAAAAAACGCCCTCGTTTGCTGTAAATCCTTCAAAACAGTTCTATCACTGCTTCGGCTGCGGCAAGGGCGGAGATGTCATAAGCTTCATCATGGAGATGGAGAATATGAACTTCCCCGAGGCGGTGGAATTTCTGGCAAAGAGGGCTAATATGCCCATGCCCGAAAAGGGCGGTGACGACGGAGGCGCAATAAAACGCAAGAGAGCTATAGAGGCCAACACCGAAGCCGCTCGCTTCTTCCACTCCGAGCTTATGGCTGTCGGCGGCAAGGAAGCCATGAACTACTTAAGCGAGAGGGGAATGAAACTTCCGACCATAAGAGATTTCGGCATAGGCTACGCGCCCGATGCTTGGGATTTGCTCCTGAGGCACATGAGGGAAAAGGGCTTCAGCGATTTTGAGCTCTACGACAGCGGACTTGTTAAGCGCTCTAAATCGGGCGGCTACTACGATACCTTCAGGGGCAGAATAGTTTTCCCCATAATAGATGTCAGAGGCAATGTGCTGGGCTTTTCGGGACGCACGATAGTTGACGACAAAGCCAAGTATCTAAACAGCCCCGAGACCATGATATTCCAAAAAGGCCGTCATCTCTTCGGGATGAACCTTGCAAAAAAGTCCAAACTCAGGTATTTTGTACTTGTAGAGGGCAACATGGATGTCTGCTCTCTGTATCAGGCGGGAATCGACTCGGCTGTAGCCTCGCTGGGTACGGCGCTCACCGACGAGCAGGCAAGGCTCATATCGAGATATAAAAAAGAACTCATCATCGCCTACGATATGGACAGTGCCGGCAGAGCTGCCGCCGAAAGAGCCATGGGACTTTTACAGAAGCTCGAGCTCGAGGTGAGAATCTTAGAGCTGGGCGATGCCAAGGACCCGGACGAATACATAAAAAAATACGGCAGAGACGGCATGCTCAATCTCATAGATGCCTCCGACACTCAGCAGGATTTCAGGCTGAAGAAAATCGAAGAAAAGTACGATATGAAGAGCGAGGCGAGCCGACTAAAGTTCTTGGACGAAGCGGGTAAATTCTTGGCGAGTCTGACCTCCCCATTGGAGAGAGAAGTCTATGTGCAAAGAGTTGCAGAGAGAGCGGGCATTCGCTCCGAGGCTCTGGCCAATGAGGTAAAGCGGATAATAAGGCGGCGCGAGCGCACAAGGGCAAGAGAAGACGAGCGGAAAAATCGCCCGACAGAGCGGATTCAGCCCAAAAGCCGAGAGCTCAGGTACGAAAATCTGCGTTCGGCGGCGGCGGAAGAGGGACTTATAAGACTTCTCTACCTCTATCCGTTTCTATATGAAAAATGTGCGGATTTTAATTCCGAAAAATTCTCATCTCCGTGCCTAAAAAAGATATATAATCTGATAACCGATGAGATAAAGCGAGAGCAAACTCCCAACTTGAGCGTTTTGGGGCAAAATTTGCAGCCCGAAGAGACGGCGCACTTGGTCTCGATACTAAAAAAACCCGAGTCTCCCGAGGGAAAAGAAAAGGCTCTGGGTGATTATATGCAAACAATAATAAGCGAAAATGCCGCAAGAAATTTGAGCGGAGAAGGCCTGAGAAACATGGCCGAGCTTTATAAAAATAAGAAGGGATATGAAGCCGATGTCAAAAAATAAGGATATTTTAATTCCTGAAGAAGAACTTGAAAACGAATTTTCCGAAGATGAGGATATAGATATTTCGGAAGACGATCTCGATTTGGAAAATCTCGACGAAGACGAAGAGCATCTCAGCGAGGAAGAAATAGCCGAGCAGCTGGCAGCATTGCTCGAAAAGGGCAGAAAACAGGGCAAGCTCACTCGCCGTGATTTTGCTCTTTTTGAAGATGCGGATCTCAGCGACGACATTATGGACAGCTTCTGCGACAAGCTCGAGGACATGGGCGTGGAATTCCCTGACGATCTCGACTTTATGGATCAAGATGAAGACTTGGACGAGGAAGACGACGAGGATCTCGATGATTTAGACGAGCTTGACGATATAGATGATGTAGAAGATGAGGAAGAGGACGATGAAACTCAGCTTGCGGAAAAAAAGAAGAAGGTAAAAAAAGCTCGAGAATACACAGCAAACGATGACCCTGTCCGTACCTACCTCAAGGAGATTGGCAGCATCCCCCTGCTCACGGCTGAAGAAGAGGTTGAACTTGCAAAGCAGATGGCAGAAGGCTCCGAGCGCGCCAAGCAGAAGATGGCGGAGGCAAACCTAAGACTGGTGGTTTCAATCGCCAAGCGCTATGTGGGTCGCGGCATGCTCTTTTTAGACCTGATTCAAGAGGGCAACTTGGGGCTTATTAAAGCTGTTGAAAAGTTCGACTACACCAAGGGCTATAAGTTCTCAACCTACGCCACATGGTGGATACGCCAGGCGATAACCCGCGCAATAGCCGACCAGGCGAGAACCATAAGGATACCCGTGCACATGGTCGAAACGATAAACAAGGTCATAAGAGTTTCCCGTCAGCTCCTGCAGGAGCTCGGACACGATCCTTCGGCCGAAGAGATTGCCGACGAGATGGGAATGTCTGTCGAAAAGGTTCGCGAGATACTCAAAATCGCGCAGGAGCCCGTTTCTCTCGAAACCCCGATAGGCGAGGAGGAAGACTCCCACCTTGGCGACTTCATACCCGACGAGGATGCCGAAGAGCCGGCCGAGGCCGCCAGCTTCTCGATGCTCAAAGAGCAGATTTCCGATGTGCTCGACACTCTCACCCCGAGAGAGAAAAAGGTCATAGAGCTTCGCTTCGGCATGATAGACGGCAAGTCCCGCACACTCGAAGAAGTGGGCAAGGAGTTCGGCGTAACAAGAGAGAGAATTCGTCAAATAGAGGCAAAGGCTATAAGAAAGCTTCGCCACCCCTGCCGCAGTAAAAAACTGAGCGACTTTTTAAACTAAACTAAATAAAAAGAAAACGCCCCCGAGAGCTCTCGGGGGCGAAAACATTTTATCCCATTCTATTCGTTCTTATCTTCAGGGGTCTTATCATCTTTTTTAATTTCGAGCTTTGCGCTCTCTTCAAAGTTATTGCCGCGCTTTGTTGCCCATGCTTTTTTTATCTTGCGGATAATCGCGCGAACTATGAAGAATATTACAACAAGGAAAGCGATGAAGAGCAGCCAGTTCAGCCAGCTGTAGGCCATGTAAACGGCAAAGTTCTCAAGCCCGTAAGCGAAGTCCCTAAAGCCCTCGCCAAAGGCGTTTACAAGGCGCTCCGAGAACGAGAGTTCGGGAGCGGGGTCGTTGCTTGATAAGTAAATCTCGCTTACAGAAAGATTTATTCTGGAGTAATCTATAAGAGAATCGTAGCGTTGAAGATTGCCGCTCATGCTTTCTATATAAAGCTCCGTCTCCGAAATGGCGTTTTCAAGAGCTATGATGTCCTCCATTTTATCGGCTTTCTTAAGGAGCTCCTGCAGGCGCTCGAGCTTGGTTTTCTGTGTTTTGAGCCTCGACTCGAGGTCGAAATACTGGTCTCCCACATCCTCTGAGTTTTTGCTAAGGGTTTTAACCTCGGCCAGATTGCCCGTGCCGTTGCAAAACTCGTCGAACTTCTCGGATTTAACTCTAACCGTGAAATTGCCGTTTCTTCCTCTGCCGTAATTGCTGGTCTCTTCATATTCAAAGTAACCTCCCAAGGAGCTTACAAGCTTGCGCAGTTCCTCGGTGAACTTGTCATAGTCCTTGGTGCGAAGCTCTATGTTGGCGCTTTTGATTATTTTGGTGTTTTGGGGAAGGGCGGAATTGCCTCTGGCAGAGGTGGGCGCGGCTTCGGGTGCGGGCGCCTCGCCGCCTGCGTAATTTAGGCTGGCTTGTTGGTCATATGCCATTTCATATTTGGCGCTCTGGCTCCCCTCATCACTTCCGGGGGCCTGAGCCGATTTGTAGCTCGAGCCGCAGCCCGAGAGCAGAAGCGCAAGGATTAAAACAGGGGCAATCAGCTTTGCATTAAATCTAAATTTATTCATATTCATAAGCTCCTTTCGAAATTTCGGTTCTCTCTGACCTATTAGACAATGGAATTACAAATAAGTTCCCAAAAACTTTAAATATTATTCGACTGAAAAAATTATATCAAAAAAATTTGTTTTCTCATAGCTTTTTATTATTTTTAAAGTTTTTATTGTTTTTTCTTTAACATATGTGAATTATTGACGAAGAATATTGGCAGTGATAGAATATTTTGGGGGATTCTAACAAATCAAAGACAATTTAATAAAGGAGGAAAAGTTACAAAACCTTGCCCATAGGCGAATCGGGCTATGACCTGCCCGAGCAAACGCTCTATCTCCCGCGACTTGAATCCTTAGAGGCTCGGGAGTTCGAAAGCGGCTCGGTTTTGGGGCTTAAGGAAGAGCGCGAGATTGACAGGGTAATGAACCTAGCGCTAAAAGCTCTAGGAGCTTAATAAAAACAATAAAACAAAAGTCCGGTGAGCAGTTTACGCTCACCGGACTTTTGGTGTGACAATCTCTTTGATTTATTTATTAATTTAAAAGCAAAAAAAACCCGCAGGGCTTGAGCCTGCGGGGCTAAATATTTTGGTGCGAGAGATGGGAGTCGAACCCACACGCCTTAACCAGACACAGGCACCTCAAGCCTGCCTGTCTACCAATTCCAGCACTCTCGCATAAACTTTGTTGCTGTGGCGTGAGTGTTATTATAGCAGATACATAATTCTTGTCAACAAAAAAATTTAAAAATTTCCCGTCTCAGCTTCCTTAATTTCCGCACCGTTGCTCAAGTGCTTGTCCGAGATAAGTTGTTTTGCAAAGTAAAATATGAGTATAATCAGCAGAACGAGCAAAACAGCCGAGCCAAACGAGAGCGGGAGCAAATATCTCTGCATAAGATAGGCATGATAGCAAAGCAGAGAGGCAAACTGCGAGAAAAAGGGGAAATAAAATAAGTTCCTAAAGCTAAAGCCCAAAATCAAAAGCATAACTTCCGAGAGATAAAAATATCTGTCGTGCATGTGTGGAAGCAAAAAGGGAATAACGGTCACCAAAAGGGCGGCCGCCAGCACCTCGCTTTTTGAAGAGAGCTTTTTTCCGAGAGAAGAGCTTAAAAATACAATTCCGAGGGTAATGAGAAAAGCCAGAGTTATAAACGCTGTCGGAATAATAGGATTATAGTCCATAAAAGGCACTTTAAGCAGGGCAAAGATTGAAACTGAGTTATAGTTTATGCCGTTTCCGGTAGAACCCATACTTGTAAAATAATATAAAAGAGCGTCTTTTATCCCTCTTCCCGCGAATATTACGGGGAGCATCATGGCGATGTAGGCGAGAGGGAAGACAAAAACATACCTAAATTTCATCTTGCCCGAGAAGAGGAAAATCCCGAAGACGGGAAGCATGAATATGGCCTGAAGCTTGAACGAAAATCCCACAGCCATGCAGATCATAGAGGGCAAAAATTTGTTTTTAAGTCCGAAGTAGAGCGCCCAGATCGAAAAGGCGGCATAAATGCCGTCACACTGAGCCCAGCAGGCCGAATTTAAAACAACCGTCGGGAGCAGCATAGTAGCCGAAAACGCCGCAAGTGCACTGTTTTTATCCTCCGTGAGGTGCAATACTATTTTCAAAACCGCCCAGGCCAGAATTATATCGAAGAATATCGAGCTGAGTTTAATTAAATAAAGCGGATTTACATCGATATACGAAAAAATTGCCAAAAGATAGGTGTAGGGCGCATTGTAGTTGCCGGAAAAAGCGGCCAAAGACTTAATACCGCCGTATTTTCTGAAAAAATCTGTCCACGGAAGCAGAAAATCCAGATAATCCAAGGTTTCGTGCCCCATAAACATTATTCTGGCGGCAAAAGCGGCGAAAAGTGCGCAAAAAGCAAAAAACACTCTTTTTGTGTCGCTCAAAAATCCCTCTGAAAACAGGATTAACAGAGAGAGCGCAAACAAAAAGAGCATTAAAAACCAAACAAAAAAGGGCATTTTTAGCCTCCGAATAAATAATGTTTTAATTACTTGACATTATAAAAAAAGAAATGATATAATATTTCGCTATGCCTTAAAATAGCGAAACTAAATCCATCACTTCTCTTGACTTAATTTTAGCACAAGAAAAAAGACTAATCAAGCAGAAAATTGGAATAAGTATAAACCCATCCGTGAGGTTAACGAATACAGCTAAGGAGATGCGTTAATGCCCAAAGACATTTACTGCGGAAAAACAGCAAGAAAAACCTACGCCAGAACAGGCGAGGTTCAGGAGATGCTGAGCCTTTTGGAGATTCAGAAGGAATCCTATAAGTGGTTTCTGGACGAAGGACTCAGGGAAGTATTTAAAGATATCGGCACTATAAGCGACTTTTCGGGGACTCTGGAACTCAAGTTCTTGGATTTCAATATGGATGAGCCCCCTAAGTACAGCGAAGAAGAGTGCAGAGCCAGAGACGCCACTTATTCTGCGCCCATAAAAGTTATGGTCCATCTTCTCAACAAGGAAACGGGCGAGATTAAGGAACAAGAGCTCTTCTTGGGCGACTTTCCGCTGATGACGGCAGGCGGCTCGTTTATCATAAACGGTGCCGAAAGAGTTGTCGTTTCTCAGATAGTCCGTTCGCCCGGAGTCTATTTCAGCCAAGATATCGATAAGAACTATCACGCCGTTTACGGAAGCACCACGATACCCTATCACGGCGCATGGCTCGAGAGCGAAACAGATGCAAACAATATCCTCTATGCAAGAATAGATAAAAACAGGAAGATACCCATGACTCTCTTCCTTAAGGCTGTTGGCAACTACGATGCCGAAATGCCCCACACTTGGCTGAGCGCGGCTGACGATATAGTTGCAGGCTGTAGCACGGACGAGCTTTTACTCGAATATTTCGGAAACGATTCCATGATTTCCGATACTATTTCCAAAGACGGCGGACTCGACCGCAACGAGTCGCTCTTGGAGATTTACAGAAAGATGCGCCCTTCGGATCCTCCCACCATCGAGAGCGCCGAAAAGCTTCTCGAAGACATGTTCTTCGAGAGAAGAAGATACGACCTCTTCAAAGTAGGCCGCTATAAGATGAACAAAAAGCTCTCATTTGTTGACAGAATAGAGGGATTTACGCTTTCCCGTCCCGTTGCAGATCCGAACACGGGCGAGCTTTTGGCCGAAGAAGGCGAAGTACTTAGCGTAGACCTCACCGAGCGCATCGAAAACGCCGGTGTTGCCGCTGTCTATCTTTCGTTGAACAACGAAGAAATTAGAGTAGTCTCCAACGGAATGGTGTCAATCGATGCCTATGTCGAGGATGTTCCCGAAGATGTGGGAGTCGAAGGCAAGGTAAGATATGTCGTTCTCAAAAGACTTATGGAGCAGTATCAGGGAGCGGAGCTTATCGAAAAGCTCAAAGAGTTTAAGGAGCAGCTTGCGCCCATGCATCTCACCGCCGACGATATTTTCGCATCGGTCGGTTATCTTCTCAACATGGCCCGCGGTATCGGCAAAAAGGACGAGATAGACCACCTCGGAAACAGAAGAGTCCGCTCTGTCGGAGAGCTTTTGCAGAACCAGTTTAGAATAGGCTTTGCAAGGATGGAGCGCTTCATAAGAGAGCGCATGACCCTGCAGGATTTAGATGCAGTCACTCCTCAGAGCCTTGTAAACATAAGGCCCGTAACGGCGGCGATAAGAGAGTTCTTCGGCTCAAGCCCGCTCTCCCAGTTCATGGATCAAACCAACCCGCTGGCCGAGCTCACGCACAAGCGCCGTATCTCGGCTCTCGGTCCCGGCGGCCTCAGCCGCGACAGAGCCAATTTCGATGTCCGAGATGTCAACTATACACACTACGGCAGAATGTGCCCCATAGAAACTCCCGAAGGCCCCAACATCGGCCTTATAAGCTACCTGGCCACCTACGCCAAGGTAGATAAGTTCGGATTTTTGAGCACACCTTTCAGAAAAGTTCGCCGCGAAGACAGCTTTGTCACCGACGAAGTTGAATATATGACCGCCGATGTCGAAGACAAATACATTGTCGCGCAGGCCACAGAGCCCGTCGACGAAAACGGTTGCCTTAAAAACGAGCGTATAATCTGCAGGTGGGAAGACGAAATTATCGAGGTCGAGAAGGACAGAGTCGACTATATGGATGTGTCCCCGCACATGATGGTCTCGATAGCCACCGCCATGATACCTTTCTTAGAGAACGACGACGCAAACCGCGCTCTCATGGGCGCCAACATGCAGCGTCAGGCCGTGCCTCTCATTACGACTGAGGCTCCCATTGTTGCGACTGGAATAGAGCACAAGTGCGCGGTCGACTCGGGTGTCACCGTGGTTGCCGAAGAGTCCGGAGTTGTAAAGAGCGTTTCCGCCACAGAGATAATAGTTTCCGAAAACAGTGGAAAAGAAAAGCACTACAAACTCACCAAATTTGCCCGATCCAACCAGGGCACCTGCATCAACCAAAGACCCAATGTTGTGGTCGGCGAGAATATAGATAGAGGCGATGTCATAGCCGACGGTCCCTCAACCTGCGAGGGCGAGATTTCGCTCGGCAAAAATGTTCTTGTCGGATTCATGACATGGGAGGGCTACAACTATGAGGACGCCATACTCATAAACGAGCGCCTGGTCAAAGACGATGTCTTCACCTCGATTCATATCGAAGAATACGAGTGTGATGCCAGAGATACAAAGCTCGGTCCCGAAGATATCACGCGCGACATACCCGGAGTCGGCGATGACGCGCTCAAATACCTCGATGAAAGAGGAATCATAAGCATAGGCTCCGAGGTTCGCTCGGGCGACATACTTGTCGGTAAGGTAACTCCTAAGGGCGAGACCGATCTGTCCCCCGAAGAGAGACTGCTGCGTTCCATCTTCGGCGAAAAGGCCAGAGAGGTAAGAGATACCTCGCTCAAGGTGCCCCACGGAGAGAGCGGCATAGTAGTCGATGTAAAGGTGTTTTACAGAAAGAACGGCGACGAGATGGGCCCCGGCGTCAATCAGGTCGTCAGAGTCTATGTTGCAAAAAAACGCAAGATTTCGGTCGGCGATAAGATGGCAGGCCGTCACGGAAACAAGGGCGTTGTTTCCCTCATTCTTCCGCAGGAGGATATGCCCTACATGCCCGACGGCACACCGCTCGACATAGTTTTAAATCCTCTGGGCGTACCTTCCCGAATGAACATAGGACAGGTGCTCGAGGTCCACTTGGGCTACGCTGCCCAGGCTCTCGGCTGGAAAGTTGCCACCCCCGTTTTTAACGGAGCCGACGAGGACGCCATTGCCGACACTCTAAAGCTTGCCGGTCTTAGGGAAGACGGTAAGATAGAGCTTCGCGACGGAAGAACGGGAGAGAAGTTTGATAACGATGTAACTGTCGGATATGTCTACTTCCTAAAGCTCCACCACCTTGTTGACGACAAGATTCACGCCAGATCCACAGGCCCCTATTCGCTCGTCACCCAACAGCCCCTCGGAGGCAAGGCCCAGTTCGGAGGTCAGCGCTTCGGAGAGATGGAAGTTTGGGCGCTCGAAGCGTACGGCGCCGCACACACCCTGCAGGAGATACTCACCGTGAAGTCCGACGATGTAAACGGCAGAGTTAAAACATACGAAAGCATAGTCAAGGGCAAAAACATACCGCAGCCCGGAGTTCCCGAGTCATTCAAGGTACTCGTAAAAGAGCTCCAGTCGCTCTGCCTCGATGTCCGCATACTCGACGAGGGCGGAGAAGAAATCGAGTTCAAAGAAAACGACGGCGATGAAGAAATGGTTCCCAGTCTCGAGATGGAATATGTTTCCGAGGACAGGGAGCTAAGCCGAGGCGGATACTCTCAGAGCGGCGGCATCTATTCCGAACCCGAAGAAGATGAAGACGGCGATTACGGAGAGGTGTTTGAGGAAGAGGACTATGATGATCAACATTCTGATTCGGAGGTGGAATAATGGAATATACAGCCTTTGAAGCCATAAAAATCGGGCTCGCTTCGCCCGATATGATTCGCCAGTGGTCTTACGGCGAGGTCTTAAAACCCGAAACAATCAACTACCGCACGCTCAAGCCCGAAAAGGACGGACTTTTCTGCGAGAAAATATTCGGACCTACAAAAGACTGGGAATGCAGCTGCGGAAAATATAAAAAGATAAGCTACAGGGGAAAAATCTGCGACCGTTGCGGCGTAGAAGTCACAAAATCCAAGGTTCGCCGCACCCGTATGGGTCACATCGAACTTGCCGCCCCCGTATCGCACATCTGGTATTTCAAGGGAATACCCTCGAGAATGGGTATAATCCTTAACATCTCACCCAAAACACTCGACAGAGTTTTATATTACAGCTCCTATATAGTCACCGACCCGGGCGACACGCCCCTCGAATACGGTCAAATTCTCGAAGAAGACGAATATAGGGATATGCGTGAGAAGTTCGAATACGATTTCGATGCCGGTATGGGCGCCGAAGCAGTTAAGAAGATGCTAAAGAGTATCGACTGCGAAAAGCTCTTCTTTGAAATAAAAGAAGAACTCAAAGACGCCAGAGGCCAGAAAAAAGCCAAGCTTCTAAAGCGTTTGGAAGTTGTCGAGGCTTTCCGCAGCAGCGGCAACAGGCCCGAGTGGATGATAATCGAGTCACTGCCCGTAATTCCTCCCGAGCTTCGCCCGATGGTACAGCTCGATGGCGGCCGTTTTGCAACAAGCGACTTGAACGACCTCTACAGAAGAGTAATAAACCGAAACAACAGATTAAAGCACCTGCTCTCGATAAATGCGCCCGAAATTATAGTTAAAAACGAAAAGCGCATGCTTCAAGAGTGCGTTGATGCCCTCATCGACAACGGCAGGCGCGGCAGAGCCGTAACAGGCGCAAACTCACGAAACCTAAAGAGCCTTTCCGATATGCTCAAGGGCAAGCAGGGAAGATTCCGTCAAAACCTTCTGGGTAAGCGTGTCGATTACTCCGGCCGTTCGGTTATAGTTGTCGGCCCCGATCTAAAGATTTATCAGTGCGGCGTGCCCAAGGAAATGGCGCTCGAGCTTTTCAGCCCCTTCATAATAAAGAAGCTCGTCAACGACGGAACAGCTATCAACATCAAATCGGCCAAAAAGATGATAAATCGCCAGGAAACAAAAGTTTGGGACGCCCTCGATGTAGTTATTACCGAGCACCCCGTGCTCTTAAACCGCGCGCCCACACTTCACCGACTCGGCATACAGGCTTTCGAGCCCATACTCGTAGAGGGCAGAGCGCTCAGGCTCCACCCGCTGGTCTGCACGGCCTACAACGCCGACTTCGACGGCGACCAGATGGCCATTCATGTGCCGCTATCGGCCGAGGCTCAGGCAGAGGCCAGAATACTCATGCTCTCTGCCAACAACCTGCTCCGCCCGCAGGACGGCAACCCCGTAAATGTGCCCACACAGGACATGATACTGGGCTCCTACTACCTCACGGTTATGCGCATAGGCAAAATGGAAAAGGGCGCAGAGTTTGTATATGTTGAAGATGCCGGCGATACCGATTTGCCCGTAGGCGAAGTAGTCGACGGAGACCTCTATGTAGAGAAGAGAGACGAGGCCGAGGAAAAGGGACTTAAAGCTCCTTACTTCCGCCCCATCCACTCCTATTCCACACCCGCCGAAGCCATAATGGCCTACAGTGCGGGAGCAATAGGACTGCACGCTCCCATTCTGCTCCGCTCATATAAAACGGTTAACGGTGAGAAACAGTACAGACTCATAACAACAACCGTCGGCAGAATAATCTTCAACGAGCCCATTCCTCAAGACCTCGGATTTGTCGATAGGAAAGACCCCGAACAGGCCTTCGATTTGGAGATAAACTTCAGAGTCGATAAGAAAAAGCTCGGCAAGATAATCGACAGATGCATAAAGAAGCACGGATTTACGATTTCTTCCGAAGTGCTCGACAACATAAAGAATCTCGGATTCCGCTACAGCACAAAAGGCGCGATAACAATTTCGATAGCCGACATGACAGTTCCCGAGTCGAAGAAAACGCTAATCGAAGAGACCGAGCGCAAGGTTGTCGAGATTGAAAAAATCTATAAAAAAGGTCTTATGACCGACGACGAGCGCTATCGTTCCGTCATTCACGAGTGGGAAAAAACCACAAAAGAAGTCACGGGAGCTCTAGAGAACTGCCTCGAGAAGCACAACCCCATCTACATGATGGCCGATTCCGGGGCCAGAGGTTCTATGAACCAGATAAGACAGCTGGCCGGTATGCGCGGACTTATGGCAAACACCTCGGGTAAAACAATCGAGATTCCGATTAAATCGAACTTCCGTGAAGGACTTACTGTTCTTGAATACTTCACATCCAGCCGCGGCGCAAGAAAGGGTCTTGCCGATACGGCCCTCAGAACAGCCGACTCGGGCTACCTAACCAGAAGGCTCGTCGATGTATCTCAGGATGTAATTATCCGCGAACACGAATGCGGCACAAAAGACGGCGTCATTGCTTCTGCAGTATTTGAAAAGGGCGCCGAGGTTCAGCCCTTCGGAGCGAGCATAGAGGGAAGGTACCCTGCTAAACCCGTCACCGACCCGAACACGGGAGAGCTTCTGTTCAGCGAGAACCACCTGTTCGAGTTCGAAGATGCCGCAGAGTTGGAAGCCCACGGCATACATTCGGTCTTGGTGCGTTCCGTAACCTGTTGCGAAGCGGAATACGGCGTCTGTGCAAAATGCTACGGCGTAAACCTTGCCTCGGGCAAGCCAGTAAATCCGGGTGAGGCTGTCGGCGTAATAGCCGCCCAGTCCATAGGCGAGCCGGGCACACAGCTCACAATGAGAACCTTCCACACCGGAGGTGTCGCCGGCGGCGACATTACGCAGGGTCTGCCCAGAGTCGAAGAGCTCTTCGAGGCCAGAAAGCCCAAGAAAGTGGCCACTCTCAGCGAAATCTCCGGCACCGTAGTCATGGAAGATGCCAAGAAAGATCAAATGGTGTCTATCAGTGTTCAAAACGCCGAAACCGGAGAAACCGTGGTATATACAGTGCCCTACTCCGCCGGCATACTGGTCAAGGATGGACAGCATGTCGATAAGGGCGAGGAGCTCACCTCCGGCGCACTCAATCCTCAGGATATACTCAGAATCCGCGGCGTCGACGACGACGAATTCGGCAGACTCGGAGTCCGCAACTACCTCCTGCACGAGGTGCAAAAGGTTTACCGCCAGCAGGGTGTAGAAATAAACGACAAGCACATTGAAATTGTCGTCAGGCAGATGCTCAAAAAGGTCAGAATCGAAGATCCGGGCGCAACAGAACTTCTCACAGGCTCAACGGTGGACATATCTGCCGTTAAGAGAGCCAACGAAAAGATCAGGCTGAGAAACGCTCAGGGCGAATGCGATGAGATGGGCGAGCCTCTTAAAGAGGCAGTATACACCCAGCTTCTCATGGGTATAACAAAGGCATCTTTGGCAACCGAATCCTTCCTCTCGGCCGCATCCTTCCAAGAGACCACAAAGGTTCTCACCGATGCCGCCATAAAAGGCAAGGTAGATAAACTGGTAGGCCTCAAAGAAAATGTAATCATAGGAAAGCTCATTCCTGCGGGTACAGGTCTTAGTCTCTATCAGAGATTCGAGGCCGAAACAGACGAAAGCATCGAATCGGGAGCAGATGAATATGTCGATCTTTCGGTATTGGTAAACCGTACAAACGCAATTTAAAGCATAAAATCCACGGACAGGCGCCAAAAAAGGCGCCTGTCTTTCTCGCAGTATTTCATCTGCTCGAAATATGAAGTAAAGGCTTGCAAATATCCCATTTTTGTGCTACAATTCACAAGGTAAGTATAGGAGTGAAAGGAGTGGGCCGTTGCCCACTCCTTTCTTTGAGAAAAGAAGCGCTTAAGGAGATAAGCAATGAGCAAACTCACAGATAGAATAAGCGAGCTGGCGAGGCCTATGGCTGAGAAAATGGGTTATGAACTTTGGGATGTCGAATTCCAAAAAGAGGGAGGCACATTCTTTCTTAGAGTCTATCTCGATAAAGAGGGCGGCATAGGCATTTCAGACTGCGAGAGCTTCTCGAGAGCCTTCGACCCTGTCTTAGATAAGGAAGACCCGATAGCCGAGACCTACATCTTCGAGGTGAGCTCTGCCGGAGCCGAAAGAGAGCTCAAAAGGGACAGCGATTTCCAAAGGTTTTTAGGACACACGGTAGAGGTACGCCTTTTTAAAAATCTTCAGGGGAGCAAATCTCATGTAGGAACGCTCATAAGCCACGATGGCGAAAAACTCGTTATCTCTGCGAACGGAAACGAGAAGAGCATAGAAAAAAAAGAAATAGCGCAGGTCAGACTGCGTATAAGCATATAAGAAAAGGGAGTAGAAATGAACGCAGATTTTTTTGCCGCAATTGAAGAACTCGAAAAAGAAAAAGGGATACCTTCAGGCTATATTTTTGAAAAAATAGAGCAGGCGCTTTTGGCGGCCTTCCGCAAGGATAACCCGCGCTTCGGAGAGAATGTAGTGGTCAACATAGACCCAGTGAAAAAGCGCGTGGAAATGAATGTTATGAAGCTTGTTGTCGAAGAAGTAGAAAACGAAAACGAGGAAATAACTCTGGAAAATGCCAAGAAAATAAGAAAACGCATCAAGCTCGGAGATGAGCTTGCAATTCCTGTCGAGGTAAAAAAGTTCGGCAGAATAGCGGCTCAAACGGCCAAGCAGGTAATAATCCAAGGCATCAGAGAAGCCGAGCGCGGAATTATATACGAAGAGTTCAACTCAAAAGAGGGGGAAGTTCTGTCTGCGGTGGTCAGCCGTGTAGAGCCCAGGACGGGCGCCGTGTTTGTGCGTTTAAGCTCAAACAACGAGCTCACCGAAACCATGCTTCCTCCCACCGAGCGCATTAAAGACGAAATTTTGCGCGAGGGCGACAGGATAAAGGTCTATGTTGTCGAGGTCAAAAAACTTTCAAAGGGTCCGCAGGTTATGATAAGCCGCACGCACCCGAACCTTGTAAAGCGCCTTTTCGAGGTTGAAGTTCCCGAGATTTTCGACGGCGTGGTAGAAATAAAGTCAATTGCCCGCGAGGCGGGAAGCCGCACAAAGATGGCAGTATATACAAGCGACCCCGATCTCGATCCGATAGGAGCCTGTGTAGGTCCCAGAGGCGGCAGAGTTTCGGCAGTTGTTGACGAACTTTACGGCGAGAAGATAGACATCATTAAATACAGCGAGGATCCGGCCGAATATGTCGCTTCGGCTCTGGCGCCCTCCGAGGTTGTGAGCGTCACCTTGGCCGAAGACGGCAGCAAGGCCTGCCAGGTGGTAGTGCCCGCATCGCAGCTCTCCCTTGCCATAGGCAAGGAGGGGCAGAACGCAAGGCTCGCCGCCAAGCTCACGGGCTATAAGATAGACATCAGGCCCGACGAGAGCCTTTAAAGAAATATAGCGATATGGCCAAGAAACCGACTTTGCGACAATGTATGGGTTGCAGGGAAATGAAGCCCAAAAAGGAGCTTATGAGAGTGGTCAGAAGCCCCGAGGGAGAGGTGAGCCTCGACCTCAAGGGGAAAAAACCCGGAAGAGGAGCCTATGTCTGCCCGAATAAGGACTGCCTTTCCAAAGCCCTAAAAAGTCGCGCAATAGAGCGCGCGCTCGAGGTAAAGATAGAAGAGAGCCTTTTGGATGAGCTTAGGGAGCAGGCGGAGGAAGATGAAGAATAACAGGCTTTTGCCTGTATTGGGTCTTTGCCGAAAGGCCGGCAGACTCAAATACGGCTTCGATTCCGTGAAAGACACGCTTATAAAAAAAGAAGCCGAGCTTGTTGTCTTCGCTTCCGATATAAGCGAGAGGACAAAAGACCGAATGGAAAGGCTTGCCGCCGAGCAGGGAATAAGGACGGTGAGCGCTCCGTTTACCATGTCGGAACTGGCTTTTGCCTTAGGGCTCGGAAAGAATACGGCGATAGCCGCAATCTGCGACAAAGGATTTGCAGAGCTCTTTTTGAGTAGAACAGAAGAAAAATAAGCGGTCCTTAAGTGGGCAAAAGATAAAGAAAACAAACCGGACTTAACGGGGAGGAATACTATGCTTAGAATAAAATACAGGGTACATGAATTGGCAAAGGATTTCGGAACGACTTCAAAGAAGATTTCCGAGATTCTGGGCAACTATGCCGAAACGCCCAAAAACCACATGAAGGTTTTGGAGGATGATGAACTCTCCTTAGTCTTTGAATATCTTATTAACAAACACAGGAAGAAGACAGAGGAGGAACTGTATTTGCCCTTTAATAAGTCCGATGATAAATCGGAAGGCGAAAAGAAGGACAAAGCCAAAAAGGCCGAGCCCAAGAAAGCCGAAACCTCAAAGAGCGTTAGGCAGGAGCCCGGCGAGGGACAGCCGCGCGCGAAAATCGTGAGAAGAGCTGAGGATGTTAAGCCTGTCGCTCCGGCAAAAGCGCCCAAGCAAAGCACCGCCCCGACGAGACGCACACCGGAGCGCCGCGTTGTAGATATGCGCCAAACAGCCTACAACCCTCAAAAGTACGACGAAAAGTATGACAGACTTGCGGGTAAAGGCGGAGAGGGCGGCAGAAGATCGACCAGGAGACAGAGGGGCAACCAGAAGAATCAGGTGATGAACGAGGCTCAAAAGAGACTCGCAGAGCAAAATAAAAAGCAGAGAAAACAGCTTGAGCTTGCCAAACAGCAGCAGCTCACTGTTATGATTCCCGATTTCATCAATGTAGGCGAGCTTGCCTCCCGCATGAAGAAAACGGGATCCGAGGTTGTGCGCACCCTCATAAAGGGCGGCATTATGGCCTCGCTTTCAGATATGATAGACTTCGATGCGGCTGAATTTGTCGCAAGCGAGCTCGGTTGTCTTGTAGAAAAAGAAGTAATAGTCACCAAGGAAGAAATACTCATAGACCAGACTGACGACGAAGAAAAGGATCTTAAGTCCAGAGCGCCGGTTGTGGTTGTTATGGGACATGTCGACCACGGCAAGACAAGCCTGCTCGACAGAATAAGAAAAGCTAATGTTGCGGCAGGCGAGGCCGGCGGCATAACTCAGCACATAGGCGCATACACGGTCAGGGTAGGCGACAACAAAATCACTTTCCTCGATACCCCCGGACACGAAGCTTTCACCTCAATGAGAGCCAGAGGCGCCGGAATAACCGATATAGCGATCCTCGTAGTAGCCGCAAACGACGGCGTCAAGCCTCAGACCGTCGAGTCCATAAGCCACGCCAAGGCGGCAGACATTCCCATAGTGGTTGCAGTCAACAAAATAGATATACCCGGCTCAAACCCCGACAGAGTCAAACAGCAGCTCGCCGAGCGCGGCTTGGTCAGCGAGGAGTGGGGCGGCGATACCATCATCTGCAACATTTCCGCCAAGACGGGCGAGGGCATAGATGAACTTTTAGAAAACCTTGTTCTGGTTGCCGAGATGGAAGATCTAAAGGCCAACCCCGACAGACTTGCCAACGGCGTTGTCATCGAGGGCAAGCTCGACAAGGGCAGAGGTCCGCTCACAACGGTGCTCGTACAAAACGGCACACTCAATCACGGCGATGTCATAATTGCCGGAACAACCGTCGGCAAAATAAGAACAATGACAAACGACAAGGGCAAAAACATAAAGAGCGCCGGCCCCTCGGTGCCCGTTGAAATTTCGGGTCTCAGCGATGTTCCCGAAGCGGGCGACAGCTTCTATGTTGTCGAAGACGAGCGCATGGCCAGAGAACTTGTCGAAGAGAGAAAGCAGGAGCAACGCAACAAGGCGGCGGCTTCAAGCGGAAAGGTCACGCTCGACAATCTCTTCGCCCACATCAAGGGCGGCGAGATGAAAGAGCTTGCAATCATCGTCAAGGCCGATGTTCAGGGCTCTGTCGAGGCGGTCACAAGCTCTTTAGAGAAGCTTTCAAACGACGAAGTCAATGTAAAGGTTGTTCACGGCGGAGTCGGCGCAATTTCCGAGTCCGACATAATGCTCGCTTCCGCAACAGGCGCAATCATCGTCGGCTTCAATGTTAGACCCAACAAGCTTGCCAAGGAACAATCCGAGCGCGAGAATGTTGAAATCCGCACATATAGAGTTATTTACGACTGCATAAACGAGATAGAAGCGGCCATGAAGGGCATGCTCGACCCGACCTTTAAAGAGGTCATCGACGGACATCTCGAAGTCAGAAAAACATACAAGGTTTCAAGACTCGGCACAATCTGCGGCTGCTATGTGCAAGAAGGTAAGGTCACAAGAGGAAGCAGCGTGAGGGTATTAAGAGACAACATAGTTATATACGAGGGAGAACTCGCCTCACTCAAGCGCTTTAAAGACGATGTCAAGGAAGTGCTTGCGGGCTACGAGTGCGGACTCCAGGTAGAAAAATACAACGATATCCGCGAGGGCGATATCATTGAAGTGTTCTCAATGAAACAGGTAAAGGAGTAAAATTTGCCCAGAGGAAAAAGACTTGAACGGATTAACGACGAAATACAAATCGTACTTTCAGAGCTTTTAAGAAAGGTCAAGGACCCGAGAATAACAGAGCACGAGCTTTTAAGCGTAAGCAAGGTGAGCGTGACGGGCGACTTGAGATACGCCAAGGTTATGGTTTCAACCATGGAAAACGATAAGGAAAAGAGCCTCTTAAAGGGGCTGGGTTCCTCTTCGGCTTGGCTCAGGCGCGAACTTGGCGCATCAATGGGGCTTCGCTACACTCCCGAGCTCATTTTCGAGATAGATCACTCTATAGAGTACGGAGCACACATACAGAGCATTTTAAACAAACTGGATATAAAACAAGAAGATGACGATGAAGAGGTCTGTGATGAGTAAGAGACTCGGCCTAAAAGATGCCGCCGAATTTTTAAAAGCACACGACAATTTTTTAATATACAGCCACGAGCACCCCGACGGCGACACATTGTGTAGCGGAGCGGCGCTCTGCTCTGTTCTCAGAAGAATGGGAAAGCGCGCCGTTTGCTTTAAGAATCCGGGCATAGGCAAAAGATATCTTGACTACATAAAGAACTATCTGGGAGAGCCGGATGAGGGCGAAGTTTGCCGAGTATCGGTAGATGTGGCCGATAAAAAAATGCTCCCATGGCTTGGCGACAGGGAAATAGACCTGGTCATCGACCACCACGGCTCAAATACGGGGTACGGAACTTATCTTTTGCTAAATGCCGAAAACGCCTCCTGCGGAGAGCTTATGTACAGACTTATCTTGGAGCTGGGATGCGGCGTAAGCGAGGAAGAGGCAAGTCTTCTCTATATAGCGGTAACCACCGACACGGGTTGCTTCAGATATACTAACACAAATGCCTCCTGTCTAATCACGGCGGCCGAGCTCATAAACGCAGGCGCCGACCAAAAGGAAATAAATGTTAGATTCTTCCGCTCCGACAGCAGGGCGCGAATAGCCGTTTTGGCGCACATGTACTCCGATATCGGCTTTCACTTGGGCGGAAAAGTTACAAGCTCAATTCTGACGGCAGACTGCATCAGGAAAGCCGGAGCCACTGAAGACGATTTGGACGACATAGCTCATATCCCGGGCTCGGTTGAATGCTCGGAAGTGGCGATATTTGTAAGAGAACTTCCCAACGGCAGAAACAAGGTGTCGCTCAGGTCAAAGCCGAGCTTTGATGTGTCGGCTCTGGCTAAGCTCTACGGCGGCGGAGGCCACCCCGGAGCGGCGGGCTTTAAATCTGATTTAGAGGCTGAGAAAATAGTGGAAAACTTAATCTCGGATATAGAGAAGAGATGGAAGTAAAAAGCGGAATACTGCTTATAGACAAGCCCTTGGGTTTTACAAGTCACGACCTTGTGGCTAAGCTCAGGGGCATATTAAAGGAAAAAAGAATAGGCCATGCGGGAACTTTGGACCCAATGGCGAGCGGACTTATGCTCTGCCTTATAAGAAGAGGCACAAGGGCCTCGCAGTTTGCCGAAAAAGAGGAGAAGAGCTATGTCTTCTCCGTTCGCTTCGGGCTTCAGACAAACAGTTTTGATTTGGCGGGCGAAGTTATAAAAGACGAAAAAGTTTCGCTAAGTGAAGAAGAGGTCAAAAAAGCGCTTCAAGGCTTTTTGGGCGAGAGTGAGCAGACACCCCCGATTTTTTCGGCAATAAAGCTAGACGGCAAGCCGCTCTATAAATACGCTAGAGAGGGTAAGAAAGTCGAAATTAAGCCCCGAAAAATCTTTATAAACGAGATAGAGCTGCTCGGAAAAGAGAATGATGACTATAAAATCCGAGTTTCCTGCTCGAAGGGCACATATATAAGGTCTTTGGCCATGGATATAGGCAAAAGTTTGGGAACCGTTGCCACAGTGACGAATCTCAGGCGAGAGAGCATAGGCGAGTTCAAAGTCGAGGATGCAATAGGCATAGTTGAGGCCTCGGAGATGGACATAGAAGCGCTTAATAACAGAATTTTGCCCATAGACATACTATTTTCAGAATATCCCGAAATAATCTTAAACTCAGAGGAAACAAGAAGAGTAAAAAACGGAAACGAAATTAAAAAAGAGCTTCCCGAGGGCAAGTACAGAAGCTATTCGGAAGATAACGAATTCTTAGCTTTAAGTGAGCTTAAAGAGGGAAGCCTAAAAACGATAAAAAGCTTTTATGAGGTGTAGAATGATAAAAAACGAGAGAGTTGCGGCGCTGGGAGTTTTCGACGGAGCCCACATAGGACATGCCGAACTTTTTAAGAGAGCTAAAGAAGTTGCCGAGAACAAAGGTTTGCGTTCAACAGTTCTCAGCTTCGATCTACATCCCGATTTGCTGGTTAAAAAAGAGCAGGTAGAACTCATCTGCGATCTCGAGGGCAGAACAGAGCTCATTAAACAGAAATTTAATATAGAGAGTGTCATATATCTCCACTTTTCCGAAACCATGATGAAGATGGAGTGGAAGCATTTTATCGACGATATAAGAGAGCAGCTTAGTATAGCGCACTTCGTTGTTGGAGCCGACTTTATTTTCGGCTACAAGGGACAGGGCAATGCCGAAAAGCTCAAAGCATACGGCGAAGAGAAGGGCTTCGGATGCGACATAATCGAAGAGGTTATGTATGAGAAAGCGCCCGTAAGCTCAAGCCGGATAAGAGAGCATATAAAAAAAGGCGAGATAGAAAGGGCGAACACCCTGCTCGGGCATCCTCACAGCCTTACGGGAAGCGTTATATACGGACTCAGGCTTGGAAGAAAGTTGGGCATTCCCACAATAAACATGGTCATGCCCACGCAGGTGGTTGTGCCGCGCTTCGGCGTATATGCCACAAGAGCATACACCGATGAGCATACCTCATATATGGCGGTAACCAATGTTGGAGTTAAGCCGACAGTTTCCGACGGAAATCGTGTAAGTGTTGAAACTCACCTCATCAACTTTTCGGGAGACCTTTACGACAAAAGGGTAAAAATTGAGTTTTATAAATTCTTAAGACCCGAGCGGAAATTTAAAAGTTTGGACGAGCTCACCGACTGCATAAAGCAAGATATAAAAGCCGCCGAAGAATATTTAAAAAAGAATACAAAATAAGAATCTAAAAAGCCGAGGCGTTGCATAAATAAATGCAACGCCTCAATTATATTTATATTAAAATGCCAAGTGTAAGACAGGCATCTCTTTTTCCTTCCTCTTATGCATAAGGTGGTTGTGCCGACCGCAGTCGGCAGGGGGGATTGCACAAAGGAGCCGTTTTTGGATGATAAAACGGAGCGTTGCAAAAGAACAATTTGCAACGCTCCACAATATTTATAATTAATAAATGCTTACTTTCTTCTAAAAATACCGCCGCTTTCTTTAACCTCTTCGCCCATCTTGCGGGCATAGGCTCTCAAAGCATCTTTCTGCGCCGAGCTCATGCTCTTGGGGGTGAATATGTTCACGGTGACATACTGGTCGCCTCTGCCTCCGCCCTTGAGGTTGGGTATGCCCTTGCCTCTAAGTCTGAAAACAGAGCCCGTCTGTGTGCCTGCGGGAATGTTCAGCTTCACACTGCCGTCAAGCGTGGGCACCTGAATATCTGCGCCGAGCGCGGCCTGAGCAAAGCTTATGTCCTGACTTAAAAGAACAGAGTTGCCCTCTCTCTCAAAGTCGGCGTGCTTTTGTATGGTAACGGTTACCAAAAGGTCTCCCGAAGGCCCGCCGTTCTTGCCGGCATTGCCCTGACCTCCGACCTTTATCGATTGCCCCTCGTTTATACCTGCGGGTATGTTTACCGAGATAGTTCTGCTCTGGTTCTTAGCTCCCTCGCCGCGGCAGCTTGTGCAGGGCTGATGAATAATCTTGCCCTTGCCGTTGCACTTGGGACACTGTCCCTGGGTCTGCATAACGCCGAAAGGTGTACGCTTTTGTTGCATAACAACGCCCTTGCCCTTACAGTCGGGACAGACCTCGGCAGTCATGCCGGGAGCGCAGCCCGAGCCTTTGCAGACCTCGCACTCCTCAACACGCCTTATCGAAACATCTTTCTTTGTTCCGAATGCCGCTTCTTCAAAGGTCAGCGAAACCATGGTGCGAAGCGATTCGCCGCGCCTTGGTGCATTGGGATTCGGCGCGCCTCCGCCAAAGCCTCCGAAGCCGCCGAAACCGCCAAAACCTCCGAAACCTCCTCCGCCGAAGAGATCTTCGAAAATATCTCCAAAGCCTCCGAAGCCGCCGAAGTCACCAAATCCGCCAAAGCCCTGATTGGGATCGAATGCGGCGTGACCGAACTGGTCATATTTCTTGCGGTTTTCGGGATCGCCCAGAACCTGAGCCGCCTCGTTTAACTCCTTAAACTTGGCCTCGGCCTCTTTGTTGTCGGGGTTTAAGTCGGGGTGATATTTTTTAGCAAGCGTTCTATATGCTTTTTTAATGTCGTCCTCGCTGGCGTCTTTACTTACGCCGAGGACCTCATAATAATCTCTTTTTTCTTCGGCCATCAGTGTTCCTCTCTCGAGAGAAGCTCTATTCTCTCAAATTGCGGGTAAGGCTCGGCCTTACCCGCTGTGTTTTTATATACTACAAAATATATCCCTACTAGTCAACAACTTCATAGTCGGCATCAAAAATTTCGGGCCCGCCGTCATTGTCCGGCGCTGCGCCTTGGTTCGGGTCTGCGCCTCCGGCCTGCTGAGCCGCCGCGGCCGCCTGATACATCTTCTCGGATGCGGTCTGGAAGACCTTGGTGAGTTCTTCGGTAGCACTCTTAATGCGCTCCGTGTCGCTGCCCTCCAAAGCAGATTTAAGGTCCTTGAGTCTTTCCTCAATCTGTCCCTTCTCATTCGGGTCGAGCTTGTCGCCCAAATCCTCAAGTGCTTTCTCCGCCTGATAAACCATCTGGTCGCCGGCGTTGCGTGTGTCAACCTCTTCCTTGCGCTTGCGATCCTCGGCTGCAAACTGCTCGGCCTCGCGAACCGCCTTGTCGATATCTTCCTTGGAAAGGTTGGAAGAAGCGGTTATTGTTATGTGCTGTTCCTTGCCGGTTCCCAAATCCTTGGCAGAAACATTGACTATACCGTTTGCATCTATGTCAAAGGTGACCTCTATCTGGGGCACGCCTCTGCGGGCAGGGGCTATGCCGTCGAGGTGGAAACGGCCAAGACTCTTGTTGTGCATAGCGATTTCACGCTCGCCCTGCAGAACATTTACCTCAACCGAGGTCTGGTTGTCGGCCGCTGTCGAGAACACCTGGCTCTTCTTGGTGGGGATGGTTGTGTTTCTCTCGATTAGTCTGGTGCATACGCCGCCCAGAGTCTCAATACCGAGGGAGAGGGGAGTTACATCGAGAAGGAGTATTCCCTCAACATCGCCGCCCAAAACACCGCCCTGAATGGCAGCGCCGAGCGCCACGCACTCGTCGGGGTTAATGCCCTTAAAGCCGTCTTTCTTGGTTATGGCCTTAACGGCTTCCTGAACTGCGGGGATACGTGTCGAGCCGCCGACGAGAAGAACCTTGTCGAGCTCGGAAACGCTGAGGCCCGAGTCGGAGAGAGCCTGATTAACAGGACCCAAAGTCTTTTCCACAAGGTGGTGTGTAAGCTCGTTGAACTTTGCCCTTGTAAGGTCCAAATCCAAGTGCTTGGGGCCGTTGGCGTCCGCGGTGATATAGGGGAGATTAATGTTCACCGAAGTCACTCCCGAAAGGTCGCACTTTGCCTTTTCGGCCGCTTCTCTTAGGCGTTGCATGGCAACCTTGTCGCCGGAGAGGTCTGTGCCCTGATCCTTCTTAAATTCATCAACAAAATATTTGGTAACGCACTCGTCAAAGTCATCGCCGCCGAGCTTGTTGTTTCCGGCCGTGGCGAGAACTTCGATAACGCCGTCGCCAATCTCAAGAATCGAAACGTCGAATGTGCCGCCGCCGAGGTCATAAACCAAAAGCTTCTGATCAAGCTCTTTGTCAAGACCGTAGGCAAGGGCCGCCGCCGTAGGCTCGTTTATAATACGCTTTACATTGAGACCCGCTATCATGCCGGCATCTTTAGTTGCCTGTCTCTGGCTGTCTGTGAAGTATGCGGGAACCGTGATGACCGCCTCTGTGACCTTCTCGCCCAAATAGGCTTCCGCATCCGTCTTGAGCTTCTGCAGAACCATTGCTGAGATTTCCTGAGGCGTATAGGTCTTGTCGCCTATTGTCACTTTGTGGTTGGTGCCCATTTCTCTTTTAATAGAGCTTATGGTTCTATCGGGGTTGGTTATGGCCTGACGCTTTGCGACTTGGCCGACCATGCGCTCGCCGTCCTTCGAAAACGCAACGACAGAGGGGGTTGTACGCGCGCCCTCGGCGTTGGGGATGATAACGGCTTCGCCGCCCTCAATAACTGCTACGCAGGAGTTTGTTGTTCCTAAGTCTATACCGATTATTTTACCCATTTATTTTTCCTCCTAAATTTTATATAAATAATAATTATTAACTAATTTGCCACTTTAACAACCGAGAAACGAATTACTTTATCTCCCAGCTTAAAGCCTTTTTTAAACTCAAAGACGACTTCATTTTCGCCTTTTTCTTCATCTACCTCATGCATTACCGCCTCGTGGAGCTCCGGGTCGAACTTCCCGTTCAAAGCCTCGATGGGCGTTATGCCAAAACCCTTGAGCGTTTCCAAAAACTGAGTCATTATCATTTCGACTCCGCGCTTATAGGCCTCGTCCTCGGTTTCGTTCTCGAGAGCCCGCTCCAAATTGTCGTAAACCGGCAAAAACTTGAGTGCGGTATCGGCTCTAACTTCCGAGTATATGTTTTCGCGTTCCTTAACCGAGCGTTTGCGGTAGTTGTCATACTCTGCCAAAAGTCTTAAATATTTGTCCTTTTCAGCCTGAAGGAGCTCCTCGAAGCTCTCGTTTTTCTGCTCTACAGCTTCAGTTTCGGGCTTAATCTCAGCCGCTTCTTCTGTCACCGAGTCGGCCTTATCAAATTCATTCTCTTTAGACTTGTTTTCAGAATCCTTGATTTCTTCTTTCAGCTTTTCTTCATTTTCAAACTTTTTTTCGTTTTCCTTAGATGAATCGTGTTTTTTAGCCATCTATATCTCCTTTAAGAATTAATTTGTTATCAAGCCCCGAGGGCAAAGAAGCCGGGCCTCCCAGTCTTCTCGAAAGCTCGTTCGCTATGAGCTTGAGCTTGGCGGTTATGCCGGAATAGTCCATTCTGGTGGGGCCAACCACTCCTATAAGCCCTTTCAGGTTCTGACCCGCATCGTAGCTGGCCAGAATTACCGAGGAATTTTTCAGCTCTTTTGCCACATTTTCCGGGCCGATTAAAACCTTGATGTTCTCACCGGGGGCCATCTGATGTTGCGGCAGAAGCTCTCCGCAGGCGCTGTCCGAGAGGAATGAAATGAGCTCTCTGGCTTTCTCGGGGTCTTGGTATTCAGGTTGGCTTAAAAGTCTGTTGGCGCCGCTAACGCAGGCCTTAAGATGTTTCTCCTCGCTGAGTACCTCAATGGCATATGAGGCTACAACACTCAAAATGCCCATCGTGTCTCCAACGGCTCTCTCCATCGAACTTATCTTGAGAGGTGTAATTTCAGATTCGTCGATGTCTGTAAAGTTGGCGTTAAAGACGGAAGAGAGCTTCATTATCATTTCCTGACCCACAGATACCGGAAGCTTTACAAGCTTTGTTTTGACTTGGTTGTTCGAGAGCAACAAGACAATAATAAAGCTGTGGGCGCTCAGGTAAATCAGGTCGAACCTTGAGATAGTGCAGGGAGGCTGCGCTTCCAAGGTCAAAATAGGATAGTTCACAACCGAAGATGCAAACTGTCCGATATCGCTGACCATTGGCTCTAAAACATTCAGTTTCTCGTCGAGGTCGCGATTGAGTCTTTCGGTCTCCTCAATGCTGAGTCTTTGCCTCTCCATAAGCTCGTTTACATATGTTCTGTAGCCGAGCGGAGTGGGTATGCGACCGGCTGAGGTGTGAGGCTGATCGAGGTAACCCATCTTTCCAAGCTCCGAAAGCTCGTTTCTGATGGTTGCCGAGGAACAATTTAAGTCGGCGGCCGCTTGTATGGCCTTCGAGCCGACCGGCTCGGCGGTGCGAATGTGCTCTTCAACAACGGCTGTGAGTATTTTCTTTTTTCTTTCGCTGAGTTTCAATTCATCACCAACCTCCGTTTTAGCACTCTGTGCCTCTGAGTGCTAATATACCATTATATACTATTAAAGTCAAGTAATTGAGCCCGGGTTTTTCGAAAAATATTTTTGCTATAAAGATTAAATTCAAGAAGCTTTAATAATGGGTTTTAAAGCTGATAGAATTATAAAAAAAGTGACTAATCAGCAATAATGTAGTATAATAACAATCCATAAAATCACTTCTTAGGAACACTATTTTTAAAAGGAGAAGATTTTGAAACTTACAAGAACAATTATTTCAAAATTACTTATAGCTTCGCTTATGCTGTGCTCCGCCTGTGGAGCGGGTGTTTTCGAAAAAACAGTGAGTGAAGAGCCTCTTGTGATTGAAGATTTCAGATTTACAAGAGAAAACTTCCCTGCCATGGGAGGTAGCTTCGGCATGCGCCCCTTGGGCGAGGCGATTGCCTCAATCATGCTCGGAGAGAGCCGCGAGGAGGTTTCGGATTTATTAGATTTCGGAAATTCGGGATTTGCGCTCCAAAAGCTCAGAGACGGAGAACTCGATATTGTTCTCTCGGCGCAGAGCTTTGGAAACACGGAGGGACTTTTAGAGGTCAAAATAGCCTCCGATGCCCTGGTGTTTTTTGTAGGTCAGCTCAACACCGTAAAAAACCTCTCTTCAAACCAGCTCAGAGATGTCTATAGCGGCAGGACAACAAACTGGAGGGAGTTGGGCGGCAGGAACATCGATGTTAAGGCCTTCCAAAGAAATCCTTGGTCGGGTACACAGATGGCGTTGCAAAACTCTCTTATGGACGGCAAAGAGGCAATCTCGCCTCTAGCGGAAGAATTCTGGCTCGAAGACGGCTCGGTGGTAGAGGTTCTCTCATCGTTTGACGACAGCGAGGGAGCGCTCGGATTTACTTCTCTTTTTATGATGGAGAAGATGGGAGTTATGAAGGACGCCAATATAATAAAGGTAGACGGAGTTTCGGCAAATGAAGAAACTGTTAAAAGCGGAGAATATCCGATATGCTTTGATTACTGCGTTTATATA
Source organism: uncultured Oscillospiraceae bacterium (assembly GCA_964345235.1). Classification (GTDB taxonomy): domain Bacteria; phylum Bacillota; class Clostridia; order Oscillospirales; family Oscillospiraceae; genus Scatomorpha. Next base: position 8,476 of record CAYFQE010000005.1, on the reverse strand, counting down.
AGAGCCGATTCGCCGCACGACAGTCCCGAGTACATACTCTTTACATGGCTGCAAGACGGCGCCGGCGCCGCTTTTATTTCCTCGCAGTCATATCTGCCGGCGAGGTGACGAAGATGAAAAAAGCTTTTGCAATTTTAATTTTACTTCTTGCGCTCCCGCTTTCCGCTTGCGGATTTAAAGATGATATAGAGGTGATAAAAGAGCTCTATATTAATCCCGCCATTGAAGAAGCGAGGCACAGTGACGAAACGGGACAAATAATCAAAGAGTCCCCCCTCAAATACAATGTTATAACCGACAGAACAAAGCTCAGCGGCTATGTGGCTCCCGATGTTACCGTCAGGCGCTTAACGGGCGCATATCAAGATGTGCTCACGCCCTCCGAGGACTACGGCAATCTTTTGCCCTATGTTTCCGACAGACTCTTTGCCTCCGATGGCTCGAGTGTCGGCTCAAAATACGGTCTGCTCACGGCCAACGGAGAAGTAGTTCTCGATGAGGTGCTTACGGATATCGAAAAACTCTTCTATCAGGACGAGCTCTACTATATAGATTTGGGAATCTATAAAATCTCCCGATTCGACAGCGAAAAAGAAGCGCTCAGATATGCGCTTTTGGCAGAGGACGGAAGCTGGGTTACAGAGTTTGAATATGAAGAAGTCATACCCATGAGCATAGGAGTACTTGCAATATACGACGAGCAAAACAACCTGGCGCGTGTTATCGGTCCCGACGGCAAAGAAATTCTCGATTCAAAGAACTTTGCAACCAAAAGGATGTTCCTTCAGGGCTCGGTCGCAAGTTTGGCCAACTACGGCGAAGGATATTTTCAGGTCGTGTTCCAAGACGGAAGCAAGGGATATGTGAATAGTAGAGGAAGCGTTTTAAATATGGACGCCAATTTCCCCTCTTTCCACACCGAAAACAAGCCATTCAGAGACGGACTGGGAGTGGTCGCCATAGGCGGCGACTGGCGCTATATGAAAGAAAACGGGGAATACGCCTTCACCGAACCCTTTGCCGAGGCCTATCCCTATGTCGGAGATATTTCGGTTGTGCGCTACGAGGGCAACCTCTGTATTTTAAACAGAGAGTGTAAAATTGTGGCTACTTATGCCGGAGCATCCGAGCTAATCATATACAATGACTATATTTCCGTAGACGGCAGATGCTTCAGCAAAGAAAACTTCAAGCCGTACATACTAAAGGGCGCCGAAGCCGCCTTTTCCGAGAGCAATACGGGCATATACAGCGCCGGAAGCGGAGGAATTTGGGCAAAGAATCAATCGGGCGATGTGGTTTTCCTCTCGGGAGCGTCATCCCTTGTAGATACGGTGCCCGGCATCTGGCTTGTAAGACTTGCCAACGGCGAAATGGCGGCCATGAACTCCGACAGTCAGGTTATAAGTATAGGTGAAGACCTCGAGCTTATGAGGGACGAGGTGATAGAGGGCTATTATGTCCGAAACGGAAAAACACTCACCCGCTCCGACGGCAGGCTCATGACCGAAAACATGGCAATGACGGCGGAGGGAAGACCTATGTTTAACCCCACAAACGGCTGTGTGTTCTGTTACGACGGCTTCTCTGTCGGCTGGGTAAACTCCGAGGGAACATGGCTCATTCGCGAGGTTCCCGAGCCCGGGGATTAATAGAGCATGAGGAGGAAGCAAAGTTGAACTCGGCTCTTGTTATCGAAGAGAACAGGACGAGTCTCGAGCTTGTTAAAAGATATCTTGCCATAGAGGGCTTCAAAACGCTTGCGGCCGAAAACGCTGCGGACGGATTAAAGCTTTTAAGGGAAGAGGCTCCCGATATAGTTTTTCTGGGAAGCTCTTTGCCCGATATAAGCGGCTTTGAGCTTTGCAGGAGCATACGAAAAGAATCGGATGTGCCCATAATAATGCTCGGCGAGAAAAAAGAACTCAAGGAAAAACTCTTGGGCTTAAATTTGGGCGCAGATGACTATCTAACAAAGCCGTTCGAACCCGAGGAACTCATGGCAAGAATGCGCGCAGTACTCAGGAGAGTCGGAACTTCTTATATAAAAGAGAACAAAGTTCTTATGTTCGAGAATTTGAGCATCGACCTCGATTCCTACACGCTCAAAGTAAGCGGTATTGTTGTTCCAACCCCGCCCAAAGAAATCGAGCTGCTCTACTACTTGGCTTCCCACCCGAACAAGGTTTTCACACGAACCCAACTTTTAGACGAGGTGTGGGGCTTCAACTTCTACGGCGACTCCAGAACCGTGGATGTACATATAAAGAGGCTCAGAGAAAAACTGAGAGGAGCCTCCAACGACTGGGATTTGGCTACGATCTGGGGCGTAGGATATAAATTCGAGCTCTCGGAATGAGCTCACAGTTTCTAAAAAGCAGGTGAAAAAATGGAATTTCAAGACAATAGCGAATACTCTTGGTACAACACTTCCTATGAAGTCGAACCCAAAAGAGTCGAAGCCGCCGCTCCCGATACAGGAAATAAAGGCGACCGCAAATATAAAAGAATAATAGCGGCCTTGCTGGCATTGACGATAATACTGAGCTCTTTTATTTACTCGATAAGCATAAAGAAAGAAGCTCTGCCCCCTTCCAAGATGGAAGAGACTGTTCCGAAAATACCGGCAAATCCGCAAAATCCCAACGAGCAGTTCGAAGACGATTTTAAAGACTTCTTCGACCGTTTCTATGCGGAAATAGACCCGTCGTTGTCAGAGACTCCAAAAGACAGTGTAAAGAGGCATAAACCCGAGACCGACATAAGTCTAAACACTGTACCCACGCCCGAAGGCGAAGAGCTGAGTCTTCAGGAGATTTATAAAAAATGCGTGAAATATATTGTTTCGGTGAGTACAAAAACCGGAATAGGCATGAGCTGGGGAAGTGGAATAATCATGAGTTCCGACGGCTACATTATTACAAACGCCCATGTCATAGCCGGCGCGGAATCGGTTACGGTGAGCACCTACGACAATAAAAGCTTCGAGGCTTCCCTCGTCGGAACCGACAACATCAGTGACCTCGCAGTTTTAAAAATAGAGGCAAGCGACCTTACCGCCGCAGAGTTTGCGGCGCAAAGTCCCGTCGAGGGCGACAGAGTAGTTGCCATAGGGAACCCCTTGGGGCAGGAGCTCAAGCTCACAATGACCGACGGCATAGTCTCGGCAATTTCAAGAGACATAAGCCACAACGGACACAGAATGACTCTTTTGCAGACCAACGCCGCCATCAACGAAGGCAATTCCGGAGGAGCTTTAATAAATATGTACGGTCAGGTCGTCGGAGTTACAAACATGAAGATGATATCCGCAAATGGCGTAGAGGGCATAGGCTTTGCCATACCTGTTAAGGTTATCGAGCCCATGGTGAATTCAATTCTGCAAAACGGTGAGGTTGTCGGAAGACCCGTTATCGGCATAACTGTCGGAATCATACCCGAAGAGGCGGCAAAGCAATATAAGCTCCCCGAAGGACTCTATATAAGCAAGGTTTCAAAAGGCTCCGATGCCGAAAAGCAGGGTATAAAAGTCGGTGATGTCTTGGTTTCGGTAAACGGAGAAAAGGTAAAAGAGACAAACGATGTTCTAAAGCATATCGAGGGCAAAAAAGTCGGCGACGAACTGAAGTTCGAGATATTCCGAGAAGGAAAGACTTTTGAAGTCACCGTAAAACTCACAGACAGCAGCAAGATTTACTGAGATAAAAATCAAAAAAAATAAAGCGACAGAGGCGCGCCTGTGCTATAATAAGGGCGCGCCTTCGGCGTAGTAAAATAAGAAAAATGAAAGCGAGCAAAACATGTCAAAAGAGCTTTTAATAATCCAAAATGTCAGCAAGAACTATGGCAGAACAAAGGCCGTAGACAATATAAGTTTTTCGGTTCACGAGGGCGAAATTGCGGCGCTTTTAGGGCCGAACGGCGCCGGAAAATCGACAATAATAAAATCAATAGCGGGACTTTTAAGATTCGAGGGCAAAATAGAACTCTGCTCTTTCGACAATAAGAGCGTAGAGGCAAAAAAGCGTTTGGGCTATGTGCCCGAAATGCCCGCAGTTTACGATCTGCTCACCGTTAAAGAGCACTTGGAGTTTATAAGAAGGGCATATAAGGTAGAGGACGACGGCTACGGCGATGAGCTCTTAGAGCGCTTTGAGCTTAAAGACAAAGAAAACAGATTGGGAAGCGAGCTTTCCAAGGGAATGCAGCAAAAGCTCTCGATAGCCTGCGCGCTCATTCCCAGACCCGAGGTAATTGTCTTCGACGAGCCCTTTGTCGGCCTCGACCCGCATGCAATTAAAGAAATCAAGCTCATCTTCACGGAACTTAAAGCGAGCGGAAAAGCTGTGCTCATATCCACTCACATGCTCGACACAATAGGCGAGTATTGGGATGTGGCGCACATCATGAAAGAGGGCAAAATTTTAGCCTCTAAGCAAAGCTCTGAAGAAGCGGCTCAAGAGGGCTTGGAACAGCTCTTCTTCGAGATTACCGAGGGCGGTGCCGAGGTATGAGCCCGCTTGTATATCTAAGCTTCAAAAAAATAAAAAACGGCTTTTTGAATATACTCAGAAAACCCGCGCAGCTCATTTTCATTGTTTTTATCTGCTCAATGCTGATTTTTACAATTGTTTTGAGCGGAAAGCAGAATATAGCTGTTCCGGGGCTTCAAAACAAAGCTCTCCTTTCGGGAATAATTTTCCTGTTCTATACGCTGAATGCTCTTTTGATTATATATCAGGGCTTTCAGCAGGGGAGCACTCTCTTTAAAATGCCGGATGTAAACCTGCTGTTCACTGCGCCGATAAACTCGATAAGCGTTCTTTTCTACGGCATGATTTGGCAGCTTGTTAGCTATATTATTTTACATTTCTTCCTACTTTTTCAGTATAGCTGGATGAGTGAGAGCTTCGGCATAAGCATAGTCCATCTTGTCATAATAATTCTGGTTTTTGCGCTTTTGCTTTTAAGCTCGCAGCTTTGCAGCATGCTTATATATATTTTTTCTGCAGGAAACGAAAAGCGCAAAAAACTGTTTAAAGGCATATTCATCGGAATATGCGCGGCGCTGTCGGCATATTTATTTGCGAGCTTCGCCATAAGCGGCGGGAGCATTTTGGATTTTGCATCTCGGGTTTCAACCTCGCTTCCCGTGTTTTTATTTCCAATAAGCGGCTGGCTCACAGCCGTTGCCTACGGTATTATCACGAAAAACTACATTTTAACTATCGCTTTCTTTGCGCTTTGGCTCATCATTTTCCTGCTTGGGGTAAGACTTATAAAAACAGGCAGAAACGACTACTATGAGGATGTCCTCGTCTCGACCGAAACCAACTTTAACCGTGCGGAAGAAGCCAAACGCGGAAAAGTAAAAGATAAAGCTGTAAAAATCGGACTCGGGAAAAAGCTTATTTCCGAAAAAACGGGTCTCAATAAAGGCAGCGGAGCCTCTGCCCTCTACTATAAACACAAAGTGGAAAACCGCAGGAAAAACCCATTTATTTTGAGCTGGACGGATTTGTTCTTTGCCGCGTTTGCAGCCGCATTTTCCTATTTCATGAGAGACGAGGCGGGAGTAATCGCCGTGGCGGCCATGGTGTTTTACATGCAGATTTTCAGCGTAGCCATGGGCAGGCTCCTAGTTGAGCTTCAATCTCACTATATCTATCTCATACCCGAAAAACCGTTTAAAAAACTACTTTGGGGCATGATGGAAACCATCCGAAAATATCCGTTGGTGGCAATTTTAATCGCGGTTCCGGTGGGCATCATACAAAAGCTCTCCGTTTTAGAAACGATTTCGTTCATATTTCTTATAACGAGTACAAATATTCTGCTACTCTCGCTAAATCTTACCATAGACAGATTTTTGGGAAATGCCTTTGCCAACATGAAAGCCTTGCTCATTATATTATATTTCTTCGCCGCGGCAATCTCCGTTGCGCCGGGAGTTGTTCTGGGTGTTATTGCCGCAGAGGTTATAGACATGAGCGCCACAGCGCTTGCCTTTTTCATCATTGCGGCCTGGAGCTTATTAGTCTCTGCGCTATATATCTTCCTAAGCCGCAACATCTTGCAAAATACGGAGTACAGATAAAATGTCAAACCCTTTCAATGTAAAAAACGGCCCCGAGGAGTTCAGGGCGGCAGGGCTTAATAGTACAGCCGATTATATCGAAAGATTCGGCTATGATTTTTTACTTCCCCTGCTCGATTTCGGCCCTTTTTTGCAAGTGAGGGGCGAGCGGCTCTACGCCTATTGCCTTAAAAACAATCAGTCTTTAAGCGATATCATTCGCGAGATAGACCGAGGCATAATCGAAAAGCGGAAACAAAAGCATAAAAGATAAACCACAGCTCCGAAGGAATTTAACTTCCGGCGGAGCTATATTTTTTTAATTATCAAAAGTATTATAACATTTTAAGCCGGTCAAACAAATAAAAATTCTGGGTGGAAAATCAAGCTTTCCACCCAGAAACTTATGTGTTTAAATCTATTCTTTAAGCTCTTTCATAACCAGGTCATAGTCCGCCAAAACCTCGGGATCCTTTTTTGTCGTGTTGGATACAACAAAAATTGCGAGTGAAGAGAGCAAGAATGCGGGGAGCAATTCATAAATACCGAAGATTCCGCCCATAGGTTTAAGGAGCAGTTTCCAAACAAAAACCATAATTCCGCCTGTCAGCATACCTGCAATCGCACCTTCTCTTGTGGCATTTTTCCAGAAAAGAGAGAAAAGCATTAAAGGTCCGAAGGTAGCGCCGAATCCCGCCCATGCAAAGGAAACAATTTGGAAAATTACCGACTGGTCGTCTAAAGCCAGAAGCATGGCAACAATAGAAATCAGAATGAGGGTTATTTTCGAGAGCCTCATTACCTGAGAATCGGATGCATCCTTATTAAATATCCCGTGATAAAAGTTTTTTGCAACAGCGGAAGATGCAATCAGAAGATAAGAGTCAGAGGAGCTTATGGTGGCTGCCAATATTCCGGCCATCATAATACCGGCCAGGAAAGGCGGCATCAAATTGCCTGCCATGTGAATAAATATGCTTTCCGAGGAGGAAACGGTCAACAGTGCTGTCGGATACAGCGCACGGCCAACCATACCGATAAGCACAGCCGCCGATAACGAGATAAACACCCACACAGTTGCGGCCCTTCTTGAAACCTTAATCTCGTTAGGGTCACGGATTGCCATGAAACGAAGAAGCACTTGTGGTATGCCGAAATAGCCCAAACCCCACGACAAGGTTGACAAAATTGTAAGAAAACCGTAGCTTCCCGCCTCGTTTGCGAACACGGGGAGATTGTTGGACACTTGCTGAACCCCGTCAACCATAACGGGTTGCGCAATTCCGAAAAATTCCAAAAATCCCGGGAATTGCTTTAAATTAACGATTACATTTCCCGTTCCTCCCGCGGCAACTACACCGACAGTAAATACGGCAACCAGGGCAACAATCATGACAATTGACTGCATAAAGTCCGATACCGATTCCGCAAGAAAACCGCCGATAAAAGTGTAAACAATAACAAAAATTGCTCCGGCTATCATCATGTAAATGTAGTCGAATCCGAATAATACATTGAAAAGCTTACCCACAGTGACAAAGCAACTGGAAGCGTAGACCGTGAAGAAGATTAAAATAAACATTGCGGCTATGCTCATGATGGTTTTGTTTTTCTCTCTGAATCGATTTGAGAAAAAGTCGGGAACAGTGATGCTGTCTCCGGCAATATGGGAGTACACACGAAGTCTTTTTGCCACGATAAGCCAGTTCACATAGGTGCCGACTCCCAAGCCCAAGGCTGTCCAAAAGGCGTCTGTAATTCCCGTGAAATAGGCTACACCGGGCAGACCCATGAGGAGCCAACCGCTCATATCAGAAGCTTCCGCACTCATTGCCGTAACATACGGGCCCAGGGACCGTCCTCCCAAGAAATAGTGATTGGTACTTTCATGGGATTTTTTTGCATAATAGAAACCGATGCCGATTATTACGACCATGTAGCAGAACATTGCCAATGATACTAATAAATTATCCATGTTCGCTCCTCCTTAAGTGTGATTTGTCCTTAATTATATAGACAAAAAAAGCAGATATCCACACCTATTAATAAATTTATTTGATTTATACATGAAACTTATTCATAAATGACGAAGAATTCAAAATTAGATTAGAAGTTTTCATTTATAAGGACAATAAAAGTTTATAAATAAAAAAGCACCGCATTAGGAGCGGTCAGATAGGGATTTATAATTCCTGAAAAATTCGGCATATTCTGCTTGAAGTATCTCTTGCATTTCGGGATATTCAGTTGTCAAGGAGCAGTGAGAGAAAAACTATGCTTTTATTGGGGGATTATTTTTCCTCTCACCTTATAGCCTTGGTAGAACACATTAGTTGAGGATTTTCTAAAAATAATTTTCTTCCTCATCCATAAGCGAAGAATTCTATTGATTCGAACCCC
>CAYFQE010000004.1:0-70231 GCA_964345235.1 uncultured Oscillospiraceae bacterium | reverse complement strand
TGGCATTTTATTTTTAGCCGTACATCTTAAATATAAGACTGTTTTTAAGCCTTTCGGGCAAAAGGTTAGAGACAGCGGCAAACAATTTGTACTTCCCGCCCACAATGTGAATTCCGCCTGTTTTATCGCTTTGGGCTATTTTAAGTATGGTTTCCGCCACAAGCCTTGGAGAAAAACCGCCCTGCTCATCTTTTTCCATCGACGATATCGAACGGACTATGCGCTCGCCATAAAGTTCTTCACCCTCAAACGATTTTTCCCTCTTGGCGGTGAAAGTCGTCTTGCTGTCGCCGGGCATCACAGTGTTCACCCTAATTCCAAAGGGTTTGAGCTCCCCGCTTAAAGCCATAGACAAAGAGTGTACGGCGGCCTTCGAGGCCGAGTAAAAGGCTTGGAAAGGCAGAGGGAATATAGCCGCGGCGGAGCTTATATTTACTATATGAGGATTAGTAGAGTTTCTGAGATATTTTACCGCCTCTCTGGAGCACATAAAGGGGGCAAAAAAGTTCACATCAAAAAGGCGTTTTGCGTCCGCCGTATTTGTAAATTCAACAGTGCCCGATATGCCGAAACCTGCGTTATTCACCAAAAGGTCCAAACATTTTCGCTCTTTAAAAATCTCGTCGAAGGCTCTTTTTATCTCCTCCTCCGAGCAAAGGTCCGTTTTAACGGTTTTAATACCGTCAAGACTTTCACCGCTTCTCGAAAGGTCAAAGACCTCATATCCGTTTTTACTCAAAAGCAGAGCCGTCTCTCTGCCTATGCCGCGGCTGGCGCCGGTGACGATTGCTGTTTTTTTCATACTAACACCTCACAATGTGATTTCTATTTCGGCAGCATAGTTTTTCAATAATAAAAATGGGAAGCCGGAAGCTTCCCATTTGATATAAACTTATCCGACTTATCTTCTTCCGCGGCCCTTTAGGTCTTTATACATCTTGTTTTCGTTTATGCGGCTGTTAGATTCCTGCATAAAACGCTTAAGCCTGTCTTCGAAAATCTCGCTGTCCGTTTTCGAAACGGGCTCGGGCTTGGGCTGCGGTTTTGTATCAATGGACGCCTCTTGTGTCGGTGTCGGAGCAAGAGCCTTTTTAATTGAGAGATTTATTTTGCCGCCCGGTCCAAGCTCAAGTACTTTAACCTTAATCTTCATACCCTCGCTCACGTGATCTCTCACATTCTCGACATAGGAATTGGCTATTTCGGAAATGTGCACCAAACCCTTTTGGCCGTTTTCCAAGGTGACAAATGCGCCGAAGTTTGCAATTCCGCTCACAGTTCCCTCGAGGATGACTCCGACCTTCAAATCCATAGATAATAAATCCCCCTAAAGTTAAATAATCTTAAAAATTTTTAAATATACAGGAAGCTAAACCAACTTATATCACAAAAATCTGGAGATGTAAACTACAAAAGTAATGAAAAATAAAAAAAGGCTGCGGCTTTAGCCGCAACCTTAATAAACCCTGATTAAAGAGCCTCAAAAGCGCTCTTATCTAAGCCGCAGACAGGGCATACCCAGTCTTCGCCGATATCTTCAAAAGCTGTTCCGGGGGCAACTCCGCCGTCAGGATCGCCCACTGCAGGATCATAAACATAGCCGCATGCGCATTCGTACTTTGTCATTTTATCTTCCTCCGTTATAAGTGATATTTCGTTCTCCTCGGCAAAATTGGCACGAAGATTACAGAATCAGTATAGCATTAGACCATTTTAAAGTAAAGCTCACATCGCTCAAACAAGTGTGTTTGAGTGACTTAAATCACAAGGCGAAAAGTTACAGAAAATGATTGGTTTACAGTGGCGATAAAATCTCTAAAAAAACGCCATTAATATTCATAAAAACAGAAAAATGAATATATCTCAAAAATGATAAAAAAGCTAATTTTGGTTGAAGTGTGGCTTTAGAGGAAGATAACAACACATATAATGGGTGAAGTGGGGAAAATATATATAGTTTGTGGGCTTAAAAATACAGAACACAATTTAAGAATATAAAAATTGGGGCAAAAATATTCATTAAAAGGGTTTACATAATATCAATTATTTTCGCATCAACGGGCTAAAAACCGGTGAAAATTGAAACCAATTTGTAATTTTTAAGATAATTTTGAAATATTTTGGTAAAATCTGAAATTTTTATGCAAATTGTTGACACAAGATATAGGGTGAAAAATCGTAAAACATGTAATATAATACAAGCGATAGTCTCGCTCGTCGTTTTATACGAAAAGGATAAAAGCTATTTGTGCATATTGATGATTGAGAATATTTCAACTTTTAAAGTATAATTATGTTAGAAAACAGCAAAGACTTCAGATTTTTAGAATTATTTCAATCAAATGTACTTTGAGCGGAGCGGTGCTTTATGAAAAAAATGTTCACTGTCGAATTTACAAAAAAACAAAAAAAGAAGATGGCAACGGTTCTGGCATTTGTATTTATTATGCTTGCTTTTTCGGGCTCTTTAGTTATAGATCCCAAGCGGGCAAGTGAAGAAGGTTACTATTGGATGGCGCCCGCATCGTCCGCAGTTTTAGCAGAAGCTACGGCCGAAGACACGCCGCAAACTTCAAATGTTGTCGCAGCGCCAAGCAAACCTGCAGGAAGTGTGCCGTCAGCCTCGATGCCCTCGAAGCTTCGCCGTATGGGTTCCGAACCCGAGATGAACTATCTAACAGCCTATGTAAACGATGTCGCCTGTGTAAGGCTTCCCATGTTCGACGGAAAGATATATGCGGCAATATGGCAGTTTGCCAGCATACTGGGCGAGAGCATGAACGGCGAATATATAGGAGGCACATTGTTTAAGGTTTCGGAATACGGGACATATATCGAAGTCGGCGACAGAGCCGTGGTTCCGCCGAGCGATATTATTAAGACACCTACAAAGATTTACTATCCGCTGGATATGCTCTGCGGTTTTTACGGCTTGAGTTATGAAGCAAGCGTCGATATGAAGCAAGTGGATTTCAAGCTCGAAGAGGGAGTTTCATACAGAGTAAAAACCTCGGCCGAGGTTTACGCCGACAGCGACTTATATTGGCTCTCAAGGCTTATTGAAGCCGAGGCGGGAAAAGAGCCTCTCGAGGGCAAGATAGCGGTTGGCAATGTTGTTTTAAATCGTGTTAAAACGCCGGGCTTTCCCGATGATGTGCTTGGAGTTATTTTCGATAGAGAGTACGGTGTCCAGTTCGGACCCACGGAAACGGGCAACATAAATGTGAGCCCGAGCGAGGAGTCTACAATTGCCGCAAAGCTCTGCTTCGAAGGAGTCGAAATGTCGGGGGGCAGTCTGTACTTCGTCAATCCCAAGGTCGGCGCCGACAACTGGTTTAAGAGCGAACTTACATATATAAAGACAATAGGAAGGCACGATTTTTACGCATAATATGCGACCTAAATTCTTAAATATTGAAATTTAAGAAAAAATGTGCTATAAGTGGGCAGGCGACTGCCCACTTTTTTACGGAGAACAAAATTTGGAAAATAAATTTATAAACAGCGCCGCAGAGCTCGGAATAGAGCTCAAGGCGGATCAGATAGCGAAGTTTATAAAATATAAAGAAAGCCTCATAGAGGGCTCGAAGACGGCAAATCTAACGGCAATAAAGGAAGACGAGGAGATAATGAAACTCCATTTCTTAGATTCAATCGCCGTGCTGCGCTACTTTGATTTTAAAAGCAAAAGTCTCTGCGATATAGGCTCCGGTGCGGGTTTTCCCGGAGCGGCTTTAAAGATAGCCGAAGAGAGCCTTTCGGTAAGTCTGCTCGAGTGCCGTCAAAAACGGGTAAATTTTCTCGAAAAACTCATATCCGAGCTTGAGCTTAATGACTGTAAAGTTCTCCCCATAAGGGCGGAAGAGGCAGGCGAGGAACTCAGAGAGAGCTTCGATATTGTCATTTCCAGAGCGGTGGCCGACCTCAGGCTGCTCTCGGAGCTTTCCATGCATCTCGTCAAAAAAGGCGGGGTTATGCTCGCCATGAAGGGGCCCGAGCCCGAACAGGAGCTTTCTGCCGCTAAAAAGGGCATAGAGCTTTTGGGCGGCAGTGTAGAGGCCGTGCACGAATATGTTCTTCCCTGGGCCGATACAGGCAGAAGCCTGATCGTGATCAGAAAGGAAAAAATCACGCCGAAGAAATACCCGCGGCGCTTTGCGCAGATGAAGAAAAGTCCTCTGTGACAGCAGAAAGGAAGGTATGTATTATGAAAAAAATAATAGCTATTATACTTACGATTTTAATTTTAAGCTCAATGAGCTTTGTCCTTGCGGCAGATATAGCCGAGGGCGAGAAGAGGGCGGTTTTAGGCGTCAACTTAGACGAAAACCAGATAGAAAACATCTATAATGTTTTCGGAATTAAGCGGGGAGATGTAAAAGAGCTCCGCGTCAGCATTAATCAAGAGAGAAAATATCTCGAGGGACTTATCGACAGCTCCAAAATAGGCTCGCGCTCCTACTCGAGCATCTATATCGAAACTCTGCCGGAAGGCTCGGGCATTCAGGTCGAAACGCACAACATAGACTGGTGCAGTAAAGAAATGTATATAAGCGCACTCACCACGGCGGGCGTTAAGGATTGCAAGGTAATAGTTGCCGCGCCTTTCAATGTGTCGGGCACTGCGGCGCTTACGGGCGTGTATCTTGCCTACGAAGATATGAGCGGAGTCAAGATGGACGAGCTGGCCAAACAGGTTGGCGCCGAAGAACTCACGGTTACGGCCGAACTTGCCGAGAAGTTGGGCGCCATTGATTCGGTCGAGATAGTCAACGAGCTCAAGCTCATCTTGGACGAAACCAGAAATATGACCGACGAAGAGCTAAGAGTCGAGATAATAAATATAGCGGAGCGCATGGGCGTGAAGCTTACCGACTCGCAGATTAATAAGCTCATATCCCTTTGCCGTTCACTCGAAAAAATGGACCCCGACGAGCTTAAAAACAAGGTCGATTCCGTAAAAGACAGCATAAAAAAGATGGCGGAGGCCAAGGAGAAGATTCAGAACTTCAGCGAAAAATTTTCAGAGAAGTTTAAAAACATCTACAACGCCGTCTCCGAGGCTTTCAAAAACTTCTTCAGCTTCTTCAGTAAGAAAAAGTAAAACCGCATAACGCATAAATAAAAAAGCAGAGTAGCATGCTACTCTGCTTTTTCTATGTCTTTAATTACTCGGACTTGCCTTCGGCTCTTCACTTTCGGTTGCGGGAGATGCGGTGGAGCCGGGGTTAAACACACTGTCTGCATCCTCACCGAATATTTTCAGCAAATCAAAGCCCTTCATGGCATCACTTTCTTTAAGCTCATACATCTTGGCAAAGCCCTTGATTTGTTCGTTGTAATCATAACCCGCGGTGTCGGTCCTTAAAGTTCTCGGGGGATAATTTCCCATAGAGGGCTCGAGCACGCCGTCCGGCTCCAAGGGAAGCCTTAAAATCACATGCAGGCCGAATTCGCTCTCGACGGGGTCTGTGACCTTATACATCTCGGCGGCCTTAACGGCATTTTCAAATGCGGGAACCATTGCGCCTTCGGTAAAGTAGTAGCCGTCTGCAAACTGCACTGCGCCGGGGTCCTCGCCCTTCTCCTGAATTTTCTTTTTAAATTCTTCGACAAGTTTGTCGTTATTTTCTATCGCTCTAAGCTCGTTTACAAGAGCCTCGGCCTCTTTTTTAAGTTCCAGCTTTTCCGCATCGGTTCTTGCAGTGCCGTCGGGATTTTCATAAGAGAAAAGCACATGCATGGCTCTCATATAGCCCTGCTCCTCGGCAAAGGCAAGAACTCTTTCGGCGGGGAGCTTTTCTCCGGCCTTGCCGTAAAGAGCGACAAACCCGTCCTGGTGGAGCAAAGAGGTTTCGCTGACATATTTATATACTCTCTCGCTAATCAAAAACTCCGAGAGTTTTTCGTAAAATTCCTTGTCCGAAACCTCACCGCCGCAGTAACGCTCCATGTTGGCCTTTTTAATCTCTTCAAACTGAGCCTTAGAGTCCTCGCTCAGTCCGATTCCGAGCTTAGCCAGCTCCTTGTTAAGGGCATAAAACTGAGTTATTACGGCATTTACATCCCCCATAACAAAGTCGGCGAAGCTCTCGTCCTCCGAAAGCATGCTGTCAAGGGGCATTGCGCCGAGCTGAGATTCCACTCTCAGCACAGAGGAATGTATCCAATAAAAAAGCTCGTCCCAGTATATTTTATCCTTGCCTATGGTGAACACAACAGTGTTGGGGTCCATGCTCTCATAAGCTTTTTTAAAGTCGTGCATACCCTCGGGCTTGGGAGTAAAAGTTGGGGTGGGCTCATACTCTCTCACAGAGGCATCGGCGCAGGCCGAGAGCAGAGAGAGCAGCAAAATGAGGACAACTAAAATAGAAAAATTCTTTTTCATCTTACACTTCCTTTAAATTTAACCTCAAAATTATATCAGAATTTCGTTTATTTATAAAGACCAATCATATATAAAGCCTTCGGCGGCCTTAAGCGGATTCTCCCCATCTTTGAGATCCAGAGTTAAAATCGGCTTATCTCCGGGCAGGGCGCGCAGTCTGCCTTTATACTTGGCCTTGCGGCTTAAGCTCAAGAACTTTTCGGGCGAAACTCCGGCGGCGGAGAAGTAAAGACTGCTGCCCTTCTGGCTTATATCATTAAAGCCCAGCTCGGCGGCCTCGGCTCTGAGTCTGGCTATTCTTATAAGAGATACGGTTTCGTCGGGCGGTTCTCCGAAGCGGTCGATAAGCTCGTCAATAAGCTCCAGTTCTTCCTCCTCGGTTTTAAGTTCGGCTATGCGCCTGTATAAGTTCATTCTCAGCTCCTGAGAGGCGACATAGCTTTCGGGGATTATTGCCGAAACCATGATGTCGGCAGTGGAATTTTTGGCCTCCGGCGGCTCTATGCCCTTCTCTTCGCAAACAGCCTCCTCGAGTATCCTTATATACATGTCATAACCCACATCGCTTAGGTGTCCCGATTGCTCTGCGCCCAAAAGTCTGCCCGCTCCCCTAATCTCCAGGTCGCGCATGGCAATTTTTATGCCCGAGTTAAACTCGGCAAATTCTTTTATCGCATTTAAGCGCTGTTCCGCCGTTTCGCTTAAAACTCTGCCTCTTCTAAAACAGAAGTAGGCGTAAGCCTTGCGGCCCGAGCGGCCGACTCTGCCCCTTATTTGATGCAGCTGAGCAAGGCCGAAGCGGTCGGCATCTTCAACTATAAGAGTGTTTACATTGGGCATGTCTATACCGTTTTCAATTATGGTGGTCGAAACCAGTATATCGCATTCACCCGAGAGCATGGCCTCGAAAGCCCTTTCCATCTCAATGTCGCCCATGCGGCCGTGGGCGTAGCGAACCCTCGCTTCGGGAAGCATGCGCTGTATGTTATAGGCTTTGCGATCCAAGCCTTCGATGCGGTTATATATGTAAAAAACCTGTCCGCCTCTGGCGAGCTCCTTTTCCATGGCCTCTTTAAGACTGCCCTGGTCATACTCCATAACATAGGTGGCCACGGTCTGCCTGCCGACAGGAGGCTCCTCTATGCTCGAAAAATCTCTTATTCCCGAGAGCGCCATGTTCAAGGTTCTCGGTATCGGGGTAGCCGAGAGAGTGAGCACATCTACATTTTTAAAATTTGTCTTCAGCTTTTCCTTTTGCGAAACGCCGAAGCGTTGCTCCTCATCGACAATCAAAAGCCCCAAATCGCGGAATTTGACCTCCGAGCCGAGAAGCTTGTGGGTGCCGATTAAAAAGTCTATCCTGCCCTCTTTGAGCTCTTTAAGAATTTTTTTGGCTTCCTTAGTCGGAGTGTGACGACTCAAAAGCCTTATCTCCACGGGATAGCCCATAAACCGCGAGAGGGCGGTGTTGTAGTGCTGGGTTGCAAGCACCGTGGTGGGAGCAAGGAGTGCGGCCTGCTTGCCGTCGAGCACGCACTTCATAACGGCTCTGAGCGAAACCTCGGTTTTTCCGAAGCCCACATCTCCGCAAAGAAGTCTGTCCATGGGCTGGGGTTTTTCCATGTCGGACTTTATCTCTTCGGTGCACCTCAGCTGGTCTTCGGTTTCGCTGTAGCCGAAGCGCTGTTCAAATTCCGTCTGCCAGGGGCTGTCGGGCGAGAAGGCGTGACCTTTCAGTGCCTGTCTCTCCGAGTATAGGGCAATGAGTTCGGCGGCCATCTCCTTGGCAGAGGCCTTGGCTCGGGCGATTTTGTTCGACCAGTCCGTGCCGCCCAGCTTCGAGAGCTTAATAAGCTTGTCCTCGGAAGCGCCCATATATTTTGCAATGAGCTGTATGGATGAAACGGGCAGGTAAAGAACATCCTTGCCCAAAAAGTCAAGTTTTATGTAGTCGCGCTGCTCGGAGGCCACAGTCATCTTTTTAAGGCCCGAAAAACGGCAGAGACCGTGAATGTCGTGGACAACGAGGTCTCCGATTTTAAGCTCCGAAATGTCGGAAAGCGCGCCTTTCCTGCGGGCTTTTTTTCGCGGAGCGGCTTTTCGGGGCTTGCGCATGAGCAGGTCGTCGCTGAGCACGGCGAGAGAGAGGCGCGGAGAAAAGAAGCCTGCGCCCAAAGAGCCCTGCTTAATCATGACCTCGCCCGAAGAGGGGAGAGAGTCGTCTTTAAAATTCAGCGCAGACTCTATGCCGTCTTCCCTCAAGAGCTCTTCCATAAGCTCGGCTCTGAATAGCTCGGGAGTTAAAATAAGAACTCCGGCGCCGGCGCCCAAGAACTCTTTGATGTCGGAAACCATTGCCTTAATACTTCCGTGAAAGGCGGGGATTTGTCTGATGTCAAAGCTGAAGCTTGATTTTAATCTTAGAGGAATTGCGGAAGAGGCGAAACTGTCGGTAAAATAAACCCTTCGCTCTTCCAAGCTTTCCCAAAATTCTCTCCTCGGCAAAATGAGCTCGCTCGATTTTACAAATCTAAAAAAGTCCGACGAAAAAGAAGCAACCTCCTCATCATAACGGGAGCAGACTTCTCTAAGCCGCTCGGTAAAGCGGCGGGGTGAATCTATTATTATTTCGGAATTATTATCTATATAGTCAAAAACAGAAAAATTTCCCCCGTAAATCATGGGAGAGAAGAAATCGGGAGAACTCAGCTCTCCGAAATCCCTGAAGTTTTCAAACTCGCGTGTAAAAAAGTCGGCTCTTGCGCTATCCGGTTCGGATTTTTTAATAAGAGAATCCAGCTTTTCCAAAAACTTGCCCAAAGAACCCTCATATTCCGAGGGCAGAATTTCGGAGGCGGGAAGAATGAAAGCCTCTTTCAAGTCCTCGAAGCGCCTTTGACTTAAAGGGTCGAAGTGGCCTATATAGTCTATCTCGTCCCCCCAAAACTCGAGTCTCACGGGGTCATCGTTTTGTGGGGAAAAGAAATCGAGTATACCGCCGCGGCGCGCAAATTGCCCCGGCAGACTCACCGTCTCGGTTTTTCTATAGCCCGAGGAAAGCAGAAAGAGCTCAAGAGTCTCGAGTTTTATAATCTCTCCCCTTTTAAGTTTTTTAGCAGAGCGCCTCAAAACATCGGGTGGCATTGGGCGCAAGGCGGCGCCCTCGGCCGTTATTATGTTTATTTTCGAGCCCGAGAGAATTTCATAAAGACTTTTTAGCCTCGAAATTTCGTCGGATCTTGTCCTGGCCGCCACGGGTCTGAGTCTCAGCTCCCTGCCCGAGAGTATGTTGGCATCTTTTCCCGTGAATCCCAGAATAAGGTGGCTGAGCTCCGCCGCTTCCTTCTCGTCGGGGGTGAAAATAAATATCGGCCGCTCGCTGTCGGAGTTTAGCGCAGAAATAAGATGGGCTCTGGCAACATTGGGAAGTCCCCAAAGTGCGCAGGGGAAAAAGCCGCTTTTTTCCCCGAGGGGGAGGGCGGCTGGATCGAAATATTTAAAAAAGAGCTTGCTGAGTGCTTTTTGCGACATATATTACCTCTTCTCGCAAGGAAGATAGTAGCAAAAACCGCAGGCAAATACAAGCTTAAAGCTCGAAAATCTACACATCTGAGAATTTTACTGATATAAAAAGGAGCGCTGCAAATTTTGCAACGCTCCCCTGTGGATATTATTAAATTAGCTGATTATCTCGAGTTTTGTGAACTCGCTGACTTCGGGAACCTTTGCAGGGTCGAAGCTGTTGTCAATCTTAATCTCGCCGCTCTTAATTCTCTCGATAAGAGCCTCATAGTCTTCGAGGGTGAATGTCTTAAAGCCCCAAGATGCTTCCTCGGTGGGCAGACCGACAAAGTCGCCCTCGGCGAGGGAGAATACCATGGACTTGCCGCCGTACTCTTCCCACTTGCCTGTCTGAATGGCTTCAAGAATTGCCTCGGTTACAGGCTGCAGACCCTTCATTGCAGATGTAATAAACGGATTGTACTTATAGAGCTTCTGTCCGTTTTCTTCCTTCTCGCCCACGGGGTGCTGGTCGACATCTACGCCTATTACCTTGCCTTCATACTGTAGAGCGGCGTCGACAGCGGATGTGTAGATACCGCCGCCACAGGCAAATACGACTTCGGTGCCGTCCTTATACCAGCCTTCCATACGGGCTGTGATGTTGGCATCTCCATTGAACTGACCGCCATAGAAATACTTGATTTCGATGTTGGTTTCTGTTTCCTTAGCGGCAAAATCTGCGCCCTGAACATAACCGTATCCGAAGCGGACAACGGCGGGAACCGCCATGCCGCCCAGGAAGCCGTGCTTGGTGTAGCCGTCTTTAACAGCGGCGTAACCTGCCAAAAATCCTGCCTGCTCTTCGGCAAAGGTTATGCAGATGGCGTTTTTGCCGATGGGTGTGTCGTTGGGAAGCGCTGCAACGTCAACAGCGATGAAGTAAACTTCGGGGTACAAATCCTGAGCTTCGGCCACAGCGGCATCGAAGAGGAATCCCGGGAGAACAACAACATTTGCGCCTTCCTGGACTGCCTGAGAAATCGAAAGCATTCTGGCGTCGTTGCTGTCTTCGGTGGGCTGATAGTACTTGTGGTCAATCTTATTCCTCTCGCTCCAAGCCTTAACGCCCTGCCAGCAAGCCTGGTTGAACGACTCGTCGTCAATTGTGCCGACGTCTGTTACCAAGGCAACCTTTGTAATAATGGGAGCATCACCTTCAGCAGCGGGCTCTTTGACTTCGGGCTTTTCTGCGGGAGCTGCGCCGCAGGCGGCCAGCGTAAGAATGAGTGCGAAAACAACTAATAGTGTAAAGAATCTTTTCATCTTTTCCTCCTTGTATTTTGTTATTCCTGGAAGCACATATATTTTAACATTGCAGAGCTTAAAATACAAGTAAACGAAAGATAAAAAGAATGTAAAATATGAAGAGCTCAAACTGTAAACAGAAAAGTCGGCGTCCACATAACGGGCATTGATTTTTAAAGCTAATGTCATTTTCAAGACGCATGAATATTTGTTTAATAAAAAAGATAAAATCTGAAAGTTTGCAGAATAGCAAAGCCCTCCCTGTGTAAGGGAGGGTGGACAATACATAGCTGTGTTATTTTGTATAATCCATGTGTTAAAAGCCTAAACCTTTGCTATATAACGCTTCTTTTAAGGTCTGCCCACTGAATGATATTCAAAACCCCGTTCTCTCATCGCTTCAGGCGGGTAGATGTTGCGCAGATCGAAGAAATAATTGCCTGCGAGAAGGTCTTTAATGCGGTCTAAATCCAAGCTCCTGAATTGGTTCCACTCCGTTGCGATTACTAGGGCATCGGCGCCTTCTGCAGCATCATACTCGTCTTTTGCGTATTCTATATTAATGCCGGCAGCTTCCAAAGTCTTTTTTGCCTTGGGTGTGGCTTGAGGGTCGTAAGCTTTAACCCGGGCGCCGGCACGGTAGAGGTCGCGGACTATGTGAACGGCAGGCGAGCCCCTGTCGTCATCGGTGTTGTTTTTAAAATGCTCCCTTAATATAGGCCGGTTGCCTGTGGTAAAGCTCTTTGCCTAAAATAAAGCCGCGGGAGCGGTAGTAGGCCACCGATTCACACGCCAACTTGCAGATTCTGTATGCAAAAAACAGGTCAAATTCCTGACGGTGCTCATTTGAAAAATACTCTTTACGGTAATCTTTTATTGCTTGTCCCAGGTCGCTTAGCGGCTCGGCTTTAAAAGAAAAGGCGTTTTTCAAAAGCGAAGCCTCATTTTTTTTGTGATAGTTGTGGAGTTTAATCTCATAGATTCCGTGATGCAAATGGTGGCTGAACCTCTCTTCTTCGGCGTGATACAGGCAGAAAAAGTCCGAGAGATAGTGACACAAGACACCTAATTCCTCGGAAAAAGCTTCCCTGCTGAAATCCTCTTCTTTAAGCCGCTCGGAAAGCGTTAAGACATTTTCAAAATGGATGCTTAGAATATGGGGTTTAATGAGGACTATCGGATTGCGGTCCGGCTTAACATTTCCATAGACAAAGGACTTTCGATCCAAGTCAATTACATCGGAAAGCTCTTCGTAGATTACGTCTGCCATCAGTAAATGCGTTGCATAATTCAAGGTGAAGCTCCTTTCAAAAAAACCTTTACTCACATTTGATTAACAATAGACCGATTCCCACCAAAAATATGATAACAAACTGATGTAATTTACAAAGCTTCTTGTTGTAAAAAATAAGCAATATTTTAATAAACAAAAAACCGCCCAAATAGTGAAGCGGTTTTACGACATAAAAAAGAGACAGGAAAACTGCCTATCTCTTCGAATCCAAATAAGTGCTCAAAATCAGTGATGCCGCCACGGCGTCAACGGTGTCTTTGTGCTTTTTTTCTCGTTTGCCGCAGCTTTGAAGAATCGAGTGTGCCTCAACGCTTGTGAGTCTCTCGTCGATAAAAATCACCTCAAGTCCGCAGGCGGCTTTTAAAGCCTCGCCGAGCGCTCGGCTCTTTTCGGCGCGCTCGCCCTCGCTTCCGTCCATGTTGCGGGGTAGCCCCAGCAGAATTTTACCGACCTCGTTCTCATAAATTTCCTTAATAAGCTTGTCGAGAAGCTCTCCGTCGGAATAGTGTTTTATAGTATAGGCCTTGGCGCATAAAAACTCGCTCAAATCCGAAAAAGCAAGTCCGCTGCGCCGCTCGCCGTAATCAATTGCCATAATCCGCATTCTTTTTCTCCTCAAAATAATCTAAAACAGGGCCTGCCAAATACAGAGAGCCAATGCACAAAACCAAGGCATCTCTCTCTTCGGCAAGCTTCATGGCCTTTTCAATGGCCTTGGGCACCTCAGACTCGTATGAACCCGGAATGCCTAACTTAGCCGCTATTTTAAAAAGCTCGGCGGCATCTTTGGCTCTCTCGCCGCCCACGCTTGTGCAGACTATTTCACTGCAAAAATCTTTCAAAATCTTCAGGCTTTGTGAAATGTCCTTGTCCTTCATTGCGCCGAAGATGAGAATTTTCTCTTTTTCGGGGAAAATAGTTTCAAGCGCATCTCTTGCCGATTCAATCCCCAAGGGGTTGTGTCCGCCGTCTAAGATAAACAGGGGTTTTTCATTTAGAATACTCAGTCTCGAGGCGAGCTTTGCCTTTGAAAGTCCGTGTTTTAATGTTTCGTCTGAAATTTGAATGCCGATTTCCTGCAAGATTTCCGCCGCCCTTATGACGAGAGAGGCGTTTTTGAGCTGATGAGCGCCGAGCATGGCTATGTTATAGGTTTTGCCCTCGAAGCTGAAAACCTGCCCGCCTGTGTCTGCCGATATGAGGCTGAGCCTATTCTCGTCTGCCGTATACAGCTTCGAGCCGCGCTTTTCGGCCTCAGTCTTAAAAACCTCGAGCACGCTCTTGTCTGCGCTGTGACAGAGAGCGGGGCAGCCGGGCTTAAAAATCCCCGCCTTTTCGAAGGCGATTTTTTCCTTTGTGTCGCCGAGTATTTCGGTGTGGTCAAGACCTATGCCGGTGACTATGGAGAGCAGCGGTTTTTCGATTATGTTCGTGGCATCGAAGCGGCCGCCCAGTCCGGTTTCCAAAATTACAATCTCTGCCCCTACCTTATTATAATATAGGCAGGCGGCGGCGGTTAGAAGCTCAAATTCCGTACAGCATCTACCGAGCTTGTCGTTTATCGGAGCAAGCTCGGTGAAAAGCAGGGCGAGCGCCTCGTCCGAAATGTCACTGCCGCAGAACCTGAAACGCTCGTTCACCCTTCTCAAATGCGGCGAGGTATAAAGCCCCGTCTTAATTCCGGCCTCGAGTAAAACAGTTTCCAAATAACAGCAGACCGAGCCCTTGCCGTTGGTTCCGGCAACATGTATAAACCTGAGCGATTTTTGAGGAGAGCCGAGCGCCTCTAAAAGCTCACCTATCCTCTCAAGTCCCGGAACGGACCCGGGCATCGATGCCGTTTTTATATAATTTAATGTGTCATCGTAGTTCATGGATTAAAAACCCCCGTGGATTTCTAAAAAGAATATAAGCTTCTCGGCTGAAATAGTCAACTTTATTGCTTAAAACACAGATTTTTACAGCCTTTTATAGCAAAAAAACCTTGACCTGGCGCTTTGCCTGTGCTAGAATTTGCTTACCTGTCAGGAGACGGGCATTTTTTTCTGCGCCCAATTTCCTGAAAGGGAGGCATTCTGCCGCAGCTTATAGCGGCAAATTCAATAAGGAGGTGCCGAATTATGGCAAAACCCGGAGCACGAGTAAAACTCACACTCAGGTGCAACGAGTGCAAGGAGCGCAACTACTTCACGTTCAAGAACAAGAAGAACACAACAGAAAAACTTGAACTTTCGAAGTACTGCTCGCGCTGCAGAAAGCACACAAAGCACAGCGAGACGAAGTAGCGGAACGAAAGGAAGTAGTATGGCAAAGAAATCTGATGCCCCTTTAAAAACCACCACCGCTGCCGTTAAGAAGACAGACCAGAAGCTCTCGTTCGGAAAGAGAGTAGCACATTGGTTCCGCGATATGAAAGCAGAACTCAATAAGGTTGTCTGGCCGTCCAGGAAAGACATGATCAACAACACGACCGTTTCACTGGTTGTCATGGTAGTCAGCGCTGTGGTAGTTTGGGGATTCGACAAAATAGCCGCTCTCGGAATCTCAACCCTCATCAGGTTGGTAGGATAAAATGAGCGACGAATTAAAATGGTATGTGGTACACACATACTCGGGATATGAAAATTCCGTGGCCTCCGCTGTTTTAACAGCTGCGGAAAAGCGGAAAATGCAGGATCTCATCACCGAAACACAAATTCCGATGGAAACGGTTACCGAGCGTACGGACAAGGGAGAAAAAACCTACGAGCGCAAGATAATGCCCGGCTATGTTCTAATCAAGATGCAACTCACCGATGAGAGCTGGCACCTTGTGAGAAATGTCAGAGGAGTAACCGGCTTTGTCGGAGCGGCGGGAAAAGCTATTCCCCTCACCGATGAAGAGAGCCTGGCAATGGGCGTCGAACGACACGAGGTTCTATTGGGCTTCGGGGTCGGCGACACCGTCAGGGTTATGGAAGGGCCCTTAGAGGGATTTTCCGGTATAGTCGAGGAAATGGATCCCGACAAGGATTTGGTAAAGGTAAGAGTCTCCATGTTCGGCAGAGAAACGCCGGTGGACTTGAGTCTCAGCCAAATCGAAAAATCCAAAAAAGACTAAAAATTTTGACTGAAAGAGGTGCTCATTTTGGCACAGAAAATATTGGGATATGCAAGATTCCAGGTGCCTGCAGGTAAGGCCACACCGGCGCCCCCGGTCGGCCCCGCACTTGGACAATACGGAATAAACATCGGCGCTTTCACAAAGGAATTCAACGAGCGCACAAAGGGCGAAATGGGTATGATGATACCCGTCATTGTCACCGTTTACGGCGACCGCACATTCTCGTTCGTAACAAAAACCCCGCCCGCCTCTCTTCTTATTAAGAAGGCGTGCAACATTGAAAAAGCCTCCGGCGTTCCTCAGAAGAACAAGGTTGCAACAATCAGCCGAGAGGACGTCCGCGCCATCGCAGAGAAGAAGATGGTCGACTTAAACTGCACCAGCATCGAGTCTGCGATGTCCATGGTAGAGGGCACTTGCCGCTCCATGGGCGTGCTCATAGGCGACTGAGCAGGCCTTAACGTGGGAGGATTAACTCCGACGAACCACAATTTTAGGAGGAAGTAATTTTGAATAGAGGAAAAAGTTATTTAGAGAGCGAAAAGCTTGTCGACAGACAGCAGCTCTATAGCCCCGCAGAAGCGTTCGAGCTTGTCTGCAAGACAGCCAGGGCAAAATTTGATGAAACAGTCGAGCTCCATGTCCGTCTCGGCGTTGACTCGAGACACGCCGACCAACAGGTCAGAGGCGCCATTGTGCTCCCCAACGGGACAGGCAAGGAACTCAGAGTTTTGGTTATATGCAAACCCGAGCGAGAAGAAGAGGCAAAAAATGCCGGCGCCGACTATGCGGGCGGCCAGGAAATCATCGACAAAATCCAGAAGGAAAACTGGTTCGAGTTCGATACGGTCATCGCCACTCCCGACATGATGGGAATGGTCGGTAAGCTCGGTAAGATTCTGGGTCCCAAGGGTCTTATGCCCTCGCCCAAGGCCGGCACCGTCACACCCAACATCGAGCAGGCCGTAAAGGAAGCCAAGGCCGGCAAGATTGAATATCGTCTTGACAAAACAAACATTATTCACTGCCCCATCGGCAAGGTGAGTTTCGGAGTCGAGAAGCTACAGGAAAACTACGAAGCCCTCATCGGCGCCATCATCAAGGCTAAGCCTGCGGCAGCCAAGGGTCAGTATATAAGAAGCTGTGTCACGGCCTCCACCATGGGCCCCGGAATAAAGATCAACACAGCAGCAAGAACAGCCTAAATAAAAGGGTATATAAAAGACCGTCGAAAACCTTCGACGGTCTTTAACTTTTTATATTTATCTTCACTAAACAAGCGGCGCAAAGATACTGAGCACATCGCGCGTAAGCTTTACGGCGTAGGGAACGGCATCGCAGTGTTCTTTTGTGATTTCGGTACAGTCGGGTAAAAGCTCCAAAAAAGCGTCGCGCATTTGCAGAACAGACTTTGTTTTATAAAGCCAAACTGCCGATTCGTGGTTTAAATGAAAGCTTCTGAAGCTGAAGTTTATGCTGCCGCAAATGCCGTAGTCATCGTCGGCAACTATGATTTTAGAGTGCATAAAACCGGGAGTGCATTCATAAACCCTAACTCCGGCGCTTAGAAGAAGCTCATAATAGGACTTAGTAACCATGTTCACAACTTTTTTGTCGGGAATACCCGGAACCACAAGTCTGATGTCAACGCCGCTTTTAACAGCAATGGAAAGGGCGCTCAAAATACTTTCGTCGAGCGAGAGGTAGGGCGTACAAATATAAATGTAGCGTTTAGCTTTTGAAATCATGTTTATATACGAGTTCATACCGACGGGCTCTTCATCGGTGGGGCTATCGTAAAACGGAATATAGTAGCCGTCGGAGCGCTCTTCCTCCGAGAGAGAGACTTCGGGAGCCTCGAGCACCTTTTTTGAATGTTCCTGCTTAAATACATAGTTCCACATCGAGAGAAACATGAGCATAAAGCCGTAGGCGGCCTCGCCCTCAACCCTTATTCCCGAATCATACCAGTGCCCGAAACGGGTGATAATGTTGGCATACTCATCGGCAAGGTTCACGCCGCCCGTGTAGGCGACCGTTCCGTCGATAACACAGATTTTTCTGTGATTTCTGTTCATATATGTGCCGGAGATAATCGGCAGAAAACGCTGAAAAACTCCGCATTTTATTCCCTTCTTCGCAAGCTCTTCCGGGTATTTTGCGCTCATGCGCAAAATGGTGCCGATATCGTCATATATAACCCTGACATCGACGCCCTCGGCCGCCTTTCTCTCAAGTACTTCGAGAAAGCTATCCCACAGCTTGCCTTTGCTTATAATGAAAAACTCCAGATATATAAACTTTTCGGCATTTTCAATGTCATTCAAGAGCCGCTCAAAGAAAAGCTCACCGCTCTTTAAGTATTCGCTTGCGCTGTTTTTATAGAGGGGAGCTAAAGCGGCGTTGCTCAGATATTCCGCCTGAAGAGCGGCGTTTTCCGATTTCTCTCTAAGCTCGCTAAAAGAAACTTTTTCAAAAGGATTATATTCCCTAAAGTCAATCATGGGGCCGCCAAGCTGTTTCATGCGCTCTTCGGGGATTCGGTTCTGACCCATAAGAATAAACATTGCTGAGCCGAAGACAGGAACAATAGCTATAAGAGCTATCCACAGAGTCTTATAGGCGTAGGAACCGCGCTTCCCCAATATGTAAATCGAGAGCGTGACGGTAATTATGATGTAAATACCCTGAACATAGGCGTAGTTGTCTTTAAAATATGTGAGCGCCAGGAAAAGTACGGCCATCTGCAAAAGCACAAAGCTTGCAATGATACCCATCCTGGAAAAGAGCAGTTTAAACAGTTTCATCTCCATACCTCACGGAATAAAAGCTTAACTTCATTATATCAAAGCGACATATCTTTGTCTAGCAAGCGCGTGCATGGAAAAGCAGTTTAAAACGATTGACAAAAGACAAACAGGAGCATAAAGATTTACAAACGCCTGCTTTTAATGGTATAATTATACAAAAAGAAAGTATATTATAAAAATTTGCAGTTGCAGTTTAAAACAGGCGAAAATAAAAACAGATTTTCCCGATTAAAATTGCAAGCAAAAAATAGGGGTAGGGGCGGGGGATAAAAGCCGCGTCTGTATTTTTTTGCTCAAAGAATGCTTACCGCAAAACAAAGAAAAAATAACAAGAAAGCGCATAAGCCGTATCTTGATTTTATAAGGAAGGATTTTCGTATGATAGAGTACATTAATGTCAGCAAATCTTATGGAAGCAAAACTGTCGTAGATAATCTAAATTTAAAAATTGAAGAGGGACAATTTGCAACACTAATCGGAAGCTCGGGTTGTGGAAAGACTACAACTTTGAAGATGCTCAACGGATTGATACCTTACGATTCCGGTGAAATTTTAATTAACGGGGTAAATATCAAAGAGTACGAGCCGAACAATCTCAGACGAAGGATAGGCTATGTAATTCAAAACATAGGCTTATTTCCGAATATGACCGTTGAAGAAAATATAAGTGTAGTTCCGGAGCTTCTAAAATGGGATAAGGAAAAAACTCTTTCCAGAGTAAAAGAGCTTATGGATTTGGTTGAAATGCCCTATGAAAAATACGGAAATCAATATCCTCGGCAACTCTCGGGAGGACAGCAGCAAAGGGTCGGAGTAATGCGCGCTCTGGCTGCCAATCCCGATATAATACTTATGGACGAACCTTTCGGCGCGTTGGACCCCATTACAAGGGACATTATGCAGGAAGAGGTTAGGAGAATACAAAAAAAGCTCAAAAAAACCATACTGTTTGTGACTCACGATATGAACGAAGCCGTCAAGATGAGTGATGTCATCATCTTTATGGATCACGGTAAAATCATACAGAAGGCGCCGCCTTCAAAAATGTTGGAAAATCCCGCTAACGACACCATCAGAGAGTTTTTGGGCATACATTTTAGCGACAATAGGAGCGGCAAAGATCTTCTCTGCAAAGATGTCATGAAAAAACCCGTAATTACTCAAAATATCAAAGACTCTCCGGAAGAAGCCGTTTGGCTTATGAGAAAAAAGTCGATAGATACTCTAATCATTGTGGATGATGAGGACAGATACAAGGGTGTAATAAATATCGACACATTGTATGAGCATAAAGACAAACTAAACACCGTCGAAGAGCTCTTATCTTATGACCATAAGACTATCGATGCATACGAGAGTGCAAAAACGGGATTTGAGCTTCTGGAAGCGGTAGATTTTAACTTTTTAATAGTTTTGGACGATGAGAAACCCGCGGGCATACTTACAAAAACATCTATGGCTGACGGTATGGCTGCCTACTTGTGGGAGGGAAAGGAGTAGATAATGGCTAACTTTTTTTCCTTATACGGCAAACTGCTTCTCAGCTCAATATTCACTCATATTCTATATGTAGTTGTGTGTGTGAGCATAGGAAGCTTGGCAGGTGTTTGTATTGGTACCCTTTTGTCAAGGTATAGGAGCGTTTCAAAGGTGGTTATTCCCCTGCTTTCAATATTTCAAACCATACCCGGCATTGTTTTTATAGGCATACTCTTTCTGTATACGGGAATGAAGCCCGTTACAATCATTATAGCGCTTTCAATCTATGCCGTATTTCCTGTTTTAAAAAATACATATTTAGGGCTTATCGAGGTTCCATACGAATATCTGGAGGCCGCAAAAGGTTGCGGCATGAATGGGGTGCAGTCCCTGTTTAAAGTAGAGCTCCCGATGGCTATGCCTGTAATGTTTGCGGGAATAAGAATGTCTACAATATATATAACAAGCTGGGCGGTTTTGGCGGCTATGATAGGTCAGGGCGGACTCGGAAACTTTGTTTACACGGGCGTTGCCGCAAACGATTCAAGACTGATTATTGCCGGCGCAATACCTTCCGCCATTATCGCAATTACTCTGTCTAAGCTTGTAGATTTTTTAAGAGATAAAACTGTTCCCGACGGAATAAAGGGGGAATCGACATGATAGATGCCGCCCTGCAACACTTGTTTCTCGTGTTTACAACAGTGATTTTAGCAACGCTCATAGGAGTCCCTTTGGGAATAGCCGCCTATTTCAATAGAAGTTTGAGAAAAACTATTTTGACTGCCGTGGATATTATGCAGACCATCCCGTCTTTGGCAACCTTGGGAATTATAATGGTGTTTTTCGGCGGAGGAAAGCTGACCACCATAGTCGGTTTGACGCTCTATTCCCTGCTCGCTATTGTTAACAGCACCTATGTAGGTTTTAATAACATACCCCCCGAGGTTCTTGAAGCTGCAAAAGGAATAGGTATGGACAGAAAAACTGCTCTTTTTAAAATCATGCTACCGCTCAGCGTGCCGATGATTTTTTCGGGAATCAAAATATCCACAGTTACCGCTGTGGGAACAGCCGTTTTCGGCACTTTTGTCGGCGGCGGAGGACTGGGAGGAGTAATAAACAGAGGCATCAGAATCCAAAACATGGAGATGATTATCAAGGGAATGCTTCTGATTATGGTCATGTCTTTGGGGCTTGATGCAATCATGACGAAAATTGAAGATAAATTGAATGCAAAATATAAAAATATAGAATAATAAGGAGGAATTCGATGAAAAAAACAATGAGAAAAGCGATGAGTAAAATATGCATGATTTTAGCTTTGGTGTTGTTGTTATCTGCCTGCGGAGCTTCATCCGGCGCAGATAAGCTGAGGATAATTGACGCAAGAATCAGCGAAGGCAAATTGATTATATCCATGGTTAAGATGCTGATTGAAGACAGAACCGACATCAAGGTTGAAATTTTGGATGAAATGAGTGCGGTAAATTCATATAACGAGATATTAAGAGGAAATGCGGATGTGTTCAACACCTATGACGGTACAGCGCTGACCACATTTTTGCACTACGATGTGGAAGATGTGCCGGAAGGCTCAAGCATTCACGAATTTGTAAATGAAAAACTGGCTAAAGACAAATTGGAACTTCTTAAAAAACTTGGAAACAACAACACCTACGCCATAGCCGTAACCCCCAAAGTTATGGAGAAACACAATTTAAAAACCATCACAGAGCTGTCAAACTGTGCGTCCGAACTGGTTTTCGGCGCCGAGCACGACTTTTTCACCGAGGAAGGCAATATCAAGTTCGGGCCGTTCTCAAAAGAATACGGTTTGACTTTTAAGGACACCTACAGGGTGGATTTGGGCCTTAAATATGCGGCGCTTTCAAGTGAAGAAATGGATGTCACGGTAGTTTACACTACAGACGGACTGAATCTCTCTACAAATCTCACCATACTTGAAGACGACAAAGGATTTTTCCCCGACTATTTCGGAGCCTTGATGGTGAGAAGCGAAATTTTTGAAAAATACGGAGAAGAGCTGAGAGATGTTATGAATCTTCTTGAGGGTCTGCTCCCCAATGACGAGATGACCAAGCTAACCTATGCCGTAGACATTGAAATGAGAGATATCAACGAAGTGGCAAAAGAATTTCTTGTTGAAAACGGACTTTTAAAATAAAAGCGACCAACTAGACAGACAATAAAACTTAAAACACGAAAGCGACCACCTCGGTGGTCGCTTTTTTGACTGAACTAAATGCTTGAAAAATTCTACAAAAAGCAGAGAAAAGAAATAAGAGTGTAAGATTTATTTAGATAGACAAGAAATAGACAAAATCAAACCCTTGCCTTTTGCTCTTTAAAAAAGTATTATAAAGAATAATAAAAAAATAAAATAAGGGGTGATGAAAGCAAGTGAGCAGACTGAAGCTTATGAGCGAGAGTGATGGCCGCAAAACGGCCGACTTGCTCATGTCGGATATGGGAAGACGATTGACAACAACACCGCCCGATGTTTGCCCGGTAGATATGGTTCGCAGTTTCGTGGGAGTGTGTCATGCGCAGTCCTGTGGTAAGTGCACCCCATGTCGAGTCGGGCTTAGCCAGCTTCTCACTATTCTTGGGGACATATTGAATGGCAGGGGCAACGATAAGAGTATAGAACTCCTCGAGAAAACTGCCAAAGTTATAGCGGACACGGCTGACTGCGCCATAGGATATGACGCAGCACGCATAGTACTTACAAGTATTAACAATTTCAGAGACGACTATGATGAACATGTACATAGGAAGCGCTGTAAGGGAGGACTTGCCACCGCGGTTCCCTGCACAAAAAAATGTCCTGCCAATGTGGATGTGCCGGGATACTTGGCGCTCATAAACGAAAAACGATACGACGAGGCGGTTGAGCTTATCAGGAAGGACAACCCCTTCCCGGTGACTTGCGCATATATATGCGAGCACCCCTGCGAAACCCACTGCCGCCGCCGGATGATAGACTATTCCCTCAATATAAGGGCGCTCAAGCGCTATGCAGTCGACCATGCCGGAGAGGCAAAGGCGCAGAAAAAGGCGGAATCCACCGGCAAAAAAGTGGCCGTTATAGGCGCCGGTCCGAGCGGACTAACGGCGGCCTACTTCCTTTCGCTTATGGGACACAGCGTTACCGTTTTCGAAAAACAGCAGCGCGCAGGAGGTATGCTGCGCTACGGCATACCCGCCTACAGACTTCCAAGAGAAAAACTGGACAAGGATATTAACAGCATACTTAAAACAGGCGTGGAGCTTAAGCTCAATGTCGATGTCGGCAGTGATGTGAAATTTAATGAAATAAAAGATTCTCACGATGCCGTGTACATTTCTATAGGAGCGCATCTGGGCTCCTCCGCAAGAATCGAGGGCGAAGAGCTCGAAGGAGTTATGTCCGCAGTCGAGCTCGTCCGCGATATGGGCAACGACAACCCCCCCGATTTGAGGGGCAAAAGAGTCATAGTCATCGGCGGAGGCAATGTCGCAATGGATGTTACCAGAACCTGTATAAGATTGGGCGCCGTGAGCGTGGATGTTGCCTACCGCAGAAGAAGGGTAGACATGACTGCTCAGGCCGAGGAGATAGAGGGCGCAATTGCCGAGGGCGCCTCGATTCTCGAGCTCAAGTCTCCGATAAAAATAGTTGCTGACGACAGCGGCAGAGCCTGTGCTCTTCTGGTTATGCCACAGATACCGGGAGAAGTCGGAAAAGACGGCAGACCGAAGCCCATCGATTCCGCACTCAAGCCCGAAAGACTGCCGGCTGATCTCATAATAGTCGCTGTAGGTCAAAGAGCAGATGTAGGTCACTTCAAGGAAAGCGGAGTCTTGGTCACGCGAAAGAATCTGATAGAAGCAGACGAGTTCGGTCAGCACAGTACCGACCCGAAGATTTTCGCCGGCGGAGAGTGTGTCACGGGACCGGCCACGGTCATAAGAGCCATAGAAGCCGGCAAGGTTGCCGCTGCCAATATCGACAAGTTTTTAGGATTCAACCATGAGATAAAAACGGATATAGAGGTACCGGCGCCTAAACTTGAAAACAAGCCCGCAAGGGGAAGAATCAACACTGCAGAAAGACCGGTATTCCAGCGCCGAAACGACTTCGGCTGTATAGAGATCGGACTAACCGAGGAAGAGGCTCTCTTCGAGTCGTCCCGCTGCCTTAGATGCGATGCCTCGGGCTTCGGAACCTTCAGAGGGGGGAGGGAGTTCGGATGGTAAAGTTAAAAATAAACGGAAAAAAGGTGCAGGTACAGGAAGGCACCAGCATAATAAAGGCTGCCGAGCAGCTTGGAATTTCCATACCAAGTCTCTGCTACTTCGAAGGCCTGAACGACATAGGGGCGTGCAGAATTTGTGTTGTTGAAGTCAAAGGTCAAGACAGACTTGTAGCCTCGTGTGCGACTCCGGTTGAAGAGGGCATGGAAGTTCTCACCGATTCGCCCAGAGCCAGAAGAGCTCGCATGGTAAATATGCAGCTTCTGCTCTCACAGCACAACTGCTCCTGCCCGACCTGCAGCCGAAGCGGAAACTGCAAGCTTCAGGAGTTGGCGTCATCCATGAACATCGATGACATATATAAAAAGAGGCTTAGCGAAAAACCGTGGAACCAAAATCTGCCAATAATAAGAAACTCCACAAAATGCATACACTGTCTGCGCTGTATACAGGTCTGCGACAATATACAAGGTGTCCAGATTTGGAAGCTTACCGGAACGGGAGGCAGAACCGAGATAGAGGTGAGAGACGGACTCGACCTCATTGATTCGGGCTGTGTATTCTGCGGCCAGTGTGTCACTCACTGCCCCACCTCTGCGCTCGCTGCCAGAGACGACACCGAAAAGGTTTTCGAGGCCTTGGAAAATCCCGAAGTAATCACAATTGCGCAGATCGCTCCCTCCGTAAGAGCGGCTTGGGGCGAGATGTTCGGCCTAAACAGAGAGGCGGCAAGCCCCAAGAGAATGGCCGCCGCCATGAGAAGACTGGGTTTCGACTATGTGTTCGACACAAACTTCACAGCAGACCTCACGATAATGGAGGAGGGTAGCGAGTTTATTGAGCGCTTTACCCACCGTGATGACTACAACTGGCCCATGTTCACCTCCTGCTGTCCGGGTTGGGTGCGCTACTTAAAGGGTTTCTACCCCGAGCTCACAGGCAATCTCTCAACGGCAAAGAGCCCCCAGCAGATGTTCGGCGCAGTTGCCAAGAGCTTCTTTGCCGAAAAAATCGGTGTAGACCCCAAAAAGATTTTATGTGTCTCAATAATGCCCTGCACTGCCAAAAAAGCCGAGAGGGCAATACCCACAATGAACGATGCGGGCACCGACAGCGATGTTGATGTTGTTATAACAACCAGAGAGTTCGACAGAATGCTGAGAGCCAAGGGCATAAACCCCGGATTTTTGCCCGAAGAGGAATTCGATTCGCCTCTCGGCTCGGGAACCGGTGCAGCAGTGGTCTTCGGGGCCACCGGCGGGGTTATGGATGCGGCTCTGCGCTCTGCCTACTATCTTATAACGGGCGAAAACCCCGATCCCGATACCTTTAAGGCTGTGAGGGGCCCCAAGGGACGCAAAGAGGCAAGCTTCAAAATACCCGGAGCCGGAGAGGTTAGACTGGCCGTGGTTTCGGGGCTTAAAAACACAAGGGAACTCTTGGACGATATAGAAAACGGCAGAGCAAGCTACGACTTTGTAGAGGTCATGGCCTGCCCCGGCGGCTGTGTCGGAGGCGGAGGACAGCCGATAAAAGACGGGTACGAACTTGCCGCCGAGCGCGGCGAAGAGCTCTGGCGCTTGGATATGGAAAGCGAAATAAGATACAGTCACGAAAACCCCGATATTATAGGACTCTATAAAGAATACTTCGAAAAGCCTCTGAGCGAGAGATCTCATCACCTTCTGCATACCGACCACAACAAGTGGGAAGTCGAAGTAAAATAAAACAAAAAAGATTAAGCTCCGAGCCAAAAAGCTCGGAGCTTTGCCTTTTTATTAAAACTTAATTTCGTCTTCTTCCTCCGGCAACAATCAGCAGAAGTCTGAGTAGTTGCGCCAGAGATACGGCAAGGGCCGCAACATAGGTCATAGCCGCCGCCGAGAGAACCTTTTTAACAGGCTTCACTTCATCTTCACGAAGTATATTGTATTCATTTATCTTAACGAGCGCTCTTGAGCTGGCGTTAAATTCCGTGGGCAGAGTGAGCAACTGAAAAACGACCACCAGGCCGAAAAGAGCGATGCCGCCATAGGCGACAACAATTAAGTCTTGAGATATTCGGGTCAAAAGAATTCCCAAAATTACAAGGGGAATAGAAAGCGTCGAACCTATATTCGTCATGGGAATAATCGCATTTCTTATTTTAAGAGGAGCGTAGCTCTCGGCGTGCTGTATGGCGTGGCCGACCTCGTGGGCGGCAATGCCGATTGCGACGGCAGAAGTTCCGTCGTGAATATCACTCGAAAGGCTTATGGTGTTGCTTTTCGGATCGTAGTGGTCTGTGAGTTCGCCGTCAATTTTTGCAATGCGAACACCGCGCAAACCGTTTCCGTTGAGAATTAATCGGGCGGCCTCTGCGCCGCTAAGGCCGCTTGAAGTCGGGAGGTCCTTATATTTTCTGTATGTGCCCTTTACTTTTGCGCTTGCCCAAAGCGAAAATATAATGGCGGGGAGAACCAGAATTAAATAGGTGAAGTCAAAATACATTTTATCTTCCTTTCTTATTATCTAATTATCTGAAAAGCAGAATTAAAATCACACCGGGAATGCCTAAAACGCCCGAGATTAGGCAATTTATGAAGTTTATATCTATGCTCGTACCGAAGAATCCGGCCACAAAGTTGAACACCAACAGAGTTAAAAGGCCGGAAACGGCGTTAATAATAATCTTCCAAACAAGCTTAAAGGGAGCCTTAAAAAGCTTTATAAGCAGTACGACGAGTATTACAGCAATGATAATCAGAGAGTAGTTCATAATGCGCACTCCTTGCAATTTATCTGCGAATTTCTACACTTATATTATAACTCAGCAAGGCCCGATAGTCCAGCGGCAAAGCTCTCGTGATAAAAAATGTATCGTGTTTGAACTGACTCAAAAAACTTGCAAAAAAACTCAATATATCGTAAAATTAAATAGCAAAAAGAGCTTTTTGTTGCAGATATTGTGTCTGCAACAAATGATTGAGCTTAAAGATAAAGAGGTAGCTATATGGCAAAATTGCCGACAACAAATTACACAAACGAAAGCATAAGCAGTCTTAAAGGTGAAGACAGAGTCAGGCTTCGTCCATCTGTAATCTTCGGCTCCGACGGTATAGAGGGCTGTCAGCATGCGGTGTTCGAAATTCTTTCAAATGCAATAGACGAGGCCAGAGGCGGATATGGCAATAAAATTATCCTAACTCGCTATCTGGATAAGAGCATAGAGTGCGAGGATTTCGGAAGAGGTTGTCCCGTGGACTGGAATGCGAAAGAAGAGCGCTACAACTGGGAGCTTGTTTTCTGCGAGCTCTATGCCGGGGGCAAATATATGAACGCCGAGGGAGAAAACTACGAGTATTCACTGGGCTTAAACGGCCTCGGCTCCTGCGCCACACAGTACGCCTCCAGATATATGGATGTCGAGGTCTACAGAGATGACTATAAATACAATCTGCACTTCGAGCGGGGCAGAGCGGTGGGCGAGATGCAGAAGGAAGAAGCCAAGCGCCGCAAGACGGGCACCCGCATACGCTTTCTGCCCGATTTGGAAGTGTTTACCGATATAGACATTCCGAGAGAATACTTCACCGATATGCTAAAAAGGCAGGCAGTGGTAAATCAGGGTGTGCACTTTATTTTCAAAGAAGAAACTGCTCCCGGAAAGTTCAGTGAAGAAGAGTTTTACTACGAAAACGGCATAACGGACTATGTCGAGGAGCTTGCCGGCCCCGACCGACTCAGTGAACCGAGATTTCTCGAAACCGAGCGCCGTGGCCGCGACAGACCCGACAGAGCGGAATATAAGGTAAAAATCTCCTTCGCTTTCTGTTTTACAAGACAGAACAGCGCGATAGAGTACTATCACAACTCCTCGTGGCTCGAATATGGCGGCGCGCCCGACAAGGCGGCAAGAAACGCCTTTGTCTATGCGCTGGACGACTATATAAAAAGAGAAGACAAATATCAGAAAAACGAGCGCAAGATCGCCTTTAACGATATAGAAGATTCTCTCGTGCTTGTCACAAACTGCTTTTCGACAATGGCCTCCTATGAGAACCAAACCAAGAAGGCGGTAAACAACAGCTTTATTCAAAAAGCCATGACCGAGTTTATGAGGGAAAACCTCAAAATTTTCTTCATCGAAAACAAGGCGGAGGCCGACAGAATCTTGGAGCAGGTGCTCATAAACAAAAGAAGCCGCGAAGAGGCCGAAAAAACAAGGCTAAGCATACGCACAAAGCTCAAAGGAACATTGAAGTTTTCCGACAGGGTCGATAAATTTGTCGATTGCCGCAGCCGCGATGTTTCAAAGCGCGAGCTCTACATAGTCGAGGGCGATTCTGCTCTCGGCGCCTGCAAGCAGTCGAGAAACGCCGAGTTTCAGGGCATAATGCCCGTAAGAGGAAAAATTCTAAACTGCCTCAAGGCGGATTACGCCAGAATCTTCAAGTCTGATGTCATCATGGACCTCATAAAAGTTTTGGGTTGCGGAGTCGAGGTGCCGAGGAAGCATAAAGACCTGGCATCATTCGATTTGGATGCCCTGCGTTGGTCAAAGATAATAATCTGCACCGATGCCGATGTCGACGGATTCCAGATAAGAACGCTCATATTGGCAATGTTCTACCGCCTTGCTCCGACTTTAATAAGGGAGGGCTACACCTACATTGCCGAGTCGCCGCTCTATGAGATAAGCGATGGAAAGACCACCCACTTTGCCTATTCCGATTCCGAGAAAAACGAGATAGTGCAGAAACTCGATTCGAAAAAACTTCAGGTAAAGCGCTCAAAAGGCTTGGGCGAAAACGAGCCCGAAATGATGTGGCTCACAACAATGAATCCCGAAACAAGAAAGCTTATAAAAGTTGTGCCCGAGGATATAAAGCGCACGGCGGAGTTTTTCGATTTGCTTTTGGGCGACAATCTGGCAGGCAGAAAGCAATTTATCAGCGACTTCGGTTCCAACTATATGGACCTTGTCGATGTATCGTGAGAGGTCATATAAATGGCAAGAAGGAAAAAAGAAAATAATGAGCTGAAAATAGATGAAAAGCTTCTGGAAAATGTGAAAGGACTAAGGGCAGAGGTCACCGAGATGCCGATAAGCGTCACCTTAGAGACCAACTATATGCCCTATGCCATGAGCGTAATTTTATCCAGAGCAATCCCCGAAATCGACGGCTTCAAGCCATCTCACCGCAAGCTTCTCTACACCATGTATAAGATGGGGCTTCTCGGCGGAAAAAAAATTAAATCCGCCAACATCGTGGGACAGACCATGCAGCTAAACCCGCACGGAGATGCCTCTATATACGAAACGATGGTTCGCCTATCCAAGGGCTACGAGGCTTTAAACGCCCCCTTTGTCGATAGCAAGGGCAACTTCGGCAAGGTATATTCGCGAGATATGGCCTATGCCGCACCCCGATATACCGAGGCCAAGCTCACGGAAATTTGCAGAGAAATCTTTAGGGACATCGACTCCGACACGGTGGATTTTGTCCCCAACTACGACAACACGAAAAACGAGCCCACCCTACTGCCCACAAGTTACCCGAATCTCTTGGTTTCCGCCAACACGGGTATAGCCGTAGGTATGGCCTCGAACATCTGCGGCTTCAACTTAAAAGAGACCTGCGAAACGGCAATGACTCTGATGAACGACCCCGAGGCCGACATTATGCAAACTCTCAAAGCCCCCGATTTCCCGACTGGCGGCGAGATTATAATGGACGAGCAGAAGATGCGCGAGATTTACGAAACAGGTCGCGGGAGCTTCAAAATCAGAGCCAAGTGGCAGTATGAGAAGAAGAACAATCTCATAGAAATAAGGGAGATACCCTATACAACCACCATCGAGGCCATAATGGACAAGATTTCCGAGCACGTGAAGGCCGGAAAGCTTAAAGAAATCTCGGATGTGAGAGACGAGAGCGACCTTAAAGGTCTTCTCATCACAATAGACCTAAAGCGAGGAGTCGATCCCGAAGCGCTCATGCAAAAGCTCTTCAAAATGACTCCCCTGCTCGACACTTTCTCCTGCAACTTCAACATACTAATAGCCGGCACGCCTCAAGTGCTCGGGGTGAGAGAGCTTTTAGAAGAGTGGACGGCTTGGAGAGAAGAGTGCGTAAAACGCAGAATTCACTTTGAGCTTAGGCGCAAGAAAGAAAGACTCCATCTGCTCATGGGTCTTTCGAAAATACTGCTCGATATCGACAAGGCGATAGCCATAATCCGCAACACTGAGCGCGAGGCGGATGTAGTACCCAATCTTATGATGGGCTTTGGGATAGACGAAGTGCAGGCCGAGTTTGTTGCGGAGATTAAGCTTCGCAATATAAATAGGGAGTATATACTCAAGAAGATATCCGAGAAAGAAGGCCTGATCAGCGATATAAAAAACCTTGAAGAAACACTAAAGAGCAGGGCGAAAGTTCGCAGACTCATTATAAAAGAGCTCGAAGAGGTAATAAAAAAGCATGGCACCGAGCGGAAAAGTTCTATTGTCTATGCAGATGAGATTGAAGAACTTGCGGATGAAGAAGAGGAGGCCTATCCCTGCCACCTGCTTGTTTCAGAGCAGGGCTACATTAAAAACCTCAACCATCAAGGGCTCAAGAGCTCGGGCGAGCAGAAGTTTAAAGAGGGCGACAGAGAGCTCTATTCTTTCGACTGCCGGAGTAACGACACGCTTCTGATTTTCTCCGACAAGGCTCAAGTTTATAAAATGAGGGTAGATGAGATACCCGAGGCCAAAGCCTCTCAGCTTGGAAGCTTCCTCTCATCTCTTCTCGAGATGGACGAGGGCGAAAACTTCCTCGATTTGGTGCATCCCGAGGAATACGCCAAAGATTTAATCTTTGTGTTCGAAAACGGCAAGCTCTTGCGCACGCCGATAGACTCCTACGAAACAAAGCAAAACAGGCGAAAACTTATAAACGCCTATAACGCCGACAGTCCCGTGGTAAAGATTTTCCACCTTAGAGAAGAGGACGAGATTGTTCTCGTTTCCGATGAAAACAGAGCCCTGCTGGTAGGCTCAGACCAAATTGCCGTTAAAAAGTCGAGAACTGCGCAGGGCAACGCCGTAATGAGGCTTAAAGAAGGCAAAAAAGTTGTTTCGGCAATGCGCTTTTCCGAAAGTGATATTAAACAGAAGGCCAGATACAGGTCGAGAACTTTCCCCGCAAGAGGCGCAATCCTAAGGGAAGAGGACATGGGACTTGTTCAAATGACTTTGCTTTAAGGAGAACAGATGAACTTTAAGCTGATTAGAGGATATATAAAAGAGTATTTAATGATTTTTGCGGGTTCCCTTTTCTATGCCGCCGGATTTCAAATTTTTCTCTATCGCAATGATATAATCACGGGCGGAGTTACTGGCATCGCCATGATAATAAATCTCATAACCCGCCTGCCTGTCGGTGCTTTGGTTATAGCTATGAACATACCTCTGTTTATAATGGCGAGAATGAGCTTTGGCAGAAGGTCAACAATAGCCTCACTCATATGCATGATGGTGTCATCATTTATGATAGACGCAATAGCTGTGCATGTCAGCGTTATAGGTTTCGGCAATGTGGACTTGATGGTTTCCTCTATCTACGGCGGTCTGCTTATGGGGATAGGTCTTGGCGTGGTATATCGCACAGGAGCGACAACGGGCGGTGTTGATATCATGGCGAAGTTTATGCGCTCGAAGTGGCAGCACATAAACATGGGAACCCTGATACTTATAATGGACATAGTGGTAATAGTAGTGTTCGCAATTATTTTCAACAAAATCGAGTCGGCTCTCTATGCACTCGTTGCCATGTTCATAAACGCCACGGTTGTCGATGTTGTGCTCTATGGCCTAAACAGCTCAAAAGCCTGCTATATTATCAGCGAAAAAAGTGATAATATAAAGGAGAGGTTGCTGAATGAGCTGGACAGAGGGGTCACCGTGCTCCACGGAGAGGGCGGTTACACGGGAGATAAAAAGGATATTCTGCTCTGTACCATAAACAAAAGGCAGATATCTCAGCTTAGAAACATTATAAAACAAGAGGACTCGGCGGCCTTCGTCATGGTATCCGATGTCAGAGATGTGTTTGGCGACGGCTTTGAGGATATACACACGGACAAATAACAAAACATAAAAGGTGAAAGGAGAAAAAACATGGACCTTAAAAAACTTGAAAATAGCTTTAAAGAGAACGGTGTAAGCTACAAGTACTTCGAAACAAAGGAAGAGGCCAAAGACTATCTTCTCGAGGTTCTCTCGGGTACAACGGTCGGCATAGGCGGCTCGATGACGGTCGAGGCTCTCGGGCTTTACGAGGAACTCATCGAAAAATCCGAGGTTCACTGGCATTGGAAGACTCAGCCTATTCACGAGGTTCACAAAAAAGCCGCTGTTGCAGAGGCCTATATCTGCTCGGCAAACGGCTTGAGTGAGGACGGAGTAATAGTCAATATCGATGGCACCGGCAACAGAATAGCCTCGATGTTTTTCGGGCACAAGAGGCTCTTCATTGTAGCCGGAGTGAATAAAATTCGCAAAACCTATGAAGAGGCGGTCGAGAGAGCGTGGAAGGTTGCATCTC
Source organism: uncultured Oscillospiraceae bacterium (assembly GCA_964345235.1). GTDB lineage: Bacteria > Bacillota > Clostridia > Oscillospirales > Oscillospiraceae > Scatomorpha. The sequence continues at coordinate 37,512 of CAYFQE010000004.1, read as the reverse complement.
CTCTAAACGCAAAGCGCTTCGGCTTAGACGAAAGTAAGATTCCGTCTATAGCCAAGGGAGTTGCCACACTCATAAGACCCATGAACGGCCAGAAGCTTGAAGTAATCATCATAAACGAGGAACTGGGATACTGATATTTTGAAACCTGCCTGTAAAAAATCCTCGCTTTTGCTCATCTTGCTGATAGTGTCAATGCTTTTATCAGCCTGTTCTTCGATTTTCGATAAAGAATATCTGAATATCAAAGAGGCGAAGGAACAGAAAGCAAGCGAAAGCGAGGACATAGGCTACGAGGTAGAAAACTACCTCGGGCTCAAGCTCTTTTTAACAAGGCTCGTTGTCGAGCACAGCGAGCTAGGTAAACTGAGCTTTAAAAACTATAAGGGGAATGTAAATGAGGACCTTGCGGCAGTTTGCAGAGACATAAGCTCAAAGATGGCGCTCGGAGCTTATTGTGTGGATTTTATCTCCTACGATATCGACAGAACGGTGTCTTATCTCGGCGCTTCAGTCTACATAAACTATAAGAAGACCAAGGAAGAAACCGATGCCATAAAGTCTGTGAACACAACGGAAGAGGGCCTCAAGCTCATAGCCGATGCCATGCAAAACGGAGACGAGCTTTTGGTTTTACATATAAGAAGCTCCAAGCTCACAGAGGAGGAACTAAGAGATTTTGCAGAGAAAAAGTATTTGGAGTCCCCTCTAAAATTCCCCGTTCGCCCCGGAATCCTTGTCGGAACCTACGACAGCGGAGATACCTCCAAAATCTACGAACTCAGGTTGGATTACGGGATGAGCAAAGATGAGCGAAACAGACTTTCGTCAAGTTGCTTAAGAGAAATAAAGGGCATAATCGAGCCGTTTAAAGAAAGATCAGAAAGCTTTATGGTCATAGAGCTTGTCAAAATAATCAACGATACCGTGAAATATAACGAAACGGCCATCGGATCGCTTAAAAACGCCGCCCTAGATAAAATAGCCTCAGGCGAAGGGCTTGCAATATTACTAAAGGCATGCTGCGACGAACTCGGCATAGAGAGCGTTGTGGTTAAGGGCAGACTTAATAAGGACGAGAACTACTGGAACATACTTAAAATCGAGGGCGAGCATTACCACTTCGACCTTGGCGGATTTAAAAAGACGGGACAAACCGCCCTGCTCTTTGCAAGCGACGAAGACATGAAGGGCGAATATTTTTGGGATTTCGAGGAATACCCCGCCTGTAGCAGCAAAATGAAATATGTAAATTTCTCCGGCTGAGAAATTAAAAACAAATATAAATGCAAATTAAAGAAAAGCGATAAGCCACAAAAGCATTGTGACTTATCGCTTTTTTGCGTATAATATTCAATACGGTTTTAAGAGAAGCAAGATTAAATCTTGAATTCCGGGACTTTGCACCGAAACATAGGTAACAGCTTAGATTATACAGCGCGTCAAAGGAGAAAACATGAAGCAGAGCATGGCGATGAAAATTCTCTCACAAAACCTACTCGAGGGAGAACTTAAGCAGGGAAACGAAGTAAAAATAAAAGTAAACCAGACTTTAACTCAGGATTCTACGGGTACAATGGTGTATCTGCAGCTCGAAAAGCTTGGCATTGATGCCGTTAAAACCGATTTGTCTGTTGCATACATCGACCACAATATGCTGCAGCAGGGCTTCGAAAATGCCGACGACCACGAGTTCATAAAATCGGTGGCAAAAAGACACAATATAATCTATTCCAAGGCAGGCGTATGTAACCAACCAAAGCAGAAAAGCATATATACCCATGAGTGAAAGAGTGAGCGTTACGAAATAATCTAAAATAAGAAAAAATCTGCCCGCAATAAACTGTGTGCAGGTGCTTCATATGTAAAAACTCAGTATAATAATTCTTGACATTTGCGGCTTATGTGCTAGAATAGCTTCCGCAGAGATGCGGGCGTAGCTCATCCGGTAGAGCGCCACCTTGCCAAGGTGGAGGTAGCGAGTTCGAGCCTCGTCGCCCGCTCCAAAGATTTTAATACCTCGGAAGTTTTCCGGGGTATTAGTTATTTTTGTGACGAAAACAAATAATAAAAGCCGACAAAACGGGGAAAATGATTGTCGAAAGAATGACAATGATTTTTTGTAATCAATGTTGATAATATGTTTAATCCCCCCTATAATCGAAGCAGGTTTCTCAGCAAATATAAGTAAATAAAGGAAGTGACTACTCGCAATGGAAAAGAAAAAAAGCGGCGTAACTGCGGCGGCAGTAGGTATCGCCATGGTTTGGATGGGAACGCACTTCGGTCCAGGTGTTGCAAGCGGCACACAGCTGAATGTGTACTACATTCAGTACGGCATTCCCGGATTATTCGCCATGTTTTTGGCAATGGGTATGCTGGCGGTATGTCTGTACATCTCAACAGAGGCATCCAGAATTTACAAGACCTATGATTATAAGGCATGGATTCAGAACATCTTCGGAGTAAAATGGGTTTCGTATCTGTTTGACCTCTCCTTTGTCGTAACCTGCATTACGGCCATGGGAGGCAGTCTTAACGCAGTTGCAACACTTATGCAGAACACCCTCGGGATTAACTATTGGATAGGTGTTGCGTTGGTTGTCATATGCGGAGCTCTGCTTTGTGCTTATGGCGCCGAACTCGTCAGAAGAGCCTCGACCTACATGATGTACCTTGTTATCGGCGTACTGCTTCTCATAATCATCATGGTTGCCCTCCGTGGCGACGGAGATCTTAAGAGCGCTTTCTCCTATACGAACACCACGCTCGATCCGGCAAACTTCAGCTGGCCCAAGGCAATGTGGAGTGCAGTTATCTATGGCGCGTTCCAGGCCACTGTCATAGCCAACATCGCATCGGTTGCAGAAACAATCAAGAGCCGTAAAGAGTCTAAAATGGCAGCTCTTATTGGATTTATTTCCAATGTGGGTCTGCTCATAATAATCGGCCTCATGCTCTTCTCCTACACAAGCGTGTTCCCCATTACCAAGGAGGCTCTGCCGATTTTTGCCATACTGCAAAGGCTCAACTTACCTTGGATGACAGGCGTATATGTTGCAGTTGTCTTTGTTGCGGTGCTCTCCACCGTTGTCGGTTTTGCATTCGCGGGCGTTGCGAGATTCAGCGTATACTATCAGCCCAAAGAAGGCCCCAAGAGCAGTCTGCGTGACGGTCTCTTTGTTGCAATCCTGCTCATAGTCTGCGCACTGGCTTCCAGATTCGGCATCCTAAATCTCGTATCTGTCGGCTACAAGGCTCTCGGATACCTCAACCTGCCCATACTCATTCTATCCTCTCTGATACTCGGTTCACGCAAGATAAGCAAGAAATATCTTGCGGAGAACAACATCCAAGCAGAGGGCATAGATTAAAATATCAGGCGCTGCCTGTATTTATATAAACAAAAAGTATAGGCTCGATCATAAGGCTCTGAATGTCCAGAGCCTTATGGTTCGAGTATGGTAAAAATCAACCATAAGCTAAGGCAATTTAAAAAGGAGGAATGCTATTATGAAAATCGCAATGCTGGGCAGCGGAGCTGCCGGCAGTGTATTCGCAAGCTACTTAAAAATGGGCGGCGCCAACGACATAGTCTTGGTCGATCTTTACAAGGAGCACATGGACAAGGTTGCAAAAGACGGCATGAATTTCACCGATCCCCGTGGCACCTTCCATGTAGACGGATTCAAAACGGCGTATTCTGCCGAGAATATCGGAGTTGTTGATATTGCCATAATCATGGTAAAAGCAACTCAAACAGAGGGGCTCTTGGAGAAATCAATGGCATGCATAGGTGAGCACACGGTAGTAGCCACACTGCAAAACGGTCTCGGAAACGACGAGCATGTCAAAAAGTTTATCCCCGCAAACAGGGTTCTCTTCGGTTGCGGAAATATGGGAACCGAGCTTCCCGAGCCCGGTGCCTGCGTAGCAAAACCTCTGGGCGGCGAAAACATGTATTTCGGCGCATCCGAGAACAGCGAGCTCACTGAGAAGGCGGGAAACTACCTTAAAGAGTGCTTCGAAAAGGGCGGACTCTCCGTGCATTTCTACGATGATGTGCGTCCCGCAATTTGGAAAAAAGCCACTTCCAACGCAGGAATGAACACGGTCTGCGCCGTGTTGCGTCTAAAGGTCAGCGAAGTCATGGCTCATCCCTGCGGCTCGGAGCTTGTTTGGTCGATATGGAGAGAGGCAGCCGATGTCTCCGAGGCTATGGGAATCGAGGGCGTTTGGGAATACACCAAGGGCAATATCGATAACCTTATGGCCGCAATCGGAAACTACTATCCCTCGATGGCTCAGGATATGCTCTTTGCAAAGAGACAGACCGAGGTCACAGCCCTCACGGGAGCCATTTCCGACTACGGTAAAAAATACGGTGTGGCCACGCCCGTATGCGATGTCCTTACAAAAGTTGTAAAGGCAGTCGAAGCCAACTACGATAAACAGGTTTTGCAGTAAAAAAAGTTTAAACAGACGGGAGAAAACTTTGATTAAAGAAATTATCCGAAAGCTCAAAAATATGGCGAAGAATTTCGTGCTCATCGGCGAGGCCGGCTCGGGCAAGACAGAGCTCTCTCTGAGTCTTGCCGCCGGGCTTCAGAAGTACGGCGATAAGCAGGTGTATTTTCTCGATATGGACCAGACAAAGCCGGTTCTCAGAGCGAGAGACAGCGAGGTCTTTTTGAAAAAAGCCGGAGTTGAGATGCCCATGGAGCGCCAGTTTATGGATGCTCCCACGGTTTTGCCGGGGGTTATGCAAAAGCTCGGCGACCCGAATGTCTGCACTGTTTTAGACATAGGCGGGGGAGCATACGGCAGCCACATGATAGCCCAGTTCGAAGAAGCGATAAATTCCGAGAATACGGCAACACTGTATCTTGTAAACCCCTATCGTCCTTGGTCGAGAAGCAGAGAGGCCATAGAGGAAACAATGAGACGAACAGTGGGTGCCGCCGCAATAAAGCATATAAATATCGTTGCAAACCCCAATCTCGGATATGAAACGGACGCCGCCGCTATAATCGAAGGCGTCGAAAAAGTAAAAGAGCTTTTCCCCGAAAAGGAAATACTCTTCCTGTGCGTCGACGAGAGTCTTGTATCTGAGCTTGAAGGAAAAGATTTGCCGGACATTTTTCCGGTAAGTATAAATAATCTGCCCGTCTGGCTACAATAAATTTTATTATTAAATGGAGTGAAAACAATGGCAAAAGGTAGAGTTGAATTTTATATCGCAGCATGTAAGAGCTGTCTCTACTGCGCTGAGGTTTGCCCGAACAAGGTTCTGGGCACCGGTTCCGAGGTGAATGCAAAGGGCTACAACTATATGCAGGCCCTTCATCCGGAAAAATGCATCGGTTGCGGATTGTGCGCGCGCATCTGCCCCGATGCAGTTATAAGCGTATATAGGGAGGTCGTCTAAATGTCTGAAAAAATTCTTATGAAGGGTACGGAAGCCGTAGCGGAAGCCGCGGCCAGAGCAGGCTGCCGCTTTTTCGCAGGCTATCCGATAACCCCGCAAAACGAAATGCCCGAATATATGTCACGCAGAATGCCTGAGGTGGGCGGAGTTTTTATTCAGGGTGAAAGTGAAATTGCCTCGGTGAACATGCTTTTCGGAGCGGCGGCGGCAGGCGTGAGGTGCATGACATCCTCGTCCTCCTGCGGAATTGCCCTAAAGAGCGAAGGCATAGCATTTTTGGCGGGAGCCAGAATGCCCTCGGTCATAGCAAACTTCCAGCGCGGCGGCCCCGGAATCGGCGATATTAAGCCCGCCCAGCAGGACTACTTCCAAGCGACAAAGGCCTCGGGCAACGGCGGATTCCAAATGCTCGTGCTTGCGCCCGGTTCGGTGCAGGAGGCTGTGGATATGACATACAGGGCTTTCGACCTTGCCGACAAGTACAGAATGCCTACCTATGTTCTGCTCGACGGAATGATAGGCGCCATGATGGAGCCGGTGTACTTCCCCGAGCCTCTTAGCGATGAAGAAGTGCAAAAGATTCGAGAAAGTAAAACATATGCTGCGCGAGGACGCAAGGGCGGTCCGTTCCACCAGGTGCAGTGCGGACCGGGACTTGACCCGAACATCAGCCAGGAACAGCTCAACATAAAAGATATGGCAATGTATGAGCAGTGGAAAAAGGATGAAGTCGAGTACGAGATGGATGTACCCGAGGACAGCGAGATTATACTAACAGGCTACGGTTCTTCAGGCCGCATAGCCAAGTCCGCTCTTCAACTGCTCAGGAAAGAGGGATATAAGGTGGGCTTTATTCGCCCGCTAAAGGTAAATCCTTTCCCCTATGAGGCATTCGAGAAGCTAAATTACGAGAAGGTTCGCGGCATAGTTGTGGCGGAGATGTCCATACCGCCCCAGTACGGTGTCGATGTGCAGCTTGCCGTCCACGGCAGAACAAAGATAGAAATGGCGCTTTCATCAGGCGGCCAGATACTCGAGCGCGGCCTGGTAATCGAAACCGCCAAGAAGCTTTACGGCGAGAAATAGGGGGTATTCAAATGAGTGAAAAAGTTGTATTCGAAAGACCTAGCGGAATTTTTGAAGGCGCCGTAACGGGTTACTGCCCCGGCTGCCTACACTCCTCGACGGTCAAAACCATAATGGAAGTTCTCGACGAACTGGATATGGTTCACGATTCCACATGGGTGCAAGGCGTCGGATGCGGCGCTCTTGCAGTGACATATATGAACATCGATACAATTGCCGCGCCTCACGGAAGGGCCTGTGCAATCGCAAGCGCATTTAAGCGTTGCAGTCCCGAAACGCTTATCTTCACCTATCAGGGCGATGGCGACCTTGCCGCAATAGGCTTGGCCGAAACAATGTCGGCCGCCAACAGGGGCGAGAATATCACAGTAATCTTTATAAACAACGGCACCTACGGCATGACGGGCGGACAGATGGCTCCCACAACCTTGGCGGGCGCCACTTCGTCAACAACTCCCTACGGCAGAAATCCCGAGGAGCACGGTTATCCCATGCACATGTGCGAACTTCTCAGCACGCTCAAGGCTCCGGCCTACATAGCCAGAGTCACCTGCGCCGATGTAAAGAATGCTGTAAAGGCGAAGGAAGCCGTGAAAAAGGCATTCCAATACCAGATGGAAGGCAAGGGCTTTAGCTTTGTCGAGTTTGTTTCGAACTGCCCCACAAACTGGGGAATGTCGCCTCTCAAGTCACTTGAGCATCTTAAAAATGTAGTGTTGGAAGAATTCCCCTTGGGCGAATTCAGAGCGAAGTGAGGAGGCTTGAAGAATGGAAACTAATATAATTATTGCAGGTTTCGGCGGACAGGGAGTAATGGTCATAGGCCAGCTTCTTGCCTACACCGCCAGCGAGCAAACCGAAAAGCATGTCACCTACTTTCCGTCCTATGGCGCAGAGCAGCGCGGCGGCACAGCCAACTGCTATGTGGTAATATCCGATGATGAGATAGGGGCTGCAAAGGTCGCAAAGGCCGATGTGCTTGTAATACTGAACGAACCGTCTATGGATCGCTTTAAAAACTCTGTTGCTCCCGGCGGTGCGGTGATAGTGAACAGCACCATAGTCAAGAATGTACCCGAATATGGCGATGATGTAACCGTAATAAATGTAGATGCGGGAAATATAGCGCAAGAGATAGGCAACCCCAGGGTTATGAACCTTGTAATGGCCGGGGCGATAATAGGCTACAACGAAATTTTGCCCCCCGATGCGGTTTTGCAGACAGCTTTCGAAAAGCTCGGCAAAAAGCGTCCCGAGTTCAACCCGCTCAACGAAAAGGCGTTTAACAGAGGACTTGAGATAGGCCGCGCAGCAAGAAAATAATTTTAAAGAGGTAAAGCCATGACATATGAAGAGTTTTTAAATATGCTCAAAGATTTGGGCTCGGCAATTACGGCTACATTCGGAAATTTCTGCGAAGTTGCAATTTCGGATGTCAACAATCCCGATAGCGCCATACTCTACATATTCAACGGCCATGTCACGGGAAGAGAAGTCGGAGACCCTCTGGTGGGCCCCGATTTGGAGCGTGTGGCAATGAGCGCCGATGGCTACTACATCAACTACCAAAAAAAGGCAAGAGAGGCGTTCTCAAATCCTCCACGGTTACTTTCGATGCCTTCGGCCACAAGATAGCGTTTTGCATAAACTGCGACACAACCTATTTTAAGCTTATCGAAAATTTTGTCAGCGGTTTTCTTGAGGTCGGCGTTTTAGCCGAGGAACCGAAGGAAGAGCTCTCTATGGAAGAGAGTATAAGCTCTGCCATAAAGGCGACAGGCAAGCCTATAAATCTTCTAAACAAAGCGGACAGGCTTGAAGTTATAAGGACTCTCGATAAGCAGGGAATGCTGAAAATGCAAAAGAGCATAGCCACCATAGCAAAAATGCTCTGTGTATCCCGCTACACGGTCTATAACTACCTGAACGAGCTTGGCATAAAGTAAGTTATTAATTCAAGTATAAAAGCCGCGAATTGTTCGCGGCTTTTATCTTTTTCATGTCCTTAATAGCGAGTGAAAAAACAACAATTTGCCGCTTATAATTTTTGATAATTTATGTCGGATATGCTAAAATAAAAAAGTATGTTAATTTTCGCTAAGACATAGCTATAACAAGCAATTCGGGAGAATAAAAATGAAGTATGATTTAATAATAGTCGGAGCCGGACCTGCGGGAATATTCACTGCGCTCGAGATGATAAAGCTGGGCTCAAAGAAAAAAATACTTATGATAGAAAAAGGCAGGAGCATAGAAAAACGCGCTTGCCCCAAGGCCAAAACCGGAAGATGCGTAAACTGCAAGCCGAGCTGTCATATAACAACGGGCTTTTCGGGTGCAGGAGCTTTTTCCGACGGCAAGCTCTCGCTCTCAACCGAGGTGGGAGGAGAACTCCCCAAGCTTCTGGGAGAAATCGAGGCTGAGGAGCTCATAAAATATACTGACAACATCTATATCGAGTTTGGCGCCGACCTGCATATAGAGGGGTTGGGCAACACCGAGGCTGTAAAGCGCATAAGAGCCAGAGCGATAAAGGCGGGCCTCAAGCTGGTGGACTGCCCCATAAGACATATGGGAACTGAAAAAGCGCATGAAGTTTACTCAGAGATACAAAAGCATCTTCTAAATAACGGCGTTGAGATGCTCTTCGAAACAGAGTGCCTAAACCTGATTATCGAAGACAAAGTTTGCAAGGGTGTGTATATAAAAGACGGCGATAAAAAGAAAGCTATCTACTCCGATACCACTGTTGTTGCAACGGGCAGAAGAGGAGCCGATTGGCTCGAAACACTCTGCGCCGAGCACGGCATCGACCACGGCCCCTCCACTGTAGATATCGGCGTGAGGGTCGAGGTCAGAAATGAGATTATGGAGGAAGTCAATGAAGCGCTGTATGAGTCGAAGCTCATAGGATATCCGCCTCCCTTCAAAAACAAGGTGAGAACCTTTTGCCAAAACCCCGGCGGAGTTGTCTCGCAGGAAAACTACGACAACGACCTTGCTGTTGTCAACGGACACGCTTACAAAGAGAGAAAGAGTAAAAATACAAATCTTGCAATACTCTGCTCGCACAACTTCTCTATTCCCTTCAATCAGCCGATAGCCTATGCTCAAAAGATAGGAGAGCTCACCAACATGCTCGCCAACGGGCATATATTGGTTCAGCGCTTCGGCGATATTCTCGATGGCAAACGCACTTGGGAAAAAGAACTTTTGCAGAGCAATGTAAGACCTACCCTGCCCGATGCGGTGGCGGGCGATATCACAGCCGCAATGCCCTACAGATCAATGACAAACATTATAAATTTCATAAAGGCGATGGACATGGTCGTCCCGGGCTTTGCCTCGTACGAAACCCTGCTCTACTCGCCCGAACTCAAGTTCTATTCCAACAAGGTCAGCATGGACTCGGAGCTCAACACCAATGTCAAAGGGCTCCACTGCCTCGGCGACTCTTCGGGATGGACAAGAGGGCTCATCATGGCCAGCGCAATGGGCGTTTGGATGGGAAGAAGACTCGTATAGTGTTCAAGCTGAGCTCGGATTACAAACCCTCGGGAGATCAGCCCGAGGCCATAGAAAAGCTCAGTAAGGGAGTCCTTAGCGGCGACAAGCATCAGTGCCTTCTGGGTGTCACGGGTTCGGGCAAGACTTTCACAATGGCGAACATCATTGCCCGAGCCGATAAGCCCGTGCTGGTTCTCGCCCACAACAAAACTCTGGCAGGCCAGCTTTATGGCGAGTTTAAAGAGCTCTTTCCCGAAAATTCGGTAGAGTACTTTGTCTCTTACTACGACTACTATCAGCCCGAGGCTTATATCCCCGTGAGCGATACATACATAGAAAAAGACGCGTCTATAAACGACGAAATAGAGCGCCTTCGCCACAGCGCAACCTCTGCGCTCGGCGAAAGGCGCGATGTCATTATTGTGGCATCGGTCTCATGTATCTACGGTCTGGGAGATCCGATTGACTATGCCCAAATGGTGGTGTCACTGAGGCAGGGACACGAGATGGACAGGGACGAGCTTATGAAAAAGCTCATCGAAATAAGATACGAGCGAAACGATATAGCTTTCGAGCGAAACAGTTTCAGAGTCCGCGGCGACACAATAGAAATCTTTCCCGTATATTCCAGAGATAAGGCCATAAGAATAGAGTTTTTCGGAGACGAGATAGAAAGAATCTCCGAGTTTGCGCCCGTAAGCGGTGTTGCCAGCCGTGAGCTTTTGCATGTCGCCATCTACCCCGCCTCGCACTATGTGACCACAAAAGAAAAAATGGAGAGGGCCATAGAGGAAATAAAGGCCGAGTGTGAAGAGCGGGTTAAATATTTTGAAGCGAATAGAAAGCTCATAGAGGCTCAAAGAATAAGGGAGCGGGTCAGTTTCGACACCGAAATGATGCGCGAACTCGGCTACTGCTCGGGCATAGAAAACTACAGCAGAATTATATCCGGCAGAGAGCCGGGCTCGGCGCCCATGACTCTTATAGATTATTTCCCATCCGATTTTTTAATCTTTGTCGATGAGTCGCACGCTACCCTGCCTCAGCTCAGGGCTATGTACAGGGGCGACAGGGCGAGAAAAGACAATCTTGTTAAGTACGGCTTCCGCCTGCCCTCGGCATATGACAACAGACCCTTAAAGTTTGAGGAATTTGAGGAAAAAGTCAATCAGATAATCTATGTTTCCGCCACCCCCGGAGAGTACGAGAAGGAAAAGAGCGGAGAGATAACGGAACAGATAATAAGGCCGACAGGACTTTTAGACCCTCGGATAAGTGTGCGCCCGACAAAGGGGCAGATAGACGATCTCATACACGAGGTCAAAGAGAGAGTGAAGATGGGCGACAGAACACTCATCACCACGCTAACAAAGCGCATGGCCGAGGACCTCGCCGATTTTCTAACGCATGCCGGCATACGCTGCCGCTACATGCACCACGACATAGGCGCCATAGAGCGCATGGAGATAATCAGGGATTTGAGGTTGGGCGAGTTCGATGCGCTCATAGGTATAAACCTGCTCCGAGAGGGACTCGACCTTCCCGAAGTTTCGCTTATTGTAATTTTAGATGCCGACAAAGAGGGGTTTTTGCGCTCCGAGACCAGCCTTATCCAAACAATAGGCAGGGCGGCCAGAAATGTGCGCGGCGAGGTTATCATGTATGCCGACAAGGAGACCTCGGCCATGAAAGCCGCGATAGAAGAGACAGCCCGCAGGCGCAAGATACAAAATGAATACAACGAAAAACACGGCATAGTTCCCCAAACCATAGTCAAAGGTGTCAGAGAAGTCATGGAGATATCCAAGGCTCCGAGTGTCAAGAAGGCTGATGGGGTTAAGATGACATTTAAGGAGCTCGACAAGGAAATTAAGCGCCTCGAGAGAAACATGAAAGAATATGCACGGCTCTTGGAATATGAGCTTGCGGCCTTGATGAGAGACCAAATTATAAAACTCAGGGGCGAAATGCAGAAACTGGGAGATAAGAAAAAATGAAACTCATGATATTCGACGGAAACAGCATTATAAACAGGGCTTTCTACGGAATCCGTCAGCCCTTAACGGCGCCCGACGGAAGACCGACAAACGCCGTATACGGTTTTTTAAACATACTCAATAAGCTCATCAAGGACTACAACCCCAGTCACCTCATGGTGGCCTTCGACAAAAAGGGCAAGACCTTCCGACACGAGATGTTCGAGGAATACAAGGCCGGGCGCAAGCCAATGCCCGATGAGTTGGCAGTTCAGCTTCCCATGCTAAAAGAGGTGCTCTCTGCCATGAGAGTGCCCGTTATCGAAAGAGAGGGTTTCGAGGCCGACGATATATTGGGCACGGTCTCCGAAATTTGCAAAAACTGTGAAGATGCCTGCCTGCTTGTAAGCGGCGACAGAGATCTCTTCCAGCTCATAAATCCCAAGGGCGCCGTTTTCTTCACAGGCGGCAGGGCAGGCACGGGCGAATACTACGATGTAGAGAGATTCGAAGAAGAATACGGCTTCGAGCCGGAGCACATGGTGGACTTAAAGGCCCTCATGGGCGACAGCTCCGATAACATCCCCGGTGTCAGAGGCGTGGGAGAAAAGACAGCCTCGGCTCTTATCAGGGAATACAAAAGTATAGAAAAAATATACTCTGAGCTCGATTCTCTGGATATAAAAGAGAGCGTAAAAAACAAGCTCCGTGAGGGTGAAGATATGGCAAGGCTCTCCTATGAGCTTGCTGCGATTGACAAAGATGCCCCGATAGATTTCAAGTTCGAAGACGCCGTCTTCGACGGGGTCTATGCGCCCGAGCTATACAGCGTGCTTATGAACTTGGGGCTTAGAAGCTTTATAAGAAACTGGGATATAAAAGAGCCTAAAGAGCAAGACGACACGCCGCCGTTTTTCAGGGAGTTTTCGACGAATTTGGAAGAAAAAAGCCTTGTAAGCCTCAATGAAATTAAAGATTTTCTAAAAAAAGAGCAAAACTTCACGGTCTGGTTCAAAGACGGCCTTGACGAAATTTACCTATCCGACGGCAAGGAAAAACTCACAGTAAAAAGAGAGAGCTTTTCCGAGGATGAATATCATGATTTTATAGAAACTCTCATGAGCCCGGATGTCAAAAAAATCTCCGAGAACATAAAAGACACGATGCGCCTTGCTTTAGAGGAAGGAATCGAGCCCGAGGGATTTATATTCGATACGGCGCTTGCCGCCTATCTTCTCGATTCCACAATAAGAGATTATTCGAGCGAGAGCCTTAAAAACATATATTCTCTAAGTTCAAGCGATAAGCTCGCACAGCTTGAAGAGCTTTTCGAGATACAGAGCGAAAAGCTCAAAGAAAGCAAGATGGAAAAGCTCTACTATGAGATTGAGCTTCCCTTGGCAGGCGTTTTGGCCGATATGGAAAAGCGCGGCTTTTTAATCGATAAAGAGGCGCTCACAGCCTTTGGCGAAGAACTGGGCGAGAGGATATTCGAGCTCGAGAGAGATATCTATGCTCTCGGCGGCATGGAGATCAATATAAATTCCCCCAAACAGCTCTCCGAACTCCTTTATAAAAAGCTTGGACTTCCCGCCTTTAAGAAAACAAAAACAGGCTTCAGCACCGATGCCGAGGCTTTAGAGAAGATTGAGCGCCTACACCCCGTTGTGCCGCTTATTTTGGAGTACAGAGAGCTAAGCAAACTAAAGAGCACCTATACCGACGGGCTTTTGCCCCTCATAGCCTCCGACGGCAGAATACACACAAACTTCAAAATGACCGTGACGGCCACGGGAAGACTCTCGAGTACAGAGCCCAACCTGCAAAACATACCCATTAGAAAAGAGCTTGGCTCTGCTTTGAGGAAGATGTTTATAGCGGCCGAAAACTGCTGTCTTATCGATGCCGACTACAGCCAGATAGAACTTAGAATACTTGCGCATGTTTCGGAAGACAAAACCATGATAGAGGCATTTAAGGCCGGAGCGGACATACACCGCACAACGGCGGCTGTTGTGCTCGGAAAAGAGCCCGAAGAGGTCACAGCGGAAGAGCGCAGCTCGGCAAAGGCCGTGAACTTCGGCATAGTCTACGGCATCTCCGCTTTCTCGCTTGCTGGCGATATAAAAAAGAGCGTTAAGGAAGCGGGAGACTACATAAATTCCTATATGGAAAAGTACGGCGGTGTAAAAGAATATCTCGAGGAGAGCAAGAGTCTTGCACGCAAGCTCGGATACGCCGAAACAATCTTCGGCAGGCGCAGGCCGATTCCCGAGCTTAAATCCAAAAACTATAATCAAAGAAGTTTCGGCGAAAGAGTCGCCATGAATATGCCGATACAAGGCGCCGCGGCGGATATAATAAAGCTTGCAATGGTTAGGGCCGATAGACGCATGAGGCGTGAGGGTCTCAAGGCAAGGCTCATACTTCAAGTACACGACGAGCTTGTTATCGAGTGCCCGAACGAAGAAGCCGAAAAGGCGGCTAAAATACTAAAAGATGAGATGGAGGGCGCCGCCGAGCTTTCGCTTCCTCTCACGGTGGATATAAAGATTGGTCAAAACTGGGCTGAGGCGCACTGAGATGAATGCGCTCAAAATAGTCAAGGCGGATTTAAGCGCCTTGGGCGATATAGAAAAAATCGAGGCGGAGGCTTCCGCAAATCCTTGGCCTAAAGAAATTACGGAATCTTATTTAAGTTCCGAAAACGCCGCTTTTTTTCTGGCTTTTTTAAATAACGAGCCTGCCGGCTACATCTCTTTAAGCTTTGTCTTGGACGAGGGCTCCGTTTTGAATGTGGCGGTAAAAAAGGTCTTTCGCCGCCTAGGCATAGCCAAGTCGCTCATAAGAGCCGCCAAGGACTTTGCAAAAACAAAAAAACTCTCTTTCTTGAGCTTGGAAGTCAGAGAGAGCAATCTTCCCGCCAAAACTCTCTATGAGGGAGAAGGTTTTGAGCTTTTGGGAAAGCGGAAAGGATATTACAAAAATCCTAAAGAGGATGCGCTCATCATGCAATACGAGGTAAACGAATGAAGATATTGGGAATAGAATCGAGTTGTGACGAAACAGCCGTTGCGGTAGTAAAAAACGGAAGAGAGATACTGTCTTCGCTGGTGTACTCGCAGATAGATAAGCACGCAATCTACGGCGGCGTTGTGCCCGAGATTGCTTCTCGCTGTCATGTCGAGACCATCTCGGGGCTCTGCTCAAAGGCGCTTGAGGAGGCCGGAATATTGCTAGAGGATATAGATGCCGTTGCGGTGAGCTATGCTCCGGGGCTTATAGGCGCTCTTCTGGTGGGCATAAGCTTTGCTAAGGGTTTGGCCTATGCCGCCGATAAGCCCATAGTGCCCGTGCACCACATAAAGGGGCATGTCGCCGCAAATTACTTGGCCTTTCCCGAGCTCGAGCCTCCTTTTATCTGCCTTTCGGTTTCGGGAGGCAACAGCCTTATCTTGGATGTAAAAAACTACAGCGAAATAAAAACTCTCGGCGCAAGCTGTGACGATGCGGCGGGAGAGTGTTTCGATAAAGTCGCCAGAGTTATGGGGCTTCCCTATCCCGGCGGGAAATACATCGACGAGCTCAGCCAAGGCGGAGACGAAAACAAATACAAACTGCCGCAGGGACATGTCGAGGGGAACCCCTTGGATATGAGCTTCTCGGGGCTTAAAACTGCGAGCATAAATTTAATACACAACGCAGAGCAAAAGGGAGAAGAGATAGACGGAAGTGCGCTTGCGGCGTGTTTTTCAAAAACCGTGAGCGAGAGTCTCCTCGGCCGCAGTCTTTTGGCATTGGAGCAGAGCGGATATAAAAAGCTCTGCCTCGCCGGCGGCGTTGCGGCCAACTCCAGAATAAGGGCGGACTTTAAGAAAGCCGCTGAAGAGAGAGGGTTCGAGCTTTTTATGCCGCCTCTCAGCCTCTGCGGAGACAATGCCGCCATGATAGCGGCGCAGGGATATTTTGAATTTATTGCGGGAAATACGGCGGAGCTCGATTTAAACGGCTACGCTTCAATGGAGCTTTAACATGGAAGAAAACCTGGGACACAGACAGCGCCTTAAAGAACGATTTTCAAAAGAAGGGCTAAAAAGTTTCAGAGACGAGGAAGTTTTAGAGCTTCTCCTCTTCTATGTTCAGCCGAGAAAAGACACCAAAAGACAGGCTAAAGAGCTCATAGCAAGATTTGAAACTCTTGAGGGGGTTTTAACTTCCGAACCCGAGCTGCTCACTCAAATAAAGGGCGTGGGCAGTGAGAGCGCGCTCTTTTTAAGCCTTATGGGAGAACTCGGCAAAAGACTCTACAGCGGGAGCAGAAAAAAGAAAAAGAAAATTTTAAAGCTCGAGGATGCCTTAGAGCAGATTAAGCCCCTTTTCATGCTCAAAAAGCGAGAGGAGGTCTATATCCTCTGTTTAGACTCCGAGAAAAAACTCTTGGCCACCAGACTTATTTCCGAGGGAATTTCCAATCAGACCGAAATTAATGTTAGAAGAACCATAGAGGAGAGCCTGCGCTTCTCATCGAGTTCGGTTATAATTGCGCACAACCACCCCGGCGGATCGGCGCAGCCTTCGTTCGAGGATGAGCAGATTACCATAAAACTTAAAGAAGCTTTGGAACTTTTGGGCCTTGAGCTCAGCGACCATATTATAATAGCCGGAGAAGAACACTATTCAATGGCGGCATCAGGGATAATTTGAGAACTGTTAAAACACAGGTGTAACAATTTTATGTAAACAAAAAAACAAGCTAAAATAAATTCAACAAAATACGATTGTTCAAAACTTGAATTTTACCCACAATACAGGGCGTTTTGAGTGTGTGTAATGTTGAAAACCCTGTTCAAACTGTTTGAAACTTCGCACAAAAGTCTTATTTTAATAATTATGTAAAACGAAATATGACAAAATCTGCTTTAATAATTACTTTTGTAATCTTTGGGTAAACTTTTTTACAAAGATATGA
This sequence comes from uncultured Oscillospiraceae bacterium, assembly GCA_964345235.1. GTDB lineage: Bacteria > Bacillota > Clostridia > Oscillospirales > Oscillospiraceae > Scatomorpha. Next base: position 20,549 of record CAYFQE010000004.1, on the reverse strand, counting down.
AAAGTTCCGGTTTGCGCAAAAAGGCGGCAAAGATTGACAAAAAGAGAAAAATAAACTATTATCTTATAACATTAAGCATGCTAATGTAGCTCAGTCGGTAGAGCAGCTGATTCGTAATCAGCAGGTCGTGTGTTCGAGTCACATCATTAGCTCCAAAGTCGGGAGAAATCCCGACTTTTATATTTATTTTGACTAATTTTTAACTTGAAGACGGCAATTTTTTGTGATATGATTAATCACAAGGTCACCGAGCTTGAGGCTCGGATAAAATTGAAAAAAGGAGAATACTATGAATCTCAATACTACAACCATAGGAGAGCTTCTTGACAATTCGAAGGCTTGTGAAGCTCTGAATGCAATCGAACCGGCCATCTTAAAGAGCCCCATGGTCAAGCTCGTAAAGAAAAAGACCATAGCCGATGTTTTCGCAATGGTTCCCGATAAGAAGGTTTCCGCCGAAAAAAAGGCGCGTATAAAAGAAGCCCTCGAGGCAATCTAAGCTTCAAAAACAAATAGTATAAATAAAAGACTCTCTGCATTATACAGAGAGTCTTTTGTTATAAAAAAGTCGGAAAGTTTAAACTTTCCGACTGCGTGTCAAATTTAGTTTAGAGCGTTTCTATATATTCCAAGAAGAGCGAATCAAGATAATCCGAGGCCTCCTTGCCGCGACCCTGTTCAACAAGGTCCAAGGTTTTTGTTCCCTGCTCAAAAAGGGCTTCAGCGCCCCAGAAACGCACGCTCGATTCCCACAGAATAAAGCCGACATGTCTGAAAGCATTCATGATGAGAGGGAAAAGCTTGTTCTGAGAGAGCTTGCAGATGCTGTAGTGAAACTCCGAGAGCGCCTGCGCCTGCGCAGAGATAGAGGCGTTCCGCTCTCCCAATGTACGAATTTCATCCAAAATAAGCCTGAGGGCTGACATGTCTTCCTCGCTGTGGCTGTTGCCGAGTTTTATAAGAGAGCCGCCTTCAATAGCACTGCGAAGTTCGATTATAGAGATAATCATCTGCTTGTCGAGCTTGCCGCCGTTGTATCTGATTATGGCGTTTAAGGTTTCGAGGTTGCCGTTTTCGGCAAAGTCGGCCACAAATGTTCCGCTTCTCGAAAAAATCTCCACAAAACCCATGCGTTCAAGAGTTTCAAGCCCAAGGTGAACTATGGACTTTGATATCTTCATCTGCTCCGAGAGCTCTCTTTCGGAGGGGAGCTTGTCTCCGGGCTTGAGCTCGCCGGAGAGTATCATTCCCTGTATTTTTTCTATAAAAAGCTCCTTTATTGTCGGAGCGACAATTTGTTCAAAATTCAACAGACAAACCTCCCTAATTTATTTTGTGCCGAAAATTCTGTCTCCGGCGTCGCCCAATCCCGGAACAATATAGCCGTGATCATTCAATCTCTCGTCCACACCCGCTATGTATATTGGTATATCGGGGTGAGCCTCCTGCATACGCTTTATTCCTTCGGGAGCGGCGATAAGACACATGAGCTTAATGCTTCTTGCGCCCGATTCCTTTAGAAAAGTGGCGGCGGCAACAGCGCTTCCGCCGGTTGCAAGCATGGGGTCAACTATTATTGCATCACGCTCCGAGATATCAGAGGGCATTTTATAATAGTATTTAACGGGCTCTAAGGTTTCGGGATCTCTATATAGTCCTACATGGCCGACCTTTGCGCCGGGGATTAAGGTTACTATGCCGTCAACCATGCCAAGACCCGCTCTGAGTATGGGGACAATGGCAAGTTTTTTGCCGGCTATCTGCCTACAGTGCGCCATGGCGACAGGGGTTTCAACTTCGATATCCTCAAGAGGAAGATCCCTTGTGGCCTCATAGCACATAAGCATGGCAATCTCGTTTGTAATTTCTCTGAATTCTTTTACGCATGTGTCTTTATTTCTAAGTATAGACAGCTTATGTTGAATAAGCGGATGGTCGAACACATGTACATTGCCCATTTTTAATACACCTCAATCATTTTTCGTTTTTATTAAATCTCTCGCGCTCCGCCTGCGAGAGCCTCAAATACGAGGGCAGAATCGAGGCGGCATCTTGGGGAGTAAGCTCTGCGACCGCTACCGCAACTCCTGAGGCTCTCTGTAAGAGGAGATCCTCGGGAACCAGTTTGAGATTTAACCTGGTTTCATCATCAGCCTGATTATAGCACAATTTCGCCCCATCTCCAAGAAGAAAAACAGGTTTTTCAAACTTTTTAAGCTCAAAAAGAAGCTCAGTGCAGGGAATGGCCCTGTCTTCACAAATTCTTTCCACTTTATCTGCTTTAAGAGAGAAAAATGCGGTGTAAAATTCGTTTCTGCGCGCATCCATGGCGGCGCAGATTACGGCATCTTCGTGCAGACTGCGGCAGTTTTGGGCAAGAGCCAAAAGTGTAGAAACTCCGAATGCCTGTTTTCCGGCTCCCAAGCAAAGACCTTTAAGAGTTGAAAGGCCGATTCTAAGTCCGGTGAAAGAGCCCGGACCTATAGATGTGGCCAGATAGTCCATTTCTTTGAGCTTAAGCTCAGTGTTTTTAAGTATGTCATCTATCATGGGCATGAGGGTTTTCGAGTGGGTAAGGCCTGCATTTTGAAAATACTCCGCCAGAACACGACCGTCCTCAAATATGCATACAGAAGCGCTTTTCGCGCTCGAGTCAAAGGCTAAAATTCTCATACAAGTTCCCTCCGAAAGAGATTTTTCTTTCATTCTCGCTGAGCTTTTCAATCTTAACTGTAATCTCTTCGCCTGTATAAATGTCGTCAACAATCTCGCTCCACTCAACGGCCAAAATGCAATCTCTCTGCAGGTAGTCTTCCCAGCCGATATCAAAGAGCTCGTCGGAGCCCCCCAGTCTATACATATCAAAGTGTATGAGAGTTTTTCCGTTTTCACTCAGCTCGTTAACTATCGTGAAAGTGGGACTGGAGACCTTCTTTCCTATTCCCAAACCGCGGGCGAGCCCTCTAACAAAAGCCGTCTTACCGGCACCCAGGTCGCCGTAGAGCGCAACTATACTGCGAGGCTCTAATTTAGATGCGAGAATCCTGCCTAAATTTTCGGTTTCTTTTTCGCTTTTTGTAATTATTTGGAGCATACGCACCTCCGTGATACCTTAAAGATTATACACAAAGCCTCTGTTTGCGTAAAGGGATATTATGTGCTAAAATTAGGCGAAATTCTTAAACGGTGGTTAATATGAAGAAATATCTTCCATATATAAAAGAGTTTATAAAGAGGGCCGACATGTTGCTTTTGATTGTGGCTCTTGCCTGCAGCATCTACGGCCTCATAGCAATTTCCAGTGCCACTCAGTCCTATGTAAACTCGGCGCAGTACACTATAGTTCAGCTACTCGCCATATTCATAGGAATAGGCACCTTTGTATTCATGACCCTTATCGATGTAGAAATCTTGGCCGAAAAGTGGCCTTGGCTACTGGCCTTCATATTTCTGATTATGTTCTCACTCATCCCCTTCGGTGTCACCAGCGCCACGGGTAACAAGGGTTGGCTGCGATTCTTGGGCATAGGTCTTCAGCCTTCGGAGGTTGCGAAGATTGCGTATATAATAGTTATGGCCAAACACATAAGCTATCTTAAAGAAAAGAATATGCTAAACAAATTCAAAAGTGTTTTAGGGCTTTTAGGGCACTTTATGGTCATATTTGGTCTAATTATAGTTACGGCAGAGGACTTGGGTAGCGCTCTCGTCTTTTTCTTAATCTTTCTTATAATGCTCTTTGCGGCAGGATTTAAGATTTACTGGTTTTTGGCGGGCTTTGCAGCTTTGGCGGTTGTCACACCCGTTCTTTGGAATAACTTCTTAAAGCCCTATCAACGAAACAGAATCTTAGCGCCCTACGACCCGACTATAGACCCGAAAAACGATGGCATAAACTGGCAGCCCTATATATCCAAGTTGGGTCTTGCCTCGGGAAGACTCCACGGTACAGGTTACGGACAAGGACAGCAGAGCCAGTCAAACGCACTTTTCGGCAAGCACACCGACTTCATTTTCTCCGTCATAGGGGAAGAGTTCGGCATGATAGGCGCTCTTATAGTTTTTGCCCTCCTGCTTATTCTCATAGTTCGATGTGTAATGGTGGGTGTGAGAGCAAACGATACTCTCGGAACGCTGGTTTGCTTCGGTGTTGCGGGCACGCTTATTTTCCAAACCTTCGAGAATATCGGCATGTGCATAGGCATAGCTCCCGTTATCGGCATAACCCTGCCGTTCTTCAGCTATGGAGGCTCATCGATTGTTTCAATGTATGCGGCCATAGGTCTGGTTTCGGGGGTAAAATATAAGCCCAAACCAAAACTGTTTAAATACAGCTATTTTTCATAAAAAAGTAAGACTCTATCGCAAAGATAGAGTCTTTTTGACTTTATTTTCTGTATAGCTAATTACACAGACTTTTTATCGGATTCGCTTTCGTCAGGCTTATCCGGGGTTTCTTCTGTCTCCTCTTCTTTGGTAAAGAGAGCTTTAAATCTTTCCCAGAAGCTCGTTTCAGGCTCGGGCTCAAGCTCGGGCTTTTCCCCTTCGGGAGCTTCAATCGGGTCTGTCATTATCACAAACTGTACAAGAGTGCAACCTTCGTTCTTCTCACTTAGGTAAGATATAGGCTCATATTCTCCGATCTCCATATCTCCCATAAGCTCCTTAATTTTTTCCGGGATGCTTGCAGTGCCAGCGTTCAGCTGTCCCAAACCGCCCGAGAGCTGGTTGGCGCCGTCCGAGAGCTGTGTCATTCCGCCGTAGAGTTGCCCCCAATTTGCGGCAAGAGCGTCAACGCCCTCGGTATACTGAACAATGCCGTTGTGAAGCTGTGAGTAACCGCTTAAAAACTGATTCAAGCCCTCTGTAAGCTCGCTGAAGTCTCCTATGCCGCCGCTGGCTATCGCGGCTTCAACGGCCTTGGCCGCGGCTCTCAGGCCGAGAGCTTGCGCTCTCAGGGATGCTGCATTGGCGGCAGTATCTCCTGGAACACTCACCCCACTCAAGGTTGAGTTCCAGAGCCCCTGAAGCGCCTTTGTAGCGGCATAGTGCTGCAAAAGGCTTTGCAGAGTGGGGTTGGTGGGGTCAAGCTCATCTATGCCGCTCATATCGACCTCCGGGAGTGAATTTATGGCGGCGTCAAAAGTTTGTAAAGCTGCACCCAGTCCTACGGGTATGCTTTCAAGGCTTGTTGCCGCGGCATCCAAATTGTCGGCTGCCGAGTACAGAGTGGCGGGGAGAAAAGCCAAAGCGTTTACATCAAAGTTTTCGAACAAACCCCCATAGTTTGAGAGCAGTGCGCTCATGTTGTTTACCGCATCCAAAACCTGCTGCGAGCCGTTTCTCAGAGTTCCCGAGTTTTGTGAAAGCAACATAAGACCTTCGCCGAACTCGGCAGAGCCGCCTGCAAGCTCGTTAATACCTCCCGCCAACTGACCGGCGCCGGCGCTAAGCGCGCCGACAGCGTTTGAAAGCTGCAGAAGGCCGTCGGTGAGATCCATAACCTCACCAAGCTGATCGGCCATGCTGAAAGGTACAGCGGCTATGCTTATGCCCGGCATTTCAAAGTTCTCAACTTCCGCCTTTACTGTAGTATCGAGATCGCTGCCGGGAAGACCGAATAGAGTGAGCAGTTTAGTGCCGCCGGCGTTGGCAATAGTGGCGTCCTCGGCTTCAATGGAGTTTGTTTTTTCAGCATCCAGTGTTATGGTTATCTGCATGAAAAAGCTGTTTCTAAAGCTCTCGTCAACATCTTCGTTAGCTTCCGACTTTAAATTTATTTCCAAAAGACCGCTCTTACCTCCCAGATTTTCGGCTGATATATCCTCGCCATCGAGCTTATAGCTTATGTCAAAAAACCAGGGGAGGTCTTTTGTGCTTAGGAAAGATTTGAAATAGAACTTGCCCTTGGGTACATTCATTAAGGCTTCATCACCGCTGAGCTCAATCTCCTGAACGCCCGAGAGATTTTCAACCTCCTTAAACGGACCGAAGTAAGAGGCCTCAAGCTCCTTCTCGGAATCAATGAGGCAGATGCTGTATATTCCGTCTACTTTTCCGTCGGCGCTCGTCAGAGCATAAACAACCTCCTCCGACAGAAAATCGGGTTGCTTCTGCTCCTCAAGCTCTGTGTTTTCCTCTTCGACTGCAAGGGCGGGGGTAAGACCTGCCGTGAGAGAGAAGAGCAGCAGGACAGCTAAAAATAAACTTGTAATTTTCTTCATATCTATCGCATCCTTTAATGATGTTATGAGTCTTTATCTACAGACTCTGAGTTTTTTTTATTGTCAAGACTGATTTCGGCCTTAAATGAGGACATCTGAGAATTCAGTTCTCTTAACTCTGCCAAAAGCTCGTCCTGATGGAGCTTTGCACTGTTTTTAGTCTTGAGCCTTTGTATCTCTTTTCTAAGCTCGTCGTTTTGGGCTCTTGTCTTCGAGACCTCTTCTCTAATCATACTGAGTTCAGTGGAAACATTCTTTACAAAGAGTGAGATTTCCTTAATATAGGCCTCTTCAAAGCCGGAGTCATCATCAAAGGCTTCTTCCTCAAAATATTCATCTATATCTATATCTGTTTTGTCGAGATAATAAAGCTTGGGAGGCCTGAGTTCTTCCGGAGTAATAGCCTTAAGTTCGCCGTCTACTTCAACATAAACGATATTTCGCTTTACGCCATGCTCTTTAAGCGCTGCATTTTCAGAGGGCAGATAAGAGCCGGGCATCGGAGCTCTATATTCGTTCTGAATTGCGGTTTCGCGCTCGATTTTGGGCTCGGGCTCCGCAACGGACAGGTTTAAGTCCTCATTCTTCTTCTTTTTTAGGAAGGAAAATAGGGAAGACTTTGCGCTTTTTTGGGAAACCGAGGCTACGGGCGCAGGGATGGTATTAATAGAAACTGCCGGCGCAGTTGCAAAGGCAAGCTCGGGTTCGGCCGATTTCTTAGATTTAAAGAGAGGTTTTTTGAGCGTAAGTTTTTGAGTCAGCGGATCGAAGATAATCAGAAGGGCGGGCAAGGCGAAAACCACCATGCTGAACGAAAGTACCGTACCAACGGCGAGGAGCCTTCCGAGAGCCGAAACCACGGCCATTGACGAGGTCACCTGAAGGGCAAAGCCTGCAGCGGTGAGCACAGAAGCCGAGGTGAAAACGGAAATGAGATGATGATTTAAAGAGTCCTTAACGGCATCATACGCCGACATGGTTTTCCTCGAAGCCACATAGCCGTCGGTAATCAAAATGGCATAGTCGATAGTTGCGCCGAGCTGTACAGTGTTTATAATCAGATAACCCAAATATACAAGGCTCGAGCCTTTGAAATATGGTATGGAAAGGTTTATCCAAATGGCGTTTTCAATTACGAACAAAAGAATAAAAGGCAGGGTGAGAGACTTTAAGCTGAAGAGCAGGGTTAGGAACACAAAGCCTATGGCAATGCCGTTTACAAAGGGAGAATCTTTTAATATAACGGTTTTCATGTCCCTTACATTTGCGCTCTGTCCGCAAACCCAGTATTCGTCATAGTACTTGGCGCAAGTTTCTCGCACTGCATCAACAGTTTTAAAGGCGGCGTAGCCCTCTTCTCCCGTGTCTGTCGTGAGTATAATTCGCGAGTAGTTTTCAGATTGCAATAGTGACAAGTAATGCGAGGGGACAAGCACATCGGGAATTTGAGCGCCTGCCGCGGTTACATAGGAAATTATACTGTTCACATGTGGAATTTTTTCAAGCTCCTGAGTTAGCTGAGCCTGTGTGCCCAAGTCGCTCTTGGGTGTTATTATGACAACGGCAATGTTTTCTCCGAACATTTCATTGATTTTTTCGGTTTCAATATAAAACTGATGTGTTTTTCCGGGGTTTCCGTTTCCGTATAGGAAATCGGTTTTATCCTTGGCGATGAAGCAAGGCACAACAAGCAGGAGTGCAAGTATCAGCATCGGAATTCTAACCTTAAGTATCTTGCCGCCGATAGTAGGCATCTCCGGCATAATCCTCTTATGAGAGGTCTTGTCGATAAGTTTAAGAAAGAAAAGAATAAGCGAGGGGAAAAGGGTGAGAGCGCAGATATAGCTGAAAACTACGCCCTTGGCCAGATTCAAGCCCAAATCGATGCCTATGCCGAAGCGCATAAACATAAGGGCGAGGAAACCGAAAACGGTGGTGAGAGCCGAGGCAGCTATTGCGGTGGACGATTCCTGTATGGCCTTTTGCATGGCAATATTTACATCGCCGTAAACTTTGCGGTTTCTCTCAAAGCTGTTTAAGAGGAAGATGAGATAATCCATCGAAACGGCCATCTGCAATATGGGAGCTGTGGCCTGGGTTACAAAAGACATGGGCCCGAAAAGTGCGCTGAAGCCCATGTTTAAAAGAATAGCCACACCCAAAACAAGCAGAATAAGGAACGGGAGTATCCACGAGGTTGTCGTCAGCGCCAGAATAAAAAGACCGATGGGTACGATTATTGAAACAGCGGGAACAAGTTCCTTAACTATCTGTCTTTGAGTATAGGCATTTTGTATGGCCATACCCGAAAGCATTACATCTTCACCTAAGAGCTCTCGTATCTTGTCGGAGGCGGGGATTTCTTTTCCGCCTTCGATAGTGACGGAAAACTGAGCCACGCCGTCCTTTAAATATTCGTTCAGAATCTTCTTGTCGATAAAAGGAAGGGGCTTTTTTACATCGACGACATCGTCCATCCACATAACGGCTGTAACGCCATCGATTTCCGATAGAGTCTTCTTGGCGTCCAGTGCCTCCGAAACGGTGACATTGGGCAGAACTACCCTTGCGTTCGGAACAGTCGATGTAAACTCCTCGTCCATTATGCGCAAGGCAACAGTGCTCTCCACATCGTCGGGCAGATAGCTCGAAAGGTCAAAGTTTATTTGAAGCCTAAGAAACAGAAACCCGCTGATTATAGAGAATATAATGTAGGCTAAGAGTATTTTTTTGTAATGCCTTGTGATTAAAGCTGCAAGTTTTTCCATCTTTATCCCCGCTAAACAAGTTGTTGACTTTCTTTCGCTTTGTATATTATAATCAAAACGAAATAAGTGCAAGGAACAGTTTGCTTTAAAGTGTAAGATTTTAAACACAAAACCGACAATGAGTTGATTATCTCAAGATAATTAAAATTTTAACAAAGAGAAGGGCGAAAAAATGGAGGACGGAAGAGTAAGATATACCAAAATGAGTATAAAAAATGCGCTGATTGAACTTCTGAATGAAAAGCCCATATCCAAGGTCAGTGTCACCGAGCTGTGCAAACGGGCGAAAATAAACAGAGCCACCTTCTACAGTCACTATATAGACATATTCGATTTATATAAGCAGGTAGAGGACGAACTCATCACCAAGGTTACCGAAAACCTCGGACCTATTCTCAGTGATGAGTGTAGCAACACCGAGGAGGTATTGGAGAGCTTCTTTATATTTGTGGATGAAAACCGAGATATATGCAGGCATTTTCTATCAAACATAGATGACTCCGGATTTACCGCCAAGGTCGTGGGCTTTATCGAGGAGGAGTTCACAAACAAGTGGGCACATAGCCGCGATATACCCGAGAAAATGCTTAAACCGACGGTTCTCTTTGCGGCAACGGGATCCATCGGAATTTTGAGAGAGTGGCTAAGGGGAAGTGTAAAGCTCAATCCGGCTCAGCTTTCCAAAATAATTCTGTTGCTTACCGAGAGAGGAATCTCGGGCATGATCTGAGATGGCAAGCCTGTCAATTAAAGATAGAAACAAAACGCCCCGAGAAGCGTTAAAAGTTCTCGGGGCGGATATTTTTATTCGCTTCCTTTAGGGGTGAACTTGCATATGTATGCAATGTTGTTCTTAAACATTTCGGGAGAAGAGGCGGTCGGGTCGTTTGCTATCAAATTATAAGCCCACTCTCCGTTCTCGTCTTTAAAGAAAATAAGGTAGTTCCTGTCGCCAAGTACTGTCTTTTCGGATATTTGACGAGCCTGCTTCCAAGGGAAAAATTCGGGAACACCGCCGTTTAGGGTGACAAAGTTACCTTTCTTGTCCTTGTATATACCGAGCCAAAAAAACTTTGCAGATGAGCCTTCCATAAGAGGCAAAACCTTCTCATATTCATCCTCATCCGCTATAGTCAGCAGTTCGCCGCCCATCAGCTTGCAGGCATCTCTGGTTTCGGTAAACGAAAGACTGTCGGTATAAATCTTATAGCTTACCTCACCCTTTTCGCTGTCTCCGATAAAGGCCTGATACTTTGTGCCGTCAGATTTTGATATAAAGCTCTCCTCTTCATCATCAGCCTGAACATATTTTAGCTGCGAAAACACACTCTTGCCGCTAATGTCGGTGAGATGTTTATATAAAGGATATAGGGAGGCTATAAAGATTAGGATTAGCAAGAAAATATAGAGCGCGCCCAGCCTTTTTCTTTTTGCCATCCTTATATCTTCTAAAACAAAGTCTTTTTGTACCTTGTAGTTGAAATATTTAGTGTCGTCCGAGTTTCCGGCTTTGGCGTCGTTTACTGTATTTTTATCTTCATTTAAATTCAACTCGTTCATTTAATACCGTCCTTTCAGCTCTCAGAGAGCATTTGAACACGAGAATACTAACAAGAAAGAGCAGATTAGTCAACTTAAACTCTAAAGAGTGCGGTAGTTGACAGGTGTTTATTATCGGGCTCCCGATTTGAATGCAGGCCATAAATATGGTATAATTAAATGTATTTTTAAAATTTATGACGCATGTTTTCTAACGGGGCTGTCGTCGTAATTAAAAGAAATTTTGAGTTCAAAGTTAGAAAACGAGTGTCGAATGGAGGACTTATTATGGAGCCCTACATAATGCTCATATCGGGAACAGTATTTTTGAGCGTTTTTCTTTTCATGAGAGATAAAAACTCGTCTGTCCTTGCAATTATTTTTAAAACAGCAGTTTCACTCTGCTTTATTGCGACTGCCTTTGCAGCTTTAAGCGGCAGAGCCGATGAAGTGACAAAGGAACTGCTTTTCACCGCAGGGCTCGTTATTTTCGGACTTGTCTTGGGTCTTGTCGGCGATGTTTTCCTCGACTTCAAAGCCTATTTCAAGGGTATTCGCAACAGCTGTTCCGAGGCTGTTAAAAACCACGACCAAGTCACCTACTTCGGCATGATTTCTTTCGGCTTGGGGCACATACTCTACATTGCGGCTCTTCTTATCAGAATCCCCAACACCTACAGCTTTTTGTTCTACTCGTTCTTAATCTCAATTGTAGCGACTGCCGCAATCATAGGGTTTTCGGTTTTTGTTATGAAGATGTACTTCGGAAAATTTATTGTTCCGACCATTTCTTACAGCATTTTACTAATCCTCTTCGCTGCGTTCACGGGTTTTAATCTAAAGTCAGGCGCAGGCGGTCCGGCGGTTAAAATGCTTTTTATAGGCTCACTCCTGTTTCTGCTTTCGGATTTAATTCTCTCAATCACATATTTCAGCAAGAGCGCCGACTACGAGCGCAAAGGTGCTATGAACCCCGAGAGTCGCCTTATGATAAGCGTAAACCACATAACATACTATGCTGCCCAATTCACGATAGCCATGTCTCTCGCATACCTTTGAGCGGCGCCGAGAGCCGATAAAGATTAAGTCGAAAACTTTACAAGAGATATATAAGAAACAAACTTTGGATTTTACATGTAATTTTTGTGTTATAAATGTCACTTTGAGTAAATAAAACACATACACTCTCTCGTGGCGAGTAAAATCGTTCTTAGAGTTGGTTTAAATATAACGGATTTTTATATAAAATTATTAAGTATCGTTATTTTACTACTTTTGTCTTTTTATCGAGTACAGTTGGAGGGTATTATTGCGCGAGAACTACAGAGAGCGGTTTAGAGTTTTGGGTCTAAAGATTGCCTACTACAGAAAGCTCCGCGGCCTTACTCAAGAGCAAATGGCCGAGGCCATAGGTCGCTCTTTAAGTTTTGTTAGCCAAATCGAGGCAAACAATGCAAAGGATATTAAGGGGATTTCACTCGAAACGCTTTTTAAAATCGGCTCGGTTTTGGAAGTTCCCGTTTCAAAGCTCTTCGAACTAGATTAACTTAAAATAAATTTTGTGGGACATCCGCAAGTTTATATAGCGGCTACAGCCGCAAAAAATAATAAATTAGGAGGAAATTAGATGAAGATGAAAAAATTGTTAGTTCTTCTGCTTGCTTTCGCCATGATTCTGGCTCTGGCCGCATGCGGACAGCCTGCCGAAAAACCCGAAGCAGGCGATGGCAAGGACGAAGCGCCCCTCGCATTCGATCCCAGTGCGCTGATGGTCGCAGACCTTGTCAATCTTGAGTATGGCAAGGATTATGTCGCTCTTTACGAAAAGTTCGGCAAGGAGGTCACCATTGACGATGTGACGGAGGATCCCGATACGGGTCTTGCCTATGCCACTTTCGAGGGCGAAAAATATGAGCTGGGTATGGACTTCCTTTCCATGGCCATGGTTTACAATGCCGAAGTTCCCGAGGGCAGCAAGTTCAAGAGCTCCGACGATGTTTATGCCGCATGGTGGAAGCTCTACATCCAGCGCTGGAACTATCTCCTTCCGGAGGTTCCCCTTTACTCCAACGAGTATTATGATGTTTACAATGCCGAAATTACAGGTGTTCAAGAGAATCCCACAAACCCCTTCTGGGGACCTGCAAGAGCTCTCATAGACTGGGGCAGCGAGAAGGCCGACAAGGGCATCATTCTCGGAAACTCCACAGAGCTCGGCGGCAAGTTCCGCTATCCCAGCTTTGGAGCAACCAACCCCGCAGCATCCGATAACGATATCGGCTACCTGGTAAACGGCCTTGAGACAGTCGTTTCAACAAAGGAAGGCGGATATACGGTAAACGAGACCGTCGTCAAGGATCTCAAGCAGACCATGAACGAAGACGGCTCCAAGACATTTGAAATCGAAATCAAAGAGGGTCTTGTGTTCTCCGACGGCTCCGAGGTTAAGGCAATCAACTACCTGCCCCAAACACTCGTGTTCTCAAGTCCCGTTGGCGCAGCAGCAGCAAGCAGAGACCACAAAACGGGTCTCACGGTTGTCGGCTATGATGACTTCAGCGCATACACCGGCCCCGAGAGCGCAGAGGGCACAAAGGAATTCAAGGGTCTCAGGCTCCTTGGAGACTATAAGTTCTCCGTCACTATCGATGCCGAATATCTCCCCTATTTCTACGATATAACCTACGCAAGCTTCTCTCCCACGGTTCTGCCTCTCTGGCTCGGTGAAAACACCATACAGGACGACGGCAACGGCGTGTATCTGAGCGACGAATTCTACGAGATGGTCGATGGCACAAAGTATGTCATGGCAGACCATGTCAAGGAGTCCGCTCTCAACGCCGATGATACCTACGCATATTCCGGCGCCTACATGGTAAAGGCATATGATGTTGCAGATAAGTCCGTCATACTCGAGAGAAACCCCAACTTCCCCGGCAACTACGAGGGTACTGTTCCCACAATAGAGAAGGTTACATATAAGAGAATAGTCACAGAGACACAGCTCGAAGACCTCAAGGCCGGCGGCGTTGACCTTCTTGCCGGCATCACAGGAGGCACGGCCACAAACGAGGCCATTACAGCTGCCGACGAGTCCGACGGCAAATTTGCCTACATCCACTATAGCCGCGCCGGCTACGGAAAGCTCGGCTTCCGCGCCGACTACGGTCCTGTACAGTTCGTCGAAGTTCGCCAGGCCATTGCCTATTGCATGGACAGAGCGCAGTTTGCGAAGGACTTCACAGGCGGCTACGGCGGTGTTGTTGACGGCCCCTACTACAAGGATGCATGGATGAACAAGGCTGCTGTTGAAAACGGCATGCAGCTCAACGCCTATGCCACCTCCGCCGACTCGGCCATAGCGGTTCTCGAAGAGGGCGGCTGGATTTACGACAAGGACGGCAATGACTATGTGGAAGGCGTCCGCTACAAGAAGATCGAGGGCGCAAGAGCCTCTGAGAACGACATCAACTATAAGTCTAAGGACGGCGCATACGCGACAACAAAGGTTGGCGAAGACTACTACATGCCTCTGGCTCTCAACTGGTACGGCACTGTTGACAACGAGTTCACAGATCTCTTGGTAACAGGATTCATGGAGAACGACAACATGACAAAGGCCGGCTTTGTTGTTCAGCAGCAGATAGGCGAATTTGCACCGATGCTTGACGAGCTCTATCAGAGCGCCGTTTACGGCTTCTACGCAGGCTCTCCCATGTACTGCTGCTTCAACTTCGCAACAGGCTTTAACAGCGCAGCTTACGACTATGCATATAACTGGACAATCGAACCCGGTATGTATGAGAACTACTCCATCTGCTACCTCAAAGACCTCGCTGATGTCTACATGATAGACGCAGAGGCGGCCGCAGAGGAAGCTCCCGCGGAAGAAACTCCTGCAGAAACTGCAAAGCCCTAAATTTGCGGCGCTTTAAAAGATAATTTTGCCTAGAGCAAAACTACACAGAAGAGGGTATCCTCTTCTGTGTAGATTTTGATTATAGGGCTTGATTTTAATCCCTTTTTACTTTATTATTTTCCACAGTATATTTTACGCAAAACTCGTTCGTCTTAAGGGAAAATACAACGAACGGGCAGACGGACGAGCGAAACGGAGTTTTATTAATGGCCAAATATATTGCAAAGAGAATGGTATACATGCTTGTCATGTTGCTTTTACTCTCTTTTATAATGTTTTTAATCTACAACCTTATGCCGAACAACAGAGCATACACCGAAGCCAGAAACGATGTTCAGTCGATGAAAGGCAAGCTCCCTGCAAAGCAGCAGGCCGAGATGTTCGATAAGCTGTACCTCGAGTATCAAAGGAGGTACGGCACCGACACCGATAACCTTGCGATAAGATACCTGAGGTGGGTCGGTGTTTATCCCATGTATTATGGGAACTACAACGGACTTTTACAAGGAAACTTCGGCTATTCCTATGAGCTCAGAGACGAAGTTATAAATGTTGTAAAGAGTCCCTTAAAGACAACGCTTTTTATCAATATCTTTGCCACGGCGCTGGCTCTGGGCATTTCAATACCGCTGGGTATACACTGCGCCGTAAAGAGAGGCAAGGCTACCGACCAGATTGTGCAGATAATTACCATTATCGGCTACAGCCTGCCGGTCTTCCTTATCGCAATAATTTTTATCTGGATATTCAGCTCCAATCTCGGCTGGCTCCCGCCGAGCGGAATGAAGACGCCCGGCAGTATGTACACGGGCTTTCAGTACTTTAAAGACCGCATGTACTATATGATACTTCCGCTCATAGTCATGACCTTCTGCTCTTTGGGCGGTATGACGAGATATGTTAGAGCTTCAATGATAGAGGCGCTGAGCATGGACTGCATAAGAACAGCCAGGGCCAAGGGCGTCAGAGAGAAGACGGTTATCTATTCCCACGCTTTCAGAAATGCGCTTATTCCGATAGTTACTCTTGTGGTCGGATGGTTTATGTCCCTTTTCTCCGGTTCGCTGGTTGTTGAGAGCACCTTCGGCATACACGGTATGGGAAGACTGATGATTCAGGCGCTCAGAACAGCCGACTTTGATGTCATTATGCTTATGCAGTGCTTTTATGTGTCGCTCGGACTTTTGGGCAACCTCATTATAGATATTCTGTATGGTATTGTTGACCCCAGAGTAAGGGTAAGCAAGTAGGAAGGCGGTATTAAGATGAACAAAAAAAATAGCGAAAAAAAATCTCATACCACGCCCGCCTCTCCCTTTATGCGCGCCGTGAGAAGAATTTTCTTCGGCGCGGGCAAGGAACTTGCAGACGAGCTTGAAGCCAGAATGCAGGATGCCAACAGCGTCGAGGAGATTATTAGCCCGGGAAGGCAGATTTTTAACAACTTTATGGAGCGAAAGCTTGCAGTGTTCGCTCTATGTCTTGTCATAGGAATGTTTCTCTTCGTAATCATAGGACCTAAATTTATGCCCACCTATTACGATGCCTACACCGAGGTAACACAGCAGAACATACCCCCCACTCTCTCCATGATGAGTGTACCCAGAGAGCTTAAAAACGATATAAAGATGATTGATTCCTTCGGCAACTTCACTGTCGGCCTTTCAAATTCGGGTAAAGTCTATGTTTGGGGTGCGACAAAGCTCGGCACAACCGGAATCGATATGAAGGATATTCCCCAGGATGTATTGGATGCAAAAATCGAATTTATCGCTGTCGGCATAGACCACGCCATAGCCATCGATTCCGAGGGCAAGGTTCACGGTTGGGGCAACAACCGGCTCGGTCAGTACGGCCGCTCCGAAAGGATGGAGGCAAACCCCAACATCACGATGATGCCCGGCTTACTCGAGAAGGGCATTAATGTCAGCAAAATTAAAAAGGTCACCTGCGGCTACCAGTGCTCCGCCATACTCATGGAAAACGGAAAGCTCTATATCTGGGGCAACAGGCACGCCTATTCAAATTTAGACAGCTTCATAGGTAAAGACGACCTTGTCGATATAGACTTCAACTTAAACTACATAGTCGGCGTTGACAAGGAAGGAAAATCCGTGTTTACAGGCCAGAGAGGCCTTTTCCCCAAGTTCCGCGAGAGCATAAAGGATAGGGGAGACAGCCCGACCGCCTTTTTAAACGGCAGAAAAATAGTTCAGATTGCCGCAACAAACTCCAATGTTTGCTTAAAGCTCAGCGACGGTTCGGTTGCCCTTGCAGGTGACTTCGGCTCGAGAGACGAGGATATACCCGCATTAAACGAGGGCGAAACCTTCGAAAAGGTTGTTTCGGGCGCTCACCACTACACAGGTCTCACCAGCGAAGGCAGAGTCTTGTCGTGGGGAGATGTAACGCTCGGGCAAACCAAAGCGCCCGCCAGACTCAAGGGAGCCAGCGATATTTATGCGGGTTCCGCTCAATCATACGCCGTAGACGAAAACGGAAAACTCTTGGCCAAGTGGGGCAACAAGGGTTATCTTTTCGGAACCGATATGTACGGAGCCGATGTGTTTAAGCGCATAATAAAAGGCGGATTTATGACAATGACGATAGGCGCCGTTGCGGTTATCATATCCTCTATAATAGGCGTTATAATCGGCTCTATATCCGGCTACTTCGGCGGCCGTACCGACATGATACTCATGCGCATTATGGAGATTTTCTCGGCGATACCCTTCCTACCCTTTGCGCTTACGCTTTCTGCCGTAATGTCGCAGATGGCGCTAAGCTCGAATATGCGAATATTTATAATCATGCTCATCTTGGGTGTGCTGTCTTGGACGGGACTGGCGAGGCTTGTCCGCGGTCAGATGCTTCTCACCCGCGAGAGCGAATATGTTGTGGCAGCTCAGGCAATGGGCGTCAAGACCTCGAAGATAGTCTTCAAGCATATTCTGCCGAATATCTTCTCTGTAATTCTCGTAACACTGGCTTTGGACTTTGCAACCTGCATGCTCATAGAATCAACTCTCAGCTATCTCGGATTCGGAGTTCCCTATCCTCAGCCAAGCTGGGGCAACATGCTTTTCGGTTGCAACAACGCCACTATAATCAAGCACTTCTGGTGGCAATGGGTATTCCCCTCACTTTTCTTAGGGTTAACCACAATCAGCATAAACATTGTCGGCGACACTCTGAGAGATGTTATGGATCCAAAGTCCAGTCTTGAAAAGTGAGGTAGAAAAATGGCATTGCTTGAAATAAAAGGTTTAAAAACACATTTCAAAACCAAAAAAGGTATAGTCAAGGCCGTCGAGGATGTTTCATATAATCTCGAGGCAGGCAAAACAATGGGCATAGTCGGCGAGTCGGGTTCGGGCAAGAGTGTTTCGGCCATGAGCATAATTCAGCTTTTGGACTCAAACGGCTACATAGCTGCGGGAAGCATCAAGCTCGACGGCAAGGAGCTCACCACAATGAGCATGGAGGAGATGTATCATATTCGCGGAAACGATGTCTCCGTAATCTTCCAGGAGCCCATGACTTCACTAAACCCCGTGTTCAATGTTGAAAGGCAGCTCTCCGAGCCGCTGATGATACACCAAGGTATGAGCCGTAAGGAAAGCGCCGAGGAAGTTGTTAAACTGCTCAGGGAGGTTCAAATCCCAAACCCCGAAGCTGTGGCTAAGCAATACCCTCACCAGCTTTCGGGCGGTATGAGGCAGAGAGTTATGATTGCCATGGCGCTGGCCTGCAAGCCCAAGATTCTGATTGCAGACGAGCCCACAACGGCCCTCGATGTCACCATTCAGGCTCAGATTCTAAAGCTTATGAATGACCTGCAAAAAGAGCGTGGCACCGCCATTATTTTCATTACGCATGACTTAGGCGTAATAAACGAAATGGCCGACGATGTTGCCGTCATGTACTGCGGACAGGTGGTAGAGCAGGCGAATGCCCGCACAATATTCTCTTTCTGCGAGATGAGCCACCCCTATACCGAGGGTCTTATGAACTCCATTCCCAGGCTCGACATAGAACAGGGCGAGCTTAGGCCCATCGAAGGCGTTGTTCCGCACCCGCTTAACATGCCCAAGGGCTGCAAATTTGCCCCCAGATGTCCCTACTGCACACAGAAGTGCATAGACGAAGAACCCGAACTGAAACAGGTCTCCGAAGACCAATATGTAAGATGCTTTTATCCCGAGAAGGAGGTGAGACGCAGTGCCGAACACAAAAACAAGCTTGTTAAACATAACTAATTTAAAGAAGTACTTCCCTATAGGCAAGCGTTCCATCTTTAAAAACGACCAGATGTATGTCCGCGCAAACGACGGCATAAGCATCGAGATACGCGAGGGCGAAACCCTCGGGCTTGTCGGCGAATCGGGTTGCGGAAAGTCAACTTTCGGAAGAGTCATACTTCAGCTCTATCCTCAAACCTCGGGTTCAACAATGTATTACGGCAAAACTCTTGCCGAGCTTGCACCTAAATATGTTGTTGATACGCTCAAAAACGCCGACAAGATGGTTACAAAATATCACGAGCTCAGAAAAAAGGCAGATGATGCGGCTTTAAAACTCAAAGAGGCAGGCGAGAGCGCCAGCTTCGAGCTGGCTAACGAGGCCGAGCAGGCGGAGTTCGATGCAAGCAACGCTCTTGACCACACAGCCAAGATATTGGGCGGCTTTATGGCGCTTCAGGATATCTCCGAGCCGGCCGGCGCTCTGCTCGAGCTTTTTGAACACAGAGTAAAGCTTGCCGAAAAGCAAGACAAGCTTGAAGATATTGAGTATAAAAAGTCGAATATACAAAGCGCAGGCAAAACGGCGGCCGCAAGGCTTCAAAAGCTCGATAAGGCCATCGCCGATGTGCAGGCGGAAATCGAAAAACTCGAAAAAGAAATCCTGCCGCTCGAAGATAAAGTTGAGAAACTCAAGGCAAAGTACGCTCAGGTTCCCGATTTCGAAAAGTACGAAGAGCTCCGCGACGACGGCATCGACCTTTCGCGACTCAGCTACAACGAAAGTCGCTCACTGCGCAAGGATTTGCAGATAATCTTCCAAGACCCCTATTCATCATTAAACCCCAGACTCACAGTCGGTCAGATTATCGAAGAGGGCATAGTTACCCACCAGATGTATGCAGCAGGAACCGACGAGGCAAAGGAATATGTCCTCAAGGTTATGGAGGAGTGCGGACTGCAAAACTATATGCTCCACCGCTATCCATATCAGTTCTCGGGCGGTCAACGCCAGAGAATCTGCATAGCCAGAGCCCTTGCCGTAAAACCCAGATTCATCGTGTGCGACGAGTGCGTTTCGGCTCTCGATGTTTCGATTCAGTCGCAGATTATAAACCTGCTTTTGGAACTTAAAGAAAAGCAGAATCTAACCTATCTCTTCATATCGCACGACCTCTCGGTTGTGAAATACATCTCCGACAGAATCGCTGTCATGTATCTCGGAAACATAGTCGAGATGGCCGATAAGGAAAAGCTCTTCTCCGACCCGAGACACCCCTACACCATCGCTCTGCTCTCTTCAATCCCCACAACCGATCCCGACAGCGCTCAGCGCGACAAGATTATTCTTGAGGGAAATATCCCCAGCCCGATAAACCCGCCCTCGGGATGCAAGTTCCACACTCGCTGCTATATGGCCTGCGATAAGTGTAAGAGGATAAATCCCCCTCTAGTCGAGGTGGAGCCCGGACACTTTGTCGCCTGTCACTTCAATGAAAGAAAGCTCGGCGAAAACGGGGAACTTCTGTTCGACTGGCGAAACTGCGGGGAAGACAGCGAGACTGAGGAATAGACGGAATGTCGTTTTTCAAAAAAATCCCGACTCTCAGCAAAAAAGAGGAAGAGGCAAAAATCGAAAAAATAAGCTTAGAAACCGAAGACAGCGATTTCGGCCCCATGTGGCTTTCGGCTGTTATATATCTTTGGCTTCCGGCTGTTCTGGCGATAATTGCGCTTTCCGCTGTTATTTACTTTCTTTTCGCATAAAATAAAGGACGCCCCGAAAAGGGTGTCCTTTTCTAATTTCGTATCCGGCAAAAACATGATATAATCAATAAAAAACAATCGGAGGTACAGC
>CAYFQE010000003.1:41660-83859 GCA_964345235.1 uncultured Oscillospiraceae bacterium | reverse complement strand
CAAAATCCGTGTGATGCGCTCGGATAAGTAAGCTCATGTTTACATGCCTAATTTACCGCTTAGACTAAAATTTAGTTGAGGCGGCATTTTTATGCCCATTTTTCTGAGGAGGTATGTAAAAATGAGAATTAATTATGATGCAAAAGAATTGCTCTTATTAAAGGAGCAGATTAACAAACTCAATCCCGTGGATTTGGCCAATCAGCTTGCAAATCTGCCCGAGGCGGAATCGGCCATATGGGTAATGCTTTTGGACAAGGATTTATTGGCCGATGGATTCGCGCTTTTACCCAAAGAAAACAAAATTCAAATTATCGAATCATTGTCCGACGAAAAGGCCATGGTTTTAATCAAAGAGCTCGAAGAAGACGAGTTGGTCGATACACTTCAGGAGCTTCCCGCAAACATGGTTAGAAAAATAATGAACCATTTTGTAGACGAAGAGAGAAGGCCCATAATTAATCAGCTTTTGGGCTACCCGAAAGAGAGCGTCGGCTCTATCATGTCGGTTGGTTTTCTCTCTGTGAAAAATACTCTCGGTCCGTCTGCCGCGATTGAAAAAGTTTTAAGCTCCGAGCTTGATGCCAACAGACTGGAGCAGATTTGGATAACGGACGAGTCATTGGTTCTTATAGGGTATGTTTATCTGGCAGACCTTTTAAGAAATAAGGATAAAGATATCGAAGACTTACTATATCCGATTGCGGCAAGCGTGTATGCAAGCGATGATCAGGAAGTCGTTGCTAAGATAGCGCACAAATATCATTTAGCGGAAATTCCTGTCACCGATTCCGAAGGAAGACTAATCGGATTTGTTCCCGCCGAGTGGGCAATTGACATCATGCATGATGAATATGAAGAGGATTTGGCCAACATTCACGGTATTACAGAGTCTTCTGCTGAATCGTATTGGAAAAAATCCAGTTTTCAAATGGCAAAAGACAGAACGGCTTGGCTAATCATCTGTCTTTTAACAGCGACTTTAACCGGCTTTATTATTCAAAGATACGAAGCGGTTTTAGCCACAAGCGTTATTTTAACAGCCTATATACCAATGCTTATGGATTCCGGAGGAAACGCAGGCACCCAGTCATCGACGACAATAATTACCGCTCTTTATTCGGGAGAAGTTAATTATAGAGAGTTATTCAAGGTCATTTTTAAAGAATTTAAAATCGGCATGATTGCGGGTTTTGCCCTTGTAATTGTCAATATGCTCAGAATGTTTGCTTTAGACGGCGTGAGCATACAGGTAAATTTGACGGTATCTATTACCTTGCTTCTAACAATTGTTTTGTCGAAAATTATCGGAGGCATTTTACCTTTGATAGCCGATAAAATTAAAATAGACCCTACAATAATGGCAGGTCCGCTTATCACAACTATTGTCGACACCTTTGTTTTGCTGGTCTATTTTGAGGTTGCAAGCCTCTTGTTGGGCATTTAGCCTTAATGTTAATAGCTCTATTGTCTACATTGAATCGCTTATGGGTTTACATAACATTGTTCTGTTCTATAATTTAGGAGCTGTAGAGAATTTCCTACAGCTCCATATTTTTTTCTTATTCTTCCGTTTTATTGTTTTCTTCCGAGACTTCAGTTGCTTTTTCTTCACTCTGAACTTCCGCTATTTCGGGAGTATCATCCTTGAGCTCGAAAATCTCTACTTCTATCTCTTCCGATTCGGGTTTTACAGGCTCTTCAGGCGTTTGGCTTTCGGCGCTCTCTTCAGCTTTGGACTGAGTTTTTTCTTCCTTGGGTTCGGGGAGTATGCCCTCGTCGCAATATCTTCTGAAGTCCTCGCCGTCCATCTTCTCGTATTTAAGCAGGTATTCAGCTACGCCTACAAGTTTATCCTCGTGCTCTTTTAAGATTCTTTCGCAGTCGGCTCCCGCCATATCGAAGATGCGCTTGACCTCACTGTCGATTAAGGACGCCGTATTTTCGGAATAGGACTTGGTCTGGCCGAAGTCGCGGCCTATGAATATACTGTGGTCTGCGCTGTCGAATGAGATGGGG
Organism: uncultured Oscillospiraceae bacterium; assembly: GCA_964345235.1. Taxonomy (GTDB): domain Bacteria; phylum Bacillota; class Clostridia; order Oscillospirales; family Oscillospiraceae; genus Scatomorpha. The sequence goes on along the minus strand of CAYFQE010000003.1, from coordinate 81,840 downwards.
CCAAGTTCCTCGCTCATGCCGTACTGAGTGACCATGGCGCGAACAAGCCTTGTTGCGTATTGTATATCTCCGGTTGCGCCTGTTGATATATCGTCCAAGAAGAGCTTCTCGGCAGTTCTGCCTCCCAAGCTTACTATGATGTTTTCATAGAGCTCGCTGTATGACTCGAAGCTCTCGACATCCTCGTCGGGCCTGAAGTAGGTAGCGCCGCCCGAGGGGCCTCGCGGAATTATGGTGATGTAGTGAACGGGATCTGTGTGCTTGAGGAAGTGCGACGAAACCGCATGTCCCGCCTCGTGATATGCCGTGAGCTTTTTTGCCTTGTCGGACATGACACGGCTCTTTTTCTCGGGACCCATTTGCTGTTTTCTTATTGCCTCTTCTATCTCTTCATCGCCTATGAAGCGCTTTTTATTGGCAACGGCCATCAAGGCAGCCTCGTTAAGCAGGTTCTCCAAATCGGCACCCGAAAAACCGGGGGTGCCGCGGGCGATTGAGTTGAAATCGACCGTTTCGGCAAAGCGCTTGCCTCTGGCGTGTACCTTGAGTATCGCCTCTCTGCCTCTTACATCGGGCAGGCCGACATAGACTGTTCTGTCGAATCTGCCGGGACGAAGCAGGGCGTTATCCAAAATATCGGCTCTGTTGGTGGCCGCCATGACTATGACGCCCTCATTGTCGGAAAATCCGTCCATCTCGACAAGAAGCTGGTTTAGGGTTTGCTCTCTCTCATCGTGACCGCCGCCGAGGCCCGAGCCTCTCTGTCTGCCGACAGCATCTATCTCGTCGATAAATACTATTGCGGGGGCAACCTTCTTTGCCTCGTTGAAAAGATCCCTCACACGGCTTGCGCCGACACCGACATAGAGCTCAACGAAGTCGGAGCCGGATATCGAGAGAAACTGCACTCCGCTCTCACCCGCAACGGCCTTTGCAAGCAGGGTTTTACCCGTGCCCGGAGGGCCCACGAGCAGGACGCCCTTGGGAATTCTGGCTCCCATATCCGTAAAGGCCTTGGGGTTTTTGAGGAAGCGCACAACTTCGGCAAGCTCTTCTTTTTCTTCCTCACAGCCCGCGACATCGGCAAAGGTTATCTTCTTCTTTTCTTCGCTTGCAAGCCTTGTTCTGGCCTTGCCGAACTTGCCTACTCCCGGCGCTCCACCACCCTGTTTTGCCATCATGGCGTACCAGAAGTAGAACATGCCTCCGATTATGAGTATGTAGAAGAAAGTGCCGAACCACCAAGGAGGAGCCCATCCGCTTCTTATATCGTAGCTTTTTATTATGCCGCGTGCGTGCTGATCCTTGATTGTGTCGCCCATCGAGTCCATAAATGCCTTGACATCATAGAGTTCGAACGCTAGTTCGGGATCGTTCTTGCCTGCGTCTTTCTTTTTTATATATATATTATCTCCTTCTATACGGAAGCTCTCGACCTGCTCCTTTGTAAACATTTCGATTACATCCGAATAGATTGCGCGTTTTTGTACATTTGGTCCAAAGCTTGTATAAATAAGGGCAAGCAAAATTAGTCCTATCAGCGCCCAAAATCCTATACTGCGCGGAGACTTGTTTTCAGGGTTCAATCTATCACTTCCTTAATATGGTTTATATCACGCTACTTTATCAGTCGCCGTAAATCTCGGGTTTTAACACCCCTATGTAGGGCAGATTTCTGTATTTTTCGGCAAAATCGAGTCCGTATCCGACAACAAAGGCATCGGGAACCTCGAATCCGATATAGTCAGCATTTATTTTTGCCTTTCGGCGGGAGGGCTTATCTAAGAGTGTGGCTATCTTTATAGACTTGGGATTCCTTCCCTTTAAATAGTTGCTGAGATAGGAGAGAGTCATGCCGCTGTCGAGTATGTCTTCGACAATTATTACATCTTTGCCCTCTATATTTTTAGAGAGGTCCTTGGTTATTATGACTGCTCCCGTACTTGATGTCCCGTCACCATAGGATGAAACCGCCATGAAGTCCATGGTGCAGTGAACATCTACACTGCGGAGAAGGTCGGCCATGAAAACAAAGCAACCTTTTAAAACGCCCACAAAAATAGGCTCGCTATCTTGATAATCGGCGCTTAACTCTTTGCCGAGCTCCGATACTCTGTTTCTTATCATAGTCTCATCCAAGAGAATCTTTTCTATATCGTTTCTCAAGCTAATTTTTCTCCTTCTGATTTTTGAAAATAAATTCGACTCTCAAGGCAGGTTTTCCCTCTTTGGGGGCAACTCTCTCGGCCTTATCAAAGCCATAGACGAAAATCGGACCTTTCTCATCTCTCAAAACGGGGCACAGTTTGCGCTCTGCCGAGTTAAGCTTTGCCTCGCTGAAAAGATCGGATATTTTCTTGGTAACCTTTCTCTTTGAAAGCCTCAGCTTGTCGCCGGCTTCAGCCGACATAAAAGTTATTTTACCATAAATTGCATCTGAATTAAAGACTATTCGATTTTTTGTTTCCGCTTCTTTTTCATAGCTTGAAAGCCTTCTTAAGCTTATTTCCAAATTCAGCTCTTCTATGTAGTAACTCTCTTTTTCATCGGGATTTAAAATGCGGCTTTGTAGCTCTATATCGTCATAGCCCATGCTCAGGCTATCGTATTGAAACCAAACTCTCTTTCCCGGAAGATAGAGACTCCTGAGTCCCTCGCCCTCGAGCTGCTCTATAACCGAGTTTACATGCTCGAAGCTCAATTCGCTACCTATGAATTTCCGTATCACCCTTCTGAGTATTGGTGTGGGAAGCCCCCTGAGCTTACTTATGCTCAGGCTGTTATCGGGACTGCTCTCTAAAAACCCCTCGGAAATTGAGTCTAAAAATACCTCATCTTCGTTCAAAAGCAAGGTTGTTTGAGATATTACCCTTGTAAACTCGGGGTTTAAGTCCTCGAGCTTAGGCATAATCTCGTTCCTTATTAGATTTCTTCTGTAAATGTTTTCCTCGTTTGTGGAGTCTTCGACAAACAAAAGCCCTTCGTTCTCGAGATATGATATTATCTCTCGACGGCTTATATCTAAAATAGGCCTTAAAACCTTGCCTCTTTGCTCCGGGATTCCTCCGAGCCCTTTGAGTCCGCTTCCTCGTATTAGGTTTAGAAGAACGGTTTCGGCATTGTCGTTGGCATTGTGGGCCGTGAGGATAAAATCGGCTCCGACTTTATCCGCCGCCCTCTCTAAAAAATCGTATCGTAAGACGCGCGCGGCCTCTTCGGTGCCGAGCTTATTTTGTCTTGCGTATTCTTCCACATTGCCTTTTTCGATTACAAGTTCTATATCTCGTTGCTTGCAAAAATCCGCTACAAATTCCGCATCTCTATCGGACTCGAAGCCGCGAAGCGCGTGATTGAAGTGAGCAGCGCAGAGCTTTATGTTTTTTCCTTTTATTTTCTCGAGAAGAATGCTTGTCATGAAAACAGAGTCCGCTCCGCCTGAAAGGGCGCAGAGCAAAACCCTGCCATCTTCCATAATCAGTTCTTCTTTTCTAAGTTTATAGTTCATCGCGCCACTTTTCGACATTTGCAAAGCTTGTATATTCGGGCATCCAGAGCAGTTTGACCGTGTCCGTTTCCCCTCTGCGGTTTTTGAGTATTATCGCCTCCGCATCGTTGGGATTTGCGGCCTCGTGGTCGTAATAGCCTTCTCTGTAGAGGCCGATAACGACATCGGCATCCTGTTCGATAGCGCCAGACTCTCTTATGTCGGAGAGCACAGGCCTCTTGTTTTGACGACCCTCATTCGCTCTTGAAAGCTGCGAAAGCGCAATAACGGGAACTCCAAGTTCTTTCGCCATTATCTTTATCGAGCGGCTTATATCTGAAACAGCCTGTGTACGACTTTCGTTGGCCCAACTGCTTTTTGAGCCAGACGACTGCATGAGTTGAAGATAGTCTATGACGACGAGTCCCAAGTTACCCAGCCTTCTGCACTGTGCGTTCATATCTGCAACAGTGAGGGTTGAGTTGTCGTCGATTCGTATATCCACATTGTCTTGGCTTAGGCTGATCGCCGCTGTGGTGAGACGCCTCCAATCCTCCTGAGTCAGATTGCCTTTAGAAAGCTTGCCGCCCTCCACCATAGCCTGACTTGAAAGCAGTCTTTTAACAAGCTGTTCTCTTGTCATTTCTAGCGAGAATATTGCAACGGTTTTATTTGAGCTTTTAGCTGCGCTTATTGCCATGTTGAGCGCCATACTGGTTTTGCCCATGCCGGGTCGGGATGCTATTAGAATGAAGTCTCCGGGATTTAGGCCTAAAATTTTTTCATCAATGTCGCTGAGGCCTGTTTTGACCCCCGGTATGCCGCCGCCCTCTCTGCTGAGTATGTCGAGCTCATCGACAACCGTGCGTATAACTCGTGAGATAGACAAAAGGCCTCCGACCGTTCTGTCCTTGCGAAGCGCATAGACCTTTTGTTCGGCGCTCTCGAGCATGTAGTCGGCGTTGCCCGAGCCGCTGTATACCATTTCGGAAATTTCGTTGGCAGTGCCGAGTATTCTGCGCATCAAAGCCCTTTCGATAACTATACGGACATACTCCATAACATTCGCCGCTGTGGGAGTAACTCTCATGAGCTCCATTATATAGCGCTCTGTGCTCTCGGCATCGTATATGCCCAACACTTTCATTCGGTCGAGAACCGTGACTGCATCGACCTCTTTGCCGTAGGCATACATGTTATATATGGTTTCGTAAATCTCTTTGTTTTTCTCGAAGTAGAAGTCATCGGCACCGAGTTCGGCGGAAACATCCGCTATGCAGGCTCTGTCGATGAGCATGGAACCCAAAACAGCCTGTTCGGCCGTTTGAGAGTGGGGCACCTGTCTTCCCAGGAGTTCTTCCATGAAATCTGCTCCTTTATTACTTGCTTTCACTTACAACGAGAGTGAAATCTGCCGAAATTCCGTAACCGAGTTTGGCCTTTACTTTGTAGATTCCGTGTCTCTTTATTGGCTCGGGCTGCTCGATTTTGTTTTTTTCTATGGCTATGCCGTGCTGACTCTCGAGCGCCTCGGCTATTTCCTGGTTTGTGATTGCGCCGAACAGCTTGCCGCCCTGTCCGCTGTTGCCCTTAATCTCGACAGAGAGCTTCTCGAGTCTTACAGAGAGAGCCTCGGCCTCGGCCTTTTCTTCTTTTCTTAATTTTTCAAGATGAGCCTCTTTTCTTTTGACCTCTTCTATAGCTGCCGGAGTTGCCTCGAAGGCCAGCTTTTTGGGGAGCAGAAAGTTTCTTGCATAGCCGTCGGAAACCTCTTTGAGTTCTCCCTTTTTTCCCTGTCCTTTAACATCTTTTATGAATATAACCTTCATCTTAATTTCCTTTCACTCAATCATTCAAATATTCATCTATCTCATCCATCAGTTTTTCGACCACTTTGGTGATATCCTCATTTTTAATTTTGGCTGCCGCCGCTTCTCTGTTTCCTCCGCCGCCCAGAGCCTCGAGAATGTGCTGAACATCAATCTCGCCCAATGAGCGGCCTGAAATCATCACATCTCCGTCTTCACCGGGACACACTACAAAGGATGTCTCTATACCCAACACATTCAAAAGCTCGTCCGCCGCCTGAGCGATTATGACTCTGTCGTGAGGTGTTTCGGTTGCAGCTATTGCCACATTGCCACGGTACAGCCTTGCGCTTTGCAGTATTTCATAGCGGGAAACAGTGCTCTCTATGTCGTTTTGTAGAAGTCTTTTTACCTCGAGAATATCGGCTCCCGAGCGGAGCAGGAAGGCCGCCGCTTCAAATGTACGCTCGCCCGTTCTTAAAGTAAAGCCCTTGGTGTCCATAATCATGCCCGAGAGCATGGCCTCGGCCTCGAACTCGTAGAGGTCGCCCGTTTCGAGCTGTTCCTGCAAAATTTCGCTCATAAGCTCGCAGGTTGAAGAGGCTATCGGCTCGACAAAAGAGAGAGCCGCCTTTTGAATAAATGTTTCAGCCCTGCGGTGATGATCTATAACCGCAACTATGTTGCAGGCATCTATAATTTTCGGCTCTATTGTCTGCTCGGGCCTGTTTGTATCCACAACAACCAGAAGCGTGTTTTCATTCACATTGCTCAAAGCATCTTCTGGACTTTTTATTATTCCTCTGTACTCTTCCTGCTCATCCAATCTTGCAACTAAGAGCTCTGAAGCTGTTTTATTCCGATTTAAGATAATTCTGACTTTTTTGCCCAATTTTCTCGCCAAGGCGCACACGGCCACGGCGGCGCCGACAGCATCCATATCGGGCTGTTTGTGCCCCATGACATAGACCTTTTCCGCTTGATTTATAAGCTCGCCCAAAGCCTGCGCCATAACTCTCGACCTTATATTGCTGCGCGTTTTAATCTCGCTGCCTTTGCCGCCGAAAAACTCGAACTTGTTTTTATCTCGCAAAACCGCTTGGTCGCCTCCGCGACTCAGAGCCATCTCGGAAGCCATACCGGTGAGCTTATGATTTTCGAAGAGATTCTCTGCGCTGTATCCTATGCCGATACTGATTGTGGCGTGCATTCCTATTCTGCCTTCGACATTGTGTACAGACTCGAGAATCGGGAAATCCGCAAGCTTAAGTCTTTCAAGATAACGCTTTTCGAATATGAACACATACTTGTCTTTTTCGAAGCGCCTCAGTATACCCTGCATATTATCTACCCACTGTATTAACAGTTCTTCAATCTGGTCTCTTATCTCGTTTTTTCTTCTTTCCGCTAAACCTTTGGTGAGCTCTTCGTAATTGTCGATTGTCACATAACCCACGCATGGACGCGAATTGTTATATTCGAGATTCAGCTCTTCATACTCGGTTTTATCGACAAAGTAGCATATTGCCATGAGTCTGTCGTCTTCGTCATCATGAGAGTGAGCTATTTTGTTGCCATAGGCCTTAAATTTTCTGCCGTTTGCTTCGAATAGTACGGCAGATTGGTTTTCATCCTCTCTTAGCCAGCCGCCGGTAAATCCGGGAATGAAATCCTGCACCCTGGCATCTATCCTCTTGCTTACCTTGTTGTTTATGTCATAAAAACTCTTGTTTCCCCACACCAGCGTATCATTTTCGAGTGTAATTATTACCATGGGCAGGGGGAAATTTAGGAGCGAGAAATTCTTGGCCAAGTCCGTATCTTGACGCAGCGACTCCATAATTTCAAAAAAATCTTTTTCTTTTTTCTTGTGCAATATGAAATGATATATGATAAAAACCAAGATGAGAAAAGCCTGCGCCGCAGCAATATAAAATTGCTTTGTAATCAGACTTATGAGCGCAAATATAAAGAGCGGTATGATATAAACCCAAACCTTTTGCTCAATTAGGCTCTGAATCTTCTTATTCATGCTTCCTCCATGATTTTTGATTTTAAAATTATATCAAATCTCGCACTCTTATACAAGATTTTTGGTGTTTTCTCACAATAAAGCTTGAAAGCCCGAAGTGTTTCGGGCTTTCAAGCTTTATTTTACAGTTTAATTTCTTCTAAGGCCTTGAGCCAGAGGGTGTTTTCCGCATCGGAGGGCATCTTAAAGCCCGTTCTTGGCGAGAAAGTAAAGCCCATTTGGTCGGGACCATCCGCCGTTGTTGAGCGCTTGAACTGCTGCACAAAGAGTCTTCTGGAGTAGATTGTCAACCACTTTACAAGTGTCTTTCTGTCGTACTCTCCCTTGAAGACATATTCCGAGATTCTTATGAGTTTTTTGGGCTCGGTGCCCCGAATGATCATGTGATAGAGGAAAAAATCCTGTAGCGAGTAGGGACCCACGCTGTCTTCGCTCTTTTGCAAAAGCTCACCCTGCTCGGATATGGGCAGAAGCTCGGGGGTGACGGGTGTATCGAGTATGTCGAGAAGCGCCTCACTTAACACCTTATCGGAGGTCTTTGCGGCATAGTGCCTGACTATTGCCTGAACCATGGTTTTTGTGAGTCCCGCATTTATGTCGTAGTTTGAGATTTGGTCTCCGTTGAAGGTGCACCAACCGTCAATCTGTTCACTGAGATCCTTTGTGCCGACATTTATGCCGCCCACCTTGTTTGCCACATTCAGAAGTACCATTGTGCGCTCTCTTGCCTGGGCGTTTTCGAAAACCACGCTGTAGTCGTAGAGAGAGTGGTCGATTATCTTGAAGTGGGCCTTTACGCTCTCGTCGATGGGAATAACTCTGAGCGTTGCCCCAAGCTGCTCGGCTATTATAACAGCGTTGGATTTTGTTCTGGCTGTTGTTCCGAAACAAGGCATGGTGATGGCAATCAGGTTCTCTCTCGGAAGCCCCATCATGTCGAGCGCCTTGGCGCAGGAGAGCATTACCAGAGTTGAGTCGACTCCTCCGGAAACACCTATAACAGGCTTGCAGAGCCCCGTGTATTCCATGCGCTTTTTAACGCCCATGGCCTGAATGAGCATGGCTCTTTCGCAAAACTCTTCGAGCTCCTCTTTTTCGGGCACAAACGGGAATTTTCTATATTCTCTTGTGAGCCTGCACTCGCCGAGGTCGAGAGTTCCCCACTCTATCCTTCTATCGTCGAAGCTCTCCGTAGATTTGAAGGTCTTCATGCGGCGGCGCCTGTCGATAAGGTAATCGATATCAATCTCGCTCGTGGCAGAGGCACCGAACTCTCCGCAGGAGAGCATTTCGCCCGCCTCGTATATGAAGCTGAGGCCCGAATACACATGGTCTGTGGTAGACTCGCCCTCGCCGGGAGCTGCAGAGAGTATTGCCGCGGAATATTTTTCGGAATCGACCCTTAAAGATGCCGATGTTTTGTTCTTCGAGCAAATTCTCATGGGCTCATCGCTGAGCTCGGCCAGAATCAAAGCGCCGTTTGCGCAGAGCTCGCAGAGCGGGCCTGTTACAGACTGCCTGTCTGCCGAAAACACGGGCGCAACATTGAGTCCGCTTACAGCCTTGTGTGTGAATATTGCGCGAGGCAAGAGGCTTACCCAGGAAAATCTCTCGCTGTAAATCTGTTGCTCAAACTCGGGCGCGGCATCGAAAACTCTGTCGGCCGATGCGCTCTCTTTGGGGACAAAGGCCAGAATTTTTCCGTCGTAAACTGCGGCTGCCGCAGAATAGAGTTTGCCCTCATGCGCAAGAGGCGCGCCCACAAACACGAGCATGTCGCGGCCCTGTGTGGCGCTGACAATCTTTTGCAGAGCTTTGTCGGAAGCATGGAGTAAATGCTTTTGATAGTAAAGCTCGCGGCAGCTTGCTCCCGTGGTGCAGAGCTCGGGCAAAGTGAGCACCTTGACTCCCTCGGAATCTGCCTGCTCGATTATTTCAATTATTTTTTCGGCATTGTGCTCGGTATCGGCTATCTTAATCTCCGGAGCTGCCGCTTTAACTTTTACAAATCCGTCTCTCATATTATCACCTGCTAATAAAATACTTTTTCCAGTATGTAATCTTTAACCTCGCTTATCGGAAGCCTTACCTGCTCCATGCTGTCTCTTTCTCTTATTGTGACGGCGTTGTCGCCTTCCTCGCCCTCTTCGCCCACTGTTTCAAAGTCGACGGTGATGCAGAAGGGTGTTCCGACTTCATCCTGTCTTCTGTAGCGCTTTCCTATAGAGCCTGTTTCGTCGTAGTCGCAGCTCATATACTTGGAAAGCTCCGCTTGCAGCTCTTCCGCAACATTCTTAAGTCTTTCTTTTTTGCTGAGAGGCAACACGGCGGCCTTAAACGGCGCCAGAGCCGGATGGAAGCGCATAACCACTCTTGTGTCGTTCTTTTCGGCATCGACAATTTCTTCGTCATATGCCTCGACCAGGAAAGCAAGCGCCATTCTGTCGGCGCCCAATGAGGGCTCTACGACATAGGGAATAAACTTCTCGTTTTTAGCCTGGTCGTAGTATGTAAGGTCTTGTCCCGAAAATTCCTGGTGTTGTTTGAGGTCGTAGTCAGTTCTGTCGGCAATGCCCCAAAGCTCTCCCCATCCGAAGGGGAAGAGATATTCGAAGTCGGTTGTTGCCTTGGAGTAGAAAGAGAGTTCCTCTTGCTCGTGATCGCGGAGCCTTAGGTTTTCTTCCTTAATATTTAGATTTAAAAGCCAATCCTTGCAGAAGCTTCTCCAGTATTCGAACCACTCGAGGTCCGTTCCGGGTTCGCAGAAAAATTCAAGCTCGAGCTGCTCGAATTCCCTTGTTCTGAAGGTAAAGTTTCCGGGCGTGATTTCGTTGCGGAAACTCTTGCCGACCTGGCAGATGCCGAAGGGCAGCTTTTTTCTTGTGGTTCTTAAAACATTTTTAAAGTTTACAAAAATTCCCTGGGCGGTTTCGGGCCTGAGATAGACTTCGGAAGCACTGTCTTCCGTAACGCCCTGGTGAGTTTTGAACATGAGGCTGAACTTTCTGATGTCGGTAAAATCGAACTTGCCGCAGTTCGGGCAGGGCAATTTCTGCTCCTTCATGAACTCGAGCATATCTTTTTCCTTCATCACCTCGACAATAACCCCCGGCATTGGGTTTGCTGCAAGGTAGTCCTCGATGAGCTTGTCGGCTCTGAAACGCGACTTGCAGGCCTTGCAGTCGATAAGAGGGTCGTTGAAGGTGCTCACATGTCCCGATGCCTCCCAAACCCTGGGATTCATGAGTATGGCCGCATCCACGCCCACATTCAATTTGCTCTCTTGAACAAACTTTTTCCACCAAGCCTTTTTAACATTGTTTTTGAGCTCCACGCCCAAAGGACCGTAGTCCCAAGTGTTGGCAAGGCCTCCGTAAATTTCGCTACCTGAATAAATAAAGCCGCGATTTTTGCAAAGCGCAACTATTTTATCCATCGTCTTATCCGTATTTAACACTATTTTCCCCTTCCCCGAGATGGTTTCTCGTGAGATTTACACATACTTTGTTTTTGTGCTATAATATGTGCCACTTTAACTTTAGCTACGATATATTATCACAGAGCTTTGCTTTTTTCAATAAAGTTAAAGAATAGACTAGTTTTAGTCCTGAAAGGTGAAAGAATGGATAAGAAAATTCAAAAATATGCAGAACTTATAGCTAAAACCGGTATTAATGTTCAAAAAGACCAGTCAATTATTTTAAATGCCGAGCTTGACCAACCCGAGTTCATTGAGCTTCTTGTGGAAGAGCTCTATAAAGCGGGCGCAGGCGAGGTTCAAGTTCGCTGGAGCCACCAGCCCCTTTACAAGCTCGGGAACAAATATCGGAGTTTGGAGTCTTTATCTAAGGTGGAAGATTGGGAAGAACTCAGACTTCGCAACATGGCCAGAAATCTCCCCGGAGTTATACATATAATCTCTGAAGACCCCGACGGCCTGAGCGGCATAGACATGCAAAAGCACGCCGCTTCAATGCAGGAGAGATCTAAGATTTTAAAGCCGATACACGACGAGATGGACAACAAATATCCCTGGTGCATAGCGGCGGTGCCCGGCAAAAAGTGGGCAAAGAAGGTGTTTCCCGAGCTCAATGAACACGATGCAATCGAGAAGCTTTGGGAAAACATTCTAAAAGCCTCGAGAGCCGACAGCTCCGACCCGACGGAAGCTTGGAGGGAGCACAACTCTCTGCTGCACAAGCGCTCTGCGATGCTGAACTCTCTGGAACTTTGCGAGCTTCACTACTACGGCGATAACGGTACAGAGCTTAGAGTGGGACTTATTCCCGACTCATTCTTTATAGGCGGCGCAGAAAAGCTTATGGGGCATAATTATGAATATAATCCGAATATACCCTCGGAAGAAATATTTATATCCCCGATGGCGGGCAAGGCGGAGGGTATAGTCTATTCCACAAAGCCGTTTTCATATCGCGGACTTTTGATTGAGGACTTTTACATCAAATTCGAAAACGGCAGGGCGGTGGATTCGGATGCAAAGAAAAACGCCGAGGCACTGAAAACCATGCTAGAGATGGACGAGGGCGCCGCCATGCTCGGAGAGTGCGCTCTTGTTGCAAACTCGAGCCCCATCTCCCAAATGGGTTTTATGTTCTATAACACTCTCTTTGACGAGAACGCCTCCTGTCACTTGGCCATGGGCGCAGGTTTTTCAAACTGCCTCAAGGGCTATGAGGCCCTCAGTTTTGAGGAAGCCAAGGCGAAGGGCATAAACGACTCGATGATTCACGAGGACTTCATGATCGGATATTCCGGCCTGAATATTGACGGCGTGGATAATGAAGGCAAAGTGATTCCCATCTTCAGAAACGGTGAGTGGGTATTTTAATCCCCGAAGGAGGGCAAAATGAAGAAGGATTCGGATAAAAACTACCACAGCGAAAAAGTAGATAAAAGCAAAAAAGTATTTTTTATAGTTTCCTCGGTTATAGTGGCAATACTTATACTTCTCATAGCAGTCGTTCTGGCAAAGGATGCAGGCAATGGCGACAGCTACCCGGAGCTCCTCAGCATGGCCAAAGAAGCCTACGAAGAGGAAAATTACGATGAGGCCATCCAATATTTAACCAAGGCTTTGGCTCTAAACGACAGCGAAGAGGCAAGAGTTCTCCTCGCTAAAACATACGCCGAGAAGAGCAATTACGCTAAGGCAATAGAGGTTTTGGAAACATATTTATCCAAAAGCAAGTCCGATGCCGCAGAAAAACTGCTCTCGGAATACAGAGAAACTCTCGCAAGACTTGAGGAGACAAGCTATGAGATAGCAGGTCAAACTTTAAAAGGAAGCAGTGATATCCTGGCTATCACCGGCAAGAACATTTCGGCAGAGGAGCTTCAGCTCATAGGCAAACTCACGGAGCTGAGATCACTTTCGATAACTTCCTGCTCTCTTGAAGACATATCCTTCCTCGCCCCTCTCACAAAGCTGGAAACACTTATTTTAAGCAATAACAACATTAAAAGTGTTGCTGTTTTGGAAAATCTCACAAAGCTTCGCACTCTATATCTAAACTCAAACCCCATAGGAGATTTAAGCCCCCTGCACAAGCTTAAGAATCTCACGACTCTCGACATCGGCGGCCGTGTTATAGGCGAAAAAGAGCTTTTGGCTCTTAAAAATGCCCTGCCCGGCTGTTCGATACACAGTGACGACACTACGCCCGACATTAAAGACATAACCCTGGGAGGCAAGACCTTTAAATCGGATGTCACCGAGCTGGACCTCAGCGGACTTAAACTCAGGGACATATCTGCAATTTCTGCATGCAAAAACCTTGTAACGCTGAACCTGAACAATAACCTGCTGACAGACCTGACCCCACTTTTGGATTTGCCGAAACTCAGACATTTGGCTCTCGCTCAGAACTCGATAACGGATCTGACACCGCTTATAGGCATGAGAGAGCTTGTTTACCTTGACCTCAGCAACAACAGCGCAAAGAACATCAAGGCCGTTTCGGCTCTTGTGAACCTCACGGATCTAAACCTCAGCGGAAATCCCATTGAGGACTTTTCTCCCATATACGGTCTCAGCGCTCTTAAAACTTTAGGCTTGGCCTCGACAGGCCTTACTGACGAAAGTTTGGCCAGACTAAGAAGCCTCAGCAGGCTGACCTCGCTCAATATCGAAAACAACGAAGCCCTCACGGGTGTTGCCGTTGAGGAGTTTAAGATTCAGATGAGCCGCTGCAGCGTGACACACTCGGAGCTTATTTTTACCGTTACACTGGGCTCCGAGGAGTTCAGAATAGATTCTGAATCTGTTATGGCAAGCGGTCTCGGAATAAGCGATTTAAGCCCCGTTATGCAGTTTGAAAATCTTAAGACCTTGAACATTTCCTCAAACAGCATACACGATTTGGGACCTCTTGCTCGTGTTAAAACTCTTGAGATTTTGGACATTTCCGGCAATTTAGTTGCAAGTCTTGCCCCCCTTGGCGGACACCAAAACTTAAACTGCCTATTGATTCGCGACAATAAGCTGAAAAGTCTGGGCGGCCTGAGTAACCTTCCCAAGCTCGCCGAGCTTTATGCCGGCGACAACGCCGAGCTTGAGGACATAAGCGCTCTTGAAGGTCTGAATACCCTAAGCACCTTGAACTTGAGCAACACCGCAGTGAGCGACCTTACCCCTTTGAGCAAGCTAGTTTCGCTCAAAACTCTTGTACTTGAAAACTGCAATATTGAAGACCTCACTCCGCTTTTCGAGCTTAAGAATCTTAAAGAACTCTATTTGGGTGGAAACCCCTTAAGCGAGGAGGCTCTGCTCGAGATTGCCTCAAAGCTCCCCGACTGTGATGTTTTTAATTAAATATACTTCTTTTTTACACAAATTTATGTTAAAATTTAAATAGCAAGACAAAATCCACCAAATGAAGGAGTGAACTTTTCATGAAATTCACATTTACGGGGAAGAAGCTCGAAATTTCACCCGAACTTCGCGCATATGCGGAGAAAAAGATCAGCAAGATTGATCGTCTTTTTAAAAAGGACAGCGAGGCTTTTGTCACCTTCAGCTTGGAAAGAGGTCGCTTCATCGCAGAAGTAACAATTGAAAACAACGGCATGTTCTATCGTGTAAGTGAGAGCACAAGCGACATGTACGCTTCGATAGACTCTGCAGTTGCGGCCATTGAACGCCAGATTAGAAAAAACAAGACAAGGCTCTCGAAAAGACTTCGTGAGGGCGCTATTGAGCATGAGTTTGGCGCCAGCCCCGCAGTTTTGGCAGATGGCGACTCGGACGAAGAGTTCCGTGTTGTGCGAAACAAGCGTTTCGACATTTCGCCCATGTCTACCGAGGAGGCAATTCTTCAGATGAATCTTCTGGAGCACAGCTTCTTTGTCTTTAGGAATGCCGATGATGACGATTCATTCTCGGTTGTTTACCGCAGAAAAGACGGCAACTATGGAATAATCACTGAAAGCGAACGCTAAAACAAATTTTAATTAATTTAATCGGGATGTTTTCATCCCGATTTTTTTGGAGGATAATCATCATGCTTTGGCTGGAATCGAAGTTTAAAACAACTTCCGAAAACTTGGAAAGAACCATCGAGTTGCTGGAACAAAACACCGAATATAGCTTCTCTGTTTTCGATTCGGATGACTTTAAAAAGTTCTTCTCCGAAAACCCCGAGCTTGAGGAGCTTATCGAACCTGAACTCGGAGAAAAATTTGAGAACATATCGGAAATAAGGCTCTATTTTGAGGTGTCGAATGAGAGCCGCGAGGAGATACACAGGCTCTCCAGGCTTTTGGGACTCGAGGCGGAGATAAACATTATTGACGATGAGGACTACCTGCACAAGTGGGAGGAATATTATAAACCTCTTGAGATTGGCCATAGGCTATTGCTCGTTCCCGTGGGCTGTGAAACACCCGAAACCGAAAGGCTTGTTGTGAGGCTCGCACCCGGCCTGCTCTTCGGCTCGGGTCAGCACGCCACCACACAGCTTATGCTGAGGCTTATGGAAAATCAGATAAAAAAGCAGAGCTTTTGCATTGACATAGGCTGTGGGAGCGGCATTTTGGGAATCTCGGCCCTTGCCCTCGGCGCCGGATTTTGCCACTTTTGTGACATCGACCCCCTTGCCGAGGCGGCAGTCAGCCAAAATCTCTCGTATAACGGGGTTATGAAGCATGCCTACAACATAATAATAGGAAACATTTTGGAGGATGAGGGGCTTTTAGAAAGCCTTGGGCATGGCTATGATGCTGTTTTGGCCAACATAGTGGCGGATGTTATAATACCTTTGCTTCCGAGAGTTAAAAAGACCTTGTCTAAAAACGGAGTCTTTATTTGCTCGGGCATTATAGAGAGCCGCAGAGATGATGTTCTGGAGCAAATTGCCGCAAACGGCTATGAAATAGCCCTGGATATGAGCGAGGGTCCTTGGTCGGCCTTCTGTCTTAAAATTAAAACTTAAACAACAGAGGCTCAGTCTATATAGACTGAGCCTCTGTTGCTATTTTCGGATTAAATAATCCCATCTTCCATTATTTTAACAAGTCTTGAGGTGCCAAGGCGGTCGGCGCCGAGGTTTATAAAGTCCTGCGCATCGACAAAGCTCTTTATGCCGCCTGCCGCCTTTATTTTAAGCTCGGACCGGCAGTTTTCTCTCATGAGGGCAATATCCTCTCTTGTGGCGCCCCCCGTGCTGAAGCCCGTACTTGTTTTTATGAAGTCGGCTCCCGACTCGGAAACTATGCGGCAGAGAACTTTCTTCTCGTTCTCGCTGAGGAGGCAGCATTCGATAATCACTTTGAGCACATATCCCTCGGATGCCTTTCTACAGGCCTCGATGTCTCTGGCAATATCCTTATAGACCCTGTCTTGAAGCATACCCAGATTTATTACCATGTCTACCTCAGTAGCTCCCGAGGCTATTGCATCCTCGGTTTCATAGGCCTTGACTCTGCTCGTCATATAGCCGTTGGGAAAACCTATGACAGTGCAGATGGGTATTTTGCCGCCTGCATATCTTGCCGCACCGAAAACATGGGCGGGTGGAATGCAGACTGAGGCACAGCTGTATTTTATGCCCTCGTCTATAAGCTTTTTAATGTCGTCCAAACCGGCCCTGGGATTTAAATTGGTGTGATCGCAGAGTCTTAATATTTCCTGATGGTTCATGTTCTCCCTCTTTCTATTTTCTGTCGAATTTGTCCAGTTTTTCAAAGTTTAGGGTGGCAAAGTAGTCATCGGCGGTCTCGGCTCTGCGTATTTCAATAACCGAGCCGTCTTCTCTCAAAAGGAGCTCGCGGCTTCTTAATTTTCCGTTGTAGTTGTAGCCCATTGCGTGTCCGTGGGCGCCCGTATCGTGTATTATCAGGTAGTCGCCCATGAGGATTTGGGGAAGCCAGCGATCTACAGCAAATTTATCGTTGTTCTCACACAGACCTCCGACTACATCGTACATGTGGTCGTGCATTTTGTCTTCCTTGCCCGCCACAGTTATGTGGTGGTAGGCTCCGTACATGGCGGGGCGCATGAGGTCGCAGGCGGTGGCATCGACGCCTATATAGTTTTTGTGTATGTGCTTTCTGTGTATAGCCTTTGTCACCAAGTGTCCGTATGGAGCAAGCATGAAACGGCCGAGCTCGGTGAAAATCTTCACATCGCCCATACCGGCAGGCACCAACACTGATTCATAAACTCGGCGTACGGCATCTCCGATTTTAATTATATCGGCCTTGTGCCCATCGGGTCTGTAGGGAATACCTATGCCGCCCGAAAGATTTATGAAGTCTATCTTGGCGCCTGTTTCGTCTCTTAATTCCACAGCAAGACGCATAAGCTGACCCGAAAGCTCGGGATAATAGTCGTCAGTGTCGGTATTTGAGGCCAAAAATGCGTGTATTCCGAAGCTCTCGGCTCCCTTGTCCTTTAAGATTCTATACGCCTGAAACATTTGTGGGCAAGTCATGCCGTATTTGGCATCGCCCGGGGAATCCATTATCCTGTTTGATATTGCGAAATAGCCGCCCGGATTGAATCTGCAAGAAACCTTTCGAGGGATTTTAGCTACATTTTTCTCGAAAAAATCGATGTGGGTGATGTCGTCGAAGTTTATTATTGCTCCGAGCTTCACGGCATATCTGTAGTCCTCGACGGGGGTATTGTTGGATGAGAACATTATTTCTTCACCCGTTATGCCGCAACGCTCCGAGAGCATTAGCTCGGTTATGGACGAGCAGTCCATTCCGCAACCCTCTTCCTTGAGAATCTTCATAATAAAGGGATTCGGCGTAGCTTTAACTGCAAAATACTCTTTAAACCCCGGATTCCAGGAAAAGGCCTTATAGAGTTTTCTGGCGTTTTCCCTTATCGCTTTCTCGTCATATATGTGAAAGGGTGTATCGAAGGTTTTAACTATTTCTTCTATCTTTTCTTTAGTTAAAAACGGCCTTTCTTTTTGCTTCATACGCACTAACCTCCCTATCTCCGATTCTTTTTCTTGAAGTATATACGCTCGCGGCTTTTATGTCAAAATATTCGTGTTTGTAGCTTGCGATTTTTATTGTATAATAGTTTGAATCGATATTGTAGGCGAGATTAATTTAAATTTAATACTCGCCTTAGCATATACAAGGAGCTAATGAGTCTTGGATAATAATCAGAAAGAAAAAAGTAAATTTTTAAAATTTTCGCTAATTGCACTTCTGACACTCTTGTGTCTTTTCCTGCTCGCTTTTGTATTTCTCAGGTTCTTTATGCCTGATGTTTTGAGCGAGTTTATGAAAATCTCTGCAGTAGAAAGTCCCGCCCCGAGCGCGAGCTCTTCGCCCTCGCTCTCTCCTTCGCCCTCGCCTACTCCGATGCCGACACCCGAGCCCACACCCGAGATTTTTACAATCTCGATGGTCGGCGACTGCACGCTCTCTTCCTCGCAGAGGGAAGACCGCTTTGAAACTGTTTTAAACGGCGATATGTCGTGGCCTTTTTCGGGCACTTTGGAGTATTTTGAAGATGACTACCTCTCTATTGCAAACTTAGAGTGTAACTTCTCGGACGACACTCTTTATTCCTCCAAGCTCTTTAACTTTAAGGGTCCTTCCGAGCACGCCAAAATTCTGAGCTTGGGCAGTATAGAATATGTTGCCCTCGGAAACAATCACATTATGGACTTCGGTCAAAAAGGCTTTGACGATACCGTTTCCATTCTCGATGCCGAAGGCATAGCTCATTCAGGCCCCAACAGCAGTATTATTTATTTTATTGATGACGGAATTCGCATTGGGCTTTACTCCGCTCCGTGGGGGGCAACTTTGGAGCAGGTTGTTGCGGGTGTGGAGCAGCTTAAGGCTGAAGGCATTTGCGATATTATCATTGTTTTAATGCACTGGGGCAAGGAGGGAAGCTATCAGGTCTTCGACAGCCAGACCTCTATAGGCCAGGCTGCAATAGATGCAGGGGCCGACATTGTTTACGGCTCGCACCCTCATGTTCTTCAGAGAATCGAAAAATACTCCGACGGAGTTATCATCTACAGTCTCGGAAACTTCTCCTTCGGCGGAAACAGTGCACCCAGGGACAGAGATACGGCAATAGTGCAGATTGATGTTATAAGAGATATAGATAAAAGCATAAGACTCGGAGAAATGAGGCTTATTCCCTGCTCCCTTTCGAGCGAACCTGTTTATAACGACTACAGACCAATCCCTTATGAAAAAGGCACTCCCGAGTATGAGCGAACACTCTCTAAACTAAACGGCGAATTTAAAGGCCCCGACCTTGTCGTTGACTACAGCAGTTTTCGCCAAAACGAACAGCCCCCTGCGGCAGAGCAACCCCCTGCCGCGCCGCCCGCCACTCCTCCTTCCGCTCCCACCTCTCCTCCCGACACGGGTTCTGAGGGCGGAGGCGGTGAAGGCGAGTCCGGCGGCGAGCCCTAAGCTTTAAAACATAAAAATTTAATTTATATGCTTTGAAAGGAGAAAAATATGAACGAAGCTGTAAAAAATTTACTCACAAGAAGAAGCTGCAGAAGCTATAAACCCGAGCAGATAAAAAAAGATGAGCTCGAGACTGTTTTGAAAATAGCAAGCTACGCCCCGACAGCCATGGGCACACAGTCGCCTATTATGGTTGTTGTGCAGGACAGAGACGAGCTTAAAGAGCTCTCTCGCTTAAATGCCTCTGTTTGGGGTAGAGAAAATGTTGATCCCTTTTACGGCGCTCCTACTGCCATTTGTGTATTTTATGACTCGGCAAACAAAAACGGAGTTCAGGATGCCAGCCTTGTTATGGGAAATCTTTTAAACGGCGCTCACGCCGTGGGTTTGGCTTCGTGCTGGATTAACCGCGGATATGAGCAGTTCAGGCTACCCGAAGGGGAGATGTTTAAGAAAAAGTGGAGTTTGCCAGAAAATTACGAGGGCATAGGTATCTGCGTTCTGGGCTATGCCGAAGGCGCTCTCCCCGAACCCAAGCCCAGAAAAGAGGGCTATGTAATTTGGAGTGAATAATGCTTAGCTGAATCAAAGGTTTCTATACGAAAAGAGCTATTCTTTTACAGAATAGCTCTTGATTGTTTTTTACTCTAATTATCTTCTAATTTAAGATAAAGCCACAGGCTACTTCTCCAAATTCATGGGGGCTTCGCCCTTTGCAAAGTGCAGCTCTTTCATTCCCTCGACCTCATCACATACGGCCTTGAAGGAACAAATACTGCAGTCTGTTGAAAGTCCGTCCATAATGTGGTTTAAGGTGAGTGTTATTGCATTCACCTTTCCAGCCGTTTTCTCGAGTTCTTTGCAGAAAGCCTTGTCTTCCGTTACAAAGATAAGCGTGACCTTACTGACCAACTTGTTTTCTTTGTATTTTTTGATGTAGTTGGCTCCGATATTCTCGAAGCTCATGCCTTTTCTGACTGCCTCTTTGGCTACCCTAACCTGCTCTCTCTGGTTCTCAGGAGAAACGCGCATCATATATCCTTCGGGATGTACATGGTATTTTATAAACTCCATGTCCCTGATTGT
The DNA here is from genome assembly GCA_964345235.1 of uncultured Oscillospiraceae bacterium. Lineage (GTDB taxonomy): Bacteria > Bacillota > Clostridia > Oscillospirales > Oscillospiraceae > Scatomorpha. Next base: position 61,511 of record CAYFQE010000003.1, on the reverse strand, counting down.
CCTGAAGGCTTCCTGATCTTCGCCGCTTATGTCACTGACTTCGAGTATGGCTATGCGGGCAAAGGATGTATCCTGGCGAATTTCCTTTAAGTCTTTACCGACGAGGTAAATCTTATCTCCCTCTATGAGCCCTTTTTCCGTTGTGACGCAGGTGCAGTTTGATGCCGGAAGGAGGGTTCCGCCCAGTTCAAAGGCGGAGTCGCGCTCTAAAACAAGTTCGCTGCGTCCCGTATCCTTCCATGTTTTATTGGGATCATAGTCCCAAATTTTGGGACTATGATCTTCAATAGCTTTTTTGATTTCTTTAATAGTGTTGTTGTACAGATCCATAGGCTAGAACACTATGTCAACTTTCTTGCGATCAAACACTTTGTGTACTCCTCTGTAAACCCAAGCTACGAGCTTTTGATCCAGGTTCCAGAAATATACAACGAAGAGAAGCACGAACGCAAGAAGAGTCCATTTGATTATGTTTGCAAGATTCTTCATAAAATGCCTCTTTTCTTTAATTCGTTAGCTTATTTTGCCTGAGCCTGGCCCTTCTGACGCGCGTACTCAGCTGCTCCCAGAGCTCCCATGAGCTGCGGGTCTGTTTTTAGCTCGACAACCTTGAGCTTGAGAACATGCTCGATTGCCTTTTTGAGACCGCTGTTTTTTGCACATCCGCCTGTGAGCGTAACACTGTCGACAGCACCGGCCTTTTTGGCCATGACGAAGCAACGCTTTGCAACGGACATATTGATGCCGGCGGCGATCTCGTCCATGGGTTTGCCTTCACCGACGAGCGTGATAACTTCGGACTCGGCGAAAACCGTGCACTGGGCTGTGATGGGGATGACATTCTTGGCAGTCAGAGAAAGAGCGGAGAACTCGTCTAAGCTCATCTCGAACGAACGAGCCATTGCCTCGAAGAATCTGCCGGTACCGGCGGAGCACTTGTCGTTCATGGCGAAGTTCTTAACTGTTCCGTCTGTGTCGATATTGATGCCCTTAACATCCTGGCCGCCGATATCGATTATGGCGCGGACAGAGGGATCGGTTACATGAACGCCCATTGCGTGGCAGCTGATTTCGGAGATGTTTTCATCTGCGAAAGGAACTTTGTTACGGCCGTAGCCTGTTCCGATGAGATATGCAAGATCCTTTGCAGACTTGAGTTCGGGAACCTGCTTAATGATTTCGTCCATTGCCTCTTTTGCACTACGCTCAGCGACCATTGTGCTGGGCAGGGTGGCGTGCGCTACTATTTTTCCGCTCTCATCAAGAATGACGGCCTTTGTGTATGTGGAGCCGACGTCGCAACCTCCGTAATACTTCATTACTTACTTTCCTCCTGTAAAAATTAGATTTTTTTATATTTTTATTTACTTACTTAAATTACCAGGTGACATCGTCTTCGAAGTCAACGAGAGATTCATCAACCGGCTCTGCTTTGTACACCGCACGCATGAAGGTGGAGACCTTGTCTCTCATCGCACGGCGAGAAACGGTTCTCGGGTCCATAAGGTCGTGCTCAACCCAGATGAGGTCTATGCCGAGCTGGCGAGCCTGCTCGTCGAAAAGACCCTGAACTGTAGCCATGTTGACGCAGGCGACATGCTGATACATAATGACCAGCTTAACGTTCCACAGTTCGCACTGGCGCCAGAGTTCGTCAACAACGTTCTGATAGCCGCCGTTTGTATGCCTGCGCATGACCATGCGCTCATAGAGGCGAACGAGGTCTCTGATGGCCTCTTCCTTATCTTCCGTCTCGAGAGGCTTTGTGAAGTTGAGGGATTCCATCTCAACGAGTACGTTAATACCCCAGCAGTTTGCCATCCAGTTGGAGAAGTTGGCATAGTAGTGAGCCGGGCAGGACCAAACCAGCGCGCGGTATCTCATCTTGCCGACCCAAGCTTCGTCCTTGGCCTCATAGGCCTCGTGGAGAAGCTTATCGACCTTCTCGAATGTCTTACTGACGCGAGGATCGAGTCCGCCGTCCATCTCATAGTTCCACTTGCGGAAAAGCTCGTAGCAAGGGCCTATTAGCTGAGGATAATCCGTCTTATTGACATCCCACTTGCGAATCTCATATTTTGTCTGCTCGTTGAAGCGACGCATGCATTCGAAGTAGTTGTCCCAATCCCACTTTGTATCGGCAACTTCTTCGACCCACTTGATGCAGGCCTTCATATCGCCGACGCCTGAGATTAGTGTTGCCTCGTCAAGATACCTTACGGGCAGTGCCAGGTGGAATATGGGCAGATCGGGGAAACGGCGAGCCATGTAGGACGATGCCATTGTGGAGCCGTCGCAGGGCATGGAGCTTGAAATAAAGCAGCAACCCATGTGAGGCAGAGCATCGATAACCAGAGCGCCGCACTCGGATGTGGGTACGGGGCAGGTATCGGCAGCTAAACCATAGGACTCGACAGCATCTATGTAGGGAATGCAGGTGAGTTGGTCGACCTCGGAAACGAGGAAGACGGGGAGAAGCTGATAGGCCAAGGGAACAACATCGGGGAAGCCGGCCATCATCTGACCCATTGTCATCTCGTCGAAGAGAACTACTCTTTTGGAGAGCTCGACACAGTTGCCGTTCTTTCTGTCGCACTTGGCCATGATGACGATGTTCTCTGCAACATAGCGGAAAATATCGTAAATCATAAGATGCGCCATTTTGAGGGCTCTGCCTCTAAGACCCATTGTCTGCTTATCCATGAAGGAGTGGGCAGCAAGGTAAGAGACGAACCAACGATAGTGGAAAAGTGTGTTGAGTGAGGGAATGAGGTCCTGGCCGAATACGAAGAGGAACATGCCCCAGACCTTGAGCCACTGGCCGAAATCGACCAGAGTGTCTCTTACGCCTCTCCACTCGCGGCGAACCGTAGCCATCTCGCCTGCTCTGTAGAGGCGACCGAGCTTCTTCTCACCGTTGAGAAGGACATCTATCTTTTCATCTTTGCTCATTGCGAAGAACTCGGTGAGTTCTTCTTCTATTCTCTTCTTGTGGCATGCATAGCCATGTTTTCTATGCTCGAAGTATTCTTTCCAGTTTGTTTGCAAAAGGAGCTCGCCGGCCATGCCCATGAACTCCGTCATGTTCTTGAGCTGGGCAGGAATGTCCATTTGATTCTTGAATCTATACTTCTTATAGCCTGCTACACTCTTTTTCTTAGACATTATACTGCCTCCTTTTCGGCCTTTTCTTTTTTCTGAATACGCTTAATCTCAAGAGACTCGACAAAGGCCTGGAAACGAGTACGGAGCTGTCCGGAGCTACCGACATTATAGACTCTGTCTACCGACAGGACGGGCCAGCCGTACTCCTCGGCTACGATGTGCGACGCCAAGGATCTCTCGAAAGACCAGAAGTCGCAGTACTTCATCTGTTCGTAGATAACGCCGTCTGCCTTATATTCTCTTGCCAGACGATCTATCAGTTCGCGCCTATGTATAACCTTTGCGTCCTCCATATAGCGCGGACACTCGGAGTGCTGCATGTAGAAGAGGCAGACCTGCTCGAGAGCGGGCTTGTCATCTTCCAGAGGAATGACTTCGCGGCCGGGAATGGAACCGTAGCAGAAGCGGTCGGCAACAATGAGAGCTCCCTGCTCCTCTATGAGCTTGGTGAAGCCCGGATCGTCTATCTCGCTTCCGACTAGAACAACGCGGGCGCGCCAAGGATTTACCTTGTCGGGCTTGCGGGTCTTCAGTTCCTCAAGGGTCTCTCTGAGTTTGTCGATAATGAGATACTTGGGGCAGGCATAGGTTACGAGGTTTAGAATGTGGAACTCATAGCCCGTAATTCTGGGATTGAGCTCTTTGCGCATTTCACCTATCTCGGTGATGATTTTACATACCTCGTTGTGCTGTCTGACAGCCTCTCGAATGGCTGCATCGGATGTGTCGATTCCGTAGACATCCCTCATCTGATCGAGGAAATGAATTTTGATTTGAAGCGCATAGGCTTCAAGCGTGTAGTCTTCAATCTTGAAGGGTGCGTCGATGTGGGATACGAAGAATTTCGGGTTATCTGTCATTTGGAGAATTGAGAAATGCTCAATTGTGCGGTTCATTGCCGAGCAGGTATCCGTGCCTGCCAGAGCATCGAGGAATTTGTAGCCTCCCTCAATGCCTCTTTCGACCAGTGCACGGGCAAACTCGCAGGAGTAGTTGGACATATAATATGTCGCAATATCCAGAGAGCTTGAACTCGGCGCTCTGAGTCTTACAGAGCAGCAGTCGCCCACATTTGCAAGAACTTCGGGCATATGATAGCAAGTATATCCGACTATCTTTTTACCGTCTTTCTTGGCCTGCTGAACGAGCTCGTTGTTGGCATCTTCTAGCAACTTCTCGAAATAATACAGATGCTTAAGATCTTTCAAGTGTTACACCTCTCTTTTAATTTTATTTCAATACTTCCAGATTTCGGAGTGCCTCCCTCACTCCTTCAAGCATGCTCGAATCCGGCGCCAGCTCGAAAACGCTCATGCCTTTAATGTCGTTTGCGGCGTGACTGTTGTCCGCATTGATAAATGCAAGAATATCAGCTCCCTCGACCTCGATATATTGGTTGAGCTCGGGGTTGGTGACACGGTTTATCACGACACCGACACGCTCGTACATGACGAGCTCATCGGCGACCTTTTTGATTGACTCGGTCACTTTGGTACCCTTGCGGGATTGGTCTGAAACGAGAACAAGATGTGTTACCCGTTCCATAACCCTGCGCTGTATCTGCTCGATTCCGGCTTCTCCGTCGATTACGACAAAGTCGAAGTCGTTGGCAAGCATTGATACAACTTCTTTGAGATAGGCATTGACACTGCAATAACATCCCTCGTTCTCGGGTCTGCCGATTGCAAGGAATGAAAAACCTTTTGTTTCTACCATTGTGTCGAATATCCTGAATCTGGATTCCTCCAGCATCTCAATCGCTTCTCTGGGTCTTCCGTCTTCCGCGCTCTTTATTACCGCACGGCGGATATCATCGAGCGAAGACTCTACCTTAATTCCCAGCGCCGTGGAAAGACCGACTGCGGGATCCGCATCGATTGCCAAAACTTTGGCACCGGGATACGCCTCAACTAAAACCCTTACCATCGAGGCGGCAATTGATGTTTTGCCGACTCCGCCCTTTCCTGCAAGCGCAATTATCAAGGCTTTCTTTTTCTCCATTATTTTTCACCTCTGCTTAAAATCGTATTTATCTTTCTTCCCCAATAAATCTATCATATTCCCATATTTAAAACAAGCAAACGAATATTATTATAAGCTTGAGCTTTGCAAAATCAGAGTCTTATGTTAAAATGTAATCAAGCCGAAATGTTTGGTCAATCACATTGTTTTTTCAATCTGTCTATATATTAAAACATAATTGTTAAATTGTCCACATATTTTTTTGGTTAATCACGAAATATTTTAATCTGATTTTATTTTCTAGTTTGAAAGGGGTAAAAAAATGAAAAAACTTCTACATAAGGACGGTCACTGCTGCGGAGGTCACAACCACAATTGCTGCACAAACCACGACCACCATGAACACTCACACACGCACTGCTATACTCACGACCATGAGCACACCGCGTCCGGCCATTCGCACGAGCACGAGCACTGCCGCGAGCATACACACGAATATGTTCATCAGCACGGTCATGACCACGAGGCCCAGTGCGCCCACAATCACACACATGAATCGACACTCGAAGCTGAGCAGACATTGGTTCTTCTCGGCTACACCTTAGATCACAATCGCGCTCACTTGGGAGAGCTTGGAGATATAGAAGCAGGACTTCGCAAAATGGAGAAATGCGTTGCGGCGGATGCCATTCACAATTCTATCCACCACTTTGAAAAGGCCATTGCAGAGATGGAAAAAGCTCTTAAGGCCGCTAAGGAGTAGAAATATGTGTCTTTCGGATGTTTTTGAACTTAGAGACGGAACTGAGCTTCCTTTAATGAAATATGTCGGCGGAATTAAGATTGAGGGAGAGACAATAACCCTCACCGACATGATGGGAGCAAAAAAAATACTCAACGGCACGATTAAGGACATAGATCTTTTAAAAAATGTTATTCTAATCGAGGCTTGCTAGTTTGATTTTTTAGCGATGTTTTCGCTATGACGCACGGATTTTACATGTCGCTTGCTTGACAGTGCCTTGCCTCTGTGCTAGTATTTCATATCGGCGTTGATGGGGAGAAGTATGACGGTCACCGCGAACAGAGAGCGTTCTTTTAAGCTGAAACAGAACGCGCGTAAGGAACCTTCGGAAATGCGCCTCGGAGCCTGCGGAGAGGAAATGCTCTGCCGTGAGATCGCGTTAAGATCGGGTGCTTTTTGTACAGAGTAAAAAGCGAGAGTGGAACCGCGTAATTACGCCTCTCATGCCTTTCGGCATGGGAGGCTTTTTCTGCAAAAGAAACAATGAATCGGAGGAAAAACAAGTTATGTTCAAAAATCTCAGGGAGACACTTGAGGCATATAAACAAAGAGATCCGGCAGCGCGCTCGAGTTTTGAGATTTTTTTGCTCTACCCCGGTGTTAGAGCAGTAATAGACCACAGAATTGCGCAATTCTTTTTGAAAATGAATATGAAATTTTTGGCCCGTACAGTATCACAGATAAGCCGAAATGTAACAGGTATCGAGATTCATCCAGGGGCAAAAATCGGCAAGAGATTGGTGATTGACCACGGAATGGGTATAGTCATAGGCGAAACCGCCGAGATTGGCGACGACTGTCTTTTGTATCAGGGAGTTACTCTCGGCGGTACAGGTAAAGATATCGGCAAAAGACACCCCACGCTGGGTGACAATGTCATGGTTGGAGCAGGCGCCAAAATCTTGGGACCCTTTAAGGTCGGCCCCAACGCTCGAGTGGCCGCCAACGCCGTAGTACTCTCGGAAGTGCCCGAAAACAGTACGGCCGTAGGTATTCCCGCGCGTATTGTTAAGGCAAAAGACAAATCTGTTGACTTTGTCGGCGAGCTGGATACTGCAAGAATTCCCGACCCGATTATCAAAGCCATTTGCGCTATGCAGAGGGAGATTAACGAGCTGAAAATGTCACACGGACTTATGGAAGAAAACGAAAATATTGAGAATGAGGTGAGAAACTGCTTTGAAACTTTACAACTCACTGAGCAGAAAAAGAGAGGAAATTGAACCGCATGAGCCCGGTGTAATCCGCATGTACACCTGTGGACCCACGGTCTATCACTATGCTCATATAGGAAATCTGCGCTCTTATATAATGGAAGATGTATTGGAGCGTCAACTTAGATTCAGCGGTTATGATGTGATTAGGGTTATGAACATAACCGATGTCGGACACCTTGCCTCCGATGCCGATACCGGCGAGGACAAGATGCTGGCCGGAGCGAAACGCGAACAGAAATCCGTTTTGGAAATTGCTAAATACTACACCGATGCCTTTTTCGACGACTGCGAGAAACTTAATATTAAAAGACCCGATATAGTCGAGAACGCAACGGACTGCATCGACACCTATATAGAGATTATAGAGGGTCTGATTGAAAAGGAATATGCCTATTTTGCAGGTGGAAATGTGTATTTTGACACATCCAAGCTCGACAAATATTTTGTTTTTCAGGATATCGAGGCCGAGGATCTGGATGTGGGCGTTCGCGAAGGCGTGGAAGAGGACCCCAACAAGAGAAACGCCAACGACTTCGTTCTTTGGTTTACAAAGTCGAAGTTTGAAGATCAGGCCCTAAAATGGGATTCGCCCTGGGGTATCGGCTATCCCGGCTGGCACATAGAGTGCTCGGGTATAAGCCTCAAGCATCTGGGAGAGTATTTGGATATACACTGCGGCGGTGTAGACAATATGTTTCCCCACCACACCAACGAAATCGCCCAGTCCGAGTCTTATTCAGGCCACAAATGGTGCAAATATTGGATGCACATTCACCACCTAAACACCACATCAGGCAAAATGTCTAAATCGGCGGGAGAGCTTCTCACAGTATCGCAACTTATAGAAAAGGGATATGACCCCCTCTCATACCGCTTCTTCTGCCTGCAGAGCCATTACAGGAAGAACCTTGTGTTCAGCTATGAGAATCTCGACAATGCCGTTCAGGCTTACGAAAAGCTTATAGCTCGCATTGCAAGACTCGAGGGTGAGCCAAAGTTGCACAAGGAATCGGAAGAAAAAGCCGAACGCCTCATGGGCGAGTTTATGGATGCCATGGACTCGGACCTAAATACCGCCCTTGCAATAAGCTCTCTTTATGATGTGCTGAAAGAGGATATCCACGATGAGAGCAAGCTCTATCTTTTAAACGAGTTCGACAAGGTTCTTGCCCTCGATCTTATTAAAAAGGCCACCGAGATGAGAGAAAAAGCCGATATTCAGGAAGAAAACCCCGAAATTGAGGCTCTAATCGCCGAAAGACTTGATGCCAAGAAAAACAAGAACTGGGCTCTTGCCGATAAGATAAGGGATGAGCTTAAAGCCAAGGGGATTATTTTGAAAGATACCCCCGAAGGCACCACTTGGGAATATGAATAAACTCTAAGCTTATAAAAACAGAAGCGTTGCAAATTGTTTTTGCAACGCTTCTGTTTTTTTGTTTTGTCAGCCCGCCCGTCACGGCTGCGCCGTGCCACCCTTACACAGGAAGGACATGGGTCTATCTAAATCAAATCTAAGTTTTATTAAGCCACCTATTAGGAACTTTTTTTAAAAAACTTGCGTCTATAAAAATAGACATACCCCAAAAACTCTTAACGGAGGACTTAATTATGAAAAGGATTATTGCACTTATTCTTGCCGCAGTCAGCATATTATCTCTGACCGGCTGTTCCCAAAATACTCAAATGCAAAGTTACTCCAAATATCAGCTTGCCGCCGCGCAGTACCCCGAAATGGCTCCCTATCCCGACGAGAGCAAATATGTAAAAGCTAACGGCGACTTCGACAGCGACGGCTTTGACAAGGTTTACAGCGCATGGAGAGCAGACCAGAGCAAACAGCTTGAGCAGTCGGAAAACTACACTGATGCCCTAGACAGCTATCTGCGCACTGTTATACCCCAACTTCTCACAGGCGGCGACGGGGATAACAAAGCCTGCTCCCCCATAAATATCTACATGGCTCTTGCCATGCTGGCGGAAGTGACGGATGGCGAGAGCCGCGGACAGATTTTGAATCTGCTGGGAAGCCCCGATATAGCCACGCTACGCAAGAAGTCTGCAGCTCTTTGGAATGCAAATTACTGTGACGACGGCGCAGTTTCAAGCATTCTGGCAAGTTCCCTGTGGCTAAGCGACCAAATCAACTTTAAACAGGGCGCAATGAACGCACTGGCAAAGCACTACTACGCTTCGTCTTTCCGAGGAGAAATGGGTTCTGCCGAGTTTGATAAAGCCCTTCAGGATTGGATTAACAAACAGACCGGCGGACTTTTAAAAGAGCAGGCATCCTCTCTTAAAATGGACAGGGAAACGATTCTCGCTCTTGCAACCACAATCTACTTTAGGGCCAAGTGGGGCGACGAGTTTTCGGAAAACAATACTGCCCCCAACACATTTCACAGTTTAAGCGGCGATTTGACCTGCGATTTTATGCGTGAAAGCGAAACGAACAATTATTATTGGAGCGAGCGTTTCTCTGCCGTTTCTAAACGCTTGGAGGGCAGCGGCGCCATGTGGTTTTTGCTCCCCGATGAAGGGGTTCTGCCCGAGGAGCTTCTTTCCGATGAAAAGACCTTAGACTTTCTGCTCAGCGGCGGCGAGAGTGCGGAAAACAAGCATATAATAGTCAATCTTTCCGTTCCCAAGTTTGATATCAGCTCGGATATGGAGCTTAGCCCCGCCCTGAAAGCCATGGGAATTAGCGATGTTTTCGACCTTAATACCTCGGATTTCTCCCCAATGACCGACGATGTAGACGAAGTATTCCTCTCTAAGGTAAGGCATGCTGCAAGGGCAGCCATTGACGAAGAGGGCGTCACCGCGGCGGCATATACTGTAATGATGGTTTGCGGTGCAGCGGCGCCTCCCGACGATGAAGTTGACTTTATACTTAACAGGCCTTTCATTTTTGTTATCACGGGAACGGATGGACTGCCGCTCTTTGTCGGCATTGTCCATCAGCCGCAGGCGTGATTAGGGTGCGCTATGTTTTTGTCAACCCGCCCGTCACGGCTTACGCCGCGACTCCCTCCCTTGCACAGGGAGGGCATGGAGTAGCCGAGATAGCTAAGGTTTTCCGCCATAACTCTATCCCCTGCACAGGGAGCGCAATGGCTATAAACAAATTTCAATAATTGTCCGTAAAACAGTAGGATTAAGCACATAAAAGGCGTTGCAAAGTTTTTCATTTTGCAACGCCTGTTTAATTATATTTGGTTTTTTGTTTACTTGAAGAGAGGGTCAAGTTCAGCCTTTACGGCTTCTTTGTGCTCTTCACTTAAAATCATGTAGATGACATAGTTTCCGGCGACATAGAGCTCGGACTTTTCAATCTTCGGTCTTTGGTCGGGCAAATACTCGGGCATCCAGCTTTCGACTCTGGCCTTGAGATAGGCATTCAGCTTGCTCTCTAAGTTTTTGCGCGCGGCCTCGTCTGCCGCCTTGAAAATTCCCCACTCATCCATCGAGAGGCTAACTGCGTTTTTGTGGCAATTCATCTCGACATATTCATCGGAACTAATCTTAATTATGGTGCTGACATAGTCCGCATCGAGCGCTACAGTTTGACTGCCGTCGGAGGTCATTAGTTTCATGATTGCGCTGTCTACAGCTTCCATGCCAGGGTCTTTTACTTCTTTCTTTCCGCAAGCGGATACTCCCAGCAGGAGCAATACCGCCAAAGCAAGAATTAATATTCTTTTCATTTTATTTACCTTTCTTTAATAGGCATTTTTATTTATGGATAGGCGTGAGTTCTCAGGTATTCGAGAACTTTTTTAAATCCGTCGGGACCGAGATGTATTCCGTCTCCGTTGCCCATCTCCGCCTTGAGTTTTCCGTTTTCGTCCATCAGACCGAGGTTTGTTTCGGCATATTTAGTGCCTGTCTCGGCGGCAACGGCCTTGAGCCATTCGTTTGCTGCCGAAATTCTTTCGTTGTTTATGCCGTTGTTTTTGGCCTCATAGCTCGCTTCTACAGGATACAACGAGTTTATTATTATCTTTGTATCGGGACTGGCTTCCTTTAGGGCATTGACCATATTTCTATAAGTCAGCTTAAAGGCAGCTTCGTCGAGCATGGTAATACCGTTTACACCGAGTGTGATGCAGAGAATCTCGGGCTTCGACTGCTTAAGCGCCTCTGTCATAATTATCTCTGCGCCCGTTTCGGGATAGACGATACCTGTTGTATTCCAGAAATTGAGAGTCAATGTGCCGCTTTCAGGTGTCCAGACTTTATTTGTCTCCTTGCCGCCCGAGAGCACGCCGTAGAACTTGAGTCCGTAGGTTGTGCTGTCGCCCAAAAACACTATTTTGTCTATGTATTCCTGTCCCGCATCCTCGGTGGGCTGAAGTATGGCGCTACCTTGAGCGCCCGGCTCTTTTTCTCCCTGCTCAGGCCCCGGCTCGATGGGGTCTTCGACCTGCGAGGGCTCGGCAGTTGCCGGAGCCTCTGTAGTCGGTGCATTTGTCGGTGGGACTCTGGTATCTTCTGCTCCCGTTTTGGAGCAAGACGAGAGAATAAGACTCGCAAACACCAAAATAAGTACAAGTATTATCGCTATTGACCAGAAGATGTACATGCCATCTCTGAATTTATTGCTTTTTCTCATTTAATTCTCCCTGATGAGAAGATATTTTACTGCTCTTCCTCCAGCGCTGCCGCCTCATCAATAATCTTTTGCTGAACTGCGCCGGGCGCCTCGCTGTAGCGCACAAATTCGAGTGTGAAAGAGCCTCTTGCCTGTGTCATCGAACGCAGGTCTATTGCATAGCTTGACATTTCCGCCATGGGAACCTCTGCCTCGACTATCTGCATTCCGCCTTCGGCGTTCATGCCCAAAACCGTGCCGCGTCTTTTGGACGAGATATCGCTCATGATATCTCCCAGGTTTGTATCGGGAATTCTCACTCTTAAAAGTCCGATAGGCTCTAAAATGGTGGGAGATGCCTTTGTGAGTTCTTTATATGCCAATGATGCCGCCATCTTGAAAGCCATTTCGGATGAGTCGACGGGGTGGTAGGATCCGTCGTAGAGCGTGGCCTTGAGATAGACCATGGGGTATCCGGCTATAACGCCGCGCTGGGCGCTCTCTAAAAGACCCTTTTCGACTGCGGGGAAGAAGTTCTTGGGCACTGATCCGCCGAAAATCTTCTCTTCGAAGATGAGTTCTTCCTGCTCTTCCTGAGGCTCAAACTCTATCCAAACATCGCCGAACTGACCGTGGCCGCCCGTCTGCTTTTTGTGTCTGCCCTGAACCTTGATTGACTTTCTTATCTTTTCTCTGTAGGGAACTCTGGCGGGCATAAGCTCTACCTCGACTCCGAACTTGTTCTTGAGCTTGGAGCAGAGAACTCCCAGATGTATGTCGCCCATACCCGAGAGCACGAGCTGTCTTGTTTCGGCGTTGTTTTCAATCTTGAATGTCATGTCTTCTTCGCCGAGTCTGGCAAGGCCCAGAGCAACTTTATCTTCCTGTCCCTTAATCTTGGGAACTATTGCCATAGAGTAGCAGGTCGGCGGGAACTCTATTCCGGGGGCGGCTTCAACCTCGCGGCTGAGGCCCAATGTGTCGCCCGTGTTTGTATCGGAGAGCTTGGAGGCAGCTCCGATGTCGCCGCAACAGAGCTCTTTTGTCTCTATGCTCTTTTTGCCCTGCATAAGAAATACTCTGCCGAGCTTCTCCTGCACTCCGCTGCGGGAGTTGTAGAGGTTCATGTCGGGGGTAATGTTGCCCGAAATGACCTTGAATATCGAGAACTTGCCGAACTGGTCGGAAATTGTTTTAAATACTATAGCGCAGGGCTCTCCGTCTACATCGACATCCTCGCCCTGCTCCATGGGTGCGGGGAAGAAGGCCGCAACGGCGTTGAGGAATATCTCGGTTCCGAGACCTGTCATGATATTGCCGCAGAAAACGGGGCAAATATCGTGCTCTTTTATGCCGTTTGCCATAGCTCCGTAAATTTCCTCGGGGCTGAGCTCCATTGTGTCTAAAAACTTTTCCATAAGCTCTTCACAGGTGCTGGCGGCATTCTCTGCTATCTCGGAATAGCGGTCCTCAACTTCTCCGCTGATGCTTTCGGGAAGCTTAATTTCTACCTGCTTGTTCTTTTCAATAGTATAGGCCTTGCGCTCGATAATATCGGCGACGCCGATGAGCTTTTCGCCTTCCATGACAGGCATGACCATCGGGGTTATCGAATGGCCGAACTTCTCTTTGAGCTGTTCAACCGTTTTATTGAAATCGGCATGGTCCTCATCTATTTTGCTTATAAAGATGGCTCTGGGCTTATCCTCTTTCTCGAGTAGCTCCCACGCCTTTTCTGCGCCGACATCAAGACCGTCTTTAGCGGAGATGACAATTACGCTGGCATCGGCAGCTCTTAGGGCCTCGTGAACTTCTCCGACAAAGTCGAAGTATCCGGGCGCATCGAGAATGTTTATCTTCTTGCCCTTGTAATTTGTGTACATGACACTCATCTGTATACTTATCTGGCGGCGGGTTTCCTCGGAATCGTAGTCTGATACGGTATTTCCCTCTGCGACCTTTCCCTGGCGGTTTGTTACGCCCGTGAGGAAAAGAATGTTCTCGGCCAACGAGGTTTTGCCGTTACCGCCGTGACCCAGGAATGCTATGTTGCGAATATTCTTGGTTTCGTAGCTCATTTTGTACTCCTTATATTAACTTATTATTTTAATCAAATAGCCTAAAGATTATATCCTATTTTCTGCCATTTTGGCAAGAACTATCTAATTCATAAACACTATGTTCAGTATTATGCCCGGTATCAGCGATAGCAGCATGTAGAAAAGCAGTGTTTTCACATCGGCCAGGGCGAAAGCTCCGACTATGGGATAGTAGCTAAACAAAAGCATACCCAAGAGTCCGACGACAAGCGCAAACACCAGAAGGACCAGACTTATCACATAGAGCTTGCGAACTCTCTCGGTGAGGAGAATAAAACTTCCCAGCCCCTCTCTCGTGAGTACCGCCGAAACCTGACTGTCTTGTCCCGGTTCGACGGAGCTTATCTCATATCTTCTCTCAAAGGTCGGAAATTCGAAGCCGTCGGTGGAAATTTTAAACTTATTGCGAATCATGAGAGGCGTGACCAAAAAATCTCTTATTGCAAAATGCGGCTGCCTCTTTACATTCATAATCTCGCTGAGCGCCGATTTCACCAGAGGCAAAGGTCTGTAGTCGATTGTGAACACTCCCATGATGGTTCGGTTTATGGCCAAGTACACGCAGTTATCCAAGCTCATTCGCCGGGGAATTCTTACCGACATAAGGTTCATAAATGCAACGGAGCCGCAAATTACCTCCATGCCGTTTATTCTCGCCGTGAGTCCGCCTCCCTCGTGGCAGTAGAAGTCTTCGACCTCCTGTTTTTCGCAGTTGTTTTTCTGCATAAGGTCCATGAATGCGGGAGCAAGTCCGCTACCCGAGGCGCAGATGATACTGCCGGCGGCCGAGATTATGCTCTCGGGCCACATACCGTCTAATATCCTTACCGCCTCTATGCTTATTGCGCTGGGCGGGAAGATGTCGCTGTCGGTCACTATCATGTGACGGGACCTTCCTATATCTCTTACTCCTTCCCAGCCCGCCACTGCGGCGCCTTGGTGGAAAAGGAGTCTGGCGAGTCGGGCATAGCCGATCGGGAAGTTTACAAAAACCACAAAAGGCAGTCCTGCCGCAAGTATTCCCGAGAGATAGTGTATGAACGCCTCAATGTTGTCGGTTTTTAAACTGACAAATCCTGCCAGCAAAACGGCGAGGACAATTATGGGGAACACAAGTTTTGTGTAAAGCTCTTCCATAAAGCTGGGTGCTTCCGCCGTTTTTATAAAGCCGTCGGTGACTATCTGCGACTTTAGCACCGAACGCCCGTCTTCTATGACATCGGCCTCGGTGGTCACGGTGTAAGGAGATTCTATAATCTCCAGCGCCTTTGTCGAATACCTGAGAGCCCTTGTCTGCTGGAGCGCCGAGTAGAGCGCCAAGCTCATGCAAAGGCAACCCAAGGCGGAGTATGGAAGCCCGTCTCCCTTTACTCCCATAGAGGCTGTAACTCCAGCATCCAGCGCCATTACTATAAGTGTTAGTGACAGCAAGCTCCATATTCCCGGCCTTCCTCTGACGATGGCTGTTATGCCTGCCGTAAAGACATCGAGCCCTACCATAATTACCGCCAACTGTATTATGAGAAGAACAAGCGAAGCTGTTTTAAGGTCGGTTCTCAAGGCTCCGAACACCGGAAGTCCGAGAGATATCCACGAGGCGATTATGGTTAGGATAGCCGCCATGCGCACTCTGCTCCGCAGTGAGTGTATTTGAGAGCCGTAGTATCTCGAGGCGTCTTTGGGGGTTGCCTCGGGTCCGAGATCCTCTTCTTCGTCGAGCTTACTGCCGGCTTTTTCGCTTTGTATGCGCTGTCTTTGGAACTTGAGCTGAAGCATGGCCAAAAGCGAGGTTATCCCCGACATTCGGCTCTCTTTTTTCGCCTTCTTCTCTCTCTCCGCCTTTTTCTCGGACTTAAAGTTCTCGAAATCCGTTTGTGAACTTTCAGCCGTCTCATATATTCTGAAATCTTCGACTCCGTCCGCATGAAAATCTGCAGGGTTATATTCGCGTCTTCCGTATGAGATGTCCATGGCGGGAGCGCCGTAGATTTTTACATCGTGGTCGCCGTCGGGGTCATAGATTTTGACATCTTCATATATTTTTATGTCGTCGTCTTCATCGTAAAACTCTTCGGACTCGGTGTATTCTTCTTCGTAGCCATCGGCATGCTCGTCTTTAAGTCTGTAGTCAGAATAGCTGTCTTCGGTATACTCTGAAAAGTCGTAGTGCAAGGTTTCATCTTCAACTGCATGCGGGGCTTCACTTCTTTGCGAGGTCATGCGGAAAATTGCATCGTCTTCCTCTGTGTAGTCTTCGTATGGCTCGGATTCATCGTTGTAATAGCCATCGAATATCGAAGACGCTCTGTCCTCGCTTTGGAAATATTCGGGAGCTGTTTCATCGGAGAAAACCGTTGATTCTCCAAATGACCTTCTGGCGTCGTGCTCGTAAAAGTAGTTTTCGGCGGCCCTGTCCATCTCGCTGTTCACATGGGCATTCACCGCGCTCGTTTCTGCAATGTGCTCGGCCAGGGTATCACGAACTATATGGCTCACATGCTCATCGTACTCATCTCTGTAGTAGCGCGGCTCGGAATATTCATTTAAAATCGAGGTAAGCGAAAATTCGTCGTACGACAAATCTTTCATTTTTCCGTCAAAGTTCATTTGATTCGCCTTTGTACAAATTTCTATCCTTTATACTCTAGTATCTCTTTGTCTTCTAACTTCATATATCAATACGGCTGCCGCAACTGCGGCGTTTAGGGAATTTATTTTGCCCCTCATGGGTATATTTACAAGAAAATCGCATTTTTCTCGAAGGAGCTTGGAGATGCCCTTCCCTTCAGAGCCTATGACAAGACAAACGGGGCCTTTAAAATCGGTTTCCCAATGGCTCTTTTCACCAGCCATATCGGCCCCAAAAACCCAAACTCCGTTCTCTTTTAACTCCTCCAGCGCGGCGCTTAGGTTTGTAACTCGAGCCACCGGAAAATGCGAGGCGGCGCCCGCACTTGTCTTGTTGACAATGGCGGTTAGTCCTGCGCTTCGGCGCTTTGGAATTATGAGCCCGTCAGCCCCCGCACACTCGGCTGTTCTTATTATGGCGCCGAGATTCTGCGGATCGCTCACGCTGTCGCAGGCAATCAGGAAGGCGGGCTCGGAACTTTTTTTAAAAATTTCTATGAGAGCATCCAGCTCCAAATACTCACTTGCGGCGGTTACGGCAATCACGCCCTGATGCGATTTTCTCACGCTCATGGCGTCGAGCTTGTTAGGCTCGCAACTGACAACCGGAACATTTCTCTCTCTGGCAATGGCCAGAATGTGGTTTGGCTTGCTTTTTACCGTTTTTGAAATATATATTTTCTCAAGCGGTGCAGATGACCTTAGGGCTTCGAAAACCGCATTTTTCCCCTCGATAATATCTTTTCTGCTTTTTTCTTCACTTGCATAAGCTCTTTCTTCTGTTTCTGTATTTTTCAAATATGTTTTCCTTCCGCAATATGATTACAATCTTAAATAATATATCACAGCGCAATGTAAACTTAAAGAGTAAAAATAATGTATTTCCCTAAAAACTGTGCTATACTTTACATTGATATTTAAGTTTTAAGGAATATTCGGAGGACAGTATGAACAGGCTCATGAAGAAAATTGACCTCTTTTGTTATAAGCATCCCAACTTCGGCATACCCAAACTGATGCTGTATATTGTTGTGGGAAATCTTATCGTCTGGCTTCTCGGCTCGATGGACAGGACAAACAGCTTGCATAACCTGCTTTTGTTCTCTCCCTATCATCTTTTTAGAGGGCAGGTCTGGAGGCTTTTCACCTTTGTTTTTGTTTCGAATCAGAGCGGATTTTGGTTGCTTTTATTTCTTTACCTATATTATTGGATAGGTACAAGTCTTGAGCGCGAGTGGGGACAGGCTCGCTTTAATCTCTACTACATCAGCGGCATGGTTCTCACCGTAGTATACGGTATTATAGTTTACTTTTTGGCGGGAGGTGCCGCGGCGGCCGCAAGGACCGGCACGATTTTATTCACGGCAGACTACATAAACCTATCGCTCTTTTTTGCCTTTGCAACCCTCTTTCCCGATATGGAGCTTTTGCTCTTCTTTATTATACCGATAAAGATAAAGTGGCTTGCGCTTATAAATGCGGCATTTTTCCTGCTGACTATACTTCAAGACGTATTTTCGGGATATTGGTTTATAAGCCTTCTCCCACTCATTGCCATGCTGAACTACTTTATTTTCTGCTACGAGGAGCTCCGTAAAGCCATAGCTCCATATTTGAAAAAGAAACCGCAAAATACCGTAAACTTTAAAAAAGAAGCGCAGAAATACCGTAAGGAGCAAGCCAAGAAAGGCTACAATAAAATGTGCGAGGTCTGCGGAAAAACAGATACGGACTACCCGGATCTTGAATTCAGATACTGCTCTAAGTGCGAGGGTATACACTGCTTTTGTATAGACCACATAAACAATCACATACACTTTAAGAACTCGGACCAATAAGATAAACAGGGTGGAAATGATGTCGAAATACAAAAAAGTAAGCGAAAAGAAAATTAAACTGTCGAAATCTCTGATAATACAACTGGTTTGCTTTGCTGTTCTCGTTCTCGCCTTGGGGGCTTTGGTTATTAAAAGTTCTTCGGCTATAAAAGCTCAGCATCCCGATGAAGCGAATAAGCCCAACACTTCTTTAGAGGAAATAACCCCGCCCGAAGAACTTGAGCCTACCGCCACACCCGAGCCCACACCCGAGCCTACGCCTGAGGGGCCCCTCTTTAAGCCCTACGCCGTGGAGTCTACAGACCCTGCCAAGCTTTTGAAACTCACGGGCATAAGCGTTGACGGAGCCGAGGTTGCCGTGGGCGACTATGCAGAGCCCGAGCCGATTGATTTTCCCTTTCCCGAGGATTATTCAAGCCTTAAGGGTATAACCACATTTAGGGGCAACAACTTCAGAAACGGCGGAAACTACGGAACGGCCGAGATGAGCGAGAAGAAACTCAACCTGGCCTGGACCTTAAATACCTCATCCCTCGTATCTCCCGACGGAAATGTATGGTCAGGCACGGGCTGGACCGGCCAGCCTTTAATCGTCGAGTGGCCGAAGGACACCAGAGCCGTTATGAATATGGAGGACTGGGCAAAGGAAAAAGACACTCTTGTTGAGCTAATAACCCCCCATATGGGCGGCAAAATACAGTTTTGCGAGCTTGAAAGCGGCAAAAAAACACGCCCCGACATCGATGTGGGCTTCCCCTTCAAGGGCACGGGCACATTGGACCCGAGAGGATATCCGATTCTATATATAGGCTCGGGCTATCACAGCTCGAAGGGCACCTCACGAGTTTTTGTTATCAGCCTTATTGACGGCAAAACACTCCACACTTTTGGCGTTGACGACCCCTTTGCCATTAGACCTTGGCCCATGTTCGACTCGGCTCCCTTAGTTGACAGCAAGACCGACAGGCTCATATATCCCGGCGAGAACGGTCTTATTTATATAATTAAACTAAACGCCGAGTTCGACAAAGAAAACGGCACGGTTAGCGTATCCCCCGGCAGAACGGTGAAGTGGAAATACAACACCCACCGCATGAGTCTTGCTTCTTTCTGGCTGGGCTTTGAAGCCTCTCCCGTCATATGGGAAGGGCAACTCATTATCTCGGATAACGGCGGCATGCTCATTTGTCTGGATCTAAATACTCTTCAGGTCAACTGGGTTCAGGACATACTCGACGACTCGAACTGCACGCCCGTACTCGAGATTGAAGACGGCAAACCTTATCTTTATATAAGTACCTCTTTCCACGGAGGCTGGCGAGCTCCCATGAACTCTAAATGTGATGTTCCCTTATTCAAAATCGACGCCACAACAGGCGAGGTTGTTTGGAGAAAGGACTATGCCTGCTATACGGAGTCATTTGTCTCGGGCGGCGTTCAGGGCAGTGTCGCCTCGGGACAGCACAATGTTTCGGACTTGGTGTTCTTCCCTATTGCCAGAACTCCCAAAGCGGGAAGCGGCGTGCTTGCGGCTTTAAATAAA
>CAYFQE010000003.1:15705-41560 GCA_964345235.1 uncultured Oscillospiraceae bacterium | reverse complement strand
TGCTTTAGATTGAGCTGAAAACAAATACACAAATAATTGATTCGAAAGAAGGCAGGCTGCTATGGGCTTGTCTTCCTTCTTTTTCGGTTTTGGGCAATAAAAAGCGACTGAGAATTATTCTCAATCGCCTTGTATCTTTATCTTTTTCTCATGAAAATTCTTTTCTGTTTATAATGTTGTAGTAAAGCTTTGATGTTATACGGTACATAATGCCGTAAGCTATTGCAAACACAGCTATAACCATCAAATAATTCGTTATAAAGAGTTTGTAATCTCTTACCCCTATGACGCCTAAGGTGTTAAAAATTATTTTTGATGATGCCAAACCATGAACCGTTGCAACTAAAACAGGCAAGATAAAAACCCATTTAATCTGGCTTTTAATTGTCTTTTTTATAAGCTTGTCATCGAGCCCCACTTGCTTCATTATCGTATAATTCCCCACATCTTCATAACCTTCAGACATTTGCTTAAAGTATATCATCAGAAATGTGCCGACCAGGAGAATAATCCCCACTAAAATTCCCAAGAATAAAAGTCCGCCGTTCATTTGGTAAATGGAGGTTCTTACCCCTTCCTTTGACCCTATGAGCACATTGTTTTTAGCTGCAATTTCATCTATTTTATCTTCTGCCGATTTAAGATCTCCCTCAGCATTTATATTTGCATTGTTTTTTATTTGGGAGTGTGAATTTTCGCCATGTGTAACATCGAGAAATGTATTGGTAATTTCCTCATAGTTGAGTTTTCCAGGTATAACTAAAATAACATAGTCAAGTGCTATTTTACTACTCGGCTTTTTGTTTAATTTCACAATTTTATAGTCATCTGCCATAAAATTAATTTCATCAAAATTATCCCATCTTCCGGCATTTGAAGAAAAGCCCAGCTGATTGTCATTCAGTTTTAATTTTTCACCATATGTTTACACGCATTGCAATGAGCACTGTGCCGACTTATGAGATTATTATCTCTGTTGCAATACTGGTAGCGTCAACATTCGGCATAGGTATAATCGCCGCAAAAATTTATCGTGTCGGCGTGCTTCTTTACGGAACCAAGCCGAACTTGATTTCGATTTTTAAATCGGTTAGAAATGCTTGATTAAGCATAGCTTTTCGCACTATCGCATTTAATTTTTTATAGAGCTCTCTTTATAAAGTAGAGCCAAGAGAAGTCGCAAGCCGTAAACTTTAAGCACTTATCCCCCTCTGCTGTCTGCGGACAGCACAACCCCTTTAGATTCAACGGAAAGGAAAAGAGCGTTGCAAGGCATGTTTTTGCAACGCTCTCATTTTTTATATTATGCCAGCAGGGCTCTGTCGTCGGAGAAGCTGTCGCCCGAGGCTTCGGCAAAACGCCTTAAGAGGTCTTCAACCTTGAGGCTCTTTTTCTCCTCTCCCTTGATGTCGAGGATTATTCTGCCCTCGTGCATCATGATGAGGCGGTTGCCGCAGCTTATGGCATCTTTCATATTGTGTGTGACCATGAGGCTTGTAAGCGAGTTTTCCTCTATAAGCTCCTCGGTTATTGAGAGCACTTTCTTTGCCGTTTGCGGGTCTAGGGCCGCGGTGTGCTCATCGAGGAGCAGAAGCTTCGGCATTTTCATTGCCGCCATCAAGAGGGTTAGGGCTTGGCGCTGACCGCCTGAGAGCAGTCGGGTCTTTACGAAAATTCTGTCTTCGAGTCCGAGTCCAAGAGTTTTGAGGAGCTCTTTGTAGTCCTCCCGCTCACCGGGGGCCATCATCCACTTGAGTCCTCTTTTTGAGCCTCGTCTGTGCGCTATGGCCAAGTTTTCCTCTATCGTCATGTCGGGGGCGGTTCCCATCATCGGGTCTTGGAAAACTCTGCCCAAAAACTTTGCGCGTTTGTGTTCCGGAACGCCGATTAGTTCGTTTCCGTCAAGCTTTATGCTGCCCGAGTCGGGCTGCCAAACTCCCGCTATGGCGTTTAAGAGGGTTGATTTCCCTGCGCCGTTTCCGCCGATTAGCGTTACAAAATCGCCGTCTTGGAGTGTTAGATCTATTCCGCAGAGCGCAGGTTTTTCGTTTAGAGTACCTTTGTTGAAGGTTTTACTTAGATTTTTTATCTCAAGCATCTCTTCTCACCTCATTTATGGCCTTTTTCTCTATAAACTTTTCTTTAAGATGCGGGAGCGCAAGGAAAACAGCGACGAGGCAGGCCGAGAAGAGCTTAAGGTCGGTGGGCGAAAGCCCCAGACGAACTACAACCGCTATGACGAGATAGTAGATTATTGCGCCGAAGCCGACTCCCAGGAGTCTGAGCGCCATGTTTCGGAAAATTTTTCCGAATATGACTTCGCCTATAATCACCGCCGCAAGACCTATGACAATTGCGCCCTGTCCCATCTTCACATCCGCTGCGCCCGAATATTGAGCCAGCAGAGCGCCCGAGAGCGCCACAACACCGTTCGACATGGCAAGGCCTATGACTTTCATGGTGTTTATGTTTATGCCCTGCGAGCTTGCCATGGCGGGATTCGAGCCCGTTGCCCTTATGGCGCTGCCTATCTCAGTTCCAAAAAACCAATATAGAAAGCCAATGATTGCCGCCACAAACAGGGCGCTCACCACAATTGCCGTCGTATTATTTCTCGAAGAGAGCAGAAGGGCGTATTTATCGACGCTCACCGCCATGTTGCTCTTGCCCATTATCCTCATATTTATAGAATAGAGGGCGAGCTGTGAAAGTATGCCCGAGAGTATGGGCGGTATGGCAAAACCCGAGTGCAGGAGGCCTGTGACAAGTCCTGCCAAGGCGCCCGCTAAAAACGCCAAGCCGAGCGCCAATGCGGGATTTAGCCCCGAAACTATACCGACAACGCAGACCGCGCCGCCTGTGGCTATACTGCCGTCTACAGTCAGATCGGCATAATCGAGGAGCTTAAAAGTCACAAACACTCCTATGGCCATTATGCCCCATATAAGCCCCTGAGCCACGGAGCCCGGGAGAGCTCTTATAATTGAGAGTAAAAAATCCATTCCAACACCTTTAATTTAAGTAACATTTTTTTTGCAAAATTCTTTGTTCGGTTTAATGAAAAATTATTTCAAGAGGGGCTTAGCCCACTTTATTCTATGGGAGAAATATCGGCAGGGAGCTCTATTCCCAGAGCTTCTTTAACCTCGGGATTGAACTTTCTCTCTATCTCGGTGCAGTAGACTATCGGGCTGGTTGCAGGCTCCGCCTTGCCCTCGAGAATGTCGGCCGCAAGTTCGCCCGCCTTGTAGCCCATATCGAAGTAGCTTATTGAGATAGTTACCAGTCCGCCGTTTTTGCAGGAGTTCTCTTCGCCCGAGATTACGGGGATTTTGGCGTTTAGAGTGATGTTTTTAACCAGCTCCATATTGTCTGCCATGGTGTTGTCGGTGGGGATGTAGAGCGCATCAACTTCTTCGACAGCGGCGGTGACTAAGGGCTGAATCTCGTTGGAGTCTGCCACGGTGAAGTTTTTGACCTTAAGGCCCAGCTCTTCGAAGTGCGCTTTTATTGTTTCGGCTTGGTAGACCGAGTTTGCCTCGGAGGAGCAGTAGACTATGCCGACTGTTTTGGCTTCGGGAACAACTTCAACAAGCAGTTTTGCCTGAAGGTCCAGAGGGGCCAAGTCCGAAGCGCCCGTCACATTGCCGCCGGGGGCATTCGGATTGCCCTTTAAAACGCCCGCGCTCTCGTAGTCGGTTATCGAGACTCCAACTATGGGTATCTCGCCTGTGGCCGAGGCCGCCGCCTGAAGCGCGCTTGTGGCGTTTGCCATTATTAGGTCAACTTTGTCGCTGACGAACTTGTTGGCAATGGTGGTGCAGTTGTTGATGTCGTTCTGAGCGCTTACGAAATCGAAGCTCACTCTGTCGCCCAATCTGTCTGTGAGCGCTTTTTTAAAGCCCTCTGTGGCCGCATCGAGAGCGGGGTGCTCAAGCTGCTGAAGTATGCCAACCTTGAAGCCTTCCGCCTTTTCCTGCGGTGCGGACGGCTCGGATTTTGCCGGAGCGCTTCCGCAAGCCGCCAGCGTTAAAACGACTGTTAAAACTAAAATTGCTGCCAAAATTTTCTTCATTTTCTTTTCCTCCTTAATTTTTGGGCAAATAAAAAAGCCCCGTCACCTGAGTGACGAGGCATATTTCTACTATATGGCTATGCGTCTACTCAGATAAAAATGGGCATGCGTAATAGCCGTAGTAATAGCTACGGCTCATGTCTGCGCTCTTCTGAGTATGCAGGGAAGATATTAAGTTAAAAGCTTTTTTATTGTTCATGACTTCCCCTTTAGCACTTTTAACTTTTAAAGCATACACTAGACTTTTAGGAATGTCAAGGAAAACTTTAGTCGTTTTAATCGTTAAAGTAAATTTTACATTTAAAGCGGCAAAATATACTTTTTATAGAGCTTGCTTTGGGGCAGGAGCATAAGCAAGGGCATACCCAACATATAGACAACCGCCGCCTCGCTTATGAAAATCTGAGCGAAAAACACCAGGAACGATGTTTTCTGAGCGCCGATTGCGCTCATTGTGAAGCTGATGAGGCCTCCGATTACAAGCGCATTTACTATTACGGGCATAAAGCAGGCGGAAAATGCCGCTATGACAGGATGTGAACCCAGCTTGTTGTAGAAAAATCTCGTCAGAACAGCCGCTAAAAGTGTCGCCAGGGAGCCGAAGATAATATCGAGCATGCCGATGGGAGAGAGGAGGTTTGCAATAAGGCAACCCAAAAACACGCCCCACTCTGCGCCCGGAATGATGGCGGGCAATACCGTGAGAGCTTCGGAGAGCCTGAACTGCAGAGGTCCATAGGATATCGGAGCAAGTCCAAGCGTAAGCACGGCGTAAATGGCCGCTATCAGCCCATTAAGCGCCAGAACTCTGGTGTTTTTCATGTTTCTCTCACTTCCTCTCTTTTTTGCTTTGAGAAAACGCAGCCGCAATATTCTTGCCTGTAAAGGCCCAGTCTTTTGCTTTCTATATTGCTCTTTAAAAAGCCGTCTCTCTTTTTAAAATCGGAATAAAGCCACTTGACCTTTTTTTCTTCTTGAAGCTCTCTGCCCAAGGAGTTTATGAGCGCGGCGTTTTTGTGCGGAGATACCGAGAGCGTTGAGCAAAAATAGCTGAAGTTGTTATTATGCGCAAGCTCGGCCGTTCTGCTGAGCCTGAGCCTTATGCATTTTGAGCATCTGGCGCCGCCCTCGGGCTCGTTCTCTAAGCCCTTGGCGATTTTTTTGAAGCTCTCGTTTTCGTAGTCGATATCCATTATTTTAACATTCGGATATTCTTTTAAAAGTCGGAGCTGCTCGTTTTTTCGCTTATTATACTCCTCAAGCGGCTCTATATTGGGGTTGTAGTAGAGCACAGTCAGATTAAAATGCGGCCGCAGACAGGCTATGACATAGCTTGAACATACAGCGCAACAAGAGTGCAGAAGAAGGCTCGGCCGCTCTTCTCCACTCGCCTCTATTCTTTTAATCTCTTTTTGCATAATTAAATCGTAGTTTTCCACAGGGAAATTTTAAGGCTTTTTTGCTTAAATATCAAGTCCCGCAGGGTATGGCGCATCTTCCCCTCGGTTTGACATATAAGCAAAATCTTGGTATTATCAAAAAAATTTATTTTGCGGTGATGAAATGAAAAAAACCAAAGCACTTAGGGCCGCTTTCGGCTTTTTACTCCTCTTTGCCTTTTTAGGCATATTGCTGTTTGCAATGAAAAACGGGTCGTTTGTCGGCTCCGATACAAAAGAGCCGGAGCTTAAGGAAACTCCACTACCCGCTATAGAAAGTCCTGAGCTTATAGATACAGAAACCGAGGTCCCCCCCGAGGAGAGCCCCGCTGTGGAAGAGGCACAGCCTGAGAGGGTAGAGTCTGAGCTTCCGCAAGTCGATTTGGATTCATGGGAGCTTAAACTTGCAAACCCTGATAACAACATCGGAGAATATGCGCCCGAGCTTGTTGTTATCGAGAACAACCAGAGCTTTGATGTGAGAGCCGCTGAGCCTTTGAAAGAATGGATTGCAGCCGCCCGCGCCGAGGGATACAGCGTTTATCTTTCGTCTGCCTACAGAGATTTTAACACTCAGCAGTATCTCTATACCCGCAAGGTTTCGCAATATGGCGAAGAGAAAGCCAAGACCATAGTTTCTCCTCCCGGCACAAGCGAGCACCAGCTCGGACTTGCCGCCGACATAACCGACAGGTACTACGAGTTTAAGAACGCCGAACTGGAGAAAACCGAACTTTTTAAGTGGCTTAACTCCACCTGCCAGGACTACGGCTTTATACTGCGCTATCCTAAGGACAAAACCGAGATAACCAAAATAATGTATGAGCCGTGGCACTTCAGATATGTGGGCGTTGAGGTTGCAAAATACATAAAAGAACACGGTCTTTGTTTGGAAGAGTTTTTAGACCTTTATAAATAAAAACGAAAAAAATTGCCGAGTGGCTCGTATTTGAGCTTGCTCGGCAATTTTTATTTTGTACTGCTGTTTATGTTTTTTATATCTCTATAAAGCTCTTGCCCAATGCTTTATTAATAAGTTCGGCCTCTCTTACGGCTGATTCGTAGCGGAGCGTGTGCATTATGAGCGCTTCGTCGGTTTTGCACTTTTTGCGGCTCTCCATGTATCTCTTTTTAAGGCCTACCTTTTTAGCCGATAGAACACAGGCATCGGCTACTCTTAAAACGCCCGCGGGTGTTATCTCTTCGGCCTCGGATATGTCGTGATGAACCTTAATAAGCTCTGCCGCCTCATTATATCCCAGTTCATTCAGAAGCTCGAAGGCGCGAAGGGCATGGAGCGGCTCCGTTCTTTTCATATCGTGAAGCATGGCGGCGGTGAAAATTGTGTTTTCATCGAAAAACACGCCGACAGCCGCGAGAGCGGCGACAATGTCCATGGCAAAACGAGCAACAGCTATGGAGTGATTTATTATATTTTCCTGAAGCCCGAGGGCCGAGAGTATGCTTAAACAGCAAGCCTCATCCAGCTCGGGCCTAATGACTTTGCCGATATAATCGGGCTCTATAATATTCCCGTTGATTTCTATTCGGCTTATAGAGCCGTGCGGAATCGAAAGTTTGGCCGCCTCACTCGGTTTGAGGCCGAAAAGCTCGCAAAAGAGAGCCTGAAAAAAACTGCGGTGCCCTACTATGAGAACATTGCCGTTTGCGCTTTTTTCGATGCGCTCGAAGATGGATGTTG
Source organism: uncultured Oscillospiraceae bacterium (assembly GCA_964345235.1). Taxonomy (GTDB): domain Bacteria; phylum Bacillota; class Clostridia; order Oscillospirales; family Oscillospiraceae; genus Scatomorpha. Next base: position 34,344 of record CAYFQE010000003.1, on the reverse strand, counting down.
CCCTCATTTTAAGGTCGAAATATTGTTCGGCTCCCGGCGGCATGAGCGTGGGGTCTTCGCCCCTTTGCGCATATAGGCTTGGATATGAGCTTTTTATCTGCTCGAAGTTGAGTCCGTCCCATTCGCCGAAATCGGCCTCGTTGAGTTCACTCAGATTCCCGCCCTCGATGCCCAGAATTTCGAGTGTTTCTTTCGCCCTTAAAAGGGCGGAGCTGTAGGCCTGCTTGATATCGAGCTCGGCTACCGCAGGCGCCAAAAGCGCCGCCTGAATTTTGCCGATATCGGAAAGCGGAAAGTCGGTTTTACCTATGCAGTATGATTCGGATGTGGGAAACTCGGGTTTCCCGTGTCTTATAAAATAAATATTTTTCATCTATATGCTCTCTTTGAATATCTCTCGGTATTTTTGCTCGGCAGTTTCCTGAAGCTCTTTTTCGAGCCTTCTGTATTTTTCGACAAGCTCAATGCCGCGCTCTGTAAGGCTGCTTCCGCTACCCTCTTTGCCGCCTCTTTTTCTCTCTACGGTTTTATAGCCCAGTTGGGCCTCCAGTCTGTTTATAATATTCCAGCCCGAGGAATAGGAAAGCTGCATTCTTTTGCACGCCTCGGAGACAGAGCTTGTTTCGAATATGAGCTCTAAGAGCATGGCGATTTTTTCATCGACAAGGAGCTTTTCCTTTCGGAGCGAAAGCGAGAGCACCGGCCTTACAAGCTGACGATTGTGGAGCTTTAAAAGGTTTTCGTAGTCTTTGGGAGTGTCGGCATCGTGCAGAATTCCGGGATCTCGGAGCTCTGTTCGCTCAATCTCAAATCCCGAACACTCGATTGCACCCTTCAGGCCGTCTTCTCCCGAATAATTTATCAGTTTCTCCACTGCCTTTGAGCTTATAAAAATAGGGTGTCCGTCTTTTCCTCCGTATGTGGGTATGGAAATTTCGGAAGAGCTTTCCATAAGTGCTCTTGCCGTATCCGCCTTAAAAAGCGGAATATCCACGGGGGTGAAGAGAGTTCCTTCGCATTTATCGCTGAGATAACTCAGGCCGATTTTGGCGCTTTCGAACATATCGGTAGTTTCGTAGTTTTCGTTTCTCAAAAAAACCACGCCCAAATCGGCAAGGTGGCGCTCGAGCTCATCGGCCTTAAAGCCGGTTATCACAACTATTCTATCGACACCCGCCTGCTTTAGGCTGGTGATGAGTCTTCTGGAGATTGTAAGCTCACCCAGCGAGAGCATGGGTTTGAAGCTGCCCATTCTTGAGCTCATGCCCGCCGCAACAACAACCGCGCCTATCATGAAAAGCGTTCCCTCCCATCTTCATTTTTATATGAATTTTGCCCGGAAAACGGGCTTTTATAAGGCAAGAAACTTCAACTTATTTGTATTTATAAGTTGACCGTAAAATATAAAGCTGATACAGTTATCTTAGTTCATTGACAAAAAGATTAGCTTTCGTGCTCGGGGCTGTGACCCCCGCAAGGATCTACATTTGCACCCTGTCCGCATATGTCTTTCACATGACCGAGGCCGCTCATCGTGTAGAAGAAAAGCTCTGACGGCTCGCCCTTGGAATTTTCGGCAATAAGCCTTAGACAATTGGAGTTTTCTCTGTAGTCTATCGGCAGAACATGCCGCACAACTTCGCCCGTAAGCGCATCCTTTGCCTCTATTGTAACAGAGGACGCCGTTATTTCTTTCGCGTTAAGTTTTTCCATTTTCTCACATCCTTTGCTTTTTTTATATAATACCGCCGAGAGCTTGATTTTGCAAGATATAGCACAGTTTACTGTGTTTAATATAAATAAAATTTTATACCGAGGAGGATACAAGAAAATGTCTATCAAAAGAGTGTTCAACATCAACGGTGTAAAGCGCACACTCATATGCAATGGCGACGAGAAGCTTTCCACCATCTTGAGGGACAGACTCCTGCTCACAGGATGTAAAATCGGTTGCGGAACCGGACAGTGCGGAGCCTGCAGCGTACTTGTGAACGGCAAAGTTCAAAGAGCCTGCATACTACCCATTTCCAGAATCCCCGACTATACCGAAATTACAACTGTTGAGGGTATCGGAACTGTCGATAATCTCCATCCCGTTCAGGTAGCCTGGATGGCTCACGGCTGCGCCCAGTGCGGCTTCTGCTCACCCGGCTTTATTGTAAGCGCTAAGGCGCTCCTTGACGAGAATCCATCTCCGACTCGCGAAGAGGTAAGGGAGTGGTTCCACAAAAACAGGAACCTCTGCCGTTGCACGGGTTATAAACCCCTGATCGACGCCACAATGGACGCCGCCGCAGTTTTGAGGGGCGAAAAGAGCAAAGAGGACCTCCTTTTTACTCCCAACGACAATATTATAGTGGGCACAAGCTTTGCCCGTCCCTCTGCCGCAATGAAAGTCACCGGCACATGGGACTTCGGAGCTGACGAAGCCCTGCATATGCCACCCGAAACTTTGAGGCTCGCCCTTGTACAGGCCGAGGTTTCGCACGCCAACATCAAGGGCGTTGACACCTCCGAGGCCGAAAAGATGCCCGGCGTTTTCAAAGTCATCACAGCCAAGGATGTGCCCGGCAAGAACCGCATAAACGGACTTGTCATGCTCCCGCTCAACAACAAGTGCGACGGTTGGGACAGACCCATTCTCTGCGATGAGAAAGTATTCCAATTCGGCGATGCAATCGCCATAGTCGCCGCCGACACCGAGGAGAATGCCAGAGCCGCAGCTGCCGCAGTTAAGGTTGACTTGGAAGTTCTTCCTGCCTACATGAGCGTGCCCGAGGCTCTTGCTCCGGATGCAATTGAGATTCACCCCGGAATTCCCAACGAATATTATGAAACAAACTGCATAAAGGGCGAAGAGTTTGATTGGGACAGCGTACCCGAATCCAACAAAGTTGAGATAAACAGCTATTGCTCTCGTCAGCCCCACCTCACCATCGAGCCCGACAACGGCTATGCATATATCGATGAGGACGGCATGCTGACAGTTCATTCGAAGTCCATAGGCATTCACCTGCATATGCCGATGATTGCCGACGGTATAGGCGTTCCCATGGACAAGCTCCGCCTTGTTCAGAACAACACCGGCGGCACTTTCGGATATAAGTTCTCGCCGACAAACGAGGCTCTTCTGGGTGTTGCTGCTCTCGTCTGCCAGAGGCCCGTATCGCTCAACTTCACAATGTATCAGTCCATTACCTACACCGGTAAGAGAAGTCCGGGCTTCATGAATATTAAGCTTGCGGCCGATGACAACGGCAAGCTCCTGGCTCTTTGGGGCAGGAACTACATTGACCACGGCCCCTACTCCGAGTTCGGCGACCTTTTGACTCACCGTCTGACTCAGTTCGTCGGCGCCGGTCTGGACATACCCAGCATTAGGAACAAGAACACAACCGTGTTCACAAATCACGCTTGGGGCAGCGCTTTCAGAGCATACGGTTCGCCGCAATCTTTCATGGGAAGCGATATTGCCATTGACTGCTTGGCCGCGAAGATGGGAATTGACCCCTTCGAGATGAGAGCCATGAACTGCTACAAGGAGAAGGACGATTCTCGCACACCGACAGGCTGCAGACCCGATGTATATTGCGAGGAAAAACTCTTCGACCTGGCTCGTCCTCACTATCAGGCGGCTGTTGAGAGAGTGCGCCAGAAGAACGAAGCCTCCGACGGCAGAATTAAATACGGTGTCGGCGTTTCGCTCGGCGTATATGGTTGCGGTCTCGACAACGCAGACGCTTCCGAGTGCTATGCCGAGCTGAATCCCGACAACACCGTAACCATGACCAACTCTTGGGAAGATCACGGACAGGGCGCCGATATCGCCACGCTCACAGCCGCTCACGGCGTTCTGCGCGAGGCGGGCATAACCCCCGAGAGAATCAGACTCAAGATGAACGACACCAAGCTCTGCCCGAACTCCGGCCCCGCCGGCGGTAGCCGCTCCACGGTTATGACAGGCTCTGCCACAAAGATTGCAGCCGAGAACCTTTTAAATGCAATGCGCCGCGAGGACGGAACATTTAGAAACTACGAGGAAATGAAAGCGGAAGGCATTGAGACTTTCTATACCGGCCATTACGCCTATGCCGCCTCTGTCGCTCTCAACCAGGAGACCGGCCAGGGCGAGCCTTTCCCCGCCTACATGTACACAATCTTCCTGCCCGAAGTCGCTGTTGACACCGAGACAGGTAAGGTTAAGGTTGAGAAGTTCACCTCGGTTGCAGACTGCGGCACCATACTTAACAAGCTGGCGGTTGACGGCAACTTCTACGGCGGACTTGTCCAAGGTATCGGTCTCGCTCTCAGCGAGGACTTTGAGGATATCAAGAAACACACATCCTTTGTCGCTTGCGGCATCCCCTATCCAAAGGATGCTCCCGATGACATGGAGCTTGTCTACCTTGAAACCCCGCGCCCGAACGGCCCCTACGGAGCCTCCGGTTGCGGCGAAGCTCCTCTGGATGCACCGCACCCGGCCATACTCAACGCCATATTCAATGCGACCGGCGCCAGAATCACGAAGGTCCCCGCAAGACCCGAGAATGTTCTCGAAGCAATTAAAGCGCTGGAAAAGTAAGTTAAAATAGTTGTATAATACAGAGGCGGGGCAACCTGCCTCTGTATTTGGAATTGCCTGAGGTGCCATGAAAGACCATTTTGTTGAAAGATCGACAAGAAAATATTTGCAGAAACAGCTCTTTTCAAAAGAGGAACTAAGTAACATTGAAAGTCGCTGCAGCTATGAAGACCCGGCTTTCTGTGCCGCCGCATGCCCTATGAAGCTTGACGCTAGGGCTTTTGTGAAGAGCGTTAAGGAAGGCAAATTTAAAGAGGCGGCCGCAATGCTGCACAGAATCACGCCCTTTCCGCTTATTTTGGCCAAGGGCTGCTCGCACCCGTGCACGGATGCCTGCAGACTTTCGGAAATAGGTGACGGAATAGATATACCTGCACTTGAAAGGGCTGTGTGCAAATATATAGTCCCCGACAAAAAACGAGGACTATTGAGATTCAAAAAGAAAAAAACGACCGCTGTCTTCGGCGCAAGCCTTTTTACTCTCACTCTGGCCGCCGAACTGGAGGGCAAGAGCTACCCCTGCTCTTTTTACATTGAGGAGGAAAGCATCGGGGAGCTGGTAAAGGCAGCTGCAGAATTTTTGGATGAGAGGGAAATGAAAATTATAGAAGAGCAGCTCTCTTCTATGGATATAAAATTTTTCTTCGGAGAAAAGATAACTAAAAAATCTATTCTGTCTAAAAAAGAAGATTACGATGTTTTGGGCGCTCGTCTTGAATATTTTGATTCCGATTTAGACGAAATTACCCTAATGCTGCCCGATGGAATAATTGCGGCGGCATCAAACGATGATGTGCTTTTAAGTCTTTGGAATGCCCGACGCGCGGCCGCAACAGCCGACAGACTGGTTCAAGACTTAAACCCCGCTGAATCGAGAGGCGTTGAGGGTCCGGTCGGCTCTAATCTTTACACCGATTTGAGCGAGGCCAAAGAGCGCAAAGCTCTTCCCGAGGGCGAGGGATACAGCCTCGAAGATGCTCAAAAAGAGGCCGGACGCTGTATTGAATGCGAGTGCAAGGAATGCCGCAAATCCTGTGTTTATTTGAGAGAATTCGGAAAACATCCGCGGATGCTCACAAGAGAAATCTACAACAATACGGGGATAATAATGGGCGACCACATGATGAACAAGGCTATGAACTCCTGTTCTCTCTGTGGTCAGTGCAAATACACCTGCCCCTTCGACTATGACATGGCCTTTGTGACACTTAAGGCGCGGGAAAACATGGTGGACACGCAGAAGCTGAGTCTTGCCGTGCACGAGTTTGCGCTTTTGGATATGCTTTTTTCAAACGGTGATGCCTTTTTCTGCACGGGCCCCAAAGACATAACGCCCGATTACCTTTTCTTCCCCGGCTGTCAGGCGACGGCCGCCGCTCCCGAGCATGTAAAGCTCTGCTACGAGCTGCTGCTCGAAAAATTTAATCCAAACATTCACATACTCTCGGCCTGCTGCGGCGAGATTGCCCGCATGGCCGGAAGGCGAGAGCTTTACGAGGAACAGCGCGCCTTCTTGGAGAAAAAGATTAATGAATTTGAAAACCCCGTTATAATAGCCGCCTGTCCTTCCTGTCTTGCGCTCTTTAAGGAATGGGGGCTTGAGGCCTTTGGCATTTGGGAAATATTCTTAAAGCACGATTTAACTGAGCCTTGTGACCTCGGTTTTGATGAAATTTATATACACGACGCCTGCACAAGCCGCTTTAAGCCCGAGATACAAGACGGCATTCGCGCTCTGGTTAAGAAGCTCGGTTTAACACCTCTGGAGCCCGAGCTCGGACGGGACAAGAGCCCCTGCTGCGGCTTTGGAGGCCTTGTGCAGTATGCAAACCCCGAGATGGCAAATCTTATGGCCGCTGACTGCCTTTTAGGCTCCGAAAACAAACCCATGCTCAGCTATTGCATGGCATGCCGTGACAGACTGGCAAGACAAAATGACGGAAGTCTTCACCTTTTAGAGCTGGTTCTCAACAAGAAAGCGCCGTCCCCGCCCGACATAAGCAAAAGGCGGGAAAACAGGCTGAGTCTAAAGAGGGAGCTTATTAAAAAGTATGAGGGGGAAGAAATTTTGATGCCTGAGCTCGACTTTAAACTGGAATTTAAGGATGAAGTCCGCGAAAAAATGGAAGAGCGGATGATACTGCTTTCTGATATAATAGCCGTAATAGAAGAGTACAGGAAAACTAAGATAGCCGCTCGAAATGTAGAGACAGGCCTTTTAACGGCAAATTTAAGGCTTTTGAATGTGACTTTTTGGATAGAGTTTGAAGAAAAAGCCGAGGACTCATACCTGATACACAGGGCATACAGCCACAGAATGAAGATAGTGCTGAGGTAATTTTATGTCGGAAGGATCAAAGAAACATTATTCATTAGACCCTGCGGGCTCTCTCGTATGCGAAAAATGCAAGGTTCCGCTTATTAAGGCGGATGCCATATTCGTCTATTTGGAAAACTCTTTTCCCGTTGAGATGCCCGTGTGCCCCGAGTGCGGCTTTATATATGTGCCCGAAGAGCTTGCCACAGGCAAGGTGCTCTCGGTTGAAAAGGTCTTGGAGGACAAGTGAGCGCCGGCTGCCGCAGACCGGGAGGCCTTGAGTTTACCAAAAAGCTTTTAAACATGGCAAAGCTCTCACCCTGCCGCATTTTGGACATGGGCTCGGGGAGCGGCGTGAGCCTGAGCTTTCTTAAAGCTTTGGGCTTTGAGGCCGTCGGTGTTGATAAAAAAGAAAGCGCGCACTCTGTCTGCGGCGATATTAGAGCTCTCGATTTTAGTTCCGAGAGTTTCGATGCCGTTTTATCGGAGTGCAGTTTTTTTATATCGGGAGATTTCGAGGCCGCTCTTAAAGAAGCGAGCCGCGTTTTAAGACCGAGGGGCAAGCTTCTTCTGGCCGATGTTTTCTTTGAAACAGTAGAAAAACTTGAGCAGATTTTTGAAAGCAACGGATTTAAAATACTCGGACTTTGCGATAAAACTCCCGCTTGGAGAGAATACTTGATTCGCTCGATTTGGGAGAATGACGAGGACTATTCGGAATATTTTTCGGATAAGTTTGAAGGCTATTTTCTCATATACGCTGAAAGGGTGTAGTTTATGGATATTGATGAAATGATTCTTAAGCTGGGACAAAAAGGATATTTCTGCTCGCAGATTCTCATGAGCCTTGCCCTTAAAAACGACGGCAAAGATGACCCCGACCTCATACGGTCGATGACGGGGTTTACCGAGGGCATTGGCAGGAGCGGCGGGCTCTGCGGAGCCTATTTGGGCGCTGTCGCCATGCTATCCTACTATGCCGGCAAGGGCGAGGACGACGAGATTGCCCACGAGTCTTTAGACGAGATGATAAAAAAATTCACGGCTTGGTTTGAAGACTACACGGCCGAGTACGGCGGCACTCTATGCTCTCGGATAGTCGGCTTTGACAGGGGGCTTATAGTAGAGCGCTGTCCGCTCATGGTGCGGGATTCTTTAATCAAATGCATGGAGCTTTTAGAGGAGTACGGCGCGCTATGAAAAACATAATTTATTTGAACAACGCCGCCACAAGCTGGCCGAAGCCGCCCTGTGTGGCCGAGGCTGTTTCGAAAGCGCTTAATGCGCCCCCCGGAGCTATGCACAGAGGCGGCATTGAGAGCTTTGATGTTTTTGACGAAGTGCGGAAAAAGCTTGCCGCTTTGATGGGAGTTAAGAATCACAACCGCATTGCACTGGGTCCTAATGCCAGCTGGGGACTTAATGTCGGCATACAGGGCTTTCCTTTAAAAGAGGGCGACTGCGTACTCACCTCGATTGCAGAACACAACAGCGTTTTAAGGCCGCTCTATGCGCTCAGAGACAGGCGCGGCATCGGGCTTCATTTTGCCGAATGCGATGAAAACGGAAGGATAATCCCCGAGAGCTGGGAAGAGCTTACAAAGAAATTCAGACCCGCTCTTTCGGTTATGACTCAGGCCTCTAATGTGACGGGTGCGGTATCAAACACGAAAACACTCGCGGAAATTTCACGCATCTACGGTTCTGCGGTTTTTGTGGATGCCTCGCAGAGTTTGGGGCTTATTGATGTGAAGCCCGAAGAGCTCGGCGCCGACATGATTTCTTTCACCGGACACAAATATCTGTTGGGGCCTCAGGGCACCGGCGGACTTTGGGTGAGAGACGGACTTCAACTAAATCCCCTGCTCCTCGGCGGCACGGGCATAATGAGCGAGCTCGAGGGTATGCCGCATGATATGCCGCTAAGACTTGAAGCGGGTACAGGCAACGAGCCCTCGTTCCATGGACTTTTGGCGGCCTTAAGCTGGGCGGAGGAGAACCCTTTGGACTTTGAGGCGCTCAGGGCGCTGCTTAGTTATATGACTGAGGGGCTTATGGAGCTCGGTTGCCGTGTGATAGCTCCCTTCGGCGAAAAGACTCCCGTTTTAAGCTTTAATGTCCCGGGAGAGAGCCCCGAGGACGTGGGCTTTATCTTGGAAGAGAGCTACGATATTATTTTAAGGCAAGGCCTGCACTGCGCCCCTCTAATCTTTAAGGCTTTGGGTGAGAAGCAGAGCCTCAGGGTTTCTCTCTCGCGCTTTACAACAAGACATGATGTCGATACCTTGCTTGAAGGGATATCGGATATAAGGGCCTAAAGCATGGAATTTGAAGTCAGGAAAACCGAAAACTGCTTTGTGAACACCGAAACCTATGAATATTCGGTGCCGATAACGGCTGAAGATTTTTTGAAGCTGATTGAGGACGACTACAATGTGAGGCTTAACATGAAGCTTCGCAGACCTGTTTTTATAGCCGAATCGGAGGATATAAAAATAAAAGCCGTACTCAAATCACAAAAGATAAGAGTGAGCTTTAACGAGGAGCGCTGGGAAGAGCTTAAAGAGGAGTTTGAAGCTTTTCTAAGTTCCTCTGACGGTTGAAAGGATTAATAAATGTCTGAAATAATAAGGAAAACCGCATCCGTTTGTCCGAACTGTTTAAAAAGAATAAGCGCCGAGATAGTTTTGAAAGACGACTCAAATATATATATGCAAAAGCGCTGCAAAGACTGCGGAGAGTTTGAAGCTCTCTTGTGGGAGGGCGGCAAAAAAAGCTATTTAAACTGGGCCGCTCCTTTAAAGACAAGAAAATTTACCGAGCCCGATTTGCCCTTAGATATTGATAAAGGCTGCCCATATGACTGCGGACTCTGCGCCGCTCATAAAAATAGCGGCTGCTGTGTTCTCTTGGAGCTTACAAAGCGCTGTAACCTGCGCTGCCCGATTTGCTTTGCCTCGGCCGCCGAGGACGAGTGTGAGCCCGACCCCTCTTTAGAGGAGATTGAGTCTTGGTTTTTAAAGCTCTCGTCTTACGGTAGACCTTTCAACATACAGCTTTCGGGCGGGGAGCCATCTTTGAGAGACGATTTGCCCGAGATAATGGCCTTGGGCAGGCGCTACGGCTTTAGCTTTTTTCAGCTCAATACAAACGGTATAAGGCTCGCCGAAGAGCCCGAATTTGCCGAAACGCTCAAAAAAGCAGGGCTCGGCTGTGTTTTTTTGCAATTCGATTCCGTCACGGAATTTCCTTATATAGCTCTTCGCGGCAGGGCGCTTTTTAATCTTAAGCTTAAGGCCATAAAAAACGCCGAAAAGGCGGGTCTTCCGGTTGTATTGGTGCCTACGCTTGTGGAAGATTTAAACCTCCGTCAGGTCGGCGATATTATAAAGTTTGCGCTATCGCATTTTCCGTACATAAGAGGCGTGCATTTTCAGCCCATGAGCGAGATGGGAAGGTTTGAGTTTAGAAACCCGAAAAGGATAAGCATACCCAAGCTTATAGACAGCATAGTCGAGGGCACAGGCGGACTTATGAAACACGAGGACTTCACGGGCGGAAGCTCGGAGCACCCTTATTGCTCGATACATGCGGCCTATATGGTAAAGCCCGACGGCTCTCTCAAAGCTCTTAAGGCATCCTCAGGCTGCGGTTGCAGCTGCGACAACTCGAGGGATTTTGTTGCCACACGCTGGGGAAAAAGCGCAGATTCCGCCGAAAAATATTCAGACGGATTTGACGAGTTTTTAGAAAGCGCCGTTCTCAACACCTTCACGGTTTCTAGCATGCTGTTTCAGGATGCTTATAATCTTGACCTCGAGAGGCTTAAATACTGTTATCTAATGGAATTTGACCCCGAGAGGGGGCTTGTGCCTTTCTGCGCCTACAATCTCACAAACTCAAACGGCGAGGCTTTATATAGAAAATGAAGAGAACAAACCTGGATTCTTGGATAGAGGAGCTTGAGGGCATCGAGAGCCTGAGCCGCGAAAAGCTTGAGTATTTGCAGCTTGAAAGGCTCAACGAACTTTTAAAAATGGAGAACGAGAGGGGCGGTTTTTACGGAAAACTGCCCTCCTCGCTATCTGCCCTTTCAGAGCTCTCTTCTCTGCCCTTTACAACTGCAGACGACATAGCAGAGAGCGGCGCCTCGATGCTTCTTGTTTCTCAAAGCGAGGTGCAGAGCATTATAAGCGACCGCACAAGCGGCACAAGCGGCGTATTTAAGCGTGTTTTTTTTAGTAAAGAAGACCTAAACAAAACCGTCGGCCTTTTTAGAGCCGGAATTTCCGAAATGAGCGAGGCGGGAGAAAAGATTTTGGTCGCCATGCCTTTTACGGGCCCCTTCGGCTTGGGAAATCTTATAGCAAGGGCTATTGAATCCTTCGGCGCAGTCCCCATAGTGCCCGGGAACGCCGTGACTTTTTATGATTATTGCGAGCTTGTGGAAAAAGAGCGGCCCAACGCCATGATAGGCTCGCCTGTTTTCACGCTCTCGCTTCTTCGGATTTTGGGCGGAGAGAGCCCTATTAAAAAAGCCCTAATCTCGGCAGATGCCTGCCCCGACTCCGTGCATCTGGAGCTTGAAAAGCGCCTTGAGGCACAAGTTTTCCCCCATTACGGTTCGAGAGAATGCGGACTCGGGGGAGCTATATCCTGCTTGGCGCACGAGGGTATGCATCTGAGGGAAAACCACATAATCGCCGAAATTGTAGATTCCGAGGGGAATGTTTTACCCCGCGGCAAAACAGGCGAGCTTGTTATAAGCACCATCGGACACAACGCCATGCCGCTCATTAGATATAAAACCGGTGATATTACAAAGATTTATGCCGAGCCCTGCCCCTGCGGAGGCGTGAGCCTGCGGCTTGGCAGCGTTATAAGAAACGACCCTTCGGCAAGGCTCGTTTGTGCTCTCGACAACGCTCTTTTTTCAACCTCCGACCTCATAGACTATTCACTCCAAAAAAGCGCTCAAGGATATTTGATAAGAGCTATTGTCTTCGCCGACTGCTGGGATGAATTGAGAGCGCAGGCAAGAAAAATTTTGGGCGCAGAACACTTTGATGTAGAACTTTCTTTTTTAAACAGAGAGAGCGCTCCTTCGTACAAGACGAAGAGAACTCTGCTTTAAGCGATTAAAAGCAATAAAAGTTACTCTAACATCTAATTTTCACGCCCTTATTGGGCGTTTTCTCTTTTAATGGCTCGAAAAATAGTCTATAATGAGCTATCGGATTTAGGGAGGAATAACTCTTGAAAAAACTGCTTATAATTGCTGACGGAATGGCGGATACGAGATATGAGGAGCTGGGCGGGCGCAGTCCTATAGAGGCGGCTTTCACGCCTTTTTTAGACTCTCTTTCCCTCAAAGGCACAGTGGCCTCGGCAAAAACCGTGCCGGAGGGCTTAGCTCCGGGCTCGGATGTTGCCATTATGTCGATTTTTGCCGTTGACCCCGAGCTTAACTATACGGGCAGAGCCCCCTTGGAGCTTGCCAACCTCGGCATGAAGGTAAAACTCGGTGGGGCTGCCTTCCGCTGCAACCTTTGCACCCTGGAGGGCGAGGGCGAGTTCAAATATAAGAAAATGCTCTCGCACAGTGCGGGCTCTATTGAGGGCAATGAGGCCGATGCTCTTTTGGAGTTTTTAAACTCTCACCCCAACTTTAAAGAAATTCTCAAAAAATACGGCATGAGCTTTATCCCGACAGGCTCTTTCAGAGGTCTTGCCGTTATGGACAAGGCGGATTTAAACGGCTTAAATCTCTTCCCCCCGCACGACAATTTGGGCGCTAAGCTGGACGGGATTCTTCCCTGCGGCTCCGAGCTTGCCTCGGTTTTAAGCGAAGTAATCGAAGCATCGCACACTCTTTTGAGCGAGCACCCGATTAATAAAGAAAGAGTCGAAAAGGGCAAACTACCCGCCAACGCTGTTTGGTTTTGGGCCGAGGGCAAGGGTGGAGAGCTTCCCTCTTTTATAGATAAATATTCCGAGGGAGCCATAATCTCGGCCGTTCCCCTTGTTTCGGGCATAGCGGAGCTCATAGGTCTTAAAAAAGTCTCGGTTCCGACCGCCACGGGCGAGTGGGACACCGACTATGCGGCCAAGGCAAGGGCGGCCATTTCTCTTTTGGAAAAATACGAATTTGTGGGCGTGCATCTGGAAGGACCCGACGAAGCGAGCCACAACTTTGATTTGGGGCACAAGGTTTTTTCTTTGGAGTGCATCTCGGAGCTCTGTCTCAGACCTATAGTTAATGCCCTCGGCGAGCGAGGCGAGGATTTCAGGCTTCTTTTCATCTCTGATCACTATACCTACACAAACACGGGCGCGCACGGCGGCAATGATGTTCCATATCTCATCTGCGACAGCAGGTTTGACACGGGCAGGGGCATACTTCTTTCGGAAGAAAACGCCGATAAGAACAACACGGGCTCGGCGCTGGGGCTCATGGATCTCCTTTATTCGAAATGATTAAAAAAAGCTTTGAGGCAAGAGCAAAAATAAATCTCGGCCTTGAAATTCTTTTTAAAAGACCCGACGGATTTCACGAAATTAAGAGCATTATGCAGAGCATTTGCCTCTCGGACACACTCGAGATTGAAATCGCTGAGGGCGAGGGCATTGAGCTTGAAACACTTGGCAAAGAGAGCATTAAAACGGAAGACAACCTCGTTTTTAAGGCGGCAGAGCTTTTTTTGAGAGAAAACGAAAAAAACTTTGCTATTAAAATGAGGCTAACAAAGAGAGTTCCTCTGATGTCGGGCTTGGGCGGGGGCTCTTCGAATGCCGCCTGTACCCTTAAGGCTTTAAATGAGCTCTCGGGCTTTCCGCTCTCGAACAAAAAGCTTTTTTCGCTTGCTTTAAAACTCGGCTCGGATGTTCCCTTTTTCTTAAACGAGGGCACGGCTTTGGTTTCGGGCAGGGGCGAAAGTTTAGAGAAGATAAACGCACTTCCGAAGTTTTTTCTGCTTATTGCAATGCCCCGTTTTCGTTCGAGTACAAAAGAGCTTTATTCTCGCTTTAATAAAAACGAAGTTTCGGATATAATAGATATCGGCGCTATGACAAAACTTTTATGTGAGCAAAAATATGAGGACTTTTTCTCAAAACTTAAGAATCGATTTGAAGATTTGCTCAATGCCGAGGAAGCAGCTGAGGTGCGTAAACTGAAAAAGCGCTTTTTGAAAACAGGCGCGCTCGGCGCCTCTCTCTCGGGCTCGGGCTCGGCGGTCTTCGGCGTTTATCCCGATGAAGACAGCTTAAATTCGGCCTTCCGTGAGCTTTCGGGAGAAATGTCCGAGCTTTATAAAACATCTTTTTATACAAATAATATTTAAATACGGAGGTATTAAATGGTTCTATATTTTACCGGCACCGGAAACAGCAGATATGTCGCTCAGATGATTGCCAATATCACAGGCGACTATACAGTGGAGCTAAACACCTATCTCAGGGACAATGAGCAGCTTATTATTCACTCGGATAACCCCTTTGTTTTTGTCACGCCGACCCACGGTTGGAAAATTCCCACAGTTGTAAGCGAGCTTCTTGAAAAAGCGGAGCTTAACGGCAGCAAAAAGGTTTATTTTGTGATGACCTGCGGCACCGACATAGGAAACGCCGGAGAGCATTTGGAAAAACTTTGCAAAAGTATTTCGATGGAATATATGGGAGTTTTCGGCGTAGTAATGCCCGAAAATTACACCGCCATGTTCCCCGTTCCCGATGCCAACGAGGCTCGCAAGATAATAGAGAAGGCTCACCCGAGCATACGACAGGCAGCATCATGTATAAAGACGCTCTCCCCCTTCCCGAAGAACAAAATATCGGGCAGCGATAAATTAAAAAGCGGAGTTGTGAACCGTCTGTTCAAAACCTTCATCATAGGCGACTTTTTGTTCAGGACCGGAAAAGACTGCATATCCTGCGCCAGATGCATGGAAGTATGTCCCGTAAACAACATAGTTATGCTTCGCGGCGGCCGACCGAAGTGGAGGGGAAATTGCATACACTGCATGGCCTGCATAAACGGTTGCACGGTATCTGCCATTGAATATGCCTTTAGGTCTAAAGGAAAACCCAGATACTTCCTTGAAGATTTGCCCCCGCTCGAGTAAATTTGAAGCTTTGTTTGATTGTTAAGAGCTATGAGTCGCTAAACTCACAGCTCTTAATGCTTGACAGTCAAGATTTACTTTTATATAATTCTAGAGTTAATCGGCTTAAAGCCTTTACTATATTTTTCACCAACTACTGTGGGTTTTCGCCCGCTGTTGAGTATATATCGAAAGGATGAGAAGAAATTGCTTCGCACATATCAGCCTAAGAAAAGACAGCGCAAGAGAGAGCACGGCTTCCGCAAGCGCATGTCCACAAGAAACGGCCGCAAGGTCTTGGCCCGTCGCAGGGCAAAGGGCAGAGCAAGGCTGAGCTACTAAACTTGGCTTCTTGCTTTATAGGCATTTTTAAGGTGGGGATTCTTGAAAAGTTTAACACTTAAAACCAATCGAGACTTTAGGCGCGTTTACAACAGGGGTAAAAGCGTCCTCATGCCCTCGATTGTTCTTTATAAGCTCCCCACGAAGTACCCCGTAATCCGTATAGGGTTCACGGTCTCAAACAAAATCGGCAACGCTGTCACGAGAAACCGTATAAGACGCAGGCTTAGAGAAGCCTTTAGGCTTAATGAAGAGCGGATAAAACCGGGCTTTGATCTCGTTATTGTTGCCAGACACAAAAGTGCGGAGGCCGACTATCGGATTCTTGAAACCGAGCTAATCGATGCCCTGAGCTCTCTCGGTCTTATTAAAACGGAGCTGTAGATGAAGAGTTTTTTTCTGGCTCTTATAAAATTCTACCAAAAAAACATATCGCCGCTTTCGCCCCCGACCTGCAGGTATATTCCGACCTGTTCCAACTATGCCTACGAGGCCGTTTCGAAATATGGGGCAGCCAAGGGGCTTTTTTTGGCATTTAAAAGATTCTTACGCTGCCATCCGTTTCATTCTAAAGACCACAAGTTTTATGACCCCGTCCCCTAAGTAATCATTTGATAGGAGATTAAGTTAATGCTTAAAGCAATAGCAAAGCCCTTCGGCGTACTGCTGAACTGGCTCTACGGAGCTACAGGAAGCTACGGTCTCTCCATTATAGCCTTCGGCATTGTTGTGAACCTCATACTCCTGCCCTTTATGATGAAGAGCAAGAGGAGCATGATGCAGACCACAAGACTCCAACCCAGAATAAAGGAGCTTGAGCGCCGTCATGAAGGCAACAAGCAGAAGCTCAACGAAGAGATGCAGAAGCTCTATCGTGAAGAAAAAATCAACCCCATGTCGGGCTGCCTCTGGTCTTTAATCCCCTTCCCCATCTTGCTTGCGCTTTATGAAGTTGTAAGAAGTCCTTTGACAAGCATGATGGGACTGTCCGCAGATTTGCTGGCAGAGGGCGGCCTGATTTATGAAAAGCTTGTAGCGCTCGGCTTCCAATTTGAGGAATACACCGGTCGCGCCGCCTACTACATTCAGATTTATCAGGCGAAGTTCATATCGAGTAATTTCTCGGAATTTGCGGGAATTTCGGACAAGCTAGTTCCCGTGGATTTCAACTTTTTGGGACTGGACCTTTCGGCCACTCCCAACTGGAGGATTTTCGACTTTGATTGGTCGAACAAGGCAGTTTGGCTTCCCGCTCTCCTGCTGTTTTTGGTGCCCATCGTATCGACCGGATTTTCCTATCTATCGATGTATGTTTCTATGAAGATGACACCGCAGGAAACCGACCCTAATAACCCCGCAGCCGCAACCTCTAAGAGCATGATGATGTTTATGCCCCTCATGTCGCTTTGGATAGGCTTTATTATGCCTGCCGCCATGGGTATTTACTGGATAATCAACAGCATTGTCGGTATTATCCGTGACTTTGTGCTCACAAAAATCTATACCAAACAGCTCGACAAACTGGATGCCGAAAGAATTGAGCGTGAGCGTCTGCGCGAGCAGGAGCTTGAAGAGAAGAGAATAAGAACCGAGCAGCTGAGAGCCGAGGGTATAATTCAAGACAAGAACACCAGCCGCAAAAAGCTTCAGAGCAGCGCAAAGCAGGCCGAGGAAGAGCGTATAGCGGCTATCAGACGCGAGGAAAAACAGAAAAAGAGAGAAAGACTCGGCATAACCGAAGAGGAGCAGCCCGATTCTCAGGTTGGAAACAGACGCTTTGCCAGAGGCAGAGCCTATGTTGCCGACAGATTCGGAACTGTTTCGGACGAAATTGAGAAAACGATTCCGGAGGATTTATCCGACGATATTCTCGATGATGCCGCAGATGACACTTCGGAAGAATAAGAAAATCTCTTTTTCGTTTACGAAGATATTTGAGAAAGGTATGAAATGATTAAATATATTGAAAAAAGCGCCAAGACCCAGGAGCAGGCTTTGGCGTTGGCTCTGGAAGAGCTGGGACTTGAGCGCGACGATGTAACCGTTGAGGTGCTCGAGCTTCCCAAAAGCGGCTTCTTGGGGATAGGCAGTTCCCCTGCCGTTTTGAAAATCGGCTATGAAGCTCCCGACGAACCGGAAGAGCCTTCTCTTGAGGTAAAAAAAGAGAGCGTAAAGCCGGAAGTTCCTGCCCCTCAGGCCAAAAAAACGGAAGAGCCCAAGAAAGAAAAAAAGCCCGCTCAGCGCAAAGAGCCGAAACAGGAAAAAGTCGTTACCGAAAAGCCCCCCGTTAAAGAGGAAGTTAAAAGAGAGATAATGGATTTCGGAGACGATACAAAAAACCACATAGCCCGCTTTTTAGAGGGTCTTCTTGACAGGATGGGAAATTACAAAGATATTGACATAAAGATGGAAGACACCGAGCGCGGAGTCGCGGTGACCTTGAGCGGCAAGGGCATCGGCTCGATAATCGGGCACAGAGGCGAAACACTCGATGCCATTCAGCACCTCACAAGCTTTGTTGTGAACAACGATGTTGAGGAGAGAATAAGAGTAACGGTTGACGCTGAGGGCTACAGAAAAAAACGAGAGCAAAGCCTTATTAATCTTGCTCAAAAGATGGCGGACAAGGTGAAAAAATACAAGCGCAGCATGACCTTGGAGCCCATGAACTCCTATGAGCGGCACATTATTCACACCGCACTTCAGGATGTTCCCGATGTTTCCACAGTTTCTACAGGAAACGAGCCTGTCAGACGCGTGGTTGTTATGTACAAGCCTTCACAAGATCGGGTTGAAGAAGTAGAAGAAGAAGAGAACTACCGTGAGTGGAGCTAATATATTTCGGAGGATAAGATTATGACTATTGAAAATATCAAAAAAATTCTCGCAGACCAGCTTTATATCGACATCAATGATATTTCGGAAGACTCCGATATCATAGACGACCTCGGAGCCGATTCGCTCGACATCGCCGAACTCATCATGTCGGTTGAAGAAGAGTACGGCATAATTGTGACTGACGAAAGGCTGATGGGCATTCGCACAATCGGTCAGCTCACGGATCTTTTAAACGAGACAGTTTAGAGTATATAGGCTGAAAATAAGCGGGCTTAGCGCCCGCTAAAGAGAAAGCAGGCACTTTTCCGTGTCTGCTTTCTCTTTAGAGAGTTTTTATAAAAAGATATGTTTCGATGCTCTTTAGATATGTGATTTTGTTTATTATATTAATCTTTAGAAGCCAGTATAATATGTAAAATAAGTGCTTCCCGATTAAGAATTTGCTTAAATCCCTTGCA
>CAYFQE010000003.1:0-15605 GCA_964345235.1 uncultured Oscillospiraceae bacterium | reverse complement strand
CCGAAGCTTTTTTTGACCCTCACTTTTCCGAAGTTTGTATCAATTGTTTCGAGCTCTCTTTTAAGCTCGCGTCTTTTAACAGCTATCTCTCTTATTCCGATACTACTGCTGTGTTTGAAAAAGCAGTGCAAAACGCTTTCTTTTTTATCGCTTTCGCAGACACAGGAAACAAGGTGGGCGGGTCTTTGCTTTTTCATATATATGGGGCTTGTATAAACATCCAAAGCTCCCGCTGAAAAGAGCATTTCAGAGAGAAAGCCCAGTTCTTCGCCTGTCATATCGTCGATGGCGCACTCGAGCAGAATTTTTTCTTTTTGATTCTGTTCTGAAACATCGCCCAAAAAGGCCCTTACTACATTGGCTCTCTTAAACTCTTTTGTTCCGCAACCTCTGCCCTCTTTTGAAATTATCATCTCGGGCATGGGACCGAACTCGTGCACATAGTGTTTTAAAAGGGCCGCGCCAGTGGGCGTGAGGAGCTCTGCGTCAATATCGCTTCCGTAAACCTTCATGCCGTGTATCAGCTCTGCCGTGGCGGGAGCCGGAACACTCAGCTCTCCGTGGGCGCACTTTACATACCCGCCGCCGAGGTTTACAGCCGAGCACACGACTTTTTCGGGGCTCACCTCGCTCATCAGCAGAACAACACCCAGAATATCACAGAGGGCATCTATACTGCCGAGCTCGTGCAGATGTATGTGCTCTAAACTAGTTCCGTGAACCTTGGACTCGGCCTTGAGTACGCTCTCGTAAATATCGGAAAGAGAGTTTTTAATATTCTGCGGAATTTTAAGCTCTTTTATTCTTCTTTTAATCTCGGCTCCGCTGTAGCCGTGAGCGCATTTTTCGCAGGTTTCTCCTTCTTCCTGACCGTTTACAAGCACTCTTACATGCTTTGCGGAAATTCCCGAGCTCTGTCTTTCTTCAACACGAACCTCGGCAAAGCCTTCCAAAACAACATTTAATTCACTTATAAAGCGCTCGGGCGAGGGGTGCAAGTCTAAAAGAGCCGCCATCAGCATATCTCCGGCGGCGCCCATGCCGCAGTCTAAATATAGAGTTCTCATGTATCTCTCCTCCTCTCGCCAATTTCGTAAAAACCGAATTTTTCTATGATTATATTGTCCAGAGCTTCTTTATTTTGGAAAGCTCTTTCTGTGTCTTCTTTTTGAAGCTCGAGCTTAGCCCCGTTTTTGTATGTTCGTAGCCTTATGTCGCTAAAACCCAAGGCTCTTATTTGCTCTTCGGCCTCGTCTATTTTTTTTAGCCGCTCGGGCTCGATTATTTCGCCTGCTTTAATCCTGGTAGCAAGACAGGAATATGAGGGTTTGTTCCAAATGTCAAGACCCGCTTCTTTAAGTCTTTGGCGAAGCTCTTCTTTTGTGATGTTGCAGAGCTTCAGCGGAGAGAGTACGCCGAGCTCTTTTAGAGCCCTCATGCCGGGCCTGTCTTCGCTTTTATCGGAGGCGTTTGTGCCGTCGATTATCGTGAAATAGCCTTGAGAAGCGGCCCTTTCGGCTATGGTCTTTAATATAAGCCTTTTGCAGTAGTAACAGCGAAGCTCGGAGTTTTCTTTAATCCGCTCGTCTTTTAGTACGTCAAGCTCTATTATTTCGAGCTTAGCATCAAGTTTTTTTGCCGTGCGCTTGGCATCTTCTATCTCGAAAACAGGCTGAAAGGGCGACACTGTCATATATGCCCTTATGTCCGCTCCGCTTCCTTTTGCGGCATAGAGCAGATAGCTTGAATCTGTTCCGCCCGAGTAGGCCAAGGCAAGCTTGGGGTTTTCTTTGAAAAAATCTTTAAGCTCCATTTTATTTGAGGTGGTTTATAACGCCTGCAAGATAGCCCGCACCGAAACCGTTATCGATATTCACAACGCTCATGCCGCTGGCACAGGAGTTGAGCATGGAAAGGAGCGCCGCCACTCCGCCGAATGAGGCTCCGTAGCCGACGCTGGTGGGAACGGCTATAACGGGCGCATCGGCCAAGCCGCCTATGACGCTGGGCAGGGCTCCCTCCATTCCCGCAACAGCCACAATAACTCTGGCTGTCATTATCTCTTCGGCATGGCTGAGCAGACGGTGTATGCCCGAAACTCCCACATCATAGAGCCTCACGACCTCGTTGCCCAAAACCTCGGCGGTTATTGCGGCCTCTTCGGCAACGGGGATATCGGTTGTTCCGCCTGTGGCAACTACAATGCGCCCAACGCCGTCGGGTTTTGGGAGCTTTCCTATATAGCCGCAGCGTGAAACTTCGCTGAAATTAAAATCCTCGAAGCTCTCGCTTAAAAGCTTTGCCGCCTCGTCGCTCATTCTGGTGATGAGGACTCTCTCTTGCCCGCTACCGAGCAGAGATTCGGATATTTTCTTTATATGCTCGGGGGATTTGCCCTCGCCGTAAATGACTTCGGAAACGCCCTGTCTTATCTCTCTGTGCGTGTCGATAGTTGCAAAGCCCAGTTCTTCTATGGGCATGAGTTTGAGCTTTGTGAGCGCATCATCGACAGATATTTTCCCATCTCTTATATCTTCGAGCATTGCTCTTATTTTCTTCTTATTCATACGCTATTCCTTCTTACCCAGTTTTCCCGCGAGCCGCCCCGAGGACCATGCCCACTGGAGGTTGAAGCCGCCGCAGTCGCCGTCGATATCTAAAACTTCGCCGCAGGCGAAGAGGTTTTTTATGAGTCTGCTCTCCATTGTTTCGGGATTGAATGCATCCGTTTCTGCGCCGCCCGCCGTGACCTGAGCGTTTGAGAGAGAATCGAGCCGCAGTACTTCCGCCCTGTAGTCTTTGGCAAAGGCTATTATTTCTTTGAGCTCTTTATCGCTTATATCCGAAAGCTTTAGGGCTTTTACGCCCTGCTCTTTTATGAGCATTCTGCCGAGTCTGTTTTGCAGGGAACCCGTGAAAAGCTCGCCCGTTTCCAAATTCGGCATATAGGCTATTCTTTCCTTAAAAAACTCGAAAAGCTCATTGTGCGAAAAATCGCTTAAAAAATCTATCGAAACCGTGAGGTTTGAAAGCCCGAACTCGCTTACGGCTCGGGAAATGTCGAAGCTGACGGGCCCCGAAATTCCGCTTTCCCAAAAGAGGAGCTCGCCCTCTTTTTGGGATAAAGCTTTTTCTCCTTGAAGGAGCTTTAGCGCAACTTCCGCTTTAACGCCCTTGAGCGCCCTTGGCAGGCGGGAATCTATTGCTATTTTGCATATTGAGGGATAGAGCTTTGTTCTTTTGTGTCCGAAACTCTCTAAAATCTCGTAGCTGCTCTCGGCGCCGCTTTTAAGTCCCGCAAGTCCGCCTGTCGCCACAATGAGATATTCGGACATGTAGCTCTCACCCGAGGCGCCTTTTAATATGAAGTTTTTGCCGTTTTTTTCGGCAGACTTAATGCGCTCGGGTGCGACTACTTCTACGCCTCTTTCGTCCAGCGCGTAGCGCAGAGCATCTAAAATCGAGCCGGAGGAATTTGAGAGCGGATACACTCTTTCGTTCTCCGTTCTCGTGAGCACCCCCAGCTTGCGGAAAAAATCTATTGTATCTGTGTTTTTAAAATGGCTCAGTGCAAAACTCGAAAAGCCGGGATCTGAGCCGTGATAACGCTCGGGCGAAATATCGAGATTTGTGAAGTTGCATCGGCCGTTGCCGCTTTGCTTTATCTTTTTGCCGAGCCTCTCTTCACCCTCGATTAGAAGGGTTTTTACGCCCCTCTCTGCCGCCGTAATCGCCGCCATCATTCCCGAGGCGCCGCCGCCTATTACAATGAGTTCGGATTTTTTCATTTATCGGCTCTCTTTTTAGGCTTCTTTTTCCAGCTCTGCCATGAGCTGTGATATTGCGAGATAGGGCGCATCTTCGCACCTGAGCACCTCGGGCCCTAAATCTATGAGATTAAAGCCCAAGCCTTTGGCAAGCTGCATCTGGTTTTTGCTTATGCCCATCTCGGAGCCCGAAACTATGGAAACGGACTTTAGTCCCTTTAGCTTCAAAGCCGCCTCGGCTATAGTCAGTCTTTCTTTATCTTCTTTTTCATAAAGTAAGAGCGCGGCATCGCTGCGCATGGCGGCATAGAGCATGGCCGTGTAATCTTCGAAAAAGTAGACTTCGGCTTTCGTTTCTCTTCCCGAGGCTTTGAGAGCCTGTTCGGCCAAACTCTTCCACACAGCAACCGACTTTTCGTCTTTTTCTTCTATGGAGCTGGTTTCGGACTTGAAAAACGAGACCGAGCTTGCGCCCGCTTTTATCGAGTTTTCGATAAGCTTGGGTATCCTGTCGTTCTCGGGCAGGGCGGCAAAAACATCTATCTTTATCTTAGGATTGTCGCCGGTTTCCTTCTTCGGAATAGGCTGCGCTATTTCTTCTCTGTTCGGGATAAACTCCTTATATTTTTCGACAGTTTCTCCCTTTTTTATCGTAGTTTTTATTGAAGCTCCGTCCTTTTTAAGACGAAGAAAACTGCTTATTTTTAAGCCTTCCGACTCGCTTAATTTAGAGAGTCCAAGACCTTTTAATAAGTTTGTTCCGCCAACGAAGAATTTGGACACAATATATCCTCCTCGCAATTTTTTTAAATTATCTCATATTTTTTTATGCCTTGCAACATTGCACAAGCCACAATTTCCCCGTATGAGATATTTTGGGGCTTTCGATTGAAGAGAATGAGGCTTTATGGTATCATTTCTCGGGAGTGATTTAATTTGAGAATGCGTAAAAAGCCCAATTTAATACCCAGACTTGCGGCAGTGGACAGACTTATTCTAAGTCAAGACAAGGTCGGCGAGTTTATTAAAACCGAGGGCAAAAAATATGAGCGGATTGAGTTGGAGCTTGGCTGCGGCAAGGGCGCTTTCACGGCGGAGCTCGCCAAGTTAAGCCCGAATTCTCTTATTTTGGCTTTGGAAAAAGTCCCCGAGGCGGCTGTTGTGGCTATGGAGAGGGCCGATGCCGAAGGCTTGGATAATGTACGCTTTTTGCTTGAAGATGCGGCCGAGCTCTGCGAGTTTTTGGAGCCTGCTTCGATTGATCGCATATATATAAATTTCCCCGACCCTTGGAAGAAAAAGAAACAGGGAAAAAGGCGTCTTACTCACCCCAATTTTTTGAGACTTTACAAAAAAATCCTTAAGCCCGGGGCCGAGATTCATTTTAAAACCGACAATGAGCCGCTCTTTGACTGGTCTTGCGAGCTTATTCCCACCGAGGGTTTTGAACTTAAAAATGTTACCCGCGACCTCCACGCCGAAGGAGTCTGCGGCATAATGAGCGACTATGAATCAAAGTTCCACTCTCAGGGACTTCCCATATACAGACTGGAGGCATATATTAAATGAAGCTAATTTCTTGGAATGTAAACGGACTTCGCGCAGTATATAAAAAGGGGTTTACCGAAATTTTTAACAAGCTTGATGCCGATATATTCTGCTTGCAGGAGACCAAGATGCAGGAGGGCCAGCTTGAGCTTGAGCTCCCCGGATACAGTCAGTTCTGGTGCTCGGCCGAGCGCAAGGGCTATTCGGGCACTGCTGTTTTTTCGAAGAAAGAGCCTCTCTCGGTTTCGTACAACCTCGGAATAGAGGAGCACGACCAAGAGGGCAGAGTTATAACGCTGGAATTTGAGAACTTTTATTTTGTCTGCGTTTACACTCCGAACTCGGGCAGCGAGCTTAAAAGACTTGACTACCGCATGGTTTGGGACGATGCTTTTAGAGCACATCTCAAAGAGCTTGATGAGAAAAAGCCCGTTGTTGTCTGCGGCGACCTGAATGTTGCCCACAACGAGATTGACCTTAAAAACCCCGACGCGAACAGGCGCAACGCCGGATTTACCGATGAGGAGCGTGAAAAGTTCTCGCAGCTTTTGGATGCGGGATTTTCGGACAGTTTCCGCCTTTTATACCCCGACACCGTTAAATACAGCTGGTGGTCTTACAGGATGAGGGCCAGAGAGAGGAACGCAGGGTGGCGCATAGACTACTTCCTTGTGTCGGACAGGATAGCAGATAAAATTGAGGACGCTCTCATATTAAATGAGATAGAGGGCTCGGATCATTGCCCCGTGGGACTTATACTCCAATGCTGAAAATAGGCTCTGTTTCGCTTAAATCTCCCCTTGTTCTTGCGCCGATGGCGGGAATAAGCGATTTGCCGATGAGAAGGCTTTGCAGGTCTTTTGGCGCTTCGCTCTGCTATTCCGAGATGGTGAGCGCCAAGGCGCTTCACTATAAAGACAAAAAGACAAAAACACTTCTTAAGAGCACAGAGGACGACGCTCCCCTATCTGTTCAAATCTTCGGGCACGAGCCCGAGATTATGGCCGAGGGCGCGAGGCTTGCCTTGGAGATATCTAACGCCGACATTGTGGACATAAACATGGGCTGTCCTGTGAACAAGGTTGTTAAAAGCGGCGACGGCTCCGCTCTTATGACCACTCCCGAGCTTGCCGCCGAAATTGTGCGAGCTGTTAAGGCCGAGGTTTCGGTTCCCGTGACTGTGAAAATACGAATGGGTTGGGACAAGGGCTCTGTTAACGGGATAGATTTCGCACTTCTCTGCGAGAAAGCGGGCGCCGATGCCGTGGCCATACACGGCAGAACGAGGACACAGATGTACAGGGGAGTGGCCAACTGCGATTTTATTAAAGAGCTTAAAAAGCACTTGAGCGTTCCCCTTATTGCAAACGGCGACATCTTTTCCCCCGAGGATGCCTTGAATATGCAAAGACACACGGGCGCAGACTTTTTGATGATTGGCCGAGGCGCATTGGGCGACCCTTGGATTTTCGAGCGCAGTTTAGCCCTACTGGAGGGCAGAACGCCCCCTGAAGAGCCGAGCGTTCCCGAAAAGCTTGAAACGGCCTTTAAGCTTGTTTTGGAGCGAGCCGAGCTTAAGGGAGAGAAAATCGCCTGTATCGAAGCAAGGGGCGACCTGAGCCGTTATCTGCGTGGCGCCTACAATGCGACCGAGTATAAGCGGCGTTTCAGCTCCGTTTCGAGTATAGATGAGATTAGACGCGAGATTGACCGTGTTATATGGGACATGAGGTAGAAAACAATTAACGCTGACACTGACGAGAGAGAATTTATAAACAGGCTTAAAGCCGGCGACAGAGGCGCTTTTGAGCAGTTTGTGCTCGAAAATCAGCGACTTGTGTTTTCGTATTGCCTGTCGCGGCTTCCCTCGCGGGAGGATGCCGAGGACATAGCCCAAGAGAGCTTCTTGAGGGCTTTTAAATCTATGTCTTCGTTTAGAGCCGAGGCTAGCCTGCGCTCTTGGCTTATTGCGATTTCTAAAAATCTCTGCGCAGACTTCTACAGGAAGAAAAAGATAGATTCCTTCTCTATGGACGCTTTTATGGAAGAGGGCGGCGATTTTAAATCCGATACTCCCTCGCCTTTTGAAAGTTTAGAGAGCTCGGTGACAAAAGAGCTTATCTCAAAGGCAATAGAAAATCTTCCCGAAGAGTTTAAAGAGGCTTTTTTGCTTAGAGAAAACTTTGACCTCAGTTATGCCGAGATTGCGAAAGTTCTGGGCATAAAAGAGGGCACGGTTAAATCGAGAATTGCGCGAGCGCGCGGGTTTATTAAATCGGAACTTCTTAAATCCGGGAACTTTGACGATTATATTTCGTCAAATGATTAGGGGGAGGTGATGAGCTTGCTACACGAAAAATATGAAATTATGATCTCCGAATATGTTGACGGAGAACTGAGTGAGACCGAAGAAAAAGAGCTCATGCTCCACCTTGAAGCCTGCCCGGACTGCGCCGAGCACCTTGCCTTTGTGAAAAAGCTCTCGGGAAGTCTTCCGATTGCAAATGAAATACCCTCGCCTGACTTTGCCGAAAAGCTTATGGGCAAACTCTCTTTTGAGTCTTTTGAAGAAGAGAAAAAAGAAAACAGGCTTATAAAGTTCTTTAATAAAAAGAGTCTGGCACTGGCCGCCTGTCTTGCCCTCGTCATGATTACGGCGCTATTCTCGTTACCGAGAATGGGCGGAGGCGCGAAGTCGGCGGATATGGCGGCAGCTCCGCAAATGGCCCCGGAAGAATCCGCCAACGAGAACAAAGACGAGATGAAGGCTTTTGACTACGCTGCAGCCTCGGAGGCAGGGAGCGGCACGGAAGAGAGCAGATTTGGGTCGAGCCTTAAAGTTAAGCTAAGCGATATTTCGGCTGAAAATCCCGTTTTCAGGCTTTACGACTCTTTGGGGAATTTTGTTTTCGAAGACACAGACGGCGCAAAACTAATCGGCGCTCTGCTCTCGGAAGCTCATGAAGATGAGAAAAAAGAGACTTTCAAGCCCGACTTCGAGATTGTTTTTGAGGCCGAAAACTCGGATTTTAGACTGAATGTTTACATAGAAGATACATATTTTTATATTTATTCCGAGGATTTTGGCTCGTCAATTTGCATAGATAAAAGCTTTTTTGAGCTGATGAGAGAGCTTTTTGGTTTAAACTTGCGCTCATAGGGAGTCTAAAACCTGCTATTTTACTATTGGATTCTTGAAAGCTCGTTAAAATTGTGCTAATATATCTTCACGCTTATTACCGCTTTAGCGGAATTTATAATTCATGGATTGGGTGAAATTGTGAAACATGTAAAGATTTCGAACAACGTCATTCGACGCTTGCCAAGGTATCTCCGTCGTCTTGACGACCTCGCCGCCGCCGGCGTGGAGCGCATCTCCTCGAAGGAGCTGGGCGAAAAAATGAGGCTGACCTCTTCACAGATTAGGCAGGATTTCAGCTGTTTCGGCGAGTTTGGTCAGCAGGGCTACGGATATAATGTACTCGGTCTTCGCGCCGAGATTGCCTCTATTCTGGGAATGGACAGAAATTTCAAGATGATTGCTGTCGGTGTCGGCAACATTGGCCGCGCCCTTTTGGAAAGTTTCTGTTTTGAGCAATACGGCTTTAAACTGGTTGGCGCTTTCGACATTAGACCCGATGTCGTCGGCAAGGTTATAAACGGCGTTGAGATTGAACATGCAGACGGACTTGAAGAGCGTATAAAAGCCGAACAAGTCGATGCTGCCGTGCTCTGCGTTCAGAAGCCGAGCGCTAAAAAAATAGCTGCAAATCTGATGTCTTACGGAATCAAGTCTATTTGGAACTTTACGAACATCGAGCTCGAACTCGACGAGGACGACATTGTTGTTGAGGACATCCACTTCTCCGACAGCCTCCTTTCTATGGGCTATTACCTGGCCGAGAGCATTGACCAAGAGTCATTAAAGGCAGAGAAGGCAAGTCGAATGGATAAGAAAACGAGCGCAAAAAAATAACAATAAAAATCAAATTCTGCTCGCAACTTGTGCGGGCAGATTTTATATCTTCTTTAATACGGTCTTTGAGGTTATTATGTCGGACACAATTGCTGCAATTGCCAGCGGAAAAGAAGTTTCCGCAATTGGAATAGTGAGAATATCGGGCGATAGAACGATTGAAATTTTAGATGAGCTTTTCTTCCCTTTTAGCGGAAAAAAGCTCTCTTCGGCGAAAGACAAAGAGCTAGTTTACGGAAATCTTAAAACAACCGGCGGAGAGCTTATAGATATTTGTCTTTGCTCCTTGTTCAGGGCTCCGCACTCCTACACCGGAGAGGACTGCGCCGAGGTGAACATGCACGGCTCACCCGTGGCAATGAGGCTCTGTTTGGAGGAGCTTTTTAAGCTTGGCGCAAGGCAGGCTTTGCCCGGAGAGTTTACAAAACGCGCCTTTATAAACGGCAAGATGGATTTAAGCTCCGCCGAGGCGGTCATAGACCTTATTGATGCCGAAACGGAAGAGTTTGCCAAGAACGCCGTTTCTCAGCTGGGCGGAGCGGTAATGCGCAAAATAAACGACATATACTCTTCGCTCTCGGAAATTTGCTCGCACTATTTTGCCTTTGTTGACTATCCCGATGAGGATATCGAGCCTTTTTTGTTGGAAGAATACAAAGACAAGCTTTCACTCGCAGCTTTCGAGCTTGAAAGACTTTTAGGCAGTTTTGAGCGCGGAAAGATAATGAAAAACGGCATAAAGGCCGCCATAATCGGCAGGCCAAATGCCGGCAAATCCTCGCTTTTAAACAGGCTCTTGGGATTTGAGCGGGCTATTGTGACCAACATTCCCGGAACAACCAGAGATACTATTGAAGAAAAGGTTAAGCTCGGCAGCCTTATTCTGAGGCTTACGGACACCGCAGGCCTCAGAAAGTCGGACGACCCTGTGGAACAGCTGGGTGTAAGCCGCAGTCATGAAGCCGCCGAGAACGCCGAGCTTGTTATAGCCGTGTTCGACGGCGCCGAGAGCTTAACCGACGAGGATCTTCAGCTCATTGAGCTTTGCCGCAAAGCGCCCCTGCGCCTTGCCGTTATTAACAAGAGCGACCTGCCGCAAAATATCGATGAGAGCGACTTGCCCGATATATTCCAAAAAACTGTGAGCCTGAGCTCCAAGAGTGGTGAGGGTCTTGACGAACTGCAAAAAGCCATTGAGGAGCTTTTCCCCCTGCCCAAGGTGCCCGCAGGCGAGATACTCACCAACATGAGGCAGGCAGAATGCACAAGGACAGCCTTGGATGCCTTAAACGCCGCCAAAGAAGCTATGGAGGATTCTCTTCCACCCGACCTTGTCCTCTCGGAGATTGAGCGCTCAATGGAAGCCCTCTCTGCGGTTTTGGGAAAGAGCGTTAAAGACGACATTATAAGCGGAATTTTCTCGAGATTCTGTGTGGGAAAATAAGTAAAATAAAAACTTGAGCCCGAGGTTTTTGCAACCTCGGGCTTTACCTTTTTTCTTGGCTCCGCCTGTGCAAGGGGAGCTGGCAAAAACCCCAGGTTTTTGGCTGAGGGGTTGTTGCTCACAAGAAACGATTTCTATAAGTTTTGGAAAACGATGTTGACTTAAGAATTGAAGCTGTATTTCAAATAAACTCGCAACTCAATATGCTTTACATTTTAGTCAACCCTCCCGTCACGGCTTACGTCGTGACACCCGCCCTTACACAGGGCGGGCATGGGATTGTCGCAAATTTTATAGCTTTTATCTCGAGCTCTTGTCGTAGGGTATGCCTTCGGCCTTGGGCGCCTTTGATTTTTTAGAGCTGAAGGCTAAAATTACCATAGACGCTATGAATGGCATCATGTTGTAAATCTCTTTGGGCCAGCCCAGAACCTGAATAAAGGTGGAGTCTGCGATGTTGGCAAGCGCTCTGAACACCGAGAAGAAGATTGCGGCAAACAGAATTCTAAAGGGTTTCCACTCGCCGAAAATCATAACCGCAAGAGCCAAAAAGCCCATGCCCGAAACGCCGACCTCGAAGTTCCAAGTTTGTACCGGAGGCACAATGTAGGCAAGTCCGCCTATGCCGCCCAGAACTCCCGAGATTAATACGCCCGCCCAGCGCAGTCCGTAGACATTGATGCCCACAAAGTCCGCCGCTTGGGGGTTTTCGCCGCAGGAGCGAAGGCGCAGACCGAAGCGTGTTTTATAGAGCACTATATAGGATATAATGAGTATTATAATTCCGATGAAAAAGAAGGCGTTTAGCGAAACGGGCCCTATGTTCATCAGAAATGCCGAGTTTGAGTAACTGAATTTTGAGCCCTGAACTCCCGAAACTCTTTTGGCAACGACAACGGCAATTGCAACCGCCAAGAGGTTTAGCGCCGTGCCGCCTATTGTCTGGTCGGCCTTTAAGTTTACCGAGGCAAAAGCCAGAAGCGAGGAAAATATTGCTCCCGCAACAGCAGCCGCCAAAGTTGAGCATAGCACTATCATAAGAGCTGAGCTTCCCGGAGGCATAAAACCTATGAATATGGCTCCGCAAAGTCCGCCTATTACCATGATGCCCTCGAGAGCTATGTTTATTATGCCTGAGCGCTCTGAGAACATTCCGCCCAACGCAACTAGCATAAGCACAGTTGAATAGAGCAGTGTATATTTAAGAAGTAACAGCATTTTACTATGCCTCCTTTACGCTTTCTTCCGAGACAGGGGTTTGCGGCGGTTCTCCCTTTTCCTCCGCTTCCTCCTGAGGAGATTTGACAAAAAGTTTCATAAGCGCACTCTTAAACAAGAGAGCAAAGGCGCAGAGATAGATTATTATGCCTGACATAAAGGTTGCAATTTCGGGCGGGAAAACATTGGCGTTCATGAAACTTCCGCCCGTTTTTATATGCGATATCAGAAATGCCGAGAAAATGTTGCCTATGGGCGAGGAGCTCGCCAAAAGCGCAACGGCGATTCCGTCAAAGCCGACAGACGGAAGAGATGAGGAATCCAGAGGGCTCCACTCCGCCGCACCCGAGAGGTAGTATAGACCGCCACCCAGTCCTGCCAAAGCGCCCGCTATCATCATTGAAAGCATAATAGACTTCTTTTCGTCTATTCCGGCGTAGCGTGCGGCGTTTCTGTTTGAACCTACGCCCTTGAGCTCGAAGCCGAAAACAGTTTTATTCATTAGTATGTGTATGACAAAGGCCATGAATATGGCTATAAAAATGGCGATTGTTGAAGATCGGTTTTTAAAAACTGCGGCGAGTCCAAAATCGGGTATCAGCGCGGTGGGGTTTACCACTCTAAGAGCATAGCTCTTTGTGGTTGCTGCATCGTACATTGCGCCTGTACCTGCGCCGTAGATTATGGTGTTCATTCCGTAAAGCCCTATCCAGTTGAACATAATTGAGCTAATTACCTCGTTTATGTTGAGGTAGGCCTTTAATGCGCCGGGAATAAGTCCCCAGAGCGCTCCGAATATTACAGAGGCCAAAAGGCAGATCGGCCAAGGCAGTTTTAGCACTATGGCGCAGACTAGCGCTCCGAAAGCTCCGAGAGAATACTGACCTGCCGCTCCTATATTGAAGAGTCCTGTTTTAAAGGCGAAGCTGACAGAAAGACCGCACATGATGAGAGCTGTGGCCGTTACTATCTCGCGGCCTATGCCCATGGGCGGCAGGTAGAAGCCTCCTTTTAATATCTGCTTCATGCCAGAATCGTAGGCCAGAGCTATAACATTGGAAAGGCCTGCCTCTCCCGTTTTGGAAAGAGTGATGTAGCTGAGAACGCAGAGCGCCAGAAAGCCGACTATAAGACCTATGATTACGCAAATCACCGAGGCCCCCACATTGAGTAAGCTCTCGTTGCCAAGTCTGTGCTTGCTGCTGTTTTTCATATTAAAATCCCTCCATTCTCTTGGCTCCAGCCATATAGAGACCGAGTTCTTCCATGCTGACTTGCTTGGGGTCGAGGTTAGCCACAATCTCGCCCTCGTACATGACCAAAATTCTATCGGGCAGAGAGACTACTTCCTCGAGCTCAAGAGAGACCAGAAGCACGGCATCGCCGTTGTCTCGGCGCTCTATAAGTTTTTTGTGAATAAACTCAATGGCGCCGACATCCAAGCCTCTTGTGGGCTGTACCGCAAGAAGAAGCCTTGGGTCCTTGTCTACCTCTCGCGCAATTATTGCCTTTTGCTGGTTGCCGCCCGACATTTTGCGCACAATTGAATCACTTCCCCTGCCCGAGCGGATATCGTATTGGTCTATGAGGCTGTCGGAAAATTCTCGAACTTTATCGAACTGTATGAAGCCGTTCTTTTGGAAATCCTCAGCCCAGTAGGTTTGAAGGGCAAGGTTCTGCTGGAGTTGGAAATCCAAAATCAGGCCATGTTTGTGCCTGTCTTCGGGAATGTGGCTCATTCCATGCTTTGACCTCTCGCGAATTTTGCTTCGGCTTATATCCTCGCCGCAAAGCTCTATCTTGCCCCCGCTTATAGGCGAGAGTCCGCTGATGCCGTGTATGAGCTCTGTTTGGCCGTTGCCGTCGATGCCTGCAATGCAGACTATTTCTCCCGCTCTCACCTCGAACGAGACATTTTTGACGGCATCGTTTCGCTTTTGCTCTCCTGAGGGCACGGAGAGGTCTTCGACCTTTAAGACCACATCGCCGATTTCGGGCTCTTTTTTTTCTATTTTAAACTCTATGTCGCGGCCGAGCATCATGCGGCTGAGCTCTTCCTTGGTGGTGTCTTTTACATTCACGGTACCCATGTACTGGCCCTTGCGCAAAACCGTAACTCTGTCGGCAACACTCATTATCTCAGCCAATTTATGCGTGATGAAAAGAATGCTCTTTCCCTCGGCGCACATTTTCTTCATGATGGCCATGAGTTCTTTTATCTCTTGAGGCGTAAGCACGGCTGTGGGCTCATCGAAAATCAAAATGTCATTATCTCTGTAGAGCATCTTGAGAATTTCCGTTCTCTGTTGCATGCCGACTGTGGCATCTTCGATGAGCTTATCGGGATCAATCTCAAGTCCGTAGTCGCGAGAGAGCTTAAGTACTTTCTCGCGCGCATCTTTTTTTTCTAAAAAACCGAATTTATGCGGCTCGTTTCCCAGTATGATATTTTCGAGAACCGAAAAGCACTCGACAAGCCTGAAGTGCTGATGCACCATACCTATGCCAAGCGCATTGGCGTCATTGGGGTTTTTTATAATCTGCTCTTCGCCGTTTACGAAAATCTGTCCGCTGTCAGCGCTGTAGAGTCCGAAAAGTATGCTCATAAGTGTGGACTTTCCGGCTCCGTTCTCCCCCAAGAGCGCATGGATTTCCCCCTTTCTCAGCCCGAGGCTCACATTGTCGCAGGCCTTAATACCAGGAAAATTCTTTGTGATATCCTTCATATATACAACAAAGTCTTCCATAAAAAGCTCCTTTATTTTTGTCTTTACAAGTTCTATAATATAATACAGCATATTTCCGTTTGTAACAAGATTTGCTGCGAAATTCTCTTAATTTTTGGATAGGTTATGAAAATGAATTTTAAAAAATCCGTTTGTCACATTGTGGCCGCCGCCGACTTTGACCCTAAATACTTTACGCCGCGCGAGGGTGATTTCATAATCGCCGCAGATGCGGGCCTTTTCCATCTTGAAAAGCTGAATATAAGTCCCGACCTTATTTTGGGCGATTTTGACTCTGCGGGCTTTGTGCCGAGCGGGAGCAAAGTTGAGCGTATTCCCGTGAAAAAGGACTTTACCGACAGTCACTACGCTCTCATGAGAGCTAAGGAGCTCGGCTTTAACACAGTTTTTTTATACGGCTGTACGGGCGGCAAGCGTTTTGATCACTCGCTTGCAAACCTCGAGACCCTGCTTTGGGCGGAAGAGAACGGCCTTAGAGCCTTTATGATAGGCACAGGTTTTTGCATGAGCGCAATTATGGGAGCGTCCTTGAGCTTTCCTAATAAGAAAATCGAGAACCTTTCTCTCTTTCCTTTCTGCGGAACGGTTGAAAACATCAGCGTGAAAAACTGTCTTTATGAACTTGAGGATGCTACACTCTCCCCCACCGAAACGCTGGCCGTTTCGAACAGTTCGGAGGGCGGAGCCGTTATAAGTTCGCCCGATGGACCCTTACTTGTGTACTGGGATTTTTCCCCCGGGGACGAGTTTCCTAAATACACTAAGCTTTGAATAATAGCTTAGATTAAATACTTTATCATTTGCATCTTGCCTTTTTAGGCATTTTTAGCTATAATTCCTACTGCGCCCTTGGGCGAGATATTTGGACAGGTATCGAAGTGGTCATAACGAGCTTGACTCGAAAT
>CAYFQE010000002.1:44763-84580 GCA_964345235.1 uncultured Oscillospiraceae bacterium | reverse complement strand
CCGAAGACTGCAAAACTTTTACTAAATAAGGATATTTTACATGAATTTCTCAATAACAAAGCCATTAGTAGATAGAGAAATGTTATAATTTACATGTGTATTAATTAAAGGATTTATAATATGTTTGTTTTTTCTTAAAAACATTTTGTCTAATATCAATGAGGCTATATCGCTGATTGATGCGGCGGTTGCAGAGTTATGCTGATTGTAATAAAATAAACTGTCATTAAAATTTAAGCGCCCGAAGTTACTCCATTTCCATAGCCTCGGGTAAGCTCAAAAAAAGGAGGAAATATCCGCCCCGACCGGCGGTGCGTCAGTGTGGAGACCTGGCGTAATGCGTTGAGAGTTTCGCTCTCTCCTCGTGAGGAAGTATTTGCGGAGGCATTGCTTCTACGGTCAAAGTATTATGGCAACAGTTAAGTTGGAAAGTGTCAAAAAAGTATATGACAACGCAGTCACTGCGGTGCACAGCTTCGATTTGGAGATTGCCGATAAGGAATTTATCGTTCTTGTCGGTCCGTCAGGATGCGGTAAGTCCACCACTCTGCGTATGATAGCTGGTCTGGAAGACATTACCGAGGGCGATCTTTTTATCGATGATCGGCGTGTAAACGATGTGGCTCCCAAAGATCGCGACATTGCAATGGTATTCCAAAGCTATGCTCTCTACCCCCACATGACTGTGTACGAAAACATGGCGTTTGCTCTGAAATTGCGCAAGATGGATAAAAATGAGATTGACAAGCGTGTCCGTGAAGCGGCGGAGATATTGGACATCACTCAGTACTTAGAACGCAAGCCTAAGGCGCTTTCGGGAGGTCAGCGACAGCGTGTTGCTATAGGTCGCGCAATTGTCCGCGAACCCAAGGTATTCCTTATGGACGAGCCTCTGTCGAACCTCGATGCAAAGCTCCGCAACCAGATGCGTGCGGAGATTATAAAACTGCGTCAGCGTATCGACACCACCTTTGTGTATGTCACCCACGACCAAACCGAAGCTATGACTTTAGGCGATCGCATAGTCATCATGAAAGACGGCTGGATTCAGCAAATAGGCACGCCTCAGGAAGTGTTCGACCATCCCAGCAATGTTTTCGTTGCGGGCTTTATCGGAATGCCCCAAATGAACCTGTTTGATGCCAAACTTGTGAGAGTCGAAGGCGGATACAATGTGGAGGTCGGAGCTGCTCAGATTCCGGTTTGCGAAGGAATAGCAAAGAATCTGGAAGCCAAAGGTTATGGAAGCATGGATGTTTTGGCGGGCATACGTCCCGAGCACATTTTGATAAAAGTCCAAGGCGCAGATGTTATACGCGGCAAGGTAGATGTTTCCGAAATGATGGGTAGCGAGATACACCTGCATATCGACGCGGCGGGTAAGGATGTTGTAGTTCGCGTACCTACTGTCGATTTGGAAGAGGCAAACCGCGGCGGGTTTAAATACGGTAGCGAATTCAACTTCACCTTCAGAGCTGACCAGATACATCTCTTCGATCCCAAAACCGAAAAAAATCTTCTTCCTTTGGAAAAGTAAAGCTAATAAAACAAAAACTCCCACGGCCAATAAGACCGTGGGAGTTTTGTCGTGATAAATTAAATCAAATTACCTTTAAAAATAACGCGGCCCAAGAGCAAAACATATTTAAATCCGTAGTGGTGGTAATAGTAAGCCAGAGTGTGGCCGAGATATATGCCGATATCATGGAAAATCTTCTCAGCACGGCTATCACCGTTTTCCATCAGATTCTGAACAACTTTCAGGTTTTTCGCAGGAGGTTCATTAAGGTCAAGCTCGATTCCCGCGCGGGGCGCAAGTTTAATAACGCCGTCTTGAGAGAAGTACTTAACACCGCAACCGATATCGCCGGACCACTCGTCACGCATGGCTTCGGGGTTTGCATCAACAGGGCAGAAGGCCAGCTCGTTGAGCCAACCGGTAACTTTGCCGTCTTTATCGATGTATCCGACAGCCTCGCTGGTGCCCATGGCAATGCCCAGCACATTGTTGTCATTAAGGCTCATGGTTCCCGCCAAGGCCGATACATCACCGTCGTTAGCTACAGCATAGGGAACATCTCCAAAGGTGTCGGTTATGGCGCGGATATAAATATCTCTCACCTTTGAAGCATAAAGCTCCTTGGGCACAGCCAAAAAGAGGGAAGCGGCCATAGTGCGATTATTTATATAAACTCCTGCAGAAGAAACACCTACGGCGTCAACACGAGGCATATGCTCGGCGGCTTTTTTCATTGCCGAAACAATGCCGTCGTAGTGGTAATCGGGGTCGGCAGTTACTTTAGGATACCAAACAACTTCCTCCGAAAACACTGTTTCACCGTCGATAACAGCCGAGACCTTGCGGTCACTGCCGCCCGCATCAAAGCCTATGCGACAGCCGTCCAGGTGTCCGCCGATGGGTAGGGGCAGGTCTTTGTTTTCGGGCACAGTGTCGCAGAGAATTATCTCGAACGGACTTTCAAATATGTTTGCCATGTAGTCCCAGTCGAATTCTTGCTCTCCGCCTTTGCAGTATACCGAGTTCAAGTAATCATAAACATCTTTGTCGGTGACATATATGCGGAATCCGCCTTTCATCCACAGAAGGGTTTTAACCAAACGGTCAATGTAGTAGCGGTCGGCTTCCAACATTTCAGCTGTACCGTAAATATAAGTATGAGTGGTCGCCATTTGCTTGTCGGCGCGCTCCACGGCAATAGAAACGGGCTTTGTTGCACCGGCCAAGAATGATTGATTAAACTTCAAGAGAGGGGTAAATTCAGGGTCGAGAATCGGTTTGTTTTTGATTTCAATGCTTACATTATAGCGTTCCTTGTTTTGCTCCTCTTTTAAGTGATTTTTCGTCTGTATTTTAACATATTTTGCTCACAAAGTCATCGAGATTTGACCAATATTCCAAGAAAATATACTTTGAAAGCATTATTATCGTCATTAATCATATATTTCAAAAAATACTTATAAAACAGAAAACCCGCCGGTTTACACCAACGGGTTTTATATGCTTTAAACTTATGCAAGCTCGACTTCGGCGCCGACTGCTTCGAGCTGAGCCTTAATTGCCTCAGCGTCTTCCTTAGAAGCCTGCTCCTTAATCTTTGCGGGAATGCCTTCAACAAGAGCCTTTGCATCTGCAAGTCCAAGGCCTGTGATGGCGCGGACTTCCTTGATGACCTTAATCTTCTGATCGCCGAAGCTCTTCATGATAACATCAAACTCGGTCTTCTCTTCCTGAACGACTTCCTCAGCACCTGCTGCGCCTGCGCCGCCGGCGGTTGCCATTGCTGCTGCAGAAACGCCAAAGGTCTCCTCAAGAGCGTGTACGAGCTCGGAGAGCTCTAAAACTGTGAGCGCTTTGATTTCCTCAATCATAGCGAGAACTTTTTCACTTGCCATATTAATTAACCTCCAAAATTTTAAATAAATGCGAGCTTATGTGGCGTCGCTTGCCCGAGGCAGTGCCTCATGTGTAGTTTACTCTGCGCTTTCTGCACTAGCCTCTGCGGCTACTGCAACGGGTGCGCCGCCTTTCTCGGCTATTTGGGAAAGGACAAATGCTAGGCTTGAAATGGGGGCCAGCATAGTTCCCAAAGTCTTGGAATAAAGACTTTCGATGTTTTCGTGAGCGGCAAGGTCTGCCATTTGACTCTCTGTCAAAAGGTCGCTGCCTATAAAAGCAGCCTTGACATTAAAAACCTGACCCAGCTTTTTGCTGAACTCCTTAAGAACTGCAAAGGGGACGATTGGGTCTGCGGATGTTGCGAGTGATGTCGAACCGTGTAGAACATCGGCTATGCCGTCAATGCCGATTTTTTCGGCTGCAATCTTAAGTAGAGTGTTCTTAACGACATTATACTCTATCTCCTTCTCGGAAAGGGTGCGACGAAGCTCCGTATCCTGCGCAACATTGATTCCCTTATAGTCGATGAGAATACCGACTTTGGAATCCTCGATTCTCTTAACCAGGGTCTGGACAACCTGCTGTTTTTCTTTTAGAATTTTTTCACTTGGCAATTTGATTTCACCTCCGTAATACAAATTACGCTCGAAAAAACCCGTGCCGAAAGACACGGGATAAAGTCATCATATTCGATGCCATCCTCGGCAGGACTTCCGCTATTGCTGCCTGCTGTCTTTGGAGCGCCATGAAATGATATATCAAGATTAAATTAATGTCAAGCTGAATTTTCGTTTTTTGCTAAAAATCAGACTTTTACACTTGTTTATTTTGGGCTCTGCGGCTTTTAAAATGCAATTTTTTTGACCGAGATAATTTAAAGGGTATAGAGTGCAATGCAAGCAGTATTGTGACAATATCACTGACTTTAAGTAAAATTCCTGATAAAATAAATAAAAATCAGCCTGCCAAATTCTGGAGCGCAAACAACGCGCCGACACCGCCAAGAGTGTTAAGGCAGCTCAGCATAAGGAAGCAAAGAAATAATTAAAAACTTATTAAAAAGACTTTCCGCAAAGATTAAGGAGAAAAAGAGATGGCAAATGTAAAATTATACGATTTGAATTCAATTAAAATTATAGACAATGTGCTAGAGGAAGATTTCCGCAACGCAAAGAAATTCGGCCCGATATCGGTCGGCATATTGGCCGTTTACTTCAGAGACGGACTAAAAAGAAAGACGGTAAGACTTGCTGAAATAGATCGTGTTTTCACAAGAGCTCAAAGAATCAGATCGCATGTGTGTTGTGGGATGCATGACTTTTTCATCTTTAGTCTTGTTTTGAATAAAGACGGCAAAGAGCTTTTCGAGATTAAAACCGAAAATGAGAATGATGTAAAGCTGGCGACAGAAGAGATTTTGCGTCTTCGGCCCGAGATAAAAAGCGGCTACTCAAAAGAATAGCTTCAATTCTCGCTGTTTGTCACATAAATCTGCTTTGCGTTCGGGTCTGCCGCAGTTGAGCGCATCTCAAATTCAAAGCAGGGAAGGCTTTTCAGCATTGTGGAGAGCTTTCCATATCCATAGGTGCGCGAGTCAAAATCGGGCTTCTTCTTAATGAGGAGATTTCCGAGACTCGAAAGATTTGCATATCCGTCATCTTCGGCAAGGTCTTCAATCGAATCCACAATGAGCTCAATAACATCTTCGGGTATTGGGCTCTTACTTTCTTGTTTTGTCCTGGGTCTGGAAGTCGTTTTGCCGTTTGTGCTCTCTAGATCTTTTTTGGTTTTATCGCTCTTAAAGCTGTTTCTCTTTTCAGCTACAGCCTTTTCCTTAAGAGTCTTTTTTACTCTGTCGCGAAGAACTTCAATTCTTATGAATTTGTCGCAGGCCTGTACAAAGGCGTTGGGAGTTTTTGCTTCACCTATGCCTATAACATACATGCCGCTCTCTCTCAGCCTGATTGCAAGGGGAGTGAAATCCGAGTCGGAAGAAACAAGCACAAAGCCGTCTGTTTTTCCGGCGTAGAGGATGTCCATCGCATCTATTATCATGGCCGAATCGGTTGAGTTTTTTCCGGTGGTGTAAGCAAACTGCTGTTTCGGTGTAACCGCATTTTCAAGCAGTTCGGTTTTCCAACCGATTATGTTTTGTGAAGCCCAGTCACCGTATATTCTTTTTATTGTCGGGGTTCCGTAAATCGCAATTTCCTCGAGAATACTTTTCAGGCAGTCGCGCGGAGCGTTATCCCCATCGATAAGTACTGCCAGGCGAAGGTTGCCATCTGTCATTAAAACACTTCTTTCAAAATTATTTTATTATATTGACATATTGAGTCTATCAAAAAAGACGAATAAATAAAAGCTTTTTTATTTTCACTTGTTCCGAACTACCGAAAAACCCTTAAATGTCTTTTCAACATTAAATCCCTGTGTCTCAAAGTTGAACAAGATAAGCCACTCGATGTTTTGAGATTTAATCGAAGAAAAATTGTATTTTCCCAGAGACTCGGCGAAGCAGAAAGCGGCGGAGTCATCATAGAAACGGATATTTTCCATAAAGTAACGAGGACTCATCTTTTCATAGAAGAGCACATATATATAGGGCTGGTTTATGTATCTCGAGATGTATACGCTTTCGGGATTTTGTTCGCTTACATACTCAATGGCTTCTCCCAGGCCCGGGTAATAGGTAGTCACTTTGTCGCCGTTGAAATTGCCCACATAGTCCTGCATAAAAATAACGAAATTCAAAATGAAAAGAAGTGGAACTAATGGGGAAAACTTGCCCAAAAAACACACAAGCTTATAAATTCCTAGCGCAATAAAATAGCTCAAGAAAATCCAAATAAAATTGATTCTGTTGATGTTTGCCTTGATGAAAAAACAGAGAAGCAGAGAAATAATAAGTCCGGCGAGAAAGTATTTATCAGTCGTCGACTTCTCTTTTTGGGCGAAATAGATACCAGCAATAAGGAAAAAAATTCCGAAAGGATAATAAAGACCGCTCATGCTCGAAAAGTTAAAAACAAGTCCGTCTCTCTGCAGAAGAATAATTTTTAAAGCCTCAAAAAAGTTTCCGAAGATCTGAAGAATGTCAAAGCTCATAACATTGCTCTGCCTTGTTTCGTTAAGAGCGGGAAGACTTAGGCCTAAAAGCTTTGTCGCCGGAAGCCCGAGAGCGTTTCTCAGCTGACAATAAACTATGGGAAATCCGAGTAAAATAAAAATAATGAGCGCCGGTAAAAAGAACCTAATCTCAATCTTCTTTCTAAAGCGCCAAAGGGCAAAAAGTAAAATCGGGGGAGTAAACATCATGGCGGTTCCGTAGGCATATAGACTTAGCGCAAAGAAAAAAGATGCGAGAAGCAGAAAAACCTGCCTGTCTTCTGCTAAAACAGTGAAATATACTGCAAAAAGCAGGAAATGAGGCAGCAGATTGGATTCCAGGGCCCAGCGCGCCGATAATATGTGCCAAGGAGCAATGGCAAGAAAGAAAAGGGCAATAATTGCAAAGCCTTTGCCGCGAGCTTTTCTACATAAAAGCCAAAAAAACAAGAGAGAAACAGTTGAAATAATTGCCATGGGCAATCTTACGCTCAGCGTGTTCAGACCGAGAGCTGCGATAAAGGGAATGGCAAGATAGCTGTAGAGGACATTTTGTCCGCTACCCCAAGATTTAAATAGTATAGGGTAGCTGTAGCCGTTTCTGTCTATACCGTAATTTAAAAGTGAAAACGCCTCATAGCCTGCCGAGGCTTCGTCGGGATTAAGGCCATAAGGAAGCTCCGAGAGCCTATTAAAGCGCAAAAAAGCTCCCAGCGCAAATATTAAAAAGAAAAATAATAGCTCGTGTCTTTTAAAAATACTCACAATCTTGCTCATATAAATATTATATCACAGAATTAAATGCTCTTCTATTGCAATAATGCAAAAGGGAAAGGCGCTTTTTTGCTTGAAACTTTTATTTATCTTGAAAGAGTTTGCACACTGTACTATAATACATAAGCATTTAAAAGAGCCTTAAATAAAGGTCTCACTTAAAGAAGTAAAGGATGATTCGATGAGCGCATCACAGGAAAAGAGAAGGCGCCAGCTCGAGCGCGAGGAAGGGCTAAGTAAAAAAGAAGCTGCCCGTCTTGAAGAGAGCGAAAAGCATAGAAAACGCAAGATGCAGTTTAGAATAGGCACAGTTATTGCACTGATCCTTATAATACTGATTTTATTTGTAAATTCCAATGTATTGTATTCAGGTATAAAGGCTATTAAGATTGGCGACTACGAATATACTAACGCTGAGTTTCAATATTTTTATAAAGAAGCCTACTATAGATTCAGCAGCAGCAACCAGCAGTATCTCAGCTTGCTCTTAAATCCTCAAGTTCCGCTATCTAAGCAGGAGATTAGCGAGGGTGTCACTTGGGCCGAGCATTTCCGTAAGCTTGCGATTAGTGAAATGACCTCGTTAACGGCAATTTACGACATGGCTGTAAAAGAGGGCTATACATTGGACGATAACGCTAAAGCAGAACTTGATGCCCAGATAGAGTCAATGACCGAGATGGCTAAGGTCTATGGCTACAAGGATGCCGACGGGTATTTTGCCGCCATGTACGGTAAAGGCGTGACTGCCGAAACGGTAAGAAAGCTTGTCGAAATGAGGACCATAGCTACGGACTATTCCAAGGCTCAATATGAGGGCTTCAATTACGACAGCACAACGCTCAAAAATGCATATGCCGAGAACGCCGATGAGTTCGACAGCTTCAGTTATCTGTATTATCTGGTAGAGGCAGAAAAACAGGCTTCAGAGGGTAGCGAGACTTCCGAGCAAAAGGTCACTGAAGAGACTATGCGGATTGCATTGCAGGAAGCCGAGGGAATTGCAGAGGAATATAACGCAAAGCAGAAAGAGTCCGATATACAAAGCGCCGAGCTCAGCGAAACTGCGTTTAGGGAACTCATTACAAATAAGCTCAGCGGAGCCGATATAAAAGAGAACAAGGGAATAAGCGGTTCAAGCTTAAAAGTTGTGGAACCTTCAATTTACGAGAAGTTCATATCGAATGACGCGAAGCTTTATAAGGCCTATGTCGTCGAGAAAACCGAAAGCGGCTACTATGTTGTGGTTTTCTTAGAGAGAAATAAAAACGAATACAACACAGTAAATTTCCGTCACATTTTAACCTCGGCAAAAGATGAAGACGGCAACGGAAGCATCGACGAAGCGGAGCTGAGCAAGGCAAAGGAACAGTCCGAGGCTATCTTGGCCGAGTTTAACTCGGGCGTAAGAAGCGAAGAGAATTTTTCGAAGCTTGCCAACGAAAAAAGCGATGATCCCGGTTCTAATACAAATGGCGGCCTCTATGAAAATGTCAGCAAAGGCACAATGGTAGCGCCTATAAACGACTTTATTTTCGCACAGGGAAGAAAACCCGGCGACACAATCATAGTGCAAAATAGCGAAGGCTACAGCGGATCCCATGTTGTCTACTATAGCGGAATTGGAATGAAATACTCTGACCTTTTGGCAGATCAGAAGCTGAGAAATGCAGATTACGAAAAATGGGAAGCGGGAGTTTCCGAGGGTTGGGAGTTTAAGCCCAACGCTTTGGTTTTCTGGTTTGCAGAGAAATAATTAAAACCGCTCTAATTATAGAGCGGTTTAATAAATAGCGGAGTTTGGTTTGGAAGAAAGACTTTCTAGGGCAGAGCCCCTACTTAAAAAAGAAGGAATAGAACGACTTAAAAAGGCGCATGTGGCGGTTTTCGGTCTGGGAGGGGTTGGCTCTTGGTGCGCCGAAGCCCTGGTGCGCTCAGGGTTGGGAGAGATAAGTCTAATTGACCAAGACAGGGTGGAGGAGAGCAACATTAACAGGCAGCTCTTAGCTGACTACAAAACCCTCTCCAAGCTTAAAACAAGCGCCATGGCCGAGAGACTTATTGCCATAAATCCCGAAATTCTGATTCATGAACACCCCGAGCGCTTTGACTCGGAAAGCTCGGATAAATATGATTTTTCGGCTTTCGATTATGTGGCCGACTGTATTGATATGGTGTCTGCCAAGCTTCTGCTTATTAAAAAAGCGTTTGAGGCAGACTGCAAAATAATTTCCTCAATGGGTATGGGAAATAAGCTCAGCGCAGAGCGGATAAGGCTCTCAAAGCTGAGCAAGACAGAGGTCTGTCCCTTGGCGCGCATAATGCGAAGAGAGCTCAAAAAAACAGGCGTGGATATAAGCAGACTTAATGTTGTCTACAGCTCGGAAGAGCCGAATAAAACAGACGCATGTGAGGGAGAGAATGGTTGCATACGCCCAACGCCGGCGTCATTGGTTTGGGTTACAGGCACGGCGGGATTATTAATGGCGCAGCAGATTATACTCGACTTATCTAAAGCGCAAGGTGAGGAGTAAGAGTTTGGATTTAAGGCTGATTTTTGCAATACTGATTGCAAAGCTTACAAAAACAATACTGAAAATATTTGGGAGAAAAGGCAGCAGCCTTCCGGGCAAACTTGCGCTTAGGCTCTATCCCGATATACTGTCGGCGCTGGGGCGCGATGTGAAAACAGTCGTTGTCAGCGCCACAAACGGCAAAACCACAACGGTAAAGATTTTAAAGCATATACTCAACGAAAACGGAAAACCGGCCTTTTCCAACAGTCTCGGCTCCAACATGGAGCAAGGGATTGTCTCCGATTTTATTTTAAATGCCGATATATTCGGCAATCCCCAAAAAAAGTATGCTGTAATCGAGTGCGACGAGGCCGCCCTAAAGTATGTAACTCCCAAGCTGAGGCCTCAAATAATTGCAATACTCAATGTGTTTCGCGATCAGCTCGATAGATTTTCAGAACTCAGCATGACTCTGGGCGACCTGCAAGAGGGGCTTAATGGCTCAAAAGACAGCGAATATCTTATAAACGCCGACTGCTCTCTGGTATCCTCGATTGTAGATGAAGAAAAAGACAAAGTCCGCTATTTCGGCTTTAACATGGGCGCAGAGCAGGAGAGTCCTGTCTCCGATGCCGTCTACTGCATAAAGTGCGGAAAAGGCTACGATTATTCATATACTGTTTTTGCTCACTTCGGCGATTTTTCATGCACAGGCTGCGGATATAAGAGGCAAGAACCCGAATATGCGGTTACTAATTTTGAAACCGACTTTAACGAGAGCCGTTT
Source organism: uncultured Oscillospiraceae bacterium (assembly GCA_964345235.1). Lineage (GTDB taxonomy): Bacteria > Bacillota > Clostridia > Oscillospirales > Oscillospiraceae > Scatomorpha. The sequence goes on along the minus strand of CAYFQE010000002.1, from coordinate 73,978 downwards.
TACGATAGAGCACAACGGAAATAAATATGAGGCCGAGCTCAACATATCCGGTTTACATAATATATACAATGCGCTTGCCGCGCTTGCGACTGCAAATATGCTGGGCGTGAGCATGGACGAAACTATCGAAAGCTTAAAAACTGCCGAGGGCGGCGCGGGCAGGGGAGAGAGCTTTTTAATAAACAAAAAGGATGTCTCCATGATGCTCATCAAAAACCCGTCGGGAGCCGACAGAGCGTTTTCTGTTGTAGCTAAGAAAAATAAGCCATTCAAGCTTCTAATAGCCATCAACACAAAGGTTGCCGACGGCAAAGATATCTCATGGATATGGGATTCAGACTTCGAAAAACTTGTCGAAAATGAGAATATTATTGAATATATCCTTTCGGGAGAAAGAGCTTATGAGCTTGCTCTGCGTCTAAAATACGCCGGAGCGGCCGAGGATATGCTCAATGTAATAGAAGAGCAGAGCGAACTTTTAGAGTTCATTAAAAGCGAAGAGCAGGACATTTACATGCTCCCGTCCTACACCGTAATGTTCAATATGAGGGATGTGCTCAAGAGCATGGACGAGAATAAGGAGGCGGAGATATGAAGATAAACATTTGCCATCTGTATCCGGATATTCTGAACTTCTACGGCGACAGAGGAAATGTAATCTGCCTCAGTCAAAGGCTGAAATGGAGAGGCATCGAAACCGAGATTCACAAGGTGCATGTGGGCGAAAAAGCCGAATTTTCTTCCTACGACATTGTGTTCATCGGCGGAGGTCAAGACTATGAGTACGGAATACTCGAAGAGGACTTGAGAGCGCACAAGACCGAGGACATAAAAGCGGCAGTAGAGGACGGAGTGAGCTTTCTCTGTATCTGCGGAGGCTATCAGATGATGGGGCAAAGCTGCGAAACAACAAGCGGACATAAGCATGAATGCATAGGGGCGCTACCTGTTTACACAGTGCCCGGAACGGTGCGTTTTGTCGGAAATTATTCATTCAAAACGCCCTTTGGCGAGATTATCGGATTCGAAAACCACATGGGCAAAACCTATCTAGAAGGTGACTGCAAAGCTCTTGGCGAGGTGATTAGCGGCTTCGGAAATAACGGCGAAGATAAAAGCGAGGGAGCACTTTATAAAAACACATTCTGCACATATTCGCACGGACCGGTACTTCCCAAAAATCCTAGTTTTGCAGACGAAATACTGCGGAGAGTGATTTTGAGGAAATACGGAAAAGCGGAGCTGGAGCCGCTTGACGACAGCTTGGAACAAATGGCCCACAAGTTTGCGAAAGGAGCGTACTTTGGCTGAGGCTCAAACATTGGGAATCTTAGACTCCGGAGTCGGCGGACTTTCGGCTTTAAAAAAATTTTTAGAAAACTGCCCCTACGACAATATAATATATTACGGAGATACTGCGAATATGCCCTATGGGGAAAAAAGCTCTGAAGAAATAAAGGGACTTTCCCTTAAAGCGGCCGAGATTCTGGCTTTCGAGGGCGTAGACGAGATACTTGTTGCCTGCGGAACAATTTGTTCAAATGCGCTTAATCTTTTAAGGGAAAAATTAGATATTCCCATCTACTCGATAATAGACTTCGGAGTGTTGCAGGCTGCCGATAAAAGCAAAAGCGGCAAAGTGGCTGTGCTGGCAACAGCTGCAAGTGTCCGCTCTAAAGGCTTTAATTCGGTGGCAAAAAGACTATGCGAAAAAGTCGAAATTACCGAGTTTTGCGGGGAGGAGCTTGCCGTCAGGATAGAAAAGAATCTCGAGGTGGAAAGATATTTTCATACTTCAGTAGAGCCGAAACTCAGAGAGGCCTTCGAAGAGGGGTGCGACAGCCTGCTTCTAGGCTGTACCCACTACCCGCATATAATGGAACTCTTTAAAAAAACGGCGGGCAATATACCTGTGTCCGACTGTGCGGAAGCTGCGGCTTCGGCCATAATTGAGCTTAAAAGCAGAGAAAAAAGAAGCCCGAAGCTCGAATTCTTAACCAGCTCAGAACCCGAGAAATTCAGGGATTTTGTCGAAAAACACATTGACTTTGACGGTGAAGAAATATTTGAGCTCAGATTTTGACAGTATGATATAAGTAGTATATAATTCGAATTCATCAAAGAGAGGTGATATCATGTTTAAAAATTGCTTTGACGAGTTTAATGACGGTGCTATGAAGGATGTAATAATATCGATAAGCGGAATACAGGATTTTTCCAACACCGAAAACGAAACCATCGAACTCATAACAGAGGGTAAATATCGATATGAAGACGGCGTAGCCAAGGTTTCCTATTGTGAGTCAGAGCTCACCGGACTTGATGGCACCCTCACATCTTTTACAATGATGCCTCAAGAGGTTGTACTCAGAAGAACAGGCTCCGAAAACAGCCAAATGGTTTTCTACGAGGGCAAGAAAAGCACATTTTTATATGCTTCACCCGAAGGGTCTTCCACAGTCGGATTAGATACACACAGAATACACTCAACTCTCGGGCCGAACGGCGGAGATATGGAGATAGATTACCTTGTCGATTTTAATCAGGCTTTTTTGGGAAGGAACAGGTTCAAAATAAGTGTGAGAGAACGGAGAGACAGCAGCGATAATGTCTAACTTTAACGAGATAGCAAGGACTGAGGCCGAAAATTTAATACTTAAAGCATATGCCAAGGCAAGCGAAAACTCAGAGCTCCTTGGCGGCGCAGAGTTAAACGGTAAAATCGAGATTAGCAAGGATGCGCAAAACGGAGATTTTGCCTCCAACCATGCTCTAAGCAATGCCAAAGCGCTTAGGTCAAATCCCCGCAAAATTGCCGAAAGCCTGCTCAAATATATGGACTTTGAAAACAGCCTGTTTTTAAGAGCCGAAATAGCAGGACCGGGTTTTATAAACTTCTTCCTTTCCGACAGCTGGTATGCTCAGGTTTTAAAAGAGATAAGAGCGGCGGGAAACAGCTACGGCAGCTCCGATGCGCTGAAGGGCGAGAGCATACTTTTAGAGTTTGTGTCCGCAAACCCGACAGGGCCCATGCACATAGGCAACGCAAGAGGTGGAGTTTTGGGCGACAGTTTGGCTGCAATTTTGAATATGGCGGGTGCCAAATGTCAAAAAGAGTTCTATGTCAACAATTACGGCAATCAAATTCTAAATTTTGCGGCTTCGATAGAGGCCAGATATATGAATATTGCCCATGGCGAAGATATATATGAAATCCCCGCCGACGGCTATCACGGAGAGGATATCACAGATATAGCCCGTGCTTGCTACGACAAGCATGGCGAAAAGTTATGTAAACTTAGTTCCGACGAGAGAAGAGAAAAACTTGCGGCTTTCGGTTTAGAGGTCAATATTGCCAAAATGCAAAACGACCTTGCAAGATACGGCGTAAACTTCGACCGCTGGTTTTTTGAATCCGAACTATATGAGGCCGATAAAGTCAACGAAGCTGTCCGCAGACTCTCGGATTTGGGATACACATACGAAAAAGACGATGCCGTCTGGCTTAAAAGCTCCGAAATCGTCGCCGAAAGACTAAGGGCCGAGGGCAAAAGCGAAAAACAGATAGAGGCATTAGACTTAAAAGACGATGTTCTTAAAAGAGGAAACGGGCTATACACCTACTTTGCGGCAGACATTGCCTATCATATAAACAAACTCGAAACGAGAGGCATAGAAAAGGCGATAAATGTCTGGGGAGCCGACCATCACGGCCATGTTGCAAGACTCAAAGGCGCTCTCGACGCTCTGGGACTTTGCGGCGAAGAGAGACTGCAGATAGTTCTCATGCAGCTTGTAAAGCTCTTCAGAAACGGGGAGCTCTACAGAATGTCAAAGAGAACGGGCAAATCTATTTCGCTTTCCGATTTGCTAGACGAGGTACCGCTGGATGCCGCGCGCTGGTTCTTCAACTCAAAGCCAGATTCACCCATGGATTTCGATTTGGATTTGGCAATAAGAGAAGACAGCGAAAATCCCGTTTACTATGTTCAATACGCCCATGCGAGAATCTGCTCTCTTGTTGAGAACCTAAAAGAATCTGGCTATGAGATTAAAAAAGATACTGTAATAGATGCAAGTCTTCTCAAGGACGAGAGCGAGAGGGCTCTTATAAAACAGCTTGCGCTCCTGCCCGACGAGGTTGTTGCCGCCGCCTTGTTTTATGACCCCAGCAAGATAAATAAGTATCTCATAGAGCTCTCGGCGCGCTTCCACCGCTTCTATAATTCCTGTCGAATCAGAGAAGCCGAGGAAAATCTGCTTTTGGCGCGGCTATGTTTGGTTAAATGCACCGCTATTGTTCTAAAAAACGGCCTAAACATTCTGGGTATAAGCGCCCCCGAGAAAATGTAAAATATGACAACAAAGCAAAACCATGCATATTGAACGCATGGTTTTGGTTTTCATTTATTTATGTTATAATCCCGTCGTTGCGAAACTAATCACAACAAAAGGAGACATTCCATAAAATGACTAAAATTCTTTTCGTCTGCCACGGCAACATCTGCCGCAGTCCAATGGCAGAATTTGTAATGAAATATATGGTTAAAAAAGAGGGGCTGGAGCGGGAATTCGAAATTGCCTCCGCCGCCACTTCCTGCGAAGAGGAAGGGAACCCCGTCTACGCTCCCGTCCGTTCAATTCTCTCGGAGATGGGCATTTCGTGTTTGGGTAAAAAGGCGAGGAGGCTTGTTTTTGAGGATTATAATTATTACGATTTGATCATCGGCATGGATGAATACAATATGCACAATATGAGGCGTATGTTTAAAGGCGACCCCGAGGGAAAACTGCATTTGCTGCTCGAGTACGCAGGACGCAGCGATTCAGTGGCAGATCCGTGGCACACTCGCGATTTTGAAGCGACCAGGCGCGATGTTATTGCCGGCTGCAAGGGTGTTTTAGAGCATTTAACAAAAGAAAGCTGAATAATAAAAAATAAAATAATATAAAAAAACGGTGAAAGCATTTAGCCTTCACCGTTATGTGTATATTCTTACTCTTCTTTTCCGTAGAAATCTCTGAGCTTGAGGAGGTGCTTATATCTTGCCTTTGCATTCTCCTCACTCTTTTCAAAGAGTACATCGGCTCTTTCGGGGAATTCGCGTGTCAGACGGGAGTATCTCGCCTCATTCATGAGGAAGTCGCGGTAGTTGCCCGTCGGCTCCTTAGAGTCGACGACAAATTTCTCGTCCGCCTCGGGGTTAAACCTGAAGAGGTTCCAATATCCGGTTTCAACAGCCTTCTTCATCTCGGCTTGGCTGTTGGTCATGCCGCCCTTAATGCTGTGCATCTCGCAGGGAGCATAGGCGATGATGAGCGAGGGGCCCTTATAAGCCTCGGCCTCTCTTATTGCTCTCAGAGTCTGAGCCTGGTTAGCGCCCATTGCTATCTGAGCAACATAGACATAGCCGTAGGTCATAGCGATTTCTGCCAGAGGCTTGCTCTTAATCTCCTTACCGGCAGCTGCAAACTGTGCAACCTGACCGATGTTGGATGCCTTGGATGCCTGACCGCCTGTGTTGGAGTAGACCTGGGTATCGAAAACGAAGACATTTACATCCTCGCCCGAAGCCAGAACATGATCCAAGCCGCCGTAACCAATGTCATAAGCCCAGCCGTCGCCGCCGAGAATCCATACAGACTTCTTGACGAGGAGGTCTGCGCTCTTCAGAATCTCTCTGCCGAGCTTGCAGGCTTCACATGTGGCGCCCTCGACTGTATCCGCTTCAAGAGCTTCAACGAGTTTAGCGGAGCTTTCCTTCGACTTTTCGCCATCGTCTGCGGTTTCAAGCCAAGCCTTAGAGGCTGCCTTAACGGCGTCGCTTGCGGAATCGGCTTCGGAGAGCTTGCAGACTAAAGCTCTAAGGTCTTCACGGCGCTTTTTAACAGCCATGGCAATACCGAGGCCGTGCTCTGCGTTGTCCTCGAAGAGGGAGTTGACCCAAGCGGGGCCCTTTCCTTCACAGTTTACCGTGTAGGGGCTTGTTGCGGCAGGACCGCCCCAAATGGAGGAGCAGCCAGTGGCATTGGATATAATCATTCTCTCGCCAAAGAGCTGAGTAATAAGTCTGGCATAGCTGGTCTCGGCGCAACCTGCGCAGGAGCCTGAGAACTCGAGATAGGGTTTCATGAACTGGCTGCCCTTAACATTCAGCGGGCTCTGAAGATCCTTTTTGAGCGTAACATTGTCCATGAGATAGCTCCAGACTTCGTTCTGCTCGCTCTGGCTCTCTAAGGGTTTCATTTCGAGGGCGCCAACCGGGCAGGTCTTAACGCAAACCGCGCAGCCCATGCAGTCCAGGGGAGAGAGGCTTATGGAGAACTTATACTTATCCTTGGGAACCTTGAGGTCTGTGAGCTTAAGAGCTGCAGGAGCGCCCTTGGCTTCCTCGTCGGTGAGCGCAAAGGGACGAATGACTGCGTGGGGGCAGACATAGGCGCACTGGTTACACTGGATGCACTTGTCCTTGTCCCACTCGGGGCAAGCTACGGCAACGCCGCGCTTTTCATAGGCCGAAGCGCCAAGCTCAAATGTGCCGTCCGCATGGTCAACAAAGGCGGATACGGGCAGGCTGTCGCCGTCCATGTTGCCAACAGGGAAGAGAATGTTCTTGACCATCTTAACGGTCTTTTCTCTGCCTGTGAGCTTTTTGGGCTCACGGTTGCAAACGGGATTTGCCCAGGATGCGGGAACCTTAACAAACTCATAGGCGGTGGCGCCGAGGTCGATGGCCTTGTGGTTCATCTCGACTATTTCATTGCCCTTGCTGCTGTAAGAGGCTGTCGCAGCATCCTTCATGTGCTTAAGAGCCTCTTCCTGCGGAATAATAGCTGCCAATGAGAAGAAAGCGGACTGCAGAACAGTGTTGGTACGCTTGCCCATGCCGATTTTTTCGGCCAGGTCTATGGCGTTAATCATGACAAGTTTAATCTCGTTGTCGTGGATATAGCGCTTTGTATCGGCATCCATAACAGCCTCGAGCTCCTCGAAGTTCCAGGTGGAGTTAACCAGGAAAACGCCGCCCTTCTTAAGTTTTTGAGCCATCTTAAAGCCCTTGGCGATGTAAGAGGGGTTGTGGCAGGCAACAAAGTCGGCCTTGTTGATGTAATAGGGGCTCTTTATTGGGCTGTCACCGAAGCGGAGGTGAGAAATTGTGACACCGCCGGTCTTTTTGGAGTCATACTGAAAATATGCCTGAACATATTTATCGGTATTGTCGCCTATAATCTTGATGGAGTTCTTGTTGGCTCCGACTGTACCATCGCCGCCGAGACCCCAGAACATGCACGAAACAGTGCCCTTGGGCGCCGTGTCGGGAGAATCTTCTTCCACAAGGGAAAGGTGAGTCACATCATCGACTATACCGACTGTGAAGCGAGCCTTGGGCTCGTCCTTCTCGAGTTCTTTATAAACCGCAAAAACGCTGGCAGGAGGCGTATCCTTAGAGGAAAGACCGTATCTGCCTCCGACAACCTGAATATCGCAACGGCCGGCATCACGAAGCGAGGCAACAACATCCATGAAGAGGGGCTCGCCAAGAGCGCCGGGCTCCTTGGTGCGGTCTAAAACAGCTATCTTCTTACATGTGTCGGGAATGAGCGCGAGCATCTTATCTGCACGCCAAGGACGATAGAGACGGACTTTGATAAGACCGACCTTGGATCCGTGAGCGTTGAGATAATCTATGACTTCCTCTGCCACATCACAAATGCTGCCCATTGCAATAATAACGCGATCGGCATCTGGTGCGCCGTAGTAGTTGAAAAGACCGTAATCGGTGCCGAGTTTTTCGTTAATCTTAGCCATATACTCTTCAACAACTTCGGGAACAGCATCATAGTAGGGGTTGGAAGCTTCTCTGTGCTGGAAGAAGATGTCGCCGTTTTCGTGGCTGCCGCGCATCTGAGGATGCTCGGGATTGAGGGCGCGTGCGCGGAAAGCATCGACTGCATCATTGTCTACCATATCGGCTAGTTGCTCATTGTCCCAAACGGCAATCTTCTGGATTTCGTGCGATGTGCGGAAACCGTCGAAGAAGTTTAGGAAAGGAACTCTGGACTTAATCGCGGCAAGGTGCGCCACAGGACTTAAGTCCATAATTTCCTGGGTATTTGTTTCAGCGAGCATGGCAAAACCTGTCTGGCGGCATGCCATTACATCAGAGTGGTCGCCGAAAATAGAGAGTGTGTGGCTGGCAAGTGTTCTGGCCGAAACATGGAATACGCCGGGAAGAAGTTCGCCCGCGATTTTATACATGTTGGGTATCATGAGCAGTAAGCCCTGAGACGCCGTGTAGGTGGTTGTAAGAGCACCGGCATTCAAAGAGCCGTGAACTGCGCCCGCTGCTCCCGATTCTGCCTGCATTTGCTGTACCTTAACCTTGGTACCGAAAATGTTGAGGCGACCTTCTGCAGACCAACGGTCAATGTGGTCTGCCATAGGACTTGAAGGAGTGATGGGGTAGATTGCAGCCAGCTCGGTAAAAGCGTACGATACATGTGCGGCTGCTTCGTTACCATCCATGGTAAGGAATTTTCTTTGCATTTTCTCATCTCCAAATCTAAAATTTTTATTAAAAAGTTTAAGCTTTTTCTACTTCTTTATTTTAACATACGCATAACAAACTGTAAATAATAAAATGTTAAAAAAATAATTAATTTACTTTTATACAAGCTGAATTTGCTCTTAATGCACAAAAAGAATAATAAAAAATGCGTTTTGTCCGAGAAACAAGGTGCAATTTAGCAATATAGCCGATTATTTAAACATAATGGAATGATATTTTGTGAACTCTTTTTTAGCCATTGTGTCAAAGAGAGAAGAACTTACGGTATCCTTTATATACGCAGCAATATCGGGTTAAGCGAAATTCTTCAAAAGACTTGAGCTTTTTTCGAGTTCGTATTATAATCATCGAATGAATCCACCTAGAGGAGTCTCAAAGATGCTGAAGTTTGATAACGACAAGGGTGCAATAAGCATAAATAATGATGTCTTCCTAAAAATAGTCGACGATGCCGTCACAGGCTGTTTCGGAGTAAAGGCCATGGGCGGAAAAGGTGTTGACGGAAACATTTTTCGCATGCTAAAGGAAGCAATGTCCAAGGAAATCGAAGCATATTTCGAGGACGGGGACAAGCTCTGTCTAAAAATACACATTGTTGCTGTATACGGGGTAAACCTCATAGCTCTTGGACGGAGCATCATAAATGAAGTGAAATACAAGGTGTCTAAATCAACGGGGCTCGAGGTAAAAAACATAGAGCTCTACTTCGACAACATGCTCATAGACTGAGACTAGATTATATCCGGAGGGTGTGGCTTTGGTAAAGCAGATAAATGCTGAACTATTTAAAAATATGATACTCAGCTCAAGCGAGAGACTTGATATGAACAGGGAAGTCATAAACGACTTAAATGTGTTCCCCGTACCCGACGGCGATACGGGAACAAACATGGGCCTTACTATGACTGCCGCTTGTAATGCGATAAAAGATAAGAATTTTGAGTCCGTCGGAGAGTGCGGCGAAACCGTGGCTTCCGCAGTTTTAAGGGGTGCCAGGGGAAACTCGGGGGTTATACTTTCGCTCCTTTTCAGAGGGATCTCCAAGGGACTAAAGGATTTGGAGTACGCAAACAGCAAAGACTTTGCCGCCGCTCTCAAAAACGGAGTTGATTCGGCATATAAGGCGGTCATGAAGCCGGCCGAGGGAACCATACTCACTGTTTCCCGAGTGGCCGCATCCGCCGCCATAGAGTTTGCCGAAAGTAGCGAAGATATAGAGCTAATGCTCTCATCTGCTCTCGAATCTGCGCAGGAGGCGCTCATGGACACAATAAATCTAAATCCGGTCCTCAAAAGAGCCGGAGTTGTCGATGCGGGCGGAAAAGGCTTTGTCTGTATACTCGAGGCAATGCTTTCTGTCGTGCAGGGCAATTTACCCACAGGCAATGCGCCGGAGGCGGAAACTCAGAGCTCCGGAAAAACTCAGTTCAGTGTGTTTGCGGAAGAAGAGATTAATTTTGCCTATGACACGGTATTTATAGTAAACAAACTTTCGCCGAATACCGATATAAAGCCCTACTGCGAATATCTCGAAACAATAGGAGATTGTCTCATAGTCAACGAGGCCGACGATATATTCAAGGTTCATGTTCACACCGACATTCCAGGCGAAGTTCTCACGAGGGCCTTGGAATACGGAAGCATCGAAAAGGCTGATATCGAGAACATGCGCAGCCAGCACGAAGAACTCACACACGGAACGCATGATGTGAATCCGCTAAGCCAGCAGGAGAGTATAGACGCAACAAAGCGTTACGGAGTTGTTGTTGTCTCTGCGGGCGACGGTTTGGCTTCAATTTTTACGGAGCTTCGAGCAGATCATGTGGTGAGAGGCGGACAGACAATGAATCCGTCTACAGCCGATATTTTAGATGCCATAAACAAAACGCCTGCCGAAACGGTGTTTGTTTTCCCGAACAACAAAAACATTATTATGGCCGCCGAACAGTGCAGTCCTTTAAGCGATAAAAATGTCATCGTCATACCCACCAGGACAGAGCCGCAGGGCATAGCAGCCTTAATTTGCTTCGATGACAATTTAGAACCCGAAGAGCTCGAAGATGAAATGCGAGAGGCTATGAAACATGTTCACACTGCGCATGTGACCTATGCCGCCAGAGATTCGTCATACGACGGACACTCCATAAAGGCGGGACAATACCTCACGCTTTTAGACGGAGCATTATTGGGGAGCTACAACACAAAGGATGAGTTCAAAGAGCAAATGGCCCTTGAGATATCAAGGCTCCGGTCCGAGCTGATTACCGTTTATTACGGCGAAAATGTCAGTGAAGAAGAGGCAGAGGAGCTTGCAGAGTATTTCAGAGGAGAAATGCCAAGCAGCGAGGTAGGAGTCGAAAGAGGCGGACAGCCGGTCTACTACTACATAATTTCAGCGGAATAAAAATCAAAAGCAAGAGAAACTTCTCTTGCTTTTATCTTTCGGAGGAAATATGGAAAACAAAACCAATCTCAGACTTCACGCCAGAGCAATAAGAAAGTCGCTGGGTTCGGAAGAGCGCCGTGAAAAAAGCAAAGCTGTCTGCGAAAAACTTCTTAAAATAATAAAGGAAAAAAAGGCAAAAAATATTTTTGCATATATCGCCTTGGGTTCGGAAGTCAGTCTGGAAAGTCTTATTGACGCTCTGCAAAAATCCGAAAACAAATACAGTGTTTCGTTTCCGGGAGCGATGGAAAACGGAGAGATGAAAGCTCTAAAGCCTTTCACCTATTCCGATTTCACGCTCTCGGCTCACGGAATCTACGCCCCCGATGAGGCACACTCCATTATTATTAAACCCGAGGAGCTGGATATAATCATCGTTCCTCTGCTTTTATTTGATGAAGATAAATACAGACTCGGACAGGGCGGCGGCTACTACGACAGATACCTTCCGAAAGCTCGGAACGCTCTTAAAATAGGCGTGGCCTTCGAGGAGCAAAAATACGGGGAAGTCCCGCGCGAGCCCCATGATATCCCAATGGATATGATAGTCACCGATAAAAAAATATGGATGTAATGCATAAATATATATGCACCAAACGCTGTTATATATGGATATATGCAATAATTATTTGAGAAATAGTGAATATTATTCGAAAAAGGTGTTGACATTGCTCCTTCATAATGGTATTATACGCCAAACCACATCAGTAATTTAAAAGAGGTGCAATGAAAATGAAAAAGATTATACTGATTTTGTTATCTATCTGTTTGCTTTTATCCCTTGCCGCTTGCGGCGCCGCTCCCGCAAAAGAACCTGAGGCAAAACCCGCCGAAGGGACAGCGGATGCCCCCGCATTCACAACAGTCGAGGCAGGCAAACTACACATGGCAACAAACGCCGCATTCCCGCCCTACGAGATGATAGGAGATAAGGACAACGAGTATATCGGCATCGATGTCGACATAGCAAAGCTGATTGCCGAAAAACTTGGGCTAGAGCTTGTTATCGATGATATGGATTTCGGAGCTGTTATCACATCCGTTCAGCAGGGCAAGAGCGATATGGCCATGGCAGGGCTCACTGTGAACGAAGAGAGAAAGAAGAATGTTGACTTCACAACTTCTTATGCCAAGGGCATTCAGGTTGTCATAGTTACGGAAGATTCCGATATCGCATCCATTGACGATTTGGCAAACAATAAAATAATAGGCACACAGGCAAACACAACAGGTTATTTCTACTGCTCCGCTCCGGTTGAAGACGGCGGTTACGGCGAAGATATGGTAGTTGCCTACGAAAACGGACCCACAGCGGTAAAAGCTCTCATAGACGGTAAGGTTGACGCAGTCGTAATCGACAACGAGCCTGCCAAAGACTTTGTTGCGCAGAACCCGGGCCTTAAGATTTTGGAGGCCAAGTTTACAGAAGAAGATTATGCAATAGGCATAAGCAAAAATAATCCCGAGCTTTTGGCAGCCATCGAGGCGGCTCTGAGCGAGCTTATCGAAACAGGCAAGGTTCAGGAGATAGTCAATAAGTATATAAAGGCAGAATAGCAGTATTTTGTTTAAAGACAGAGGGGCGGCCTCAGCCGCCCCCTTTTTAGGGAAGGAGCCGGATTTTGTTTAATCTAAACATTCTCGCCGCGGAAGCCTCGAGCTTTTTCGCAGAACTGGCCGAGCAGCTCAGACAAAACTTTGTAGTTGCCGACAGGTGGAAATTATATCTCGGAGGTTTGGGCGTCACTCTCAAGGTGACGGCTCTTTCAATGCTTATGGGTCTTGTTTTGGGAACCTTAATCGCCGCAATAAGATCCACTTATGAGATGAAGCCTGAAAACGAAAGAACAGCAGTATTAAAACTGTTAAATACTATCTGCAAAATCTATACAACGGTAATCCGCGGAACGCCTGTTCTGGTTCAGCTTCTCATATTCTATTTTGTGATTTTCACGAATTCAAGAAATCAGGCGGCCATAGCGGTTTTGGCTTTCGGCATAAACTCGGGCGCCTATGTTGCCGAGATAGTCAGAGGCGGCATTATGTCCGTAGACAGAGGGCAGATGGAGGCAGGCAGGTCTTTGGGTTTCAGCTACTCTGCAACCATGAGACTAATTATCATTCCGCAGGCGATTAAAACCATACTTCCTTCTGTAGGAAACGAGTTTATAGCGCTTATAAAAGAGACCTCGGTTGTTTCCGTAATCGGTCTCAGGGATTTAACAAAAGCGGCTCAGCTTATTGGCGGTAAAACATATCAGTTTTTTGTGCCTTTTATTTTGATAGCTCTCATATATCTTCTCATCATAATGATTCTCACAAAGCTTTTGGATAAGCTTGAAGGGAGGCTCCGCAGCAGTGAAAGATAGCAGACTTATAGTCGTAGAAAATATAAAAAAATACTACGAACACGGTAAAATCAAGGCTCTCGACGGTATTAGCACTGCAATAGAAAAAGGAGAGGTAATCTCCGTGATAGGGCCTTCCGGCGGCGGCAAATCCACATTTCTGCGTTGTCTTAACCTATTGGAGAGACCGACTGAAGGGAACATATATTTTAAGGGAATAGACCTTATAAGTCCGAAAACAAACATAGACCAGCACAGACAGAAAATGGGCATGGTATTTCAGCATTTCAATCTTTTTCCCCACAAAACCGTACTCGAAAATTTGACGCTTGCTCCTATCAACCTAAAAAAATCAAGTCAGGAAGAGGCGGAGGAAAAAGCGCTCAAGCTTTTGGATACAGTCGGACTGAAAGACAGGGCAGAAACTTATCCCTCAAAGCTTTCGGGCGGTCAAAAACAAAGGGTTGCAATAGTCAGAGCGCTTTGTATGGACCCCGAGGTAATGCTATTCGATGAGCCGACAAGCGCCTTAGACCCCGAAATGGTCGGCGAAGTTCTCGAGGTAATGAGAAAGCTTGCCGAAAACGGCATGACCATGGTTATAGTTACGCACGAGATGAATTTTGCAAGAGAAGTCTCGGGCAGAACTCTCTTCCTCGAAGGCGGAAAGCTTGTGGAAGAGGGAAACCCCAAGAAACTTTTCACAGCTCCCAAAACAGAAAGATTACAAAACTTCTTATCTAAGGTTTTATAAAAAATAATTATCCACTATTTTAAACAGGTGGATAATTATTTTTAAATACATAAGATAATATTTTTTTACTAAAAAATATTATCTGTTCTTAAATTCAGCAGGCCGTTTGGCTAGGAAAGCTTCCATTCCCTCTTTTTTGTCTTCTGAGCCAAATGACGCTGTAAAAGCTTCGATTTCATATTTGCTTGCAGATTTCATATCAATATCATAGCCGTTATTAATTGCTGACTTGGCTGTAGCAATGGCGATAGGAGCCTTGGAGATGATAGTTTTAGCGATTTTTTCACAAGTAGGGATTAATTCTTCAGGGTCAACAACTTTTTCAACTAAACCTATTCTGAAAGCTTCTTCGCCGCCAATCATTTCCGCTGTCATAATTAAATACATAGCCATGCCTTTTCCAACAAGTCTTGCAAGCCTTAGAGTCCCGCCAAAGCCGGGGATTATTCCGAGATTTACTTCAGGTTGACCAAACTTAGCTTTAGTTGAAGCAACTCTAATGTCGCAAGCCATTGAAATTTCGCAGCCACCACCTAATGCAAATCCGTTTACTGCAGCAATAATCGGTTTTTCCATAGCTTCCATAAAGTTCATTAGCTTATGGCCGCTAATCACAAAGTTTCTTCCTTCCAAAGCTGTCATGGTGCTCATTTTAGCAATATCGGCACCTGCAACAAATGTCTAATAACAAGGTTCTTGCTATGGATGAAGACAGCGTATACATTGTCTCTTGGGTAAATAAAGATGTCGGGGCAGATATGGAGGCCAAAGACAAAAAAATATTTGAAGAGATGTGGGAACAAATCGACGAGATTATAGAGAGCATTTCTGTCCATAAGGTTGAAACTTATTAAATCAAAAAAACTATATAAAAAATGGGCTGTAGCAATTTTTGTTTTGCTACAGCCCGTCTATTTTAACTTAAAGTTCTTTTTTTATTCGGCGTATGTCCCGCCCGAAGAAGGGGAGCAACAGGTATTCTCCCTGAATTCTCGAATAAATCTGAGGTGTATAGAGCTCTTCGATTTCATCCAAGGTCAAATTCGTACTTATTATAGTCGGAAGCTTATTTATAAGCCTGCTGTTTATAAGCACATAGAGCGCAGATTTAGAAAAAGAGGTCTGCATTTCGGTGCCGAGGTCGTCCAAAATCATAAGGTCCGAGCTTAAGTAGTGAGAAACTTTTGCGGCCGCCTCGTCTCGCTCTCCCTGATCCTTTGAAAACTTGGATTTTTCAAACTGAGAAATCATACCGAAAACAGTGTCGTATGTAACGCTGAAGCCATTCGAGAAAAGCTTTCTGGCAATTGCAGCCGAGAGAAAGGTCTTGCCCAAACCGGTTCCGCCCCTGAAAAGAAGGTTCGGAGAGTCCTTGCCGAAGTTCTCGGCATAGTTTAAGCAGGTGTCATAGACCATTTCCATCATTTCTCTAGGCGATACGCCGGAGCTGTCGGGGACATTGTCATAGTAATTTAAATTAAAGTTCTCAAAACTTTCGTTCTCATCGGTCAGTAGAGTCGAAAGCCCTTTTGTAATTTCAATATTAATAAGTCTGTTCAGGCAATCGCAGCGTTCATGAGCTATAAAACCCGTGTCCTTGCACTTGGCGCAGTCGTATATTTCATCGGTGTAGTTCTCAGGATAGCCGTTCAGCTGCAAAAGCTCGCGCCGTTTTTCCTGTAATGACAGATTTTCCGATTGGATTTTCAAAGACTCGGATTTAAAGTCTTTTTCAAAGCTGTCGGGAGAGCTGTAAAGCCTTAAAAAGTCAATCATGCTGCCCTGAATCTGCCTGTCGAGGCTCATGAGCTCGGGGATTTTTTCATAGACTTCTCGATAGCGCCGCTTAAGCTCGGAAGCGTTCTTTTCTCTAATTTCGGCCAGTGTTAGTCTGGCGTTAGAGATAAAATTATTGCCGTTACTCATCTTTTTTCGCCCCTTGCACCTTGCCGTGGACTTTTTCAAAAGTGCGCCTAAGCTCTCTCATCTCGTCCTTACTGTTTTCTGGCTTCGTTGAGGGAGTGTGCTTAGCAGAAACTTTTTTGTGTAAATCCTGCTCTTTAATATCGTCAACACTTAAAAGACCTTGTGCTTTCCAGTTTTTAAGTATTCCGTTTAAGTAAGACCACTGAAGCTTGCCCGTATTTGTAACGGTCCTGTCATAGGCCAGCATGAGTATATCCAAAGAAAAGCCTTCCTCCAGCCAACTGTCGATATATTTTCTCTCGCCGGCCGAGAGCTCTCTGCCGTATATACCGAAGCTTCTCTTGACGATTTCATGTTTTTCCCTCTTTTGCGCCATTGCCGATATATAGCCGGCAGCAAGCTCAAGAGTCATCAGCTCATTTCTGGCCCAAATATAGGCTTCTTTTTCTATGAAGCGAAGACTCGGAACTTTGTTTTCGCCGTATCTTCTGCGGTATTCCGTTAAGCAGTAGTGTATAAGCTCAATTATCACCTCTGCCGGAAGACCGAGGTAGTTGTAAATCCCGTATAATATTTTCAAATCGGCTCTCGAGAGCATACGGCCGAGAATGGTCTGAGCCTCGTCGAGCACTGCCGTGAACATAGGGTCGCCCTTGCTACCCTCAACTATTTCCTCGGCGGAATAATCAGGCAAATCTTCAATTTCAGCTATAAAAGAGCTTGCCTTGCCCTCGACAAGACCCAGCTCTTTAAGTTGCGCCATTGCCTCGCGGGCTTTTATGCCGCCCAAACTGGGGAGCTTCAAAAAGTCCTCGTAACTCCGACCGTTTATAAGCCAAATGTAAAGATGGGATGCGAGTGGGTTTTCGGCATTCAAAAGCCTTGCCGCTGCCTCTGTAGAGAGCGGACAAAACATTGAATTTAAATTGACTATTTTATCTGCCATAAACCTGCCTCAATTCACGATTTTGGGAATTAACTATATCATTTTTTGGTACTTGTTACAAGGGCAAAGCTTGTGATACAATATAGCGAATATTCAGGGATTAATCGCTGATTATTTTGATTTTATACATATTGAGGATAGTTATGCTTGAACTGCTTGCGTATGCGGCAAATCCCGAGGCGGTAATTGCAGCTGTACAAAGTGGCGCAGATTCAATTTATATAAGATTCGGCGGATTCAGACCAGCTGCCTTTTCAAAGAGCAACTTTGAAAAGGCTCTGAGATATTGCCGAGTAAGAGGTTGTCGTGTTTATTTGGAATTCGACAGTCTGGTTTCCGACCGTGAAATACCCGGCTTTGTGTCCCTTATTCAAGAGGGCGCACAGCAGGGAGTTTCAGCCATTATAGTTCAGGACTGGGGCGCTGTGCCTATAGTTTCCACAGCCTTGCCCGAAACAGATATCTTTGCCGGAGAAAGACTTGGTTTACATAACGTAGCCGGCTTCAAGAAAGCCAAGGAGCTGGGGATTAAAAGAATATTTTTACCTCCACAGATGAACTCCGGTGAAATTGAAATTTTCAGTAAAAATATCGACATGGATTTTTCGGTCATGGTTTTCGGTGAAAGCTGCGTAGCCAGGCCGGGGCTTTGCTATCTGCCGGCTTTCGCAGAAAACCTCAGCTGCAACAGAGGCGACTGCAACAGGTATTGCCGAAGAGAATTCAGCTTCGGACACAGAATGGAAGACCACCCCATGCGAATGAACGACATTTCTCTTCTCAAGTATATTCCGAAATTTATGGAGATGGGAATAAAATCTCTCCACATAGGAAAGAGCGTAACAGAGCCCGAAAAAACGGCGCTTTTATGCACAGTTATGAGAAGAAGTATCGATAATGCCTCGGTTTTGTCGCCGCCCGAGATGTCCGACATAGAATTTGCATTCTCAGACAGAAAATTTCAAGATGAATTTTTTACGGCTGAAAGACGGCTCGAGAATCTAATGGGAGATTATGATGAGCCCGATAAGGCTATTGAAAATCTTCTATCGGATGTCAGAGATGAATATTCCAAGTCTGAGCGCAGGCGCGTGCCCGTGAATATCTATGCGGTGCTGGAGAGAAATAAAAGGTTTAGAGTGGCTGCAGAAGATGGGGACGGGAACAGGGTTGTTTATCAGGGACCAAAGAGCATGGCCGCAAAAGCTCACGCAATAAATGAGCGTGATTTAGAGATGGAGCTCTACAAAACAGGGGAAACGCCCTACTATGTAGACAAGGTTATGGCGTATACCGAAGAAGGGCTTACTCTTCCCGAAAACACGGTACAGGAGGCCAGAACGCAGATAATTTCCAGGCTCAGCCGAAGAAGAGCAAAGGCTCCGGAGGTTAAGTTAGGCGGTGTGCCTGAAGAGCTCGAATCGAGCAAAGAAGTGCTCGAAGTTAAAACCATCATCGAAGTAAGAGAGCGAGAGCAGCTGACTCGTGAGCTTGCGGAGTTAAAGCCGAACTACATATATGTTCCGCTTCAATATGCGCACGAAACCGAGCTTTTGCGTCCGTTTAAGGAGCAGGGGGCAATTGCCGTTGCGGTCGTGCCGCCAATTATACACGATTTCGAGCTCAAGGAAATAGTCGAGAGCATAAAGAAAACCAGAGATTCCGGCGTGGACGAGGCCATTGTGAGCAATTTCGGACACATTGAGCTCTGCACCCTTCTCAATATGAATGTCCGAGGCGACTGGGGACTCAATCTGTTCAACTCACATGCGCTCAAGCTTGCTTCAGAGCATGGGCTGATCTCGGCTACAGCTTCAACAGAACTTCGTCTCGATCAGATAAGTAGGCTCACAAAATCCTTGGATACCGAGCTAATAATCTACGGCAGGATGCCGACGATGTTGAGCGAGCTTTGGATAGCCAGAGCCCCCAGCGGAAGAATAGATCCGGCCATACAGGCCAAAATGTTCGATAACTGGGGCAGCGTATATCCGGTAGACGGCGAATACGGAGGAAGGAACTTAGTCAGCGGAGATAAAAAGGTTTATATTGCCGATAGAATGGACGAATTTAAGAGGATGGGCATTTGGGGCGCCAGAATCAGGTTTACAAGCGAGGGCTCCAGAGAATGTGTCGAAACAGCCAGGGCGTGTATGGGTTTAAGCGACTACAGACCGAACGGTCTCAGCCGCGGACTCTATATGAAGGGCGTAAGATGAGCATAGTTTTAGCATCCGCCTCCCCCAGAAGAAAAGAACTTATGGAGAGGCTCGGCTTAGAATATATTGTTGTGCCGTCTGAGTATGAAGAACATATCGACATTAAAGACCCGAAAGAGCTTGTGCTTAAAATAAGCATGGAAAAAGCTTTAGATGTTAGACGAAGAAGGGCAAAAGATGATATAATAATTGCCGCCGATACGGTAGTGGCCTTCGAGGGCGAGATTTTCGGCAAGCCCGAGAATTGTGAAGATGCCGTAAAAACGCTTGAACGCCTGAGCGGCAAGATGAACGAGGTCTGGACAGGGCTCTGTGTGATAAGCGGAGAAAAAGTCCTAAGCGAGGCGGTTTTAACAAAGGTATACTTTGATAAAATCGAGCGTGAAGATATAATAGGCTATGTCAAAACCGGAGAGCCATTAGATAAGGCGGGTTCTTACGGAATACAGGGAGGAGCATCTCTCTTTATAAAAGAAATAGAGGGCGACTACTACAATGCTGTTGGTTTCCCGTTAAATACGCTATATAGGCTTTTAAAAACAGTAGGAGTAAAAATATTTTGAAGGATTTTATAAAAGATCAAGGCGTAAAGCTGCTGATAATATTATTTGTGCTTATCTTTGTGGCGCTGATAGCTAAGGGAACAGACGGAGAGGCCGGGTTTTTGACAAACGCGGTAGGCAATGTCCGTGAACCTATCCAAAGAGCCGTCGGGTCGATTTCCGAGCTTGTCGGCGGTCTTTACAGCTATATCTATAAATACGACAGTTTAAAGGCCGAAAACGACTCGCTCCGAATACAGCTCTACGATGCTCAAAGGCAGGTCAGAGAGGCAAAGGAAATGGTAGAAGAGAACACCAGGTTCAGGGAACTTCTCAACTTTTCCGAAAAGCATGTCGACTATGTCATCGAATCTGCCAAGATAGTGTCATGGACAAGCTCCAACTGGGAGTCGTCCTTCTCAATATCCAAGGGCACAAAACACGGTATCGAAAAGGGAGATGCGGTCATATCCGAATACGGAGCCTTTGTGGGTCTGGTTACCGAAATCGGAGAGGGTTGGGCCAAGGTCAGCACAGTCATAGATGTTGCAACAGGTGTAGGTTCTCTTATCGGTGTCGACAATGTTGTGGGCATGGTTGTAGGCGACTATGAGCTCATGCAAAAGCAGTATGCAAAAATAACCTACATAATGGAAGATGCCCAGATGTTTATCGACGACGAGGTAATCACTTCGGGTAAGGGCGGCTCAATTCCTCAGGGACTTATAATCGGAAGAATAAAGGAAATAGAAACCGAAGCCAGCGGTCTCGTTGAGTACGGAGTACTCGAGCCTGCATGCGCATTTTCTGAGCTTGTGCAGGTATTTATTATAAAGGACTTTGAATTAGTAGAATAATGCCAAAAGATATTATCGATCTAAAAAAATTCCGTATGTTTATAGCCTACGCGGTATATTTGATAGTTGCGATATTTTTACAAGACACTCTGTTTTCGTCCGTAAAAATATTCAATGTCAAGCCTTTTCTTATTCCGGCGGCAGTTTGTGCTGTAGGGCTATTCGAGGGAACAAATACCGGGGCTTATTTCGGCTTTTTTATAGGTCTTATAGCCGACAGGGTAATGGGCAGCGGAGTCCTGCTCACAATAATAATGCCACTTCAGGGCTTGGCATCCGGAATTCTCTCTCGTTGGCTTATAAACAAGAGCTTTATGGCATATATGGCTCTGGCAACATTTATGAATCTCATCTGTGGAGTATTCCAGGGCATCACCATGATGTTTCTCAATGCCCAGTACTATCCGTTGCTGATACTTACGAAGATAATCCTGCAAGCGCTTGTGTCGCTGCCTTTTGCTGCGATTTTCTTCTACCTCAGCAGAGTTACAATAAAGCTTCTTTCAAAAGCTGAACCGGAGAATAAGAATGAACAACTCAGTTAAAATATCCAGATTAGTATTTTTCTTCATAATGCTGGCTTTTATGGTGTGCGTCTATGTTGTCGCGCTTTATAAGCTTCAAATAATAGACGGCACAAAATACTACGAGGCCGCAAAAGACAATAGAATACAAACAGAAACCGTCATTGCTTCAAGAGGCAATATTTGCGACAGATACGGCAGAGTTTTGGTGTCGAACAGTGAGTGCTACAACTTAGAACTCAACACCGACGCCCTATTTGCACAGCCCGATCCGAACGCTTTCATTTTGGAGATGATAGCCAAGGTCGAAGAAACGGGGGACAAATATATCGACGAGCTTCCGATAACCATGAACCCGCCGTTCGAATATACAAAAATGAGCAGCATGCAGAGAACTCTCTTGGAGGCTTATTTCAAAGACAAGAAGCTTCCCGAGACAACAACTGCCGTTGAGCTTATGAGCTATTTCAGAACCAGATACGAGATTGACAACAATTACGATGCGGTGCAAATGCGCAGGATAGCGGGCCTCAGATACGAAATAAATGTTCGCTATGCCATAAACACGGCTCCCTATGTGTTTGTAGAAGACGCTTCGGTAGATCTCATTTCCGCGCTCTCGAGCATGGACAGCCGTATCATAGAGGTAAAATCTTCATATATGAGAGAATATAAGACTCAGAGCGCAGCCCACATTTTGGGCTATGTCGGTCTTATGAACGATATCGAGTATAAAAGGTATGTCCGTAGCGACGGTACGGGCTATGCTCCCGACTCCAAGGTCGGCAAGGACGGCGTAGAACTTGCTTTCGAGGAATACCTTCACGGTCAAGACGGAGAGGTCACCGTAACCAAAACAGCCGAGGGCACCGTGATAAACAAGTTCTACAACCGAGAGCCCGTTCACGGAGCGCACCTCTATCTCACTCTCGATATCCAGCTGCAGGAAGCTGTTGAGCGCTATTTGGCATCAGGCATGGAAAGACTTCAAATACAAAGAGAAGCAGACAACATGGCCGCCGCGGCCATGGGTAGACCCGACAAAATTAGAGAAGATGTACAGGGCGCCGCCGCCGTTGTGGTTGAGGTGAATACAGGACATCCTCTGGCAATCGCAAGCTACCCAACTTTCACTCTCCAAGACCTAATCGAAAACTTTGAAGAGATACAGGAGAGAGAGTACGACCCGCTTTTCAACAGGGCGCTTATGGGCGCTTACGCTCCCGGCTCTGCCTTTAAGCCCTGCACGGCAATTGCCGCGCTTTCAGAGGGAATAATAAACACCAACGACAAAATCAAGTGTGAGGGCGTATTTAAAAAGTATATTGACCAGGGATACGCTCCGGAATGCTGGATTTGGACATCGTTTGATTTTACACATCCGCATGAAGATGTTGTCGATGCTCTGAGAGACTCCTGCAACTACTTTTTCTATACGATTTCCGACAATATGGGCATATCAAAAATGGTTAAATATGCACACGCCTTTGGGCTTGGAGTCCCGACGGGCATAGAGCTTGTAGAAACCTCAGGCAATATGGCCAACCCCGACACCCACCTTCGATACGACGTCGACGACTGGGTTTACGGTGATACGCTGCAAGCGGGCATAGGTCAGTCCGACAGTCTTTTCACGCCTCTGCAGCTGGCTGAGTACACTGCGACAATAGCAAATGGCGGAAAAAGATATTCGGCATCGATTGTCCAGTCCATAAAGAGCAACGACTTTTCCGAGGTAATAAAGGAAAATACGGAAGGTGAAGTGCTTTCGGTCGTAGAGTCGGCTGACTATAACTGGACTGCAGTACAGCTCGGCATGTGGAAAGTCGCCAACGATCCTTTGGGCAACGCATATGATTTTCTTTCTTTTTATCCGGGAGAAATCTGCGCCAAGACAGGTACATCACAGCTCGGTGAACTCAAAACCAACAACGCTATCTTTATCTGCTATGCTCCCGCAAAAGAGCCCGAAGTGGCTGTTGCAATAGTGGCCGAGCGAGGCGCCGAAGGTAAGGCAATGTCTAGAATAGCAAGAGAGATTCTCGACACATATTTTGCAATTACTAACAGAACAAGCGAAACCGAAAGAGAGAATGTGATTTTACGCTGAATCTTTACAAAGCATGCGGCAAACATTATAATTTGCCTTGAGAAAAAAGGAATGGAGGCATGGAAGTGAATATTGCTCTTATAGCAGACGACAATAAAAAGGAACTTTTAATTCAATTTTGTATAGCATACTGCGGAGTGCTGTCCGAGCACTATATCTGTGCCGAAAATACCACCGGCAAGCTCGTCTCCGAGGCGACAGGTTTAAAGATAGAAAGATACCTAAATGCCGACTTGGGGGCTGAGCAGATAGCAGCCAGAATCTTATATAATGAGATAGACTTGGTACTCTATTTTTGCGATCCTGCGGCTTCGAGCTTCGAGAGCATAAACAAAATAGCCAGACTTTGCGACCAGTATTTGATTCCGTTTGCCTCCAATGTTGCAACGGCCGAAGTGCTCATACAAGGACTTAAGAGAGGCGACCTGAGCTGGCGCGACATTGTAAACCCGAAGCCGAGACAATAATTTTTGTATAGAAGAATGCGGCGGGTCATCCCGCCGCATAGTTTATAGAGAGAAGGTATAAGATGAAGAAAGTAAGTCCCAGAACGCTCTCAGGTTTTATGGAGCTTTTGCCGGGCGACCAGCTTGTAATGAATGAGCTGCTCTATAGGCTGCGGCGCTCCTATGAGTTGTTCGGATTTTCACCTCTCGACACGCCGATAATCGAAGCGGCGGAGGTGCTACTTGCCAAGGCGGGAGGAGAGACCGAAAAACAAATATATACAATACAAAAGGGCGAGAGCGAGCTTGCGCTCAGGTTCGACCTGACTGTTCCCTTGGCCAAATTTGTTGCGGCAAACTACGGGGCACTGAGTTTTCCGTTCCGCCGTTATCAAATCGGCAAGGTCTATAGGGGCGAGAGAGCGCAAAGAGGCAGATTCAGAGAGTTCTACCAGGCGGATATCGATATAATCGGCGACGGAGAGCTGGGTCTTATATACGAGGCCGAGATAGCGGCCGTAATCTACAAAACAATAACAAGCCTCGGATTGAATGAATTTAAAATAAAGCTCAACAACCGAAAAATATTAAACGGCTTTTTCGAATACATTGGAGAGAGCGAAAACTCCCTTTTCATCCTGCAAACTATCGATAAGCTCGATAAAATCGGGAATGAAGCCGTTATTAAACTTCTTAGCGAAAAGGGAATAAAGAGAGAGAGCATCGATGAAACGCTGGAGTTTCTTTCAATCTCCGGCTCAAATAGCGAGAAACTTAAAAAGCTCGAAGAATATAAAGATAAAAACGAACTGCTCTCAGTGGGAATCGAAGAGCTTAAAGAAGTCACGGAGAGCCTTAAAGATTTCTTGGTGCCAGAGGACAAGGCAGTTATCGATCTGAGTATAGCCAGAGGACTCGACTATTACACGGGAACCGTTTACGAAACATTTTTAGACGCTCATCCCGAGATAGGCTCAATTTGCTCGGGTGGCAGATACGACAATTTGGCGGAATTTTACAGTAAAAAATCTCTGCCCGGAGTCGGCGTTTCCATCGGCGTGACAAGGCTTTTTTATGTTCTCGATGAGCAAGGACTTCTAAACAAAGACTCATTCAGCTCTGCCGATGCGCTCATCATTCCGCTTGTCGAGGATTTGAAGGGGCCTATAGGCATTGCCTCAAAGCTCAGAGAGCGCGGCATAAAAACAGAGCTCTATACCGAAAAGCGCAAGCTAAAGGCAAAACTTTCATATGCGGATAAAATAAGAGTCCCCTATGTTATTTTGCTGGGCGAAGACGAGATAAACTCAGGCAAGCTCTCACTTAGGGATATGCAAAGCGGCGAGCAACAGGGTGTTTCGCTCGAGGAAGCCGCGGAGCTCATATTAAAGCGAAAAGCTCAAATAGCCGACACAAGATTAATTGCTGATAATAAAGAGGTAGAATGAAATGAGAAGAACACACAATTGCGGAGAACTTCGTCTTTCCGATATCGGAAAAAAAGTAATATTAAACGGCTTTCTTGACAATGTCCGAGAGGTGTCCGCCTCACTTTCGTTTGTCGTACTTCGCGATTTTTACGGAACTACACAGGTAGTTGTAGAAACTGCGGAAGGAGTTCAAAGCTTTAAAAAGATAGGCAAAGAATCCACAATCGAAGTAGTGGGAGAGGTTAGAGAACGAAGCTCTAAAAACCCCAAAATGGCCACAGGCGATATAGAAGTTGTTTTCGAGAGCGTCGAGGTTTTGGGAGAGTGCATACATCAGGAACTGCCGTTCCAGATATCACAGAGCCGCGAGGCCGATGAGAGCGCCAGACTCAAATACCGCTATTTAGATCTCAGAAACCCCGAAATGAAAGACAGAATAAAGCTCCGCTCCGATGTCATTTTCGCTCTAAGAGAAGCGATGATTAAAGAGGACTTTTTAGAGATACAAACACCCATACTCACAGCCTCGTCACCCGAGGGCGCAAGAGACTATTTGGTGCCCTCCAGAAACCACAGGGGCAAGTTCTACGCCCTGCCTCAGGCCCCTCAGCAGTTTAAGCAGATACTCATGGCCTCGGGAATCGACAGATACTTCCAAATTGCGCCCTGCTTCAGAGACGAAGACGCAAGGGCCGACAGAACTCCGGGCGAGTTCTATCAGCTCGATATGGAAATGGCCTTTGCAACTCAGGAAGATGTTTTTGAAGTTATCGAAAAGGTTCTGCCTCCGATATTCTCGAAATATGGAAAATTCAGCAGAGCGTCGAAAACGCCATTTAAGCGTATAGCTTTTGATGAAGCTATGGAGAGATACGGAAGTGACAAGCCCGATTTGCGCATAAAGCTCGAGGCAAACGATGTATCCGATATAATGAACAAAACGGAGTTCGAGCCGTTTAAGGATGCCGTTGTTAAAGCGGTCGTAGTCGAGAACTTCAAGCAGAGCAGAAAATTTATCGATAATATTTGCAAAGAGGTAGAGCTTCAGTCCGGTGAAAAGGCTTATTGGTTTAGATTAAACGAAAACTCCGAGCCCACAGGCGGCATATCGAAGTTCTTGCCCGATGTTAAAGAAGAGCTTGAAAAGTCCCTTAATCTCAAGCCTGAAGCCTGCGTTTTCCTATCATCGGGTGTCAGGAAAAAGGCGCAAAATACAGCCGGAGTCATAATCAAAAAGCTCGGCAGAGCCTTGCCCGAGCTTATAGACGAGGAGCAGTATGAGTTTTGTTGGATAGTGGACTTTCCCATGTATGAAATAGGCGAGGAGAGCGGAGAGCTTGAGTTCTCGCACAACCCCTTCTCCATGCCCATGGGCGGAATGGAGGCCATACTCAAGGCAAAAAGCGGTGAAACAGATCCCACCGAGCTGACGGCATATCAATATGACTTGGTCTGCAACGGAATCGAGCTCTCGTCGGGCGCTGTTAGAAACCACAATCCCAAGCTCATGATAGAAGCTTTCAGAATGGTCGGACTTGATGAGAGCGATGTTGTCGAAAAATTCCCCGCAATGTATAACGCTTTCACCTATGGAGCCCCGCCGCATGCGGGTATAGCTCCGGGAGTCGACCGAATGATTATGCTCCTTTCGGGAGACGAGTCCATAAGAGAGGTAATCGCTTTCCCGATGAACAAAAATGCGCAGGACCTCATGATGAATGCGCCCTCATATGTAACGGATAAACAGCTTAGTGAGCTTGGACTCATAATCAAAGAAGACTAAAACGGAGAACTTAAATGGTTGCCAAGATTTCTTCTATGGGACTAAACGGAATAGGCGGAATTGAGGTACTCGTAGAGTGCTCGATTTCATCGGGACTTCCCGGCTTTGAGATAGTCGGGCTTCCCGATGCCGCCGTTCGCGAATCCCGTGACAGAGTCAGGGCGGCAATAAAAAACTCGGGACACAAGTTCCCCTTGGGAAGAATAATAGTCAATCTTGCTCCGGCCGATATAAAAAAAGAGGGCACGGTATACGACCTTCCCATATATCTCGGCATACTTAGAGCCACCGGCGAAATAGAAGAAATTCCCGAAGACTATGCTTTCATAGGCGAGCTCAGTTTAGAGGGGAAACTCCGCCCCGTTAGAGGCGCTCTTCCCATGGCGCTATCGGCCGAGGAGAGCGGCAAAAAGAAGTTTTTCGTACCTATTGAAAACGCATCCGAGGCATCGTTTGCAAGCGGCACCGAGATATATGCCATAGAGGATGTAAACGAGCTGATTTCATATCTCAAAGGAGAAATCGAACTAAAGCCCGCCAAAGAGCCCGATTTTCTAAAGTCTATGAGCTATCAGGCGGATTTTCGGGATGTAATGGGCCAGCAAAATGTAAAGCGCGCCATAGAAATAGCGGCGGCGGGAGGACACAACCTTCTTATGATAGGTCCGCCGGGCTCGGGAAAATCCATGCTTGCAAAGCGCATACCGGGAATTTTGCCCGAAATGACAAGGGCGGAGATTATAGAAACAACGAAGATTCACTCTGTTGCGGGCAAAACCTCAGCCAAACACCCAATAAAGTCATTAAGGCCGTTCAGGGCTCCGCACCATACGGTTTCGGCAGTGGCAATGTCGGGCGGAGGCTCTGCGCTCCAACCGGGCGAGATTAGCCTTTCACACAACGGAGTTTTGTTTTTAGATGAGTTTCCCGAGTTTTCGAGAGATGTTCTCGAGGTTTTAAGACAGCCGCTCGAGGATGGGGAAGTCACCATTTCGAGAGCCACGGGCAGTGCGACATATCCCAGCAGCTTTATGCTGATTTGTGCCATGAACCCGTGTAAGTGCGGCTGGTATGGGCACCCGTCGGGAAAATGCCGCTGTACCGACTTCGAGATTCAAAGATATGTGTCCCGAATTTCGGGCCCGCTTTTAGACAGAATTGACCTCATAGTTCAGGTCGAAGCACTGGAATACGACGAGATAAGCAAAAAAACACCGGGGGAGAGCTCGGAGTCCATCAAAAAACGCGTGGAGAGCGCCAGGGTGCTGCAGAGAGAAAGATTTAAGAGCGAAACGGGAACCAACTCAAAGATGGGCCCGCAAGAGCTCAGAGAGCATATCAAGCTCGATTCAGACTGCGATAAACTTCTCAAAGATGCCTTTGATTCTCTAAATCTAACGGGCAGAAGCTACGACAGAATTTTAAGAGTTGCAAGAACAATCGCCGATTTAGACGGCAGTAGCGAAATCAAACCGTGGCACATAGCCGAAGCAATCTCATACAGGTCGTTCAACATAGGCGCATAAATGAGTACACATAGCAATATGAAAAGTTAAGGGGGCGGTTTTCGAACTGTCCTCTTTCTTTTGTAAATTGTGTAACCTACGAAAAATTATTATATAAATGGCTTGACAGGCAACAAGTGTATATGTATTATATAAACAGTAGCTACATAGATAACACTTTTGCAAGCAAGGAGGGCAAAGTGAATATACAAATAACTAATGCTAGCAGTGATCCAATTTATTTGCAAATAAAGAATCAAATTAAATCGTCTATAATTTCCGGAAAATTGGGAGCCGGAGAGCAATTACCTTCAATCAGATATTTGGCAAAGGAATTGCGTGTCAGCGTAATAACAACCAAAAGAGCCTATGACGAATTGGAAGCAGAGGGTTTTATAAACTCCGTTCAAGGAAAAGGAAGTTTTGTTTCTGCCCAAAACACAGAACTTATTCGAGAAGAACAATTGATGAAAGTAGAAGCATTCCTATTAGAAGCTATAAAGCAAGCAAGGCTTGCAGACTTAACCATAGATGATTTAAAAGATATCTTGGAAACTTTAGGAGGAGTTGAAGATGCCTAACAATGCAGTTGAAATAAAAAATTTAACAAAGAATTATGCCGGATTCTCGTTGGGACCTTTGAATTTTAATGTTCCTATGGGTTGCATGGTCGGTTATATAGGAGAGAACGCTCCGGCAAAAGCACTACATTAAAATCGATTTTAGGACTCATACACCCTGACAGCGGAGAAATCGAAATTTTTGGCAAAAATATAAAAGAGCATGAGCCTGCATTGATGAATCGAATA
>CAYFQE010000002.1:0-44663 GCA_964345235.1 uncultured Oscillospiraceae bacterium | reverse complement strand
TAGGCAGGTAAGCGCTTGGGTGGTTGCAGGATTAGTGTATGTTGTTGCCATTTTTGCTTTAATCGTGTCACAAAATATTGGTATTGCAATTATTAAAGCAAAGGAATATTAACTATAAAGCAAACTTTAGGATGCCAATTCTGATATAATACAAATAAATATAAAATTTACCCCACGACCTAGGCTGAGCCTGGATTGTGGGGCTATTTTGTGTTTTATAAAAGAGAGAAGTTTTTACAACGCTACATTACATATTACTTCTAAACTAAATTTTAGGGAGCTTGGAAAAGCCCATGCTCAAATCTTTGTCAGTGAGCTTGTAATCATCCATTATGCCCTGATTGAATTTTTCATAAGCATACATATCGAAAAATCCTGTGCCGGTGAGGCAGAAAACAATGTTTTTCTCTTCTCCGGTTTCTATGCACTTTCTGGCCTCGTCTATCGCAACCTTTATGGCGTGACAGCTCTCGGGAGCGGGCAGTATGCCCTCGACTCTGGCAAACTCCAAACCGGCCGCAAATACTTCGGTCTGCTCCACCGCAACGGCCTTGCAGTATCCGTCATGATAGAGCTGGCTGAGTATAGGGCTCATGCCGTGATATCTGAGACCGCCCGAGTGGCTTGAAGGCGGTATAAAGCTACTGCCAAGAGTATACATTTTCGCCAGAGGACAGATTTTGCCCGTGTCGCAATAATCATAGGCAAACTGTCCGCGTGTCATGCTGGGGCAGGAGGAAGGCTCTACGGCTATTAGTTCATATTCGGCCTCACCCCTCAGAATTTCGCCTACAAAAGGAGAGATGAGTCCGCCCAAATTAGAGCCGCCGCCGGCGCAGCCGATTATAAGATCGGCTTTTATGTCGTACTTTCTAAGGGCCGCCATTGTTTCCAAGCCTACTATCGACTGGTGCAGAAGCACCTGATTGAGTACACTTCCCAAAACATATCTTCTGCCGTCATGGGAGGTTGCATATTCCACAGCCTCCGAAATGGCGCAGCCGAGAGAGCCGGGGGTATCGGGAATTTCACTCAAGATAGCCCGTCCTACTTCGGTTGTATCGGAAGGAGAGGGAGTCACCCGAGCCCCGAAGGTGCTCATAATCTCACGCCTTTGGGGTTTTTGCTCATAGGAACACTTAACCATATAAACATCGCACTCAAGGTCAAAATACGAACAGGCCATTGCCAGGGCGGTGCCCCACTGTCCGGCGCCGGTTTCCGTTGTAACGCCGCGAAGCCCCTGCTTTTTGGCATAATATGCCTGAGCAATTGCAGAGTTAAGTTTGTGACTGCCCGAGGTGTTGTTGCCCTCAAACTTATAGTATATATGAGCGGGAGTTTGAAGTTTTTCCTCTAAACAATAGGCTCTCACAAGCGGAGACGGCCTGTACATTCTGTAAAAGTCGAAAATCTCCTGCGGCATCGGTATTTTTGCATTCTCGTTGTCGAGCTCTTGCCGGACAAGCTCATCACAGAAGACCCTGCTCAGCTCCTCAAAGCTTGCCGGCTTTAAAGTTTTGGGGTTTAAAAGGGGAGCGGGCTTATTTTTCATATCGGCTCTCACATTATACCAATATCTCGGCATCTCGCTCTCTTCAAGATAAATTTTGTAAGGAATCTTCTGATCTGCCATTTTTATACCTCCTAAAAAATAAGCCCATGTTCCAAAAAGGAACATGGGACAGTTTACCTGCGGTGCCACCCAAATTGACGAAAAATCGTCCTCTCGTGCGATAAAACGCAGTGCTTAACGCGCACAAAACGGGATGTATTAAATCCCCTCATGAGTCCATTCAATAAGGGCTTTCGGCAACCTCTCAGCATTCGGCTGTCTCTCTGTATGAAAGCGGAGCTTATCTACTAATCTCAATCCACGGTTTAGCTTAAGCGGATTATAACATGCTTTTAAATTAAAATAAAGCAAAGATTTCTTTTAACACCGAATTATAAAAAACCTCACAAAAACTTACGCTTTTAGAAATTTTCTTTTCGAAAGCTCATCAGCTATTATTTTTGAAGTTTTTTCAAAAACTTCAAACTCTTCGGGACTTATTTTCCCTTTTAGCTCGTCTAAAAATCCGCGTATATTTTTGGGGAAAAGACCTATATAGTTAAAATATTTTTCAGTCAACACAAGGTGGTATTCTCTGCCGTCTTCCTCGGACTGCCTTCTTTCAATGTAGTTTTTCTTTTGCAGACAGTTCACCTTATAGCTTGCGTTGGACTGAGATATGCCTAAAAAATCCGCAAACTCGCTTATGGTGGGTTCATTCAACGAGGCTATAATCTCCAAGGAAAAAGCTTCAACAGCGCTGAGCGAGCCCTCGCGTTCTTTAACTTGCTCAAATATCGACAGAAAAAATCTGAGCTAGAACTCTTTAATTATTTTATAGAGAGTATTTTCAAGTTCAATATTCAAAATATCACTTCCTACTTTTTTATTAAAAGTCCGAAGACAGCGCCGCAAATTCCTCCGATTATGTGCGCAAGTTGAGAAACGGAATCATTTAAAGTAAGTCCGTTCACAAGCTCTCTTCCAAGATACAGAATTAAAACAAAAAGAAGAGTCAGCGGAATGGCGCCGTCACGAATTCCCGAGAGCGATGAGAGCACAATAAGCATAAAGACTATGCCCGAAGCCCCCAAAATTCCCGACGAGGGGAAGAAAATCCACTGGCTTAAGCCCGTAATGAAGGCGGTAATCAAAAAGCCCCATAATAGCGAGCGAGAACCGTATTTTTCCTCCATGGCAGGGCCTATGACAAGGAGCATCATCATGTTTGAGATGTAATGTTCCCACGAACTGTGCCCCAAAACATGAAGAAAGAAGCGCGGATAGGTGAAAAGGTTTCCGAGAGAAGAGCGATAAACGCAAAAAAGTAAGCGCGTACTTCTGCCTCTCGTCAAAAACCCCAACAACAAAACCGCAAGAGAAATAAAGGCAAAACTCAATATCAGTGGAGAATTATACGAAAAACCTTTGAATTTAAATTTCATAAGCTTGCTTCCCTAAGGGCATCTTCGTAGAATCTTCGAGTTTTTTCATCAAAGCAAACCATCCTGACCTTTTCGGGCAGAGTGTTTTCCGAAAGAAATTTGAGTATCTCGCTTACGGCATACTTTGATGCAAGCTCCAGGGGAAAGCTGTAAACACCCGTGCTTATAGAGGGGAAATCCACACTGCTACATGAGTTATCTCTGGCAAGCTCCAAGCTTGAGCGATAAGAGCTTCTGAGCAGGGCCTCTTCATTGTGCCCACCTCCGTGCCAGACGGGGCCGGGAGTGTGAATTACAAACTTTGCCGGAAGGTTGTAGCCCTTTGTTATTTTAGCCTCTCCGGTTTTGCAACCGCCGAGTGTTCGGCATTCCTTAAGAAGCTCGGGCCCTGCCGCCCTGTGTATCGCACCGTCAACCCCGCCGCCGCCCAAAAGCGAGGTGTTTGCGGCATTTACAATGGCATCAACCTGCGATTTGGTTATATCTCCGCTGATTATTTCCAGTCGGCTCATAAAATCTCCTTTCCCGTTGTGTCCGATATTGTTCAAAGAGTCTTTAAAAACTCAATAAGAGCATCTATGTCCTCAGAGCTTGTAGCCCAGCTGGTACAAAATCTAAGTACCTGATGAGTGCCTCCGACTATATTCATCCTGGAAAAATCAAATTTTTGCGAAAGTTTTTCGACATGGGCAAGGGGAACGAGAGGGAACTGCTGATTTGTGTATGAGTCATAAGAGAGTTCATAGCCCTTCTCCAAAAATGCCTCCCTAAGCCTTAGGGCAAGTGCGTTTTCGTGTCTTCCGACATCGAAGTAGAGTCCGTCTTTCAGAAGCTCCAAAAACTGAACTCCCAAAAGCCTGCCCTTAGCCATCATGCCGCCTCTTTGTTTCATCATCCATCTAAACTCAGGCTTGAGAGCATCATTCATTATTACCAAAGCTTCGCCGAAGAGTGCGCCGAGCTTTGTCCCACCAATGGTAAAGGCATCACATGCTTTTGATAAATCCTGAATGTTGCCGCCGAACTTATCCGAAACAAGAGCACTGCCGAGCCTTGCGCCGTCGATATAAAGATACAGTTTCTGCTCTTCACACAGCGCATAGAGTGCTTTAAGCTCATCTAAGCTGTAGAGAGTGCCGCACTCGGTGGGCTGAGAGATGTAAAGCAGCTTGGGCTTTGCCATGTGCTCATGTGTAGGATCCGCCCAATAGTTTTCGCAAAGCTCTTTAATTTGCTCGGGATAAAGCTTTCCGTCAATTGAGGGAAGCTCTATAACCTTGTGGCCGGTGGCCTCAACAGCACCCGTTTCGTGTACGGATATGTGTCCGCTCTCTGCCGCTATAGCCGCCTCGTGGGGGCGCAGTGCGCTGGATATGAAGCAGAGGTTGACTAAAGTCCCTCCGCTTAAAAAATGGACATCCGCAGACTCATCCCCTATAAGCCCGCGGATTGTGTTTCCGGCTGCGGCACAGTAACTGTCTGTGCCGTAGCCGGGACTTTGTTCTAAATTTGTTTTTATAAGTGCTTCGAGTATTTCAGGAAGAGCGCCTTCCGAATAATCGTTTTCAAATGAACGCATAATTATCTGGCCTTTACTGTTATTTTTTCTCCTTCCGAGGATAGATAAATCTCATCTGCCACGCCTCTGAGCTCATCGACAAGTAAAGAAGCTATTTTATCTTCAACCTCTTTTTGAATCAGTCTGCGCAGATTGCGTGCTCCGTATGTTTCACTATAACTTTTTTTAATGAGATATTCAAGCACATCTTTATTCCAAGTCAGACTTATGTTTCGCTGAGCCAGAAGCGCTTTCACCTCATCAAGCATTAAATCTGCAATGGCCTTGAAGTTTTCTTCGGTGAGAGAGTTGAAATATACAATCTCATCCACCCTGTTTAAAAACTCAGGTCTCAAAAACTCTTTAAGAGCCTTCAGCTGTTTTTCACGATTCTGCTGTTCGGCAGACGCTCCGAAGCCCATTGCCGAGCCCCTTGTGTTGCTACCGGCGTTAGTTGTCATTATTATGATAGCATTCTCAAAGTTCACGGTTCTGCCCTGAGAATCGGTGATTCTTCCGTCATCAAGAATTTGAAGCAGTATGTTCATCACATCGGGATGCGCTTTTTCAATTTCATCAAAGAGAACAACGGAATAGGGTTTTCTCCTTATCTTTTCCGTGAGCTGGCCTGCCTCATCATAGCCGACATAGCCGGGAGGAGAGCCTATGAGCCTTGAAACAGAGAACTTTTCCATATATTCGGACATGTCCAAACGAATGAGATTCTCCGGACTCGAGAAGAGCTTTTCGGCTAGCCTTTTTACAAGTTCGGTCTTACCGACTCCCGTTCCGCCGACAAAGATAAAACTGACGGGCTTGCGCTTAGCCTGCAAGCCGACCCTGCTCCTCTTTATAGAGGCGGTGACGGTGTCTATTGCCTCGTCTTGTCCTATTATGTGCTCTCTCAGCTGGTTGCCGAGGTTTGTAAGTTTTACAAATTCATCTTCCTTTATCGAGCTTGCGGGAATCTTAGTCCAAAGTTCAATAACACGGGCAAGATTGTCAACGGTGAGCTCGGGAAGCTTGGATTTCAGCATATTAGCTTCATCATTCAGCTTCATGAGCGAGCTTCTTATAAAGGCGAGCCGCTCAAAGTCATCTTCCTTGGTGTCGCTCAGAAGAAGCTCCCTCTCGAGCTCCAAATCTTTAACTTCTTTTTCTATTTCAGCTATTCTGCTAAGGTTTTTGTCCTTAAGGTTCACATCGGAGCAGGCCTCGTCAATAAGGTCTATGGCCTTGTCGGGAAGATATCTGTCGGTTATGTATCTCTCCGACATCAGCACAGCCTGCCTTATAACCTCAGGGCCTATGATAACGCTGTGAGCCTCTTCATAGTATTGCGCTATACCGCTCAGAATCTCTATGCTCTCTTCAATAGAGGGCTCGGGCACGGTGACAGGTTGGAAGCGGCGCTCGAGCGCGGCGTCCTTTTCGATGTGCTTTCTGTATTCAGTGAAGGTGGTTGCGCCGATAACTTGAATTTCCCCGCGCGAAAGGGCGGGCTTGAGTATGTTGGCGGCATTCATCGAGCCCTCGGCATCTCCGGCTCCGACAATGCTGTGGACCTCATCAATAACCAAAATAATGTTGCCAACAGACTTAATCTCTTCAATAAGTCCCTTCATTCTCGATTCAAATTGGCCTCTAAATTGAGTGCCCGCAACCAGGGATGTGAGGTCTAAAAGATAAACCTCCTTGTCCAAAAGCTTATACGGCACATTGCCGTCGCATATGGCCTGCGCCAAGCCTTCGGCTATGGCGGTTTTTCCGACGCCCGGCTCGCCTATAAGGCAGGGATTGTTCTTCTGACGGCGGTTTAGAATCTGGAGCACTCTCTCCAGCTCCTCCTCGCGCCCTATCATGCGGTCAAGCTGACCGAGTTTTGCCTTTTCGCTTAAGTTGATGCAGTAGTTATTCAAAAACTTCCTTTTCGGGTTAGGTGTTTTTTTCTCCGCATCTTCTTTTTTAGGTATGTCTTGACTTATTCCCGAAAACTCATCGTTTTCAGAGGGTCTGGACATTGCGCCGAAAAGTTTATTCATAAACGGAAAAGTGGCGGTTTTGCCATCCTCGTCCAAACTTCCGTCATCATAGGGGATATCTCCGCTTTCGGCAGAAGCGAAAGCGCTGGTCATCTCCCTGGAGATACTGCTTATATCTTCATCCGAAAGACCTATTTTACTTATGAGGTCTTCCACAGGCTTTATATTTAATTCATGAGCGCAGGAAAGGCAAAGACCTTCATTTACCTGCCTTCCGCCCTCCAACTTTGTTATGAATATTACAGCTAAATTTTTTTTGCAGCGTGAACAAAGTGCAGCCGGCATATCTTGCCTCCTTTAAATTGAAATTGGAAAAGAACGAGATTAGCACTCAATCTTCCTGAGTGCTAATTTATCACTTTTTTATACATTTGTCAATATTGGTGATTGATAAATGCAAAGCAAAGGGATTATATACCGACTCCTATGGTTATGAAATCCACAGCTATGAAGAAACGACCCAAAATCGTTTGTCCCAATGTATCGTTTCCAATAAAAAGACCGAGGAAGCGGAGTATCCAAGTGAGAAGTATGCAGCAGGTGAAGCCCACAAAGAAGCCCATCACACCCCCGCCGACAAAATCCAAAGTTTCCATGTTGGGTATCCGAAATGCCAGATTAGGTATATTTGCTATGGCCGTCAGTCCTATTAAAATAATCAGGAACAGAAGAGCGATACAGCCCACATAGAGTATTCTGTGGCACAAAACCTCAACGACAGAACTTGTAATGTCGGTTTTTTGATTTTCGGCGTATGTTATGGCCTCCTTAGCCATTTTTTCTGCGGCATCGTCATATATTCCGAGACTTCTGTATGTTTCATAGCAAAACTCTCTTTTTAAGTCAGGCTGGTTTGCAAGAATGTCCTCATACGAAAGCTGGGTATCGGCCAGATTCATTTCTTTTAATACAGTTGACTTCATCTGCTTTTCCACAAATCCCGAAGCAAAGGGTCTGAGTGCCGAAACGGCCTCATATGAAAAGGCTGAGGAGAGAATGACTGCGGTGTAAAGGGAAATAATAATCAAGATCATGCTGCCAATGGACATAATAAGGCCTCTTTTAAAGCCTGCCCATGTGCACACAATCAATATAAAAAGTAAAATCAAATCAATAGTAAGTTTCAATTTAAACCTCCTTTAAGGAGTCTCTAAGATATTTTATAAAATATTCCATAAAACCGCAAGCAAAATTAATCCGGCAAAATAAAGGGCAGGTCTTTAGACATCATTTCTCCAACATCTCCGTCATACCAGAGTTTCGAGAGGTAGAGTCCCTGCGGAGGCATTGTGGGCCCTGTGAGCCTTCTGTCTCGTTTTTCCAAAAAAATCGGAATATCTTCAGGGGCTATCTTCCCGAGAGCCGAAAAAACCATGGTTCCGACAATGGCTCTCGCCATATTATATAAAAACCCATCGGCGCAAACTTTTATTATTATAAAATCTCCGTCTTTTTCCGCATCGACATAGTGCACGGTTCTCACGGTGGATTTTGTGACGCTTCCCACAGACCTTACGGCGGCAAAATCATGCTTGCCTTCAAACATTTTTCCGGCATCATAGAGCTTTGAAAAATCCAGTTTTGCAGGAATAAAGCAGGCCCTTTTGTTCAAAAAAGGATCTCTTATACGAGAGTTCATTACCTTATACATGTACTCTTTTTTAATACAAGAGGATATGGCGTTGAAATCAGGCTCCGTTTCTATTGCCGAGATAACGGAGACATCGCTGGGAAGTCTGGTGTTTACGGCCAGAGGAATGCGTTTAGCCGGAATCAAGTTGTTCGTCTTAAAATTTGCACAGTAATTTAAGGCGTGCACTCCCGCATCCGTTCTGCCACAGCCTATTGCGTGCACCTTTTCTTTACAAACTTCGGTCAGAGCAGTATTTAAAACACTGCAAACGGATATATCGTCCTTTTGAATTTGCCAGCCGTGATAGGAGCTGCCGTCGTATCTGAGTCTTAAAGCAATATTTCTCATAGGCCAAAAGAGCTCAGGACAATGGCGCCTGTGAGTACGGCAAAAGCCAGCACGAGGGCTATGTAGTCGGCAATATTCATCTTAAGCTGCTTCATTCTCGTTCTGCCTTCGCCTCCGTGGTAACAGCGGCTTTCCATAGCAACGGCAAGCTCGTCCGCTCTTCTAAAGGCCGAAACAAACAAAGGTACCAAAATAGGGAGGAGGGCTTTGGCTTTTTTTATAAGCCCGCCTGTCTCAAAATCCGCGCCTCTGGCCTTTTGTGCCGAGATTATCTTGTCCATTTCTTCAATAAGCGTGGGAATGAAGCGCAGAGCCATACTCATCATCATGCTCATCTCATGTATAGGCACCTTGAGTTTTTTTAAGGGGTTTAAAAGACGCTCCAAGCCGTCGGTGAGAGCTATGGGGCTTGTGGTATAGGTAAGCAAGAGAGTGCCGGAAATCAGTAGAATTATGCGGCCCGACATCAGTATAGATGTTTTAAGTCCCTCTTTACTCACATGGAAAATCCAAAAGTCAAAAAGCGGCTCACCGGGGGTATAGAAGAGATTTAAGAATGCCGTAAGAATAATAATTAATAAAATCGGCTTCATGCCCGAAAGCAAAGTCTTAATTTTTATTTTAGAAAGCATAATGCATGACACGGTCAGAACAAAAACAAGCGCAAAAGAATACCAATTAACGGCAGTAAACAGAGCGACTATGAATATAAATACAAAAATAAGCTTCGTTCTGGGGTCAAGCCTGTGGAGAACGGTGTCTCCGGGGAAATATTGCCCAAGGGTGACATTTTTAAACAATTCGCACACCACCCCTCTTAAGTTTTATTATCTCCGATTTAAGGGTCTCGAGCGTGTATATGTGAGAGGGGAGTTTGAGTCCGCCTTTTCGGAGTTTTGCCGCAATTTCGGTAGGTTTGGGAATATCAAGACCGATAGAATCCAAAAAATCGGCGTCAGAAAAAACATCGGAGCTTTTTCCGTCATTTATTATTTTTCCTTTAGAAAAAACAAGGATTCTGTCTGCAAAATCGGCGGCATTGTCCATGTCGTGAGTGACCAATATTATTGTTGAGCCCGTCTTGTCCCCATAGATGTTAATATTGTTCAGAATATCGGTTCTGCCCGAAGGGTCTAAACCTGCTGTAGGCTCGTCGAGTATGAGAACGGACGGCCTCATGGCAATTACACCGGCAATTGCCACGCGGCGTTTTTGACCGCCCGAAAGCTCCAGAGGCGATTTATCAAAAAGCTCCTCGCCTATGCCGACAAAGTTTGCCGCCTCGCGGACGCGCTCGTCTATTTCTTTGGCGCCAAGCTTCATGTTTGAAGGACCAAAGGCTATGTCCTTAAAAACGCTTTCCTCAAAAAGCTGATACTCGGGATATTGAAACACAAGTCCGACATTAAATCTCAGTGAGAGAGTCTTTTCCTTAGAGGCGAAAACATCTTCTCCCTTATAAAAAATATTGCCGGAAGTGGGTTTTAAAAGTCCGTTTAAGTGCTGAATAAAGGTGGATTTGCCGGAACCGGTGTGTCCGATAATGGCTATTCGCTCTCCTTCATAGAGTTTAACGCTTATGTCATTGATTGCCACCTTCTCAAACGGGGTGTCAGCGCTATATATATGAGAGAGCCCTTTTGTTTCAAGTACAATACTCATACGGCTTTAAACACCTCCAGAATCTGATCTGCGCAGTCCTCTGTCGAAAGAGTAGCCAAATCCAGCTCGAAGCCATCTTCCTTGCTAAGCTCGAAGAGAAGCTTTGTGGTTTCAGGGACAGAAAGACCTTCCGATTCCAAGAGCTCTACATGAGAAAACACCTCAGAGGGACTCCCGTCGGCAACAATAAGGCCGTCCGAAAAAACAACAACCCTGTCGGCGTCAATACATTCCGACATGTGGTGAGTAATCAAAATAATCGTGATGCCCTTTTCTCTGCAGAGCCTGTGCACCGAGGCCAAAACCTCTTTACGACCGGCAGGGTCGAGCATAGCGGTGGGCTCATCTAGAACTATACAGCCGGGAAGCATTGCGAGTATGCCGGCAATTGCAACCCTCTGTTTTTGACCGCCCGAAAGCAGATGCGGAGCGTGCAGTTTTATATCCGAAAGGCCAACCGTTTCAAGAGCCTCGTCAACTCGTCTCCTAATCTCATCTGCGGGAATCCCCAAGTTTTCGGGCGCAAAAGCCACATCGTCCTCAACGAGATTGGCAACAAGCTGGTTGTCGGGATTTTGGAAAACCAGGCCGACAGTACGGCGAATCTCAAGAGTCAGGTTCTCATCGGAGCTATCCATTCCGTCTATAAACACCTTGCCCTCGGTGGGGAGAAGCAGGGCGTTTAAGAGCTTTGCCAGCGTCGATTTTCCCGAGCCGTTGTGGCCTAAAACCGCAACAAAGCTGCCCCGCTCAACTTCAAGATTCACGCCCCTAAGCGTTTCAATCTCGTCTTCGGGATAGGTGTAGTGTAGATTTTGTATTTTAATTATTTTGTCCATCGCATAGTAACTCCGCAAACCAATTTCTTGCCACTCAAACTTATGGGAAGCGCAAGCTCTCGTATTTCGCTTTTCCCGCCAAAATATTTCAAAAAAAGTTTTTCAGAGATTTCCTCCAAGCTTGCCTTGTTTATCTTGGGCGAATATGTGTTGATTAAAAAAAATAAGGGATTCTTGCTTAATAGCTTCGAGCAGAGCTCGCAAAAAGGGAAAAGTTCATCTTGAATACGCCAAATTTCAGATTTTTTTCCTCTGCCGAAGCTTGGAGGATCCATTATCACGGCGTCATATTTATTGCCCCTTTTAATTTCTCTTAAAACAAACTTTTTACAGTCGTCATGTATCCACCTGACGGGAGCGTCTTCAAGAGAGTTTAAAATGAGGTTGTCCTTAGCGGAAGTGATTGCAGGTTGAGAAGAATCCACATGGCAGACTTTGGCTCCGGACTTGAGTGCCGCAATTGTCGAAGCTCCGGTGTAGGCAAATAGATTTAAAATAGAAACGGGTCTACCGGCGGTTTCTATAAGGCTTCTTGTATAATCCCAATTTGTAGCCTGCTCGGGGAATATGCCCATGTGCTTAAAGCTCATCGGCTCGGCATAGAGGGAGAGGTCCTTATACGAAATTTTCCATTTTTTCGGAAGAGAATCTTTCTGCCAAGAGCCGTCCTTGTCGGCGTTTTGGCTAAAGTGCGCGTCAGCTTCATTCCATATCGCAATTTTGGCATGCTTTTGAGTGGCGCCCAGCTCGGGGCGGCGAATAATATAATCTCCCCAGCGCTCAAGCTTTTCACCTTCGGTACAGTCTATAAGCTCATAGTCTTGCCAGTCCTCGGATACCCACATACTCATCTTATTTTCCGAAATAAAGCAGAGAGGACTTATAAACTAGGATACAATCTACTTTGCCTTCATTTAAAAGCCTGAAACAAGTCTCTGCGCCGCCTTGAACTCTCTGAATCTCGCCGAGCTTATTCTTTAAATCCTCATCGGAGTTAATTGTATCTAAAAAAAGTTGGCCCGAGTCCATGGCGAGCTTTGCTCCTTTAAGGCTGTGCAGGCTTCTGTACCTTGTGTCGCCTCTCGAGACCAAAACCAGCTCTTGAGTCATATACGGATACACCACAGTGTGGTCTTTAGCCTCTAAATCCAAAACCAGTCCACCCCAAGCGACGTCAATATTGCCGGAAGAAAGCTCAATGTAGGCATTTTCGGCTTTTATGGGAATAAAATATAAACTCCAACCGAGTCTGTAGCAAACATCTCTTGCCAAATCGACATCAAAACCCTCGAAGCTGTCCTCAACCTTATACGACATGGGGTAGACATCTACATCACAGCCTACTAAGAGAGTTCTCGGCGGTATTGCGCCGAGATTATCCAGTGCGGTAGGATCGGCGGGGAAGCTTATCTGATCGTTTCCAAACCATCTCATGGCATTATTGTGCACGGTGCCCTCTGCAGCCGAAACCTTGATAGCGGCAGTGACATAGGTTGCAATCCAGTCGTCGTTTCTAAATCCGATGGCAAGCTTGCTGGGGCTATAAGATTTCAACACCCTGTAACTGCCGAAGCTTCCCACTCTGCCGGTACAGCCCTGCATAAATAAAAACAATATAATAAATAAAACGGGCAGAAAAACCCTAAGAACTCTTCTCAATTGCGCCACTTCCAAGAACAGATAATAATAAGAATGTCAACTACTTATAATAGTATATCAAAGACTTTCTTTCAAGCACTTTGTTTCCGAAAAGAAAAAATGCGGAGTTCAAAAAAACAAAAAGCTGTGCGCAAAATCTCACGCACAGCTTTTTGTTTTTGTAAACTAAAGTTTTATCAACCAAAGAAATCTCTTATTTGGCTGTAGAGAACAAAGGCCAAACCTACCGGTATAATGTAC
This sequence comes from uncultured Oscillospiraceae bacterium, assembly GCA_964345235.1. GTDB lineage: Bacteria > Bacillota > Clostridia > Oscillospirales > Oscillospiraceae > Scatomorpha. Next base: position 31,682 of record CAYFQE010000002.1, on the reverse strand, counting down.
TTATAACAAATGTCGAAGAAAGCCTTTCCCTTAAATTTATAGCCGCCGATTTCACACTCATCATATACGGTCTTGGTCTTATATTTCCAGCCTATGAGCAGGCTCATTATAATAGCTCCAAGAGGCATGAGCACGCCCTCTGAAATCATGTCATAAAAGTCGAGCCAACAGTCGTTCCAAGTCCTGTATCCTGTGGAGGCATCGCCGATTGTCATGCCGAGAATTTCAAAGGGAGCCTTTACGGCGGCATTGCCGTTGCCCAGAGCGTCAAGGGCGACGGGCAGACCTACGACAAAAGTGAGAGCCGCACATACCAAGACAACCTTTTTCCTGTTGTCTTTTTTCCCCTCTTTCAAGTTTTTGTCAACATAATAGGAGACACAAACTTCAAGAAGAGAAATAGAAGAGGTTACGGCCGCAATAAAAACTAAAAAATAGAAAGTCATTCCGACAAAGTTTCCGAAGCTTCCCATCCTTGTGAAGGCTGTCTGCATAGAAACAAAGAGAAGACCGGGGCCGCTGCCGTAGTCAATTCCGAATGCGGCGCAGGCGGGCATGACGGCGCAACCGGCGAGAAGAGCCATTATAGAGTCGGCAATAGGAATAATAAAGGCGTTGCGCTGCAAATTGCTCTCTTTAGAGAGATATGAGCCGTATGTTATCATGGCGCCCATGCCGAGAGAGAGCGAAAAGAACATCTGACCGGCCGCAAGCTTTAAAACCATGAAGAAGCCGCCGGGTTCTTTTAATACATCAAAGTTGGGCTTAAACATGTACTTATAGCCGTCAATTGCGCCGGGCTGAAAGGCCACATAAACTGCGACGAAAATCAGCAGGAAGAAGAGGGCAGGCATACCGTAAACGGCAAACTTTTCGATGCCTTCTTCAATGCCGCCACTGACGATTGCAATATTAATATAAACGAATAGGCCGAAGAAAAAGAGCATTCCGCCGTAGTCATAAAGAAAAGTACCGAAAAATCCGAGACCCTGACCTGAAAATCCGTCGAGACCAAGTATTTGGAGCATGAAACCCACCATATATCTCAAGACTAGACCGCCCAAAACACTGTAGAATGCAAGGATTACAAATGCAGATATAACTCCGAGATATCCTACCCACTTGTGTTTCTTTGAAAAATATTCATATGTACCAACCGCAGAGCTGCCTGTCTTACGACCGAGCGCAAGCTCGCCGAGCATTACGCCGAAGCCGATAAAAAGAACGCACAAGATGTAAATCAGGAGAAAAGCAAAACCCCCTCCTTTGCCCATTTTGTAGGGAAAGCCCCAAATGTTTCCAAGACCGACGGCTGAGCCGATTGCTGCCATCAAAAATCCGAAAGTACTTCCCCAAGAACCGCGTTTGTCTTGCATAATCTTCTCTCCTTTAATATATTTCATCTTGTCCATTTGGCGATTTAAAGAGCTAAACAGATAAAATGATGAATTGCTGATTAGTCTACACCAGGAAAAATGAATAATCAAGAATAATTATCCGTAAAATTGACTAAAAAATTCAATTTCAAAATATCCGTGCATAAATTTAAAAATTTCTCTCTGCTATTTGTGCACAATCGACTAAGAAAAAACCGGAATTAAATATAATTCTTGCTCGGATTCTTGACACTTAAGTGTGTGGGGGTATAATTATTCCGTATTAATAAGTTTATACTGGAGGATTTTATGCATTACACAATAGATATAGCGGGCTTAAAAAGAGATCTGCCTCTCTGCAAAGTCAGCAATGACCTCTATATCGGAGCATTTGTCATGTTCGGAGATGTGGAGCTCACCGAGCATGCCGCAAAAGAGCTTCTTAAAAAAGCTCCTGAATACGACTATTTAATCGCTCCCGAGGCAAAAGCAATCCCCCTCGTCTATGAGATGGCAAGACAGAGGGGCGGAGAGAGATATTTTGTTGCCAGAAAGGGCGCTAAGGCATATATGCAGGGCATTTTCGAGGTTGAAGTCCGATCAATAACCACAATGCACATACAAAAACTGGTACTTGATACGGAAGATGCAAAGCTTATTGAGGGTAAGAGAATGATAATAGTCGATGATGTAATATCAACCGGCGAATCGCTTTCGGCGATGGAGGAACTGGTACACCGTTGCGGAGGCAAGGTTGTCGCCAAAATGGCGGTTTTAGCCGAGGGAGATGCACAAAATCGCGAAGATATTACCTATCTGCAAAAGCTGCCGCTCTTCAACAGCGACGGGAGTCTCAAGGCCTAACGCTTGTCTTTAAAAAAGCGCACAAGAAGTTCGGAAGAACTCTCTGCTAAAATTCCCGAGTAAATTTCGGGCTTATGACCAAAGCGCTCCTCAAACAGATTAATCACAGAGCTGCATGCTCCGCTTTTAGGCTCTTTTGCGCCGTAGACAACTCTGCCAATGCGCGAATTGATTATAGCTCCGACGCACATTGGGCAGGGCTCTAGTGTCACAAAGATTGTGCAGTCGTCCAAAATAATTCTGCCAAGTTTTTTTGAAGCTTCCCTAATTGCCACAATCTCGGCGTGCGCAGTGGCATCGGAGAGATTTTCTCTTTGATTTTTACCTTCACCGACAATGTTCCCCTGAGAGTCAGCAATTACGCAACCAACCGGAACCTCGTCCTGAAGAAAAGCTTCCGCCGCGAGCTCAAGGGCTCTTTTCATATACTTTTCAAAATTCATAATTCAGAATATTCCAAAGTCGTGCGAAAATCTCGCACGACTTTTTGTTTTTTACTTATCAGTTCTCTGTGTCAGGCGTGTCCGACTCGCCCGATTCCACTCCGCTTCTCGCCGCCATTTCCTTCTCAATCTCGTGGATTCTTTGCTCGAAGCTCATTTCAGCATCAAAATTAATATGAGCTTCCTCTGAGCTGTCGTCCTGTTTTGCAAGCTCACGGCTCACATTCTCCAAGCGCTCGGCAGAAAGCCTTATCTGGTCGAAGAATGCGGCATACTCACTGGGGATGTTGTTCTCGTTCTGCTCATAAAAATACCTACCAAGCTCGGCGTAGTCTTTCATGAGTTTGTTTTCGGCGTCTGTTCTCTCTGAGTTAAGCCTTGTGATTCTGCCGATGTTTCTGGCTTTTTTCTCAGCCTCAATTCCGACTTCCTTAACCTTGCTGCCGGCGTAGCTAAAAAGTTCCTTTGCCACTTCTCCCAAACCGCTTAGGCTGGAGCTCAGTTTGTCTTTTATTTCGGGATCCAATGCCATTGTTTTTGCCTCCTGTTTTTATATTTATTGAATAGTTTCTTCTTCAGATATCGGAGCTGTTTTCTCCGCATTGACAATATCTACATACATGGGCTTGTGCTCTTTTTTAGAGTTAATAAAAAGCAAAACCAGAGCCGCAACTACAGAGAGTATTCCCACAAGTTGAGAGGCTCTTATGCCGCTGCCGAAGAGATAGAGACTGTCCGTCCTAAAGCTTTCAATAACCGCTCTGGCAGCGCCGTACCAACCTATGTAAATTAGGAAAGCCTGACCGTCATAACGCCTTTTGCCCTTGTTAATCCAAAAATACAGTAAAACAAAGCCGATAAGCATCCAAACACTTTCATATAGAAATGTGGGGTGGACGAAGATTGTTTCCCCCGAGGGTTTTGTAAGTCCCATGCGCAGGAAAAAGTCGGTTTCATAGCCAAAGGCTTCACGGTTTATAAAGTTTGACCAGCGGCCTATAGAGGCGCCCAAAGGCATTGCGCAGCCTATAATGTCGAAAATGGCGCCGGCCGGTATTTTTTTAATTCTCGCCCAGACCAAAGCTGTAAGGCAGCCGAAGATTATTCCTCCGTACATGGCTATTCCGCCGTTCCAGATTTTAATAATCTCATCAAGGTGATGTCTGTAGTAGTTCCAACTGCAGGCCACAAAATAAATCCTGCATCCTATTATACCGATGGGAATAATCCACAGAAAAAGATCATAAAGCTCGTCAGCCTTTAAGCCGAATCGGGGAGCCCTTCTTGCGGCAAAACTTATTGCGGCGAGCACGGCGACAGCTACTATAACTCCGTAAAAATAAAACTCTCTGCCGAAAAGTGTGAAGCTTGCGGGCGGGTTAATTACAAAGTCGCCTAAAAACGGAAAGCTTATTGCGGCGTCACGAATCATTGTTTCCATATATTTGCCTCATTCCTTAGGATTTAACTGTGCTATACACAGGTTTTCGGGTTCAATAAGTTTGAAGAAATCATTGATATCCGAAATATTTATTTTATCGAAAAACTCAAAGCTATCGAGATAATTGAGCCCTTTGAAGAAGTCCGAGCCGAGAGCATAGCTCAAATCAGAGAAGGAATCAAGCGAGCGAAGCTCTCTTCCGAAGAGCGCATTCAGGCACCGTCTGAAGTCCTCCTCTTTAACGCCCGCTGATTTTACACGCTCAAGTTCTTTTAAAAAATTTGCGACTAACTCTTCGGATTTCTGGCTTTCACAAGCGCAGATCAGATAGGGAGCCGATAATATTCCCGTGTCAATAGAAAGCGCCAAAGAGCCGCGAAAAAGCTCGGAGTTGTAGCTTTCATAGTAAAAATCAGAGGTGGGTCCGAAGACTGCGTTTAATCCCAAAAAAGAGGCATACTCAAAGCGGTGTGCTTCTTCCGGGCTTATTTCTTTAAATTTACCGCCAAAGAGGAGCTGTGTAGCCGAAACATCGGCGCTCTCGGAACTTTTGTATCTTAAAGGTTTTAAGCTGTTCTCGGCAGAAAAAACAGCTTGGGATATCTGTATTCCGCATGGAAGTTCAGCTTTTTTAACTACCTCAACAATTTTCTCAATATCTGCATCACCGCAAACGGTAAGGAGCATGTTTGAGGGAATGTAGAAATGAGAGTGCACCCTGTACAAAAGCTCGGCATCAATTTCGGAGATGCTCTGAACCGTGCCCAACACAGGTACGCTTATCTCGTGTTTTTCAAAAAGAGTAGATAGGAAATTATTGTAAAGCCTGTAGGAGGGCCTGTTTTGTGACATGCTTATTTCCTGGGAGATTATCCCTCTCTCTTTTTCAATCGAATCGGGGGTAAAGTATGGCTTGCTCACAAAATCAATGAGTATTGCAAGATTTTCATAAAAATTCCGGCTGCACTCAAAGTGATAGGCTGTCATGCTTGGAGATGTAAAGGCGTTGGGAGAAGCGCCCAACTCCGAAAAGGCCTCGTCACAGGAGCCGTACTCGCCGGTGAAGAGCTGATGTTCCAAAAAGTGAGCTGTACCCTCGGGTACGCTGTAGTTTTCATCACCTATCTTATAATTTAAAACGGAGCCGCCGAAGTTTACCGCAAGCTCGGCAAAATACGAACCGAAACCCTCTTTTTTAACAAGGATAACAGTAAGCCCGTTGTCCAACTTCACAGAGCTTATATTCTCATCGACAGTGTTTTTTATCTTGCAGAGTTCAGTCACTTATCTTCCTCCGAAGTCATAAAATAAACGGTATCGAGATGCAAACTTTTGGCAATGCTTACAATGTCCTCGCGCCTCACCTCCATGCAGGCGGCGGCAAGCTCATTCGGCTCTGCGCTCTTGCCGCTTAAATTCATGCCAAGGGAAAATTTTTCCAAGTCAATGGGGGAGTCTTGCACCGAGATGTAGTCGGTGTAGGCCACATTCTTAGCCATGCTGAGTTCCTCATCGCTGAAATCGCCTTCAGCCACAGCTTGAATTTCCGCTAAAATTGCTTTTTCGGCAAGCTCAAACTTGTCAAAGTCAATGCCTGCAAATATATAAAAGCTTCCCTTAAAGCGGTCGTAGCTCGAGTAGACCTCATAGCAGAGCGAGAGCTTTTCGCGTATGTTTTTAAAAAGCCTTGAGCTTATCGAGCTTCCGAAGAAGGTATTAAACACTCTAAGCGAGGCGAGGTCCGCATGTTTAAAAACTTCTCCGATCCTAAAGCCCAAATAAAGTATGCCCTGAGTTGTATCAGCTTTCTCGACACATATATTTACCTCGTCTTGCGGCGGGGCATACAGCACATTTGTCTCCGGAACATCTATCCGCTTTGCTCTCGGGAGTCCAGCCAAAGGCATCATAAGACGAAGCATGAGATCATTTAAGCTCAAAGAGCCGCAGTAGAAGAGCTCAACTTTTGCAAATGTCAAAAGTTTTTTATACGCCTTTGAAAGTGAGATGTAGTTGAGCTTTTCACAGCCTTCGATATCTCCGTTGTGGTTTATAGCGTAAGCCTCATTTTGAAACATCGAACTTAAAAAACTGAAATGAGCCAAAAGCTCTTTGTTGTTTTTTATGGACTTTAACGCCTCTATGTGCTTTGCTTTTTCGCTCTCAACATATTCCGGAAGAAAGAGGCCTCCCTTGGTGGCGGGCTGTAAAAGCAGCTCAAACAGAAAGTCAATTATCTTGCCGACATAGCCTTCGGGTAGGTATTTCGCATCGGTAAAAGAAGCCGTAAGTCCAACGCTGTGTTTTTCTCCGTATTTGCGGTTAAGTGAAGAAATGCTCAAACCGAAAAGTTCATCAGAGTATCGACTAATCTCCGTCAAATTTCTATGAAATTTGCTGCCTCGCAGCAACACCCTCGGAATTAGGGCATGGGCATTCACCGTCTCTGAGTCCAAAGCGGAGAGAAGCGAGACGGAGAATCTGGAGGATTTAAACTTATCGGAGCTCACGGCTGTCAGCCTTATACCGGGGCCTAATTCAAGTTTTTTAATCTCCATAATTGCCTCCTGAAATACCTTGTTTAGTATAACATAAAAGGGAGAGATAAAACATCAAAAAAATATTTCTGTTGTAAAAGAAAAAGCTTGACAGAGATAGTTCGAACCCGTATAATTGCAAAGATGTAAAACATCGGGCTTGACAGAACTTTAATGAGGGGAGGGCGCCTAAGATGGATATTGTCGAAAAAGCCAGGCTTTTCGATTTTTATTCAGGCCTGCTCTCCGAGAGACAGAGAGAATATTACGATCTGTACTACAACGAAGACTTCAGCCTTGCTGAAATTGCCGAGAAGGTCGGTTTTTCCCGCCAAGGTGTCTGGGATGCTTTGGGAAGGGCGGAAAACACATTATCAGAGGCGGAGCGGAAGCTTGGGTTTATAGGCCTTATGGAAAAATTGGCCGACGAGCTGGCCGGTATCGGACGAGAACTGGATGAGATGAATTTAGACGACAAAGAAGCGTCGGGGGAGATAATAAGAAAGAGTGTCGAGCGGCTGAAGAGCATGTCAGCTATCGACCTCAAGTGGAACATAAAGGAGATATAAATGGCATTTGAAAGCCTGTCCGATAAACTTGAAACAACCTTCCGAAAGCTCAAGGGCAAGGGAAGGCTTACGGAGATGGACATAAACGAGGCTATGCGCGATGTGAGGCTCGCTCTTCTGGAGGCCGATGTCAACTTCAAGCTGGTTAAAGATTTCGTCAAACGCATCTCCGAAAAAGCGAAAAATCGAGAAGTGCTCGAGAGTCTTTCTCCGGCGCAGATGTTAATTAAGATAGTCAACGACGAGCTCACAGCTCTCATGGGAAGCGAGAACAAAAAATTAAATCTATCATCCAAGAGTCCCAGTGTTGTCATGATGGTCGGCTTGCAGGGCGCCGGTAAAACAACGAATGCCGCAAAGCTCGCTTTAAACCAAAAAAAACTCGGCAAAAGACCGCTCCTTGTCGCCTGCGATGTCTACAGACCTGCGGCAATAGACCAGCTTATTAAACTCGGCAAAGACACGGAAATTCCCGTGTTCGAGCAAGGAAAAGGCAACCCGGTGCAGATAGCCGAGGCGGGCATAGCTCACGCCAAAAAATTCGGCAACGATTTGGTAATAGTAGATACAGCCGGCCGACTGCACATCGACGAAGAGCTGATGCAGGAGCTTATAAGCATAAAAGATGCCATAAAACCCTCGGAAATCATGCTTGTTGTCGATGCCATGACGGGTCAGGATGCGGTAAATGTTGCCCAAAGCTTCGATGAAAAGCTCGATATTACGGGCCTGCTTCTAAGTAAATTAGACGGCGATGCCAGAGGCGGAGCCGCACTTTCAGTCACGGCTATGACGGGAAAGCCAATCAAATTTACGGGAACCGGCGAAAAGATGGACAAGCTTGAGCCCTTCTATCCCGACAGAATGGCGAGCAGAATCTTGGGAATGGGCGATGTGCTTTCTCTCATAGAAAAGGCTGAGAAGAGCTTCGACGAGAAAAAGGCGACGGAGCTGGCCGAGAAACTAAAAAAACACAAGTTCACATTGGCCGACTACTATGACCAGCTTGTACAGCTGAGAAGCATGGGTTCGCTTGAAGACATAGCGGCAATGATTCCCGGAATGAGCGGGCTTAAAGGAGTAAAGCCCGATGAGGACATTATGAAAAAGACAGAGGCCATCATTCTTTCGATGACTCCCAAGGAGCGCGAAAACCCGAACATACTCGGCAGTTCACGCAAAAAGAGAATAGCGGCGGGTAGCGGAACGAATGTAACGGATCTCAACAGGCTCTTGAAGCAGTATGAGATGATGAACAAAATGATAAGGAGTATGACAGCGCCGGGCATTAAACGCAAGAAGCTCGGAAAAATGGGCGGATTCCCGGGAATGAGCGGATTTCCCGGTTTCTAGATAGAAGTATAAGAAAACGGAGGTGAAAAAATGGTAAAAATCAGGCTTAAAAGAGTAGGTGCAAAGAAAATGCCCTTTTATAGAATAGTTGTTGCAGATTCCCGCACCGCACGCAACGGCAAGGTTATTGAAGAGATCGGAATTTATGATCCTTCAGCAGAGAACAACGACAAGCTCAGAGTTGATCTGGAGCGTGCGAAGTACTGGGTTTCCCAGGGCGCACAGCCCACAGACACAGTCAGAGCTCTTATCAAGAAAGCAGAGGCTTAATAATGAAGGAACTTCTTACGTATATTGTTAAGAATCTTGTCGATAATCCCGACGAGGTGTCGATTACAGAGCGCAAGGGAAACGGCGGCGATATAGTCTTTGAGGTTAGAGTTGCCGATTCCGATATGGGTAAGGTCATAGGCCGTCACGGCAGAATAGCCAAAGAGATAAGAACTCTCATGAAGTCTGTGGCCAGAAAAAAAAGAAAAAGAGTCTCTGTGGATATTATGGACTGATTTTAGGGGGCGTATAATGCCCCCCAAAATTGCTTTTTTTTATTAATGGAAAAGTATATCAGAATTGCGAGAATAGTCGGGACCCACGGCGTCAGAGGCGAGATTAAGCTCGAATCCGAGGCCGATTCCCTTGATTTTATAAAGAAATTTAAAAAATTTTATATAGACAATAAACCTTATGATGTCGAGGAAAGCCGAGAGCATAAGGGCAGACTTCTTGTAAAACTCAGCGCCGTCAATGACAGAGAAAGCGCTGAGGAGTTCAGAAATAAGGCGGTTTACATTTCGAGAGAAGACGCACAGCTTCCCAAAGGCCGGTATTTTCTTCAGGATATACTCGGTGCAGAAGTAGTAGACGAAAAAGAGGGCAATATAGGCAGATTGGTCGAGTTTATAGATACACCTGCCGGTATTATTTATGTTGTAAAAGGAGAAAGAGAACGCCTTATCCCGCAAAATCCCGAATTTATAATAGAGACAGATGCCGAAAAAGGACTTATAAAGGTTCGTTTGATTGAAGGAATGTAGCTTAATGAGAGAAGCGTATAGAGTAGATATATTAACTCTCTTTCCCGAAGCAGTGTCTGCCATGATGAACTCAAGCATAATAGGCAGGGCTCAGAAAGCCGGGAAGATAGTTGTAAACAGCGTTCAGATAAGAGATTTTACCGAAAACAAGCAAAAGCAGGTGGATGATTATCCGTATGGAGGCGGCCTGGGACTGATTATGAATGCTCAGCCGCTCAAATCCTGCTTAGACAGCGTTATTGCCGCAAATCCCGATAGAAAAAGAAGGGTGATATATTTAAGTCCGCAGGGAGAGGTGTTTAACCAAGAGGTCGCAAAAAGACTTGTAAAAGACTATGAGCAGCTTATTTTGATTTGCGGCCACTATGAGGGCGTAGACGAGCGTTTTATAGAGCTCTGTGTGGACGAAGAGATAAGCTTGGGCGATTTCGTGATAAGTGGCGGAGAAATTGCCGCTATGGCTGTGGCAGATGCGGTTTTGCGAATGGTTCCGGGAGTTCTGCGAGAGGACGACTGCTTTGTCAGCGAGAGTCATTGGGACGGACTCTTGGAGTATCCTCAATATACCAGACCCTATGTTTGGGAAGGTATGAAAGTTCCTTCGGTTTTGCTATCGGGAAATCACAGAGAGATAGAGATTTGGCGCAGACGCGAACAGCTGCTAAGAACACGCAGAAAAAGACCCGATCTTTTGGATGACAGAACGCTCAGCGACGATGACTTGCTTCTTTTAAAGAACGAAGAGCTTAAAAACGAGGAAAAAACAGACTTCAGGCCTGCAAGCGCCGACGATTTGCCGTATATAGAAAATCTCTGTCTCGATACTGCGGAGGCCATAGGCGAAAAAGTTGACTACGAGTTTATTCAAAGTTTAGAGAACGAGCTTAAGGCCGGCAGAGGCTGGATATTTCAAACGGAGCTACTCGATATAGGCTATCTCGGCATGGGAGAAAAAGAGTTTTTCGAAATTGAGTTTTACGATGGGGTTATTGCACCCATAAGAGATATATGCGCCGTGATAAGCCACATAATACTTCAAGCTGAGTTCAGAATCGAAAATTATGCCCTCGAGATGATTCAGTTTGCCGAGGAGCTGGCTTTAGGCATGGCAAAAAATGAAATGCTCATTCTTACGAGAGAGAACGATGTTTTTTTAAGAGAGCTGATATCCGATTTGGGTTATTACAGCATAGGTGTTATTAAAGGCGAGGATGAATCGGATCAAAGGCTTGTGTACAATAAAAATGTGAGGTGAGTTCAAGTGTTTGCCGAAGATATTAAGTTTAGAAAAGCCGAAATTAAAGATATCAATGAGCTCATAGCTATCCGTGACCGCTGCGCCAACGGACTTAAAGAAATGGGTGTGGACCAGTGGCAGAATAAAGAACTGCATGTGGGTTTAATCAAAACTGACATAGATTTGGGAAGGGGATACTTGTTCGAATCCGAAGCTAATATTATTGCATATTTCACCTTGATTTTAGAGGACGAGAAAGAGTATCGGGAATTTATTCCCGAAGAAATGAAAGGAAAAACCGCCGCCATACACAGAGTTATGGTTGATATGAAGTTTAGAGGCAGAGCTTTCGCGCAAAGAGCCTTTACAGAGGCGGAGAGATTGGCTGCCGGCGCCGGGAAAAAGTTTTTGTTTGTCGATACACATGCCAAGAACAAACCAATGCTAAAGAGCATAGAGCGCCATGGCTTTAGTTATCTCGGCGTGATTGAAATCGATTCCAATGAAGGACGCGATAAGAAGCGAAGCGCTTTTTCTAAAGAAATATGGATGTGAATAAAAGGCTTACCAATCCCGAGTTTTTAAAAACAATACTTTCTAAATACGGCTTTAAATTTTCGAAGTCTCTGGGACAAAATTTTATTATAAATCCGCTCATTCCCGAAAGAATAGCCGAGCTCTCGGGTGCCGATTCAAAGAGTCTTGTTTTCGAGGTGGGCCCCGGGGTTGGCTGTCTCAGCTATGAGCTGTCCCTAAGGGCTTCAAAACTTATCAGTATAGAGCTCGATAAAAGACTCATACCGCTTTTAAACGAGACTCTCACAGGTAGAGATAACATAGAGATTATAGAAGCCGATGCTTTGAAAGTAGATTTTAGGGAGCTTGCTTTAAAGGCGGGGGAGTTTGAAAAAATTCTTTTCTGCGCAAATCTCCCATACAATATCACAAGCCCGATGATTGTTAAACTCATAGAGTCAAAACTCTTTTCCGAGATTACGCTTATGCTTCAAAAGGAAACGGCAGAGAGAATATGCGCCCGCGAGGGCGGCCGCAACTTCGGCGCTTTTTCAGTATTTGTAAATTATTTCTGCGAGACTGAAAAACTTTTCGAGCTTGGAAGCGAAGATTTCATGCCTATGCCAAAGGTGGATTCGGCGGTCATTAAGCTTACCCCCAGAAAAAGCTTTACAGTAGAACTTAAAGATCCGGAACTTTTTAGGGCAACATATCGCTCTGCGTTTTCTCAAAGAAGAAAGACCTTACTGAACTCCATGAGTGCAGGGGAGCTGAAACTCAACAAAGAACAGCTCAAAGATGTTTTGAATGCGGTGGGGTTGGACCCGGGGCAGAGAGCCGAAACTGTTTCTCCCGACTCATACGCAAGACTTTCAAATGAAATATATAAAATAAAAGAGAGATAATAGCGCCTTTTTAGGCGCTATTTCTTTATCTGCACCCGCTTTTTGCAAGAAACAGGTTGCTTCACAGAATATTTGTACAAAGCAGTGAATATGCTTGAAAAACAGATGTAAAAAGCATATAATTAGTAACGCAATTTAGGTCGATTACAATGAGAAAAGTCGTTAATACAGCGAATACCACAGTTTGAAAGGAAAGAGATATGAGTAAAAAATATGTCTATATGTTTTCGGAAGGCCGAGCTGATATGCGCAACCTCCTCGGCGGCAAGGGAGCAAACCTTGCGGAAATGACAAATATCGGAATGCCCGTCCCTCAGGGGTTTACGGTTACAACAGAAGCCTGCACAAGGTTCTATGAAGACGGAGAGCGCATAGCCCCCGAGATTGAGAGCGAAATTTTTGAATACATCAAAAAGCTGGAAGAGCTCGTCGGCAAACGCTTTGGCGATGCCGAGAACCCACTCTTGGTTTCCGTGCGCTCCGGCGCCCGCGCATCCATGCCGGGTATGATGGACACAATCTTAAACCTCGGAATGAACGACATAGTATGCAAGAGTGTTGCCGAGCAAAGCGGAAATGCCAGATGGGCATACGACAGCTACAGACGCTTCATCAACATGTTTGCAAATGTCGCAATGGGTCAGGACAGACAGAAGTATGAAGAGGTAATGGATGAGCTCAAGGAAAAAGTCGGTGCCAAGTCCGATACGGATCTTGACGCCGCGGCCATGGTAGAGCTTACAGAGCGCTTCAAGGCGCTATATAAAGAAATCAGCGGAGAAGAATTCCCTCAGGATCCCAAGATTCAGCTCATGGCCGCTATCCGTGCGGTATTCGGCTCCTGGATGAACGAAAGAGCAATAATTTACCGCCGCCTAAACGACATTCCCTCAAGTTGGGGAACGGCCGTCAATGTTCAGATGATGGTTTTCGGAAACATGGGAGACGACTGCGGAACAGGCGTCGCTTTCTCGCGCAACCCTGCAGACGGCACAGACGAGCTCTACGGCGAGTACCTCATGAATGCTCAGGGCGAAGATGTTGTTGCCGGTATTCGTACTCCCGAGCCTATCGAGCACATGAAAGAGACAAATCATGAGGCGTATGAAGAATTCAGGGCGGTGGCCAAGAAGCTTGAGCTTCACTACAAGGATGTTCAGGATATGGAGTTCACCATAGAAAGAGGCAAGCTCTTCATGCTGCAGACCAGAAACGGTAAGCGCACGGCACAAGCGGCTCTCAAAATAGCTGCCGATTTGGTCAAAGAAGGCGTCTGCACCAAGGAAGAGGCGCTATTGAAGATAGAGCCGAACCAGCTCGATGCATTGTTGCACCCCGGTTTTGATGAAAATGCCCTTAAGAGCAACAAGGCGATTGCCTCCGGTTTGGCGGCTTCTCCCGGCGCCGCAGTCGGCGGAGTTTATTTCACAGCCAGAGAGGCAAAGATTGCCGCTGTAAACGGACCGGTTCTTCTTGTTAGAAACGAAACCAACCCCGATGACATTGAGGGCATGGTAGCAGCTCAGGGTATACTCACATCAACAGGCGGCAGAACATCTCACGCAGCCGTTGTTGCCAGAGGTATGGGCAAGTGTTGTGTCGCAGGCTGTGGAGATATCCGCATCAACGAAAAAGAAAAATTCTTTACAGTTGGAGATGTCAAAGTCAAAGAGGGCGAAGTAATCAGTCTTGACGGCTCAAGCGGCAGAGTTTATGTGGGAGCGCTTCCTCTGGTAGATGCGAAAGTTTCCGGAGATTTTGCCACGGTAATGGCTTGGGCAGACGAAGTCAGAGCTCTCAAAGTGCGTACAAATGCCGATACTCCGCGCGATGCCAGAAAGGCCATAGAGCTCGGAGCGGAAGGAATAGGCCTCACCCGTACAGAGCACATGTTCTTCGAGGTGGACAGAATCCCCGCAATGCGTGAAATGATACTTTCCGATAAAGTAGAGCAGAGAAGAACAGCTCTCGGAAAGCTTCTGCCCATGCAGCGCAAAGACTTCGAGGGTATATTCGAAGCTATGAAGGAGCTTCCCGTAACCATAAGACTTTTAGACCCGCCTCTGCATGAGTTCCTGCCCACCGAGGAAGAGGATATCGTCAAGCTGGCCGAGGACATGAACATAAGCGTAGAATATCTCAAGGGTACAATCAGAGCTCTGCACGAAGCCAACCCCATGATGGGCTTCCGCGGATGCAGACTCCCCGTAAAGTATCCCGAGATAGCAGAGATGCAGACAAGGGCAATAATTGAAGCTGCCATCAATGTAAGCGAAAAAGAAGGCTACAACATAGTTCCCGAAATCATGATTCCGCTGACCTGTGAGCTCAAGGAGCTTGAGTATGTCTCGAAGATAGTCAGAGAGACAGCTGAAAAAGTCAAGGAAGAAAGAGGCTCAAAGCTTAACTATCTGGTCGGCACCATGATTGAGATACCGAGAGCTGCGCTCCTGTCCGATGAGATTGCAAAGGACGCTGAGTTTTTCTCCTTCGGCACAAATGACCTAACTCAAATGACCTTCGGATTCTCAAGAGATGATGCCGCCAAGTTCCTGCCTTCGTACTACGACAAGCAAATTTTAGATAACGACCCGTTCGAGAGACTCGACCAAGTCGGAGTCGGCAAGCTTGTAGAGCTCTCATGCAAACTCGGCAGAGCCACAAATCCCGATCTGCACCTCGGCATTTGCGGAGAGCACGGCGGAGAGCCCAGTTCTGTGGAGTTCTGCCACAGAGTCGGTCTTGACTATGTCTCCTGCAGTCCTTTTAGAGTGCCCATAGCTCGCCTCGCAGCAGCTCAGGCGCAGGTTAAAACCCCGAGAGAAAAGCACTCTCACTGAGGCAAATAAAAGTTAAATAAAATTTTTAGGTCGGCGCTTAAAGCGCCGACCTTTTAAAAACGATATAAATATTATGTCAACTATATTTTGTGTCGCAGTATCTGCACCTGTACATGCCCTCCTCAGGGTCAGAGAGCCAGAATATATGCTGTATTTCCTGTTCGGTAGAACAAATGCACCTAGGGTTTTTGCACTTTAAAACATCTACAAGAATTTCAGGCAACTTTATATGCTTCTTTTCAATCAGCTTTCCATCTCTTATTATGTTAACTGTTATATTGGGGCTTATATAGGCGAGGGAGTCGTAGTTAAAGTCCAAGTTGGTATCAATTTTAATTATGTCCTTCTTGCCCATGCGTTTGCTGGGCACTCTCTTCAAAATGGCGACGGTACAGTCGAGCTTATCCAGCTCAAGAGTGTTGTATATAATCATAGCCTTGCCGGCTTTAATGTGATCCAAGACTATGCCGTTTTGTATGGAATCAATGTACATAATATCCTCCTATTCAATGCCGAGGAGCTTTAATATAAGCGCCATGCGAATAAACTTGCCGTTTGCCGCCTGCCTAAAGTAGGCAGCTCTGGGATCCGAGTCAATTTTGGTTGAAATCTCATTGACTCTCGGCAGGGGGTGCATTATTGATAGGCTATCTTTAGATTTTGTCAGCTTTTCGGGGGTGAGTATATAGAAGTCCTTAAGCCTGAGATAGTCCTCTTCGTTAAAGAAGCGCTCTCGCTGGACTCTCGTCATGTATAAAATATCAAGCTCGCCTATAACTTCCTCTATAGATGTGTTTTGATGATAGGGGATATTTTTCTTTTTAATATGTTCATCCTTCACATAGCTGGGAAGCTTGAGCTCTTCGGGAGAAATAAGATAGAATTCAATGTTCTCATATCGAGAAAGCGCTCCGATTAGCGAGTGCACGGTTCTGCCGAACTTGAGGTCTCCGCAAAGACCTACCTTCAGATTCGAGAGTCTGCCTTGCTCAAGTCTAATTGTAAGCAGGTCAGTGAGCGTCTGTGTCGGGTGGAAGTGTCCGCCGTCACCGGCATTTATTATGGGAACACTCGTATGGAAGGAAGCGACCAAGGGTGCGCCCTCTTTGGGATGTCTCATGGCGATAATGTCGGCATAGTTGCTCACGACGGCAACCGTATCCGAAACACTTTCGCCCTTTGCCGAGGAACTTGAGTTTGCCTCCGAAAAACCGAGTACATAGCCGCCCAAATCCAGCATAGCCGCCTCAAAAGAGAGCCTGGTTCGGGTGGAGGGTTCAAAGAAAAGTGAGGCGAGTTTTTTATATTTGCACTTCTCTCTGTAATTGTCGGGTTTTTCCATGATGTCAAGACTTTTTGAAATAAGCTCTTCAATCTCCTGGGTAGAGAGATCTAAAATATCAATAAGGTGCTTCATTTTTTCATCCACCCCTCGTCATTCGGGTTTTCAATAAACTTTCTGAGCCTTTCAATATCATCTTCCTTAATAATACCGTCCAGAGCGGCGACGGCGCACACGCTCTCAAAGTTTGAAAGGCTGGTGTTTTCAATATCGGCATCTTTTAGCCTATCGGAAGCCTTTTTCATTCCGTAGGTGAATATGCTGACAATACCCAAAACCTCGGCGCCGGCCTCTCTGAGCGTGTCAAGCACATTAATAACGCTTCCGCCGGTGGATATGAGGTCCTCAACTATAACAACCTTTTGCCCGACTTCCAGCTTTCCCTCAATAAGATTTTCTCTGCCGTGGTCCTTTTTCGAGGCTCGTACATAGCCCATCGGAAGTCCGAGCTTTTGGGCAATTATGGCGGCGTGTGCTATTCCGGCTGTAGAAGTGCCCATCAAACTCTCGCAGTCGGGATATTTAGTATGTATTATCTTAGCAAGTTCCGATTCCACCAGCTCACGGACCACGGGCTCCGAGAGTATCAGTCTGTTGTCGCAGTATATAGGGCTCTTTATTCCGCTGGCCCAGGTAAAGGGGTCGTCGGGCTTAAGGAAAACAGCGCCTATTTTAAGAAGTCCCCTCGCAACCTCGTCTGCAGACGAAACCTCAGGGCTCTTTCCCATAAATTCCGTGTACATACTTATGTATTTCTCTTTGGGGTTTTCCGACCTTGTTATCGGCCTGCCGACAACTATGTAGTCGGAACCGAGCACCCTTGCCTCAGCGGGGCTTGCCTTTCTTTTCTGGTCGTCTGAGGCAGAGTCTGCATCGCGTATTCCTGGAGTCACGGTAATAAAATCTTCTCCGCAGAGCTCATGAATTTTTTTTGCTTCAAGCGGAGAGCAGACAACACCGTGAAGTCCTGCCTTGCGAGCGTTTTCGGCATAACTCAATATAATATCATCCAATTTGCCTTTAACCAGCATTTCATCGCTAAGCTCTTTTTCGCTGAGAGATGTCAGGACTGTAACGGCTATAAGCTTGGTCTTGTCGTCTGCGCCGAAGCTTTTTGCTGCGGCTTTCATCATCTCCAAGCCGCCGAAGGCGTGAACATTACACAGGTCAACTTCGAGTTCTTTAAGGGCTTTCGTGGCAGAGCCTACGGTGTTGGGGATATCGCAGAGCTTTAGGTCAAGAAAAACTTTGTGTCCTCTAGCCTTGAGCTCTCTCACTATATCAGGCCCCTCCGAATAAAAGAGCTCCATACCGATTTTAACAAAAGGCCTCAGTTCTCCGAATTTTTCCAAAAAATAAAATGTTTCTTCTTTACTCTTAAAGTCACATGCAATAATCAAATCACGAGCCAATGTGCGCACCTCCAATAATATCACTTAGACTGTTTATACCGTATTTTTCCATAGCTGTCGGGAGTTCTTCAATAATTTCCTTACAAGCGTAGGGATTTCTCAGATTATAAGCTCCGACCTGAACAGCCGCAGCGCCTGCAAGGAGCATTTTAAGCACATCCTCGGCTGAACTTATTCCTCCTATGCCGATGATGGGGATTTTCACTGCCTCATAAACCTGATACACCATTTTAAGGGCAATGGGAAAGATAGCAGGGCCCGAAAGACCGCCCGTAATATTTGCGAGCAGAGGTCTTCTGCTGTTTAAGTCTATGCTCATTGCCGAAAATGTGTTCACCAAAGAAACTCCATCTGCACCGCCCTCCTCACAGGCAAGGGCAATTTCGCTTATGTCCCTCACATTCGGACTCAGCTTCATGAAAATGGGTTTTTCAGATACGGCCTTTATTGCCTTGGTAAGAGAATAAGCGCTTTTAGGATCCGTGCCAAAACAAAGCCCGCCTCCGTGGACATTGGGACAGCTGATGTTTATCTCTAAAAACAGAGCATCAGGCAGCTTAGAAAAGGCTTCTGCTAAAATTAAATACTCGTCCTCGGAAAAACCGCAGATATTGGGAATAAATTTCTTTTTAAAATGCTTTCTTAATTTGGGAATTTCTTCGAAAATAACCTTTTCATATCCGGGGTTTTGAAGCCCGACGGCGTTTATAACACCCGATGAGGCCTCTGCAATTCTGGGCGTGGGGTTTCCGAAACGCTCGTCCTTTGTTGTGCCTTTAAGAGCTATGCTTCCCAGTATATTAAGGTCATAAAGCTCGGAATATTCCTCGCCGAAAGCAAAACAGCCCGATGCCGGAATTACGGGGTTGCTCAGTGTTTCTCCGAGCAAGCTTATCTCGGTGCTGTATTTCATGTTAATGCTCATGACACACCTCCGCTTAAAGGAAATATAAGCTCATCGGCCGAAAAAACAGGGCCGTCTTTACAAACTTTCTTCGGGCCCGACACGGTTTTTACGGCACAGCACATGCAGGCGCCCACGGCGCATCCCATGCGGGCCTCCAAACTAAACTCTGCGGGAACATTAGACAGTATTTTAATCTGTTTAAGCATGGGCTCGGGTCCGCATGAGTATATCCGGCCGAACTCAAGTTCACCAAGAATCTCGGTAACAAGTCCGGCTCTGCCCAGGCTTCCGTCCTCGGTAAAAATTATCGGCTCAATGCCCAGCTCGTTTTTTATACGGTCAATGTAAAAGGCGTCTTCAAAGCTTCTGAGCCCGATAACTATTTTCGGAGCTGCGCCTCTTTTAACAAGTTCTTTAAGCAACAAAAACAGGGGGGTGAGACCGAGCCCTCCTGCAATAAGGAGAGGTCGTTCATGCTTATCACAGAGCGTAAAGCCGTTTCCCAAGGGGTAGAGCGCATCCACGCTGTCGCCCGGTTTAAGTCTGCTCAATATCTCGGTGCCTTTTCCGACAAGTCTGTAAACCGCTCTAAGCTCGCTTTCATTGTAGTCTGCAATTGAAAAGGGTCTTCTCAAAAAATGTTCCTTAAGTCCTAAGCTTATAAAGTTTCCGGGCAAAATTCCCTGAAAATCGCCCTCAAAGCAAAGCTCGAAAATATCGGGAGAAAGCTCAGTATTTTGTTTTACAATCAAATCTTTCTTATTCATCGATAGTACTAATGCAAAGTGTGGTCTCCTCAAGCACATCGAGGAGCACTTTCACGGTGTCGAGAGCCGTGAATAGGTTGGCGTTGTGTTCGGTGGCAAGCTTTCTTATCTCTCTGCCGTCGTTTGTCTTGTGCACTGAAGAATAGCTGCCCGTGTTTATTATGTAGGCAATGTGCCCCTGTCTTATAGCTTCGGGAATTTCCGAGCTTCCCTCGCTTATTTTCCTGAGGATTCTGGTTCTTATGCCGTTTTTTTTCAAAAACTCGGCCGTGCCCCTTGTGGCTACAATGTTGAAGCCCAAGTTGTAAAAACGCCTAATGAGCGGGAGAGCCTCTTCCTTGTTGGAATCGGCAATAGTTGCCAGAACCGTGCCGTAGTTTTGCAGCTTCATTCCCGAGGCCTGAAGAGCCTTATAGAGAGCGCGGTTGAGCTTATCGTCATAGCCTATTGCCTCGCCCGTAGATTTCATTTCGGGGGAAAGATAAGCATCCAAGCCTCTTATTTTGTTCGAAGAGAAAACAGGAACTTTCACATAGAAGCGCTTTTTCTCATCGGGGTAGATTGAGAATATGCCCTGCTCCTTAAGACTTTTGCCGAGTATGATTTCCGTGGCGATGTCTGCCAAACTAAACCCCGTTGCTTTAGAGAGAAAAGGAACTGTTCTCGAGGAGCGCGGATTAATTTCGATTACATAGACATTTTCGTCTTTGTCAACAATGTATTGGATGTTGCAAAGTCCGATAATTCCGCTTGCCAGGGCGAGTTTTTTGGTGTAACTGAGAATTTTGCCCTTGACGCTGTCCGAGATGCTGAACGGGGGATAAACGCTTATAGAGTCGCCGCTGTGTACGCCCGTACGCTCGACAAGCTCCATAATTCCCGGCACAAAAACATCTGTTCCATCGCAGACCGCATCCAGCTCAACCTCTTTGCCGTAGATGTACTTGTCGACCAAAACGGGTTTTTCCGAGTCAATTTTGAAGGCGCCGCTCAGATAGTGCCTGAGCTGCTCTTCGTTTGCAACAATCTGCATCGCTCTGCCGCCTAAAACGAAGCTGGGACGCACCAGAACGGGGAAACCGACCTCGTCTGCAATGTCAATGCCGTCCTGAATATTTAATACAGCCTTGCCTTGAGGATGGGGAATGCCGAGGTCTGCAAGCAGTTTTTCAAAGCTTTCTCTGTTTTCCGAAATTTCAATGGCGTCGCAGTCCGTACCTATAAGTTTAACCCCGCGTCGCATAATCGAATCGGCAAGATTTATGGCGGTCTGTCCGCCCAAGCTCGCAATCACCCCGTCGGGATTTTCAAACAAAACGATGTTCATAACATCCTCGGTTGTAAGGGGCTCAAAATAGAGCTTGTCGGCCATGTTGTAGTCTGTCGAAACCGTTTCGGGGTTGTTGTTTATAATAATCGCTTCCCGGCCCGAGCGTCTTATCGTACTTATGGCGTGAACGCTGGAATAGTCAAACTCCACGCCTTGGCCGATTCTTATGGGACCCGAGCCCAAAACGATTATTTTGTCTTTCGAGTCTGAAACGGAATCGCCCGCCGCATTATATGTGGAGAAAAAATAGGGAATGTAAGAGCTGCTGTTTTTCGAGTTTACCATTTTAAACTCGGGGAAAATTTTGTTTTCTTTTCTGAGTTTAAAAATTTCGACCTCATTGGTATTCCAAAAGTGCGCGATTGCTTTATCCGAAAAGCCGAGTTTTTTAGCCTGAGTTAAAAGCTCTATATTTCCCGCGTTTTTAGAAAGTACAGCCTCAAGCTCCGTAATTTCCTTTATAGCATTGAGGAAGAAAAGTGAGATTTTGCTTATCTCCTGAATTTTTTCAGCTTCGGCGCCACGGCGAAAGAGCTCGGCTATTGCGTATATATTGTCATAGTTAAATTCGGCAATATAGTCAAAGAGTTCTGAATCGGTGAAAGAGTCGAACTTTGCCATGTGTATATGATATATGCCAATCTCCAAAGAACGCAGCCCTTTGAGAAAACTCTCGGCAAAGTTCATACCGATTCCCATAACCTCACCGGTGGCCTTCATCTGAGTTCCCAGTGTTGTTGCGGCATTTTCAAACTTGTCGAATGGGAAGCGAGGCAGCTTGCTGATAATATAATCGGGTTGGGGCTCTTCCGAAGCCAAACCCGGGCCAATCTCAATCTCATCCAAATTCATTCCTATGGCAATCTTGGCGCTCACTCTGGCAATAGGATAAGCGGTGGCCTTGGATGCAAGAGCGGAAGATCTGGATACTCTGGGGTTTATCTCTATAAGATAATAATCGTGAGATACAGGGTCAAAGGCAAACTGCACGTTGCAGCCGCCTGCTATCGAGAGCTCTTTCAGTATTTTTATGGAGCTCTCGTTTAGTCTTCTCTTGTCCTCTTCCGAAAGGGTGATTATCGGAGCCACAACAATCGAGTCGCCCGTGTGGACTCCGACGGGATCTATGTTTTCCATTCCGCATATGGTTATGCATTTGCCGCTCGAGTCGCGCACTACCTCAAACTCGATTTCAACACAACCTCTAACGCTCTTTTCAACCAAAACCTGATTGATGGGGGAGAGAGCGAAGGCGTTTTCGCAAAGCTCAACAAGCTCTTCCTCCGATTCAGCGAAGCCGCCGCCCGTGCCGCCCAGAGTGAAAGCGGGCCTTAAAACCACGGGATATCCTATGCGCCCTGCCGCCTCTTTGGCATGTTCTATATCATAGCTTATTTCGGAAGGAATTACGGGCTCCCCGATTTTTTGACAGAGAGCCTTAAATTTCTCTCTGTCCTCGGCTCTTTTTATGCTCTCGGAAGAAGTGCCGAGCAGTTCAGTTTGGCACTCTCTAAGTACGCCTTTATCCTCAAGCTGCATAGCCAAATTTAAGGCCGTCTGGCCGCCCAGACCTGCGATAATTCCGTCGGGTCTTTCGTAACGAAGAATCTTTGCAAGATACTCCAGCGTAAGGGGTTCCATATATACCTTGTCTGCCATGTTTGTGTCGGTCATTATTGTGGCCGGGTTCGAGTTTACCAGCACCAGCTCATAGCCCTCTTCCTTTATGGCGAGGCAGGCCTGAGTTCCCGCATAGTCAAATTCCGCCCCTTGCCCGATGACAATGGGACCCGAACCTATGATGAGTATCTTTTTTAAATCTGTTCTCTTAGGCATACGGCCTCTCCTTTATGATTAAGGGTTGCAAGAATTTTTCCCGAAACAAGCCTTCCTTCAAAGGGCATGCTCTTTCCAAGCGATTTAAACTCAAGAGGGTCGATTTTGTATTGTGCGGCGGGGTCTATTATGCAAAGGCCGGGATTCTCTTTTATTTTAAAGCGTTTCCGGGGGTTTATGCACATGAGCTCAACCAGTTTTTCAAGGTTAATAATCCCTTTCAAACAAAGCTCGGTGAACAGGAGGGGAAAGGCGGTTTCCAAGCCCACAATTCCCATAAGGCTGTCTTTTAAACCCATGCTCTTTTCACCAAGGCTGTGCGGCGCATGGTCGGTTGCGATAATATCCAAAGTTCCGTCACAGAGTCCCTCGATGAGAGAATCTCTGTCCTCTTTAGCTCTAAGAGGCGGATTCATCTTGAAACGGCCGCAATCTTCCAAATCGTCCTCGCTTAAAAGAAGATGGTGCGGAGTAACTTCGGCGCTTATGTCGAGGCCTTCTTTTTTGGCTTCTCTTATCATAGCAACGCTTTCTTTGGTCGAAACATGGCATACATGATAAGAAGCGCCCGTCTCTCTCAGAAGCGCTATGTCCCTCTCAAGCTGTTTAAACTCGCTTTCCGAAGATATTCCGACTAAGCCGGTTGCCTCTGAAAATCTTCCTTCATGAACACATCCGCCCTTTTTAAGATACTTGAGGTCCTCGCAGTGCGAAGCCACTATCTTGCCGAACTTTTTAGCTTCCAAAAAAGCTTCCCGCATCAGCGAATCGCTCTCGGTGCCCGAACCGTCATCGGAGAAAGCAACAACCAAAGGCGCCAACCCGGCAATATCTGAAAGCTCTTTGCCCTCTCTGCCAACGCTTATACTGCCATAGGGCAATACCGATATGCAGGCATCTTTTTCTATAATATCCGTTTGAATTTTTAAGTTTTCCACGCAGTCGGGGCAGGGAATTAAGTTGGGCATCGAGCACAGCGCCGTATAACCTCCGTATGCTCCGGCAAGTGTTCCGCTTTTTATTGTTTCCTTATATGAATAACCCGGTTCTCGCAAATGTACATGAACATCCGCAAGACCGGGAATAACGAGGCAATTTGTATATTCAATATCTGCATTTAAAGCTTTTATCTCAAGTTTTTCAGCCGATTTAAAAACTCCGTTTTCATATATTTTAGAATTAAATACTCTTATAGACATATTTCCTCCAAAAAAAATGCTTGCCGCAAGGCAAGACAAGAAAGCAGAAAAACAAAATTTTCAAGTGAAAATTTATATTCCGATGTATTAATGCAAACTTGTCGACCTCTCTGAATCGCACTTAAAGCTTTGCCGGAGTTATATTAACGCAATAAACACCTGTTGTCAACAAAAAAAGCAAAAAGCAGTGCGACAAAATGACGCACTGCTTTTATAGATTGAAACCGGAGCACAAATCAAGTTGACTCGATAGTCAAATCAGCCTCTAATTAGTTGGAAGTTAACATCAACAAAGACTTGGCTGTCGGGCATCACAAAGCTGTATTGCCCGTCTTCGTAAAGAACTTCCAAAAGGTCTCCGCTACTGCTTATTACACATATCGAAACCGGCTCATATCCGGGCATAGGCTTAATTACGAAGTTTACAACGGTGCCGGGAGCGCAGTCGGAATATGATTGGAGCACCCTGCCTCCGATTTGGCCGGAGGCGAGCACAGAGTATGCGCCGCTGTTGCGCTGAAAGTCGGCAGGCAGTGTTTCGCTACTGACTGCATCGTAGCTTACTTCTTCAAAAGCGCCTACGGGGTTTGATACGCTGATATAACACAGTAGAACAAAGACAAAAAGCAACATTGCGGCAAAGGATTTTTTCATGCTTTACCTCCTTTAAAGACTCCATTTACATAATATAAATTAATAATCTAATTTTAATATTAATATTTGAAAAATACAATTAAACCAGAAATACAATTAGTTACAGTTTAAACATAATATATTATGTAAAACAAAAATTTTAATCGAAATGATACTTTTAACTCCGGCTTAAAGAGCACAAAAAATCACGCGGCAAAAACCGCGTGATTAAAATGTATTCTATATGTATTAGCTGAGCGTGAGGTCCCCATCTTTTATCCAGGATATTTTTCTGAAAAAGAGTCCGAAAAGCCAGCAGATAACAGAAGGAAGTACAAAAGAAATCAGAATTAAACCAATCCAGTCAAAGGCGGTCGGAGTAATCGGGACAGCGCCGTTGAGTACAGCGACTTCACTGGGGGAGTACCAACCTGACCAAACTCCTATAGGGCCGCACATTCCGCAAGTTCCCATACCCGAGTTTACTGCGGCACCGTTCATTTGGAGCTTGAAGACGCATGTCGCTATGGGGCCTGTTATAGCACTTGTCAAAATTGCGGGAATCCATATCTTCGGATTTTTGACAATATTTCCCATTTGCAGCATCGAAGTACCCAGACCTTGCGAGATTAGGCCGTTAAATCCGTTTTCCCTATAACTCATAACAGCAAAACCCATCATGTTGGCGCAACAACCTGCCAAGGCGGCGCCTCCTGCTAGACCCGTAAGGCCCAAAGCGGCGCAGATTGCGGCGGAAGAGATTGGTAAAGTGAGAGCAATGCCGACAATTACAGAAACAAGTATTCCCATAATAAAAGGCTTTTGTTCCGTAGCCCACATAATTATTCCGCCAACCCAGTTGGCTGCATCGCCTACCGGCTTTGCAATGAGCAGAGCCAGAAGGACGCCGGATAAAATAGTTACAAGAGGAGTGACGAGTATATCCACTTTCGTCTCCTTAGAAACTACCTTGCCGAACTCGCTGGCGACAAGAGCGGTGAACAAGACGGCTAAAGGTCCGCCGGCGCCGCCAAGGGTGTTTGTGACAAATCCGACGGGAACAAGTGAGAAAAGAACCATTCCCGGAGCCTTAAGAGCGTAGCCAATAGCCACAGCCATAGTAGGACCTACCATAAGCATCGAAGCGCCTCCGATGTTGTAGCCTTTGCCTCCAAATTCGAAAATCACTTTCTGTAAAAAGCCTATGTTAAACTGACTTCCAAGCGTGTTAAGTATGGTACCTATAAGAAGAGAGCAGAAAAGCCCCTGAGCCATGGCTCCGAGCGCATCGATACCATATCGTTTAAGGGAAATTTCTATGTTCTTTCTCTTCAAAAATGCTTTGACTTTTTCCATATTCCACACTCCGATAAAAAATGACATTACAGTGTCTTTACAGCTGTAATGTCATAGTAGCCTATTGAGTTCAAAAAATCAAGTTTTGTATAATATCTGTCAATCTTTGTCTGAATAAATATAGCCTTTTTTCTCAAGCTGATTAAGCACTCTGGAGAACGACTCCTCATCTGGACAGCGTAGCGTGTGAATATGAACACCACCTGTGAGCAGGGAAAGAGGAGGGGCGTTTTCAACACTAAGAGCATGCACAAAGCTTTTAACATCATAGCGGCTGGCAATTTCAAGCTTGCCGCTCAGTTCTCCGTATACGGCGTGCTCTATTATGACATCAATAACTTCACAGCCGTTGTCAACAATAGTGTTGAGTTCGTCTTCTATGCTTTCGGTGTTGTGAATACAAACTATTTTTTTGAGAAGACCTCCCGTTTTCGAGCCGAATATGTAGCCTTGGGGAGTTGAGAGTATTTCTTTGCCCGAAGCGCGAAGCAGCGCAATATCGCCGACTATCACTTGGCGACTTACCTCGAAAAGACCGGCAAGCTGAGTGCCGTTTACGGCAGAACCTGCGCTCTTGAGGTGCGATAATATTTTTTCTCGTCTTGTATTAGCGTCCTTCATCTTTGTTCCTGAGCATGTTCATCTTAAGCTCTAGCAGGGTATCGGAAAGGTCAACATAGTATTGGTGAGGGTTGTCGAATCTCAAAACTTCAGGCCAGAGTGTGTTTATCTGATCTCTGCAGTACGAACGAATTTCATCTAAAGTCGGAAGCTTATAAACAAGCTCGCCGTTGGAATAAATCGGTACCTGGAGCTCTACGGCAGTGAAATCACGCATTTCTTTTTCTTTCCATGGCGCATCCGGGTCTCTTATAACAAGGGGCTTTGTGTCGTCCACTATTTCATCGTAAATTGTAATATAGTCGGCCTCAGCCATGCCGCGCTCATTGCCGTAGAAGCGGTATAGCCTCTTGTAATGAGGGTTGGTCACTTTGCCGACATTTTCACTGATCTTTATCTTGGGAATAACATTTCCACCCTCATCTTCAATGGCTGTTAGCTTATAAACTCCATCGAATACAGGCGAGGATTTTGCAGTTATAAGCCTTTCGCCGACTCCGAAGGAATCGACTTTAGCGCCCTGTCTCAATAAATCCAAGATAATATGCTCATCTAAAGAGTTTGAGCAGCTTATCCTGCACTCGGTCCAGCCGGCATCATCAAGCATTTCTCTCGCCTTTTTAGAAAGATACGCAATATCGCCGGAGTCGAGCCTTATGCCGCATTTTGTAATACCTCTCGGCTTTAAAACTTCGTTAAAGGCCCTAATGGCATCGGGAACACCGCTTTTCAAGGTGTCGTAGGTGTCAACAAGTAAAACAGTGTCGTTAGGATAAATCTCGCAGTAGGTCTTAAAGGCTTCAAGCTGAGTGGGGAACATTTGAACCCAAGAATGAGCCATTGTGCCGACAGCGGGAACGCCGTAAAGCATGTCGGAGATTGTACATGCCGTGCCGTGGCAGCCGCCTATATATGCGGCTCTCGCTCCGAGTATGGCGGCATCTGTACCGTGAGCTCTTCTAGAGCCGAACTCCATGATGGCTTTGCCGTTTGCCGCCCGCACTATTCTGTTTGCCTTGGTAGCAATGAGCGATTGATGATTTATCGTAAGAAGCAGGAAAGTTTCAATAAACTGGGCCTCTATTGCCGGAGCTCTCACAGTCAAAATCGGCTCTCTTGGGAAGACGGGTGTGCCCTCGGGCACAGCCCATATATCTCCGGTAAACTTAAAATTTTTCAGATATTCTAAGAAGTCCTCGCTAAAGAGCTTTCTTGAACGAAGGTACTCAATATCTTCATTCGAAAATTTTAGAGTTTCAATGTAGTTGATAACTTGCTCAAGTCCGGCGGCTATTGCGAATCCGCCGTTGTCGGGAACAGTTCTAAAGAATAAATCAAAGTAAGTAATCTTGTCCCTATATTCGCAATTAAAATATCCGTTGCCCATTGTGAGCTCATAGAAATCAAAAAGCATAGTGAAGTTTTCAATAATTCTTTTGTCCATAGCGGATAATTTCACCTCTTTCATGTAAAATTATTATATAGTGTCTTGACAGCTAATGCAACAAACTTTAAAGTTATCTAAAAATTAACGGGCCGCAAACTGCGGCCCGTCAGCATAGAATATTTAGATTTATCTTCTGTCGTATCCGTTGAAGACATATTTCGTATCTTGAACCATTATGAAGGCATGCTCATCAAAGCTATGGATAAGCGCTTTAAAGGCCTTCAGGTTTTTACTCTTGATTTTAGAGAAAATCATATATTTCTCATCTCCAAATTCAGAGGAATTTACGTTTATAACGGTAACTGCAAAGCCTTCTCCGCGAAGAGCGTGGACAAGCTTGTCGTTTCGGTTGGAGGTGACAATTTGAATATAAAGGTCAAATACTAAAAACTTCCTTGTAATCAAACCTCCTAAATATGTGCCGGCTGCAAATCCGGAACCGTAGACAAGAGCAATCTCCCAACCGGAAATAGAAGACGACAGAGCCTGTCTTACGACAGTGAACCAAATAAATGACTCGACAAGTCCGATTATTGCTGCAAGCAGACTCTTTTCTCTAACAGAGAGAATCGTTCTTATCGTGCACAGCGACATGTCGAAGACGCGACCTAAAAATACTACTATACAAAGTTTAAAAAGTTCCATTTAATGATTAACTCCCAAATAAAATAATGTAAATTATAATTATATCATATTAATTTTGATATTGCAAATAAAAATCGGTAAACGAGATAAAGAGCAAAATAACCTAAAATCTAAGTAAAATATCGGCTGAAATAAATCAAAATGACCTGAATATTTTACCAACGAAAAACGGTTTTCCAACAACGAAAATCAACGGGTTCGAAATGGCGTTTCAGTTCTTTGACCAAAAGATCTCGGTCAGTTTTTTCTATCGAAACATCAAAATTCCTCGAAATATCTCCCAATATGACCGTTTCTTTAGTCCCCATAAGTTTCTCCAGCTCAAAGAGCATTGCTTCTTGTGTGCAGGATGCATCATAAATCTTAAGGAATGAATAACCCTCATAGTCTGAAATGGTTTTTACGACTCGATGTTCTCCAATCCAAGTCTGATTCATAAGGTTTTCGTAAATAGTCGCAATCCGCTCGTGCGTCTCCAGAACAGAAAGATAGACAACATGATGATAAGTATCTGAGGCGCTTTTTATAAAATTGCGGTATGGAGAGTTTCGTTTTTTCTCGAAAAGCTGCTGCATTCCTTTGTTTTCCAGCTCAGCATAGCGGATTATGAGGAGATTTTGCTCAATAGTGTTGGTGAAAAACGGAACATCATTTTCTCTCAGCCAACGCATAATTCTTTCGGAGTTTTTGTTATCCATTGGGATTGTACGGATATATTCCAGGCTGTTCACATCATAAAGCGCTGCCCCATCCATAGTGATAATCGGGTAACGCAGTCGCACACCGGGCAGCAACTCTCTAACCCTTGCCGGTGTCTGATCGGTAGAAATCGTAAATTTCGCACCATCGTCCATCAAGCGGTTTAGCTCAACTAAAGAAAAAGCGGAAAGCCGGCTATTACTGTCCAGCAGACCGTGCCCAAGACTCGATACATAAAGGGTATCGGTGTTTTTACGACGGGGAAGGTGAAGACGGTTGACAACAGAAGCGACCACCACGCCAATGACAGTATCTAATAAGCGGTTGAATGCAAAAAGATAAGGATTAGAATCCGGTGTGAAGTGATTAATTGTTATGGAAAGAAACACAATGCTAGAAAAATATGCCGTTTCCTGTACCTTAAGCAGTGTTGTCGAATAAAGAAGAGGGATAAGCATCAGTGGCACAATTACATAGTGTAGCCCTTCATCAAGTATTCCTATACGAATAAGTTCAATCTCGAATAACAGCTGAAAGAGACCCCAAAATGCGCCAATTAAAGTGCCAAGTATGCGCTTGCGGGCGACAAGTTTCATGTCTTTGGTATAAGGCTGCATGCATTGCAGTGCGGCAAACGCAGAGAACATAGGGATTCCCTCATAACCTCGAAGCACATATATAAGCAGGCAAAATGCCACTGCAATAGAAGACCGATATATTCTTTGACCCGGTATGGGTAATCGATTTTTATTCTTCATGTTCTCTCCATATATTTTACTTAGTTAAAGCTTAAACTCAGAAAACAAAAACGGTATAAAATAGAGCTGTTTCTTTGGGGGATCTATAGTTTAGATAGAGGTATAGGTACAAATATGGTTGATAAAATAGTATCAAACACTGAGGTTAATAGCAAGTTAGCGTGAACGAAATTGCTTTTTTTACAAAATTTCTAAAAGCGCTATAATTGATTACTAACTCTTAACTAACCGTACCCTAAATAAAAGCTAAACAAAAATAAAAATATCCGCAAAACCATTGATATACCTGGCTTTACGGATATTTCTTTTGGTCCGAGTGACTGGATTTGAACCAGCGGCCTCTTGAACCCCATTCAAGCGCGCTACCATCTGCGCCACACCCGGCCGTTTGACTACGACATATTAGCATATAGGTAAAGAAAAAGCAAATAAATTTTAAAATAATCTCATAACTTGCTCTCAGATTTAGCTTTATTACATTATCCATGCTTTCCAAGCTTGTGAGTTACACCAAAAGAAATTTCTCAATATATTCTGCCACACCGTCTTCGTCACAATGTCCGGTTACGGTGTCAGCTGTAGCCTTTACCGTTTCGGAGGCGTTAGCCATCGCAACGCCTGTGCCGGCATCTTTAAGCATAGAAATGTCGTTTAGTCCGTCGCCGAAAGCATAGGTTTGCGCTCTCTCAACACCCAGATAATCTGCCAGAAATAGCATGGCCTTGCCCTTAGTGGCATCAAGGGCGTTCAATTCCACATTGCCGGGGATAGCGCTGGAAATTTGAAAATCAGGAAACAATCTTGGGAAATCTTTCAGAATTTCAAAAGTGAGACTTGGCTCACGGGTGAAAAACTGCACCTTTTGCACATCTCTTTTCTCTTGTTGCAAGTAACTCTTAAGCTCAGGTACCGGCAGGCGAAGTTCATGAAGCATTTTACGGCTGTAAACATGGTCAGATACAATCTCGTCGATTTTCAGCTTCATGGCTTCAGTCATACGGCCAAAACCGTCCATGTAGCAGTCATAAATAAGGTCAAAATTGTCGAGGTATTCCATCAGAGCAATTGCTCGCTGCCAAGGAATTTCCGCCCGATATAACACTTTTTGGGTATCGATGTCTAAAAGCTCTGCGCCGTTGCAAGTTATGGCGTATCTGAGCATAGGCAGATTTCTTACGCAACTTGGCATACCGTCAAAAAAGCGACCGGTTGCAGGAACAACAGCATAGCCTGCGGCTTCCGCCGCCATTAAAGAATTAAGATTTCGTTGCGAAATCTCTTTTTTATTGTTCAGCAAAGTGTCATCCAAGTCCAGAGCTAAAATTCCAAATGTGTTACGCATAGTTAATATCCTAGGGAAATAATTCTGTCATTTCCAGATGTAAAGATAATTTAGAACAAAAATTATAATTAAATAATAGAAAATTTGGTGTATAGCAAATAATAAATAATATAAACATTAGGCGCAAAAGATTTTTTTAATTTCGCCCTTCAGACCAAGCACTCATATCAAATATGTTGTTGCCCTTTAAAGTGTACCATTCTATTTTGTCATCTGGGAAACTGCTGCCTCTATGGTTTATTTTGTTTTTTTGTTAGTGCTAAAACGCCTTGT
>CAYFQE010000001.1:96140-241761 GCA_964345235.1 uncultured Oscillospiraceae bacterium | reverse complement strand
ACTGGACTTGAACCAGTGACACTCCGGGTATGAACCGAATGCTCTAGCCAGCTGAGCTACGCCGCCAAACGCAAATTGAATTCTAACAGGCAAAATAACACTTGTCAAGGGTAAATGTAAAATAAATATATAAAATAAATGCCGAAAAGCCTGCTTAAATTTGCGTTTGGCGGATTATTAACTAGAGTTTGATAAGCTCGTACTCTCGAGAGCCCAAGCCGATTTTTTCGCCATGTATAACTGCCGATCTCCAGTTTGTCTTCGGGCTGATTGTTTTAAAATGGTCATTACAGCACTCACACTCTCCCGAGGCGTGTAAGTCAGCCAGCATACTTCCCCTTAAGGGGTCTTCTGCATTAACGGCATCAGCTGCTGCGACATCTATGGCCACGGGGTCGAAGGATGCGAACATACCGATGTTCGGAACAATGGCCAAATCATTTTCAGAGTGACAGTCGCAATGGGGAGATATATCGATAGCAAGTGATATGTGATAGTGAGGCTTATCCTTTACCACTGCTAAAGCATACTCAGCTATTTTTTTATTTAGTATATCTTTTGCCTCATCAAAGGGAACCATGATAGCATCTTTAGGACATTCTCCGATACAGCGTCCGCACCCGACACAGAGGTCATGGCAAATTGTACATTTGCCGTTGCTGATTTTCGGGGCATCATGAGCGCAGGATCTGATGCATGCGCCACAGCCGATGCACTTTTTTTGATCGACAGAAGGTTTGCCTTGACTGTGCATTTCCATTTTTCCGGCTCTTGAACCGCCGCCCATACCGATATTTTTCAAGGCGCCTCCAAAGCCTGTGCTTTCATGGCCTTTGAAATGACTGAGCGAAATTATTATGTCGGCATCTGCCAGAGCTCTACCGATTTTTGCTTCCTTAACAAACTCAGTGTTATGAAGTGGAACATATGCCTCATCGGTGCCTTTGAGCCCATCGGCTATGATGGTATGAACACCGGTTTGAAAGGGATTGTAACCATTCGTATAAGCGCTCTCCAAATGCTCCAGAGCATTCTTTCTGCCGCCGACATACAGAGTATTGCAATCAGTCAAAAACGGCTTTCCACCCAGCTCTTTTACATAGTCGCAAACGACTTTCGCCCAGTTGGGTCTTAAAAAAGCCATGTTGCCGGGCTCGCCAAAGTGTGTTTTAACGGCTACGAATTTATCATTAAAATCAATGGATTCAAATCCCGAAGCCTTCATCAGGCTCTTAAGCTTCGAAAGCAGACTGCGGCGGACTTCGGTTCTCATGTCTGTAAAATATACCTTTGAACTCATTTGCTACACCATTCTTTCTATTAATTTAATATGATGGTATCATACATATTCTTTCAATTCAATAAATTACTTCGTTACACGACAAAAATAGAAAATTTGATTTATTTTTACTCTCTTATTGATTAATAAGGCAATAAGTGTTAAACTTTAAACAAACATAGGGAGGTCTTTTTTATTCCGGTTAATATTACTACAATATGTCTGAATTATTGACAATAGTAGGGGTATTTCATATAATTCTTAAATAGATAATAACAAAAGTATTAGAATAGGCAAATAATGGATATAAATATAGTCGCAAAGAAAATTGAGATAAGCGGTATTGTGCAAGGGGTTGGCATGAGGCCTTTTATTCATAAGCTTGTCAAAAAGCTTTCCCTCTGCGGTTGGGTCAGGAATTCAAGTTTAGGCGCAGAGCTTTTGCTCGTCGGGGAAGAGCCTGCTATCTCAACTTTTTTAGACAGATTAAAAAACAATCCTCCTGCTTTGGCCTTTATAGAAGATATTTATATCGAAGATGTTCCGGTACCCCCAAATATTGAAGGCTTTAAAATAATAGAAAGCCAAAAGAAGGAAAGCATAGATGCTCTTGTATCGCCGGACATATGCACCTGCGAAGATTGCATTAAAGAACTCTTCAATCCCAACGACAGACGATATGAGTATCCTTTCATAAATTGTACCAACTGCGGGCCGAGATTTACGATTATTAAAGAGATTCCTTACGACAGGAAAAACACTTCAATGAACAGCTTCCCGATGTGCTCAGATTGCGGCACAGAGTTTGAAGATATAGAGAGCAGAAGGTATCATGCTCAGCCAAACTGCTGTGATGTATGTGGCCCAAGGCTTTTTTTTACAGATTCCGAGGGAAAGGAGATATACGGAGAAGCAATCGGGCTTGCCCGTGAGGAGCTGATTTCAGGCAAGATAGTTGCAATAAAGGGATATGGGGGAATACATCTTGCGGCTCTGCCGACGGAAGAGTGCGCTAAAGAACTCAGAAAGAGAAAACAGCGCGAAGAAAAACCCTTTGCCCTTATGTGTAAGAGCCTTGAAACGGCAAAAAGCTTCTGCGATATAGATGAAGCTGAAGCTCGAATTTTATGCTCATCAAGAAGACCGATAGTTCTTCTTAAAAAACATGATGAGAACTCATTTAAATATATAAGCGAGAATAAATATCTCGGAATAATGCTTCCATACACGCCCTTGCACTTTCTTCTTTTTCAAAAGAATATAGATGCCCTAATTATGACAAGCGCCAACATAAGTGACAGGCCGATAATTAAAGACAATGACGAGGCGTTAAGAGGTCTTGAGGGAATAGCCGACTATTATCTGCTGAACAACAGAGATATTGTTACAAGGTGTGATGATTCTCTTTTGGCGGTACATAACGGTGAAGAGTATTTTTTCAGAAGATCCAGAGGATATGCCCCATATCCGATTCTTTTCGAAAAGAGCGAAGTCGATATCTTAGCCTGTGGGGCAGAGCAAAAAGCATCCTTTGCCCTCGCTAAAAATAAACATATTTTTTTGAGCCAGCATATAGGCGACTTAAAAAACATAGAAACTCTGCAAACCTACGAAAGTCAAGTTGCGCACTTTGAAAAATTGTTTGAAATATACCCAAAGCTCATTGTCTCGGACTTTCATCCCGACTATCTCTCTTCGGCTTATGCTAAAGGTAGAGCAAAGACAGAGAAACTTAAACTAATTCAAGTTCAGCACCATCATGCTCATCTTGCCTCATGTATGGCAGATAATAAGCTCAACGAAGCGGTGCTTGGCCTTATCTGGGACGGAAGCGGATACGGAGAAGACGGTAAAATCTGGGGCGGAGAGTTGCTTATAGGCGACTATGGGTCATTTAAAAGGGTCGGAAGTATCAGAGAAGTTCTTCTGGCGGGCGGGGACAAGGCTATAAAGTCCGCGTGGAGAGTGGGGGCACATCTTCTAATGGATTCGGGCTTAGAACCCGAAGACTTTATAGTAGCACAGGATTTTAAAGCGGTAAAAACCATGCTTAAAAACAAAGTAAACTGCTTCGATAGCAGCGGTATGGGAAGACTCTTCGACGGTGTTGCGGCTATATTGGATATTAAGCGTGAGGCCTCATACGAGGGGCAGGGAGCCGTTCTTTTAGAGGCTGCGGCAGAGGACAGCAAGGAAATTTATCAAGTTGATTTTTATGATGACGAAGGCATTCTGCGTTTCGACTGGAGACCGCTTGTTCGCAATATAGCCGAAGACAAAAAGAATAAAGTGAGAAACTCACTTATAGCATCCAAATTTATAAATACTTGTATTGAGTTTGCCTCCGAGCAGCTTGAGTATGCTAAAAAGAATATCGGAGTAGATAGGGTAGTATTATCCGGCGGCGTATTTCAAAACTTTTATTTAATGGAACGCCTGCCTCAAAAGCTCAAGAGTATGGGATTCAAAGTTTTCACTCACAGAAGAGTTTCCACCAACGATGAAGGCATCTCGCTTGGGCAAATAATGATAGGAAGGTCAAGATATGTGTCTGGCAGTACCACTTAAACTTGTAAAAATAAACGGAAAGACGGGAGTCGGAGAATACGACGGCATTAGCCGTGAAATAGCTCTTGATTTCATTAAAAATCCTAAAATAGGCGAATACCTTATGGTTCACGCCGGCTTTGCGGTTGAGCGAATGAGCGAGGAAGATGCAAAGCAAAATATAAAGGAGTGGAAAGAGTACAAAGATGCGTGCGGATGAGCTTGTAGCCAAACTAAGTTCATATAGCGGAGAAAAAATCAGGATTATGGAAGTCTGCGGTACGCATACAATGTCCATAGCCAAGAGCGGCATTAAAAGTATTTTGCCCGAAAATATAAAGTTGGTTTCCGGTCCCGGATGTCCTGTTTGCGTAATGCCTCCCGAAATTATGGATGCCGTGTTTAAGCTCACAGAAAAAAATAATGTCATTATATCCAGCTTCGGCGATATGCTGAAAGTTCCGGGAAGCTTAAGAGGACAAAATTTACTAAGACTTAAGGCGGAAGGCGCAAATATCCAAATGGTATATTCGGCCATGGATGCATTAAAGCTCGCAGAAAATTTTCTCGATAAAGAAGTTGTTTTTTTGGGAGTCGGATTTGAAACAACGGCTCCGGGAACAGCGGCGGCAATAAAGGCGGCCAAAGAGA
This sequence comes from uncultured Oscillospiraceae bacterium, assembly GCA_964345235.1. Lineage (GTDB taxonomy): Bacteria > Bacillota > Clostridia > Oscillospirales > Oscillospiraceae > Scatomorpha. The sequence continues at coordinate 237,284 of CAYFQE010000001.1, read as the reverse complement.
GAAATATAAAAAACTTTTCGGTTTTTCCGATGATGCGTCTTGTTGAGCCTGCCCTTAGAAGCCTCATAGAGTCTGATGATTTCAATATAGACGGATTTCTTTGTCCGGGTCATGTCGGTATGGTAATAGGAGAGAACGGATTTCGGTTCTTAGTAGAAGATTATGAAATCCCGTCAGTCATAGCCGGGTTTGAGCCTGAGAATATAATTTATTCCATTTACTTATTGAGCGAAATGGTACATAATAAGAAATCGAAGCTTTTAAATGCATATGAAAGCGTTGTGAAAAAAGAAGGCAATTTACTCGCTCAGCGGGCAATAGAAGAAGTTTTCTATACATCTACAAGTCTATGGAGAGGCTTGGGAGAACTAAAAGAGAGCGGATTTTCGATTCGAAAAGAATTCAGGGAATTTGATGCTATAGATAAGTTCTGCATTAAAATCGGCAAAAATCTCAAAACAGCTTGCCGTTGCGGCGATGTAATAAAAGGACAAATAGAACCTCGTGAATGTCCGTTTTTTTCAAAGCATTGCACACCCTTAGAACCGATAGGACCTTGTATGGTTTCTTCCGAGGGAGCGTGCGCAGCGGAATATAAATACAGCGGTATACTGGGCTAAGGAAGACAGATGGAAGGCATTATCACATTAGACTACGGCAGCGGAGGTCAGAAAACCTCAGAGCTAATCGAAAACTTAATAGTTTCCAAGCTATATGAAGACAGCTCCGCTCCGCTTTTGGACTCTGCATGCATATGCACGGGGGGAAAAAGTTTTTTTACAACAGACAGCTTTGTTGTTTCACCCGTTTTTTTCCCGGGAGGCGATATCGGCAAGCTCTCTGTATGCGGCAGTGTTAATGATATTGCCGTAAGCGGTGGGAAAGCAGAGTATATGAGCTTGTCATTAATAATAGAAGAAGGCTTCGAGCTTGATAAGCTCGAAAAGATTATTTCCTCAATTGCCGAGGAGGCAAGAAAAAACGGTGTAAAAGTCGTCACCGGAGACACCAAGGTTGTAGAAAAAAACAGGGGAGACGGCATTTATATAAATACATCCTGTGTTGGCAAAGCGATATGCACGGATTTAACACCCAAGAACATAAGAGCCGGAGATAAAGTTGTTGTTTCAGGCGAGATAGGTAACCATGGTACGGCTGTTATGCTTGCTCGAAGCGGTATGCTTGAGGGAAATATTCTCTCCGACTGTGCGGGAGTCTTCGACATAACAGAGCGGCTCATTAGTTTTGGGAAAGAGCTTCGCCTAATGCGGGATCCGACTCGAGGAGGACTTGCAACGACCTTAAACGAGTTTATCGAGGACACAAAGTTCTCAATAGAGCTTAAGGAGGACAGCATACCTGTTAACAAAGCGGTCAATGCGGCATGTGAGATTTTAGGGCTCGATCCTCTTTATTGCGCATGTGAGGGCAGGGTGGTTGCGGTTGTTTCAGAAACCGTGGCAGAAGAGGCGCTTAAAAAGCTCAAAGAGCTTTCAAGCGGACGCAATGCTGCAATTATCGGCGAAGTTACGGAAAAATATCCGGGCAGACTGATTATGCACACAAAAATCGGCGGGGGAAGAGTACTGCAGAAACTAAGCGGTGCGCAGCTTCCCAGAATATGTTGAGAGCAAATTTATTAAATATACATCATTAAAAGATAGCGGGGTGGAAGAATGCAGTCACAAGAGTACAGAAGGTTCCAGATCAGCAAAGAAGAAGTGGTGCCGACAGCTTTGAGAATGCGTCACGAAGGTATCAGCTTGGCTATGATACACGGATTCATTCAGACTGACGGCCAAGTTCAGATTTCTTATGAGTACGCTGTGGATCCGTGGGTCGAGTCGTATTATGTTGTGGGAGAAACAGTGATCCCAAGTATATCGGATATTTATTCCGATGCGGCTACTTGGCCTGAAATCGAGATTCATGAGCTTCTGGGAATTGAATTTGAGGGTCTGGATACATCGGCAAGACTTTTCTTGCCTGAAAACATGTTAGTGACGCAGGGCAAGGGTCAAATCCTTGTTTCGTCACTGTCAGATCTTCTGGAGAAGAGAGACGAAATGATTACAGAAGGAGGTGAGGAAGAATGAGCTATATCATCCCTATAGGACCCTATCATCCGGCGCTTGAAGAGCCTGTTCACGCCAGGCTTATCGTTGAGGGCGAGCTGATAAAGGACGCTGAGGTTTTTGTCGGTTACAACCACAGGGGCATCGAAAAGCTTGCTACCGAAAGAAATGTCGTACAGACATTGGTTTTAGTAGAGAGAGTTTGCGGAATCTGCTCTCACTGCCACGCTCTTACTTATGCAATGGCAGTTGAGAATATAAACGAGGTCGAGGTACCTAGGCGCGGACAGTATATCCGAGTCATAACTGCCGAACTTGAGCGCCTACACTCTCATTTGCTGTGGGCCGGCATAGCGGCGCACATCATAGGACACGACAGCCTGTTTATGCACATTTGGGATGTGCGAGAGCTCATAATGGATATGCTAGAGGAGCTTTCCGGCAACCGAGTTAATTATGCTATGGTTGTCATAGGCGGCTCCAGAAGAGATATATCCGATGATATGCGCAGAAGCTTTATGGAAAAGCTTTCCAAGGTTGGGCCGATATTAGATAAAATCGTCGATATAGTTCTAAACGATACGACAATTGCAATGCGCACAAAGGGTGTTGGAGTTTTGACCACAGAGGATGCCATCAGACTCGGCGCAATTGGACCTCATGCAAGAGCATCAGGCGTAAATATCGATGTCAGACGCGACAGCCCCTACTCAAGCTATGATGAGTTCGAGTTTAATGTGCCGGTAGTCGATTCGTGCGATGTTTTTGCCAGAGTAGTTGTCAGAGCTCTGGAATGCTATGAGAGTGCGAAAATACTCAAGCAGGCAATTGAGAATCTTCCTGAGGGATCAATCAATAGTGTCGGCAAAAAATTGGTGAGGATTAAAGAGGGCGTATCGTTTGCCCGCCATGAAGCGCCAAGGGGCCAAGTTACATATTTCGTGGCCGGAAACAACCAACTCACGAACCACAGGGTAAGCATTCATGCTCCTTCATTCAGAAACACTCCTACCGTACCGTATATGCTCCGCAATAATACGGTTTCAGATGCAGGCCTTATCATAGCGAGCATAGATCCATGCTTCAGCTGCTTAGACAGATAAATGCACGAGCTTGCAATAATACAAAATATTCTCAATATTATAGACAAAGAGTCTAAGGAAAAAGGCTTTAAAAAGGTTATTTCGATTAATCTTGTGGTTGGTGAGGTAAGCGGAGTAATTCCGGCATGTCTCCATGATTTCTTCCCATATGCATCAAAAAATACAATTGCAGAGGGAGCCGCCCTTGCGGTAAAAACAAAAGAAGTCAAGATGCACTGCAAAGACTGTGGATATAAGGGTAAACCCGAAAACGCCAAGTGTCCGGCCTGCTCCAGCCGATTATTCAAGATTGTTGAAGGGCGAGAGTTTTACATAGATTCTTTGGAAGTTCAATAAGTAAATAAACCTGGGGAGGTGTTAACTTGAATATAAGAAAGAAAACAAGTTTTGCTGCATTCATCTCAACATTTATTCTTTGCTTTGCATTCTGGATGCTTATAACCTGGAGTGTGAACTTGGATGAACTGATTCTCGGTGCGTTGGTTGCAGTAGCCGTTGCGCTCTTTTCGGCAAGGTTCCTCATTCACGAAAAGCCCTTTTGGCTTTTTAATCCGTTAAAGCTTGTGAACATGCTCATCTACGCAATAATTATTTTCCCCATCGAGCTTATAAAGGCAAACCTTGATGTTGCATTCAGAGCCCTCAATCCTAAGCTTCCGATAAAGCCCGCAATTGTGAAGATTCCGGTGAACTTAGAATCGGACTATGGAAAGGCAATGCTTGCAAACTCCATTACGCTTACTCCCGGCACAATCACGGTTGACATAGAGGAAGAAGCGAGTGAAGAGGGAAATAAGACTTACTACTATATTCACTGCTTAAGCTTTGAGGATAAAGACAGAGTGAGTGCCGGAGACGACATAAAGGGTACAATGGAAAAATGGGTAAGGAGGGTATTTAAATGAATATAATGCCGGAACTCCTGTATTTCGCTATTTTCTACATTGTTTTAGCTCTGATTCTCTTCTATCGCTTGGCGAAGGGGCCCAGCGTTGTTGACAGAGCTGTTGTCGCAGACAGTATGGAGATACTCACCGATGTGGCTCTTGTGCTATTCGCTTTATACAGCGGAAGAGGCATATACCTCGACGTCGCAGTGGTTACGGCCATGCTTGGCTTTGTTGGCACGGTTCTCTATGCCAAATATTTGGAGGGTGCGCTATGAGTATGACACTTAAAATTGTTTTAGATGTTCTGCTGTTTTTAGGTGCATTTTTCGCCTTTGCCGGAACTGTCGGCCTCTTAAGAATGCCGGATTGTTTTTGCAGAATGCAGTCCTCCACAAACATTGCGACATTGGGGCTGTTCTTGGCTCTTATTGCGGGTCTGCTCTACTCGATATTTGTACTAAAGAGCGCAGGAACATCTGCAAAAATACTTTTCATTGCAGTTATATACATAATCCAAAATCCCGCAGGCGCTCATGCAATAGCCAAAGCCGCGTGGGTTAGGGGAAATGAAACTGTAGAAATGGAAGTTAATGATTTTGTGCAGACCGATGAAACAGAAGAGATAAGTGTTGAAATAGAAGAAAAATGCGACGGGGAGGAGAAAGAATAATGGATTTACTGTTTATTCTAAATACTCTTGTCGTAATAGGAATTGTTGTGTCGGCCCTTATGGCGGCAACACTTAAAAGAACCTTGTCGGCAGTGATTGCCTTGGGGGTATGCGGAAGCTTTATGACTCTTGAGTTCATACTGCTCCATGCGCCCGACGTCGCTATTGCCGAGGTGGCGGTAGGAGTTGTACTTACAACAATTATATTTGTTGTTGCGCTTGCAAAGACAAAGGAGGAGGCTGAGAAATGAAAAAACTGGTTTCGGCTCTCGCTCTTATAATCATTATTGCCTTTGGTGTTTTTTCCGTATCCGATATGCAAAAAAATGTGCCGATTACTTATGACGGCAGCAATACGGATGTTTACGAGATTCTTCAGAACCCCGATAAAGATTACGATACTTCCGATGCTGACGGTGCGGCAGCCATAATAGTTAAGAAAAACATTAAAGAAACAAATGCTGTTAACGATGTAACTTCTATCGTATTCGACTTCAGAGGTTACGACACAATGGGCGAGGCATTCATTCTTGTAATTGCAATATCAGGCACTGCGGCCATTCTCAGAAAGCCGCGCGCCAGATGGGAGGATGGCGATGAATAACAGAAAAGACGATTTGATTGTCAGGTGTATGGCTGATTTCTTGCTGCCTATTGCTCTCGTATATGGTTTTGCGGTTATCTTTCATGGACATATAAGCCCCGGAGGCGGATTCCAGGGAGGCGTTGTTGTCGCTGTTTCGGTCGTACTTATTTTCTTGGCTTACGGAGCTGAGGGAGTAAGGGACAGCTTCTGTCCGCATGGACTTCACACAAATGAGATGATAGGCTCGATAGCCTATATAATATTTGCTTTGCTGGGAATATACTTCGGATTCAACTTCTGCCGCAATGTTTTTGCCCACAGCGGTGAATTCGGAGCTGTATGGTCGAGCGGAACAATCTTTTTGATGAATTTGGCCGTCGGCTATAAGGTGCTCACAGGCGTCAGTCTGCTGCTCTTTATAATCATCGGTCTGCTTATCAAGGATTTCAAAGCAGAGGAGGAGGGAAAGTAAAATGATGCAAGTAAACTATATAGCCTCTATCCTCCTTTTTGCAATTGGCTTTTATGTTATGATGCAAAATCACAACATAATAAGAATAGTTATGGGTATGGGCATAGTTGACTATGGCTTAAACCTTATGATAGTGAGCGTAGGCTTCAACAGAGGCGGAACGGCTCCTGTCTATACCTTAGCCGAAATTCAAAAGGGGATGTATTTTGTAGACCCGATACCCCAGGCTCTTACACTTACAAGCATCGTTATCGGTGCGTGTGTCACAGCTATGTCGATTGCACTGTGCATCAAGATGTACAGTGAGTACGGCACGCTGGATGCGAGAGAGATTAGGAGGCTGCACGGATGAGTTATTCATATTTATTGCCTCTAGAGACATTAAACCATTTTCCCGTACTTGCCATAATGATTCTTTTTTTGGGAGCCTTTTTGGTGACCCTAATAGGAAAACACACAGTTCTTAGAAACATTGTTGTTGCGATAAGCGTTATCGGCAGCTTGGGAATGCTCTGCATGCTTATTTTACCTGTTATGATTGATGGGCATATCATTACTTATTGGTTGGGTAACTGGACGCCTGTTGATTCATACGCCATAGGCATTGCAATTGAGGTAGACGCGCTCTCGCTGTTCTTCGGACTTTTGGTTGCAATAGCCGTCTGTTTATCCGGTCTCTATTCATATAAGTATATTAAGCAAGATGACAGCCGCGCTAACTTCTTCACACTTTACCTTATGCTCGCCGGCGGCGTCATGGGAATTGTTCTCTCGGGCGATCTTTTCAACATATACATTATGCTCGAGATTATGACTTTCGCAGCAGTTGCGCTTACAGCCTTCAGAACATGGAACCCCAATGCAAGAGAAGCCGCATTCAAGTATTTGGTTGTCGGCACTATAGGCTCGTCTTCAATTCTCTTGGGTATAGCGTTAATCTATGCAAACTGCCACACGCTCAACTTGGCTCAGATTTCCGCTATGGCAATGGGTAGGATGAATCCGTCTATGGTTTTAGCATTTGCCCTTTTGTTTGTCGGTTTCGGCACAAAGGCTTTCATGGTTCCGTTCCACCCGATAGCGGCAGATGCGCACGCCGCAGCGCCGTCCTCGGTCTCGGTTTTAATATCGGGAGTTTTCACTAAAACCGGTGTGTATGGCATCATCAGAGTATCCTACTTCCTTTTCAGGACAATGGGTATGTCCGCTATGCAAACAGGACTGGTAATTATCGGCGTTGTGTCAATGTTCCTCTGTGTAACAATGGCGCTGAATCAGCACGACTTTAAGAGACTGCTTGCATTCCACAGTATTTCGCAGATAGGCTATATACTCACAAGCTTGGGCTTATGCACGGCATTGGGCATAGCGGGCGGTCTGTATCACGCTATAAACCACACACTGTTTAAGGGACTGCTCTTCCTTACAGCCGGTTCCGTGCTCTATGCCACCGGCACAACAAAGCTTGAAAAGCTGGGCGGCTTGGCAAGGAAAATGCCGCAGACAGCAGCGCTCTTTATGGTGGGAGCATTCTCTATAAGCGGTATTCCTCCGTTTAACGGATTTGTTTCCAAATGGATGATCTATCAGGCAAGCTTCGAAAAGGCTCTCTCTTCGGGCAGTATCGGCTATGCCTTAGTTGCGGTCATTGCTGTTGTGAGCTCGGTTTTAACATTGGCATCCTTCGTTAAGGTTGGTCAGTCGGTGTTCTTTGGAGAAATGCCCTTGGAGTATGCAAATGTCAAGGAGTCCCCACTGGGAATGAGAATTCCTATGTGGATAATGGCGCTTCTTTGCTTCTTAACAGGTATATTGCCCAAGCAGATGCTCCAGTTTTTCATAGGACCTGCAACAAGAGCTACTCTGAATGCTCAGGCATATATAGATTCTGCAATGGGCGAGGGATATGCCCTGACCACACTTGGCGATGTCGGAGCGTTGGCGGATAACGAAATAGTTTTCGCCGGAAACTGGCAACCTAAAGCATGGCTATTGCTCTTTATCATAGTAATGGCCGCCGTGGTACTCGTTTCCCTTACGGGTAAAAAGAAGACAAGCAGAGCATCGGAAGAGATTATAGAGAGCAAATATCAAACTTTCTTCGGAGGCGAAGCGCACGAATATTCGCAGGTTGGCGGCGCCGATCTCTTTTGGGGATTTAAGCACAATCTAAGAAAATATCTCGGGTATATGTCGGAAGCCCATAACGGAATCACAAATACATATGTCATGTGGGGTGTTGTTGCTCTTGCGAGCGTAATTGCCTACTGCTTTATCTTTATGTAAGGAGGTGAGGGAATAATGTTGGAAACACAAAACACTTTAATGAATCTTTTATATATCTTGATATTCCCGGGGCTCTTGTTCTCCTCAGCGTTTGGACTGTGGCTGGCAGGTTTCGATAGAAAAATAGTAGCCAGAATGCAGAAGAGAGTCGGACCTCCGATAATGCAGCCAACTTACGATTTCCTCAAGCTGTTAGGAAAGGAAACAATAATTCCTGCAGATGCATCAACAGCAATGTTTATGATAGCGCCCTATGTTGGGCTTGTAAGTCTTGTTGTTTTGGCTCTGTTTATTCCGCTTGGAGGTTTTCAGGCATTCAGAGGATTGGCTGATGTAGTTGTAATTATCTATCTGGTGACTATACCGTCGCTTTCGATTATATTCGGCGGTGCAGCTTCGGGTTCGCCTTTTGCAGGCGTAGGTATTTCTAGAACAATGGTCACCATCATAGCCTATGAACTTCCGCTCATTTTAGTGCTGCTTTCCGTTTGTAAGGCTGTTTCAGGTGAAGGCACATTGGTGTTCTCTATGGAGCGAATAACTTCATTCCAAAGAGAAAACGGTAGCTTATTCCTGGACTTCAGACTTTGGCCGGCGCTAATAGCGATGCTCTTCGTCATACCCTGTGAGGTAGGCGCGCATCCGTTTGATGTTGGCGAGGCAGAGACCGAGATTTGCGAAGGCCCGCTGATAGAATACAGCGGTGCTCCGCTGGCGGTATTCAAATTGAGCCATTCCATTAAAATGTTTATTATGACAGCCCTTTTCACAGCCCTCTTCTTCGGAGGCATTCAAACGGGCTATATGGCTCTCGATGTAGTTATTGCACTGGTAATTTGCACAATTGCAACCTTTGTATGCATGTCGCTGGCGCATGCCGTCACTGCAAGGCTTAAGGTTGAGCAGGTGTTCAAATTCTATTGGACAGTTGTTTCGGGACTCGCTCTTGTGAGTCTGATACTGGTTTGGTCCGGTATATAAGGGGGAGGTAAGCAATGTTTCAAGGTCTAATTAATAAGAGCATGTCAAAATCCCCGTGGCTCTTTCACATAAACGCAGGCTCCTGCAACGGCTGTGACATAGAGTTGGTTTCGGTTCTAACTCCGAGATACGATGCCGAAAGGCTCGGATTCAAGCTTGTAGGCTCTCCGAGGCATGCCGATATAGTCGTAGTTACAGGCCCTGTGACCGCGCAGACTGTGGATAGAGTAGTTAGAACAATAGCTCAAGTTCCCGATCCTAAGGTTATAGTTACATTGGGAAGCTGCCCTCGGTCCTGCAATGTGTTTAAAGGCTCATATTCGGTAGTGGGACCTCTTGATAAGTATGTAGACATCGATGTCTCTATTGCCGGATGCGCGCCTAAGCCGGAAGCTGTTATCGAAGGACTTGCGCTTGCAGCTCAAATTTTAGAGGAAAAAAGGAGGGCTAAATAATGGGACTCCCTTTTATTAAAACCGCGTTAGCGCAGCTTTTCAGCAAACCCAGCACAGAGCTCTATCCTTTTGTTGAGAAAGAAGCTGCGGATAATTACAGAGGTAAAATAGCTTTCCATGCAGACAAATGCATTGATTGCGGAATGTGCGAGAGGGTTTGTTCGGGAGGCGCAATTTCAACAAGTGCTGTTGAGACCGAAGACGGACAGCTCATAACGAGGACATTTTTCCTCGGAGCCTGCACATTCTGCGGACACTGCTCCGATTTCTGTGCAAAAGATGCCATTGAACTCACCAAGGATTACCACATGGTGGCGAGGCAGGAGAGCGATCTCATTGTTCAGGGTACCTATTTTAAGAAAAAAATAAAGAAAGCAGTGCCGCCTCCGGCTCCGCCTGCAAAAAAGATTCCGGAAGAAAAGCCCGAAACGGAAACCGAGAAGAAAGATGTGGTTGTTAAAGAAGCATGTGTGGTCGTCAGTGATGAAGTAAAAAAGGAACTGAACGCTGACATTGATAAAGCAATAAACAATCCAACGCTTAAGGGTTCCGAGACTTCGGAAAGCTTTGACCAAAATTCAAGAGCGGCCGTAAATCCGGAAGAAAAACCCCTGCCGGAATGTAAGGCAGACTGAGGTTAAAATCTAAAATTTAATAAAAAGCACCCCCATGCAGAGGAAGGATCCTCGAATGCAAGGGGGTGTTTTTAAAATTAATTCTTTATGATTCGGCCAATTCTCTGAGTTCGTCGCCTGAAAGTCTGTATGTTGTCCAAGCGTCCATCGGTTTAGCGCCCATAGACAAGTAAAACTCTATGCTGGGTGTGTTCCAGTCTAAACAGCACCACTCAAATCTTCCGCAACCTCTGCTTAAGGCAATACGAGCAAGCTCCTTAAATAATAGCTTGCCGAAGCCCAGCTTACGATATTGGGGAAACACATAAATGTCTTCAAGATAAATCCCCGCTTTACCGACAAAGGTAGAAAAATTGTGAAAGAAAAGAGCAAATCCGACTTCTTTTCCGCCATGAACTGCAAAAATTACCTCTGCAATTTTCTTTTCAAAAAGCCATTCGTGTAGCAGTTCTTCCGTAGCTACAAGCTCGTCAAGCATTTTCTCGTAAGTTGCAATGCCCTTTATAAACTCATAAATTAAAGAAATATCCTTTGCTTCTGCATATCTGATAAATGTATTTTCCATAGGTCTCTCCCGATTTTTTAAAGATTATACTAAAAGCGCATTAGCGTGTCAAAGAATATTAAAATTCAGCTTAAGAAATCATTATAAGTGATGATATATGTAAATCTTGTTAAAAGATAATAAATATGGTAGTATTAAGCGTTATAGATGACTATTTTAGTTTAGTTTGGAGGCTACCTATGTCCATAGGCTCTGCCATTTTACTGGGGATTGTTCAAGGACTCACCGAGTTTTTCCCTGTATCCAGTTCAGGCCACCTGTCTGTTTTGCAAAACCTGTTTTCTGCAAGCAATCTTGAAGACGGCCATCTGTTTTTTGATGTTCTTTTGCACTTTGGAACGCTGATTGCGATTTTTATAATGTATTGGTCGGATATCAAAGGTATGATATCCGGAGTATTCTCTGTTCTTGGTATAGGAGCATCAAGGGTTGTTCCTGTTTCCGAAGCGAAGCGTCGCCAGAATTTTATATCACTCAGGCTTTTTATTATGGTGATTTTTGCCACTTTGCCGATAGTTTTGATAGTGCCGTTTAAAGACAATATAGAGTCGCTTTACTATAACACTACTTTTATAGGAGTAATGTTTCTTCTAACATCTGCGCTTCTTTTTGTAGGCGATAAAATTATGGACAAAAATAAGAATGAGAAGAGTATAACTATTTTAGATTCCTTAATTATCGGAATTTGTCAATGCGTGGCAACAATTCCGGGACTTTCCCGCTCAGGAACAACAATTGTTGCGGGGCTGTCCTGTGGATTGGAACGCAGCTTTGCAGTGAAATTTGCATTTTTAATGTCTATTCCTGCAGTTTTGGGAGCCAATTTACTCTCGATAATTGATGCAATTAAAGAAGGCATTAACTGGTCATTGGTTCCTACGTATTTGGCAGGTATGATAACAGCTACGCTATCGGGAATACTCGCTATCGGTTTAATGAAGCTCTTTACAAAAAAAATAGGATTTAAGTTCTTTTATTTATACTGCCTTGCTGCAGGAGTTATCACAATAGTCTTATCACTAGTATTTTAAAAGGGGATAATCAAATGCCTAAGTCCGGCAAAAGGCCGAAAAGCAAAAGTTCAAACAATTCCAGACCAAGGAGCAATAGCGGAAGGCCTCCTCAAAGGAGAACTTCGGCACCACCCCCCAAGTCCAATCATGCATCAGAGCCGTTTAACTTAAGGCTTGTTTTCGGCTTTGTTTCTGTATTTATCGGACTGATACTCTTTCTGGGATTTTTCGATGTAAAAGCTGTTTTCATCGACATTTTTGTAAAAGTCAGCAAGGGCCTTGTAGGGCATGGCTATTATCTCGCTCCATTCTCTTTCCTTGTTTGCGGAGTTATTCTTATGACAAAAAAGAAAAGGGGAGAGGCTCTGCGCCTTATATGTGCTCTCATCACGCCTTACTTTATTGGTGTGATAGCGCAGCTTATATTTACAGGTACTCAATATGAACTCAGGGGAGATTTCACGATGTTGCTTAGTGATTTCTACGCAACAGGCCTCAGCTTAGAGTCCGGTGGAGCTCTTTCCGGAACAACGGCATATTACTCGGAGATTCTCTTCAGTGTTTATGTGGCGGTACCTCTGTTTATTGCTCTTGTTTTGCTGTGTTTTATGCAAGTGTTTCAGATAAGCCCTCAGGATGTAAGCTCAAAGTACAACGAAATTGCAAAAGAGATGGCGCAGGCCAAAGCAGAGAGAAAAGTATATAATTATGAGGATGATAGGCTCAGCCGTGAGCTTGTTGAACCGATAAACGAATCACCTGACGGAGGTCGAATTATTTCAAAGCTCGGAAAGGTGCAAAAACAGAAAGAACATAAAGATATAGACATATTGTCCGATTTAACTATTCGTCCCGAAAAGGCCGAAATAAAGAAGAAAGCGCCGATAATTTCAACCTTCAGTCCTTTCGCGCCTTCCGAGCCCGGGTCTATAGATATCTCCTTAGATGATTTTGATGAACCGAGCAACATTTCCTCTTTCCCTGTTGAAGATTTTGATGAAGATCCGATAATTGACATTCCTCTTTTTGATGAGGAAACAGAAAATGCAATAGATGAAAGCAAATCCCCGGAGGTTGACATTCAATTAGATGATTTCAACCCAAGCTTTGAACAGAGTGAAGAAGCTTATGAATTTCCACCGCTCGAGCTTCTCAATAAGAGCTCGGATCTTATAGACGATGCCGGTGACGAGGTTCGCCAAAACGCCGATCGCCTATCTAATGCTATAAACAGTTTCGGTGTATCGGCTGAAATAGTCGGCATTACCAGGGGACCTACAATTACAAGGTTCGACATGGAGCTCGATGACGGTGTCAAACTTGCAAAAATAACAAATCTCTCAAACGATATAGCCTTAGCCTTAGGTGTAAGCAGCGTCAGAATAGCGCCCATAACGGGAATGCTTTCTACAGTCGGTATTGAGGTTCCCAATCGCTCTGTCAGCAAGGTTTATCTCAGAGATGTGCTTGAGTCCGACAACTTTAAAAATGCTGCGCCTAAACTTAGCTTTGCACTGGGCAAAAATGTTTCAGGGGACTGTGTTGTCGGAGATATTTCCGCACTTCCGCATCTACTTATAGCGGGTACAACCGGAAGCGGAAAGTCGGTGTGTATAAACTCACTCATACTAAGTCTTTTCTACAAGTCGACACCTGAAGAAGTCAGGCTTATCATGATAGACCCTAAAATGGTCGAGCTTGGTATCTACAATGAGATTCCGCATCTCTTGGTACCTGTGGTCACCGATCCTAAAAAGGCGGCAGGCGCGCTTCAGTGGGCGGTTGTCGAGATGATGAAAAGGTACAGCACATTTGCCGAAATGGGGGTAAGAAACCTTTCAAGCTATAATAAGCAAAGATTGGATGAAGGACTCGAGATTATGCCTCGCGTAGTTATCGTAGTTGACGAGCTTGCCGATTTAATGATTTGCGCGGCAAAAGAGGTTGAGGAGAGCATTTGCAGAGTAGCCCAGATGGGAAGAGCTGCGGGAGTGCATTTGGTTATAGCCACTCAAAGACCTTCAGCCGATGTTATAACAGGTCTTATGAAGGCAAATATCCCCAGTAGAATAGCGTTTGCTGTTTCTTCCGGCTTAGAGTCGCGCATCATTTTAGATCAGACGGGCGCAGAAAAACTCATAGGTAAGGGCGACATGCTGTTTTCACCTATCGGAGTAGGGAAGCCCGAGCGTATACAAGGCGTGTTTGTTTCCGATGAGGAAAGAGAAAGAGTTATAAGCTTTATAAAAGACAGAAGCCAAGCGAACTACAGTAAAGACATTTCGGCTCATATTGAAGAGGCCGGTAAAGAAAAAGAAGATGAGAAAGAAACGGGCACAGAATTCAGCGAGTACGACGAGCTCCTAAAGGATGCGGCAATTGTGGTGATTGAGGCAAAGCAGGCATCTGTTTCAATGCTTCAAAGAAGACTTAAACTGGGTTACTCGAGGGCCGCAAGAATAGTTGACCAACTCGAAGATTTGGGAGTAGTTGGCGGATTTGAAGGCTCAAAACCCAGAGAAGTTAAGATGACAATGGACGAGTGGCTCTCTTTTATCGGTGAGAGCAATGAAAACAACGATTTAATCGCTGAAGACGAAGAGCTTAACGAGGATTTTTAATGCCGGACTTGGACTATTCGTATGTGAGTTCACTGAGCTTTGCCCATGTGGGTGATGCGGTTTTCGAACTTTTGGTGAGAACTTATTTTATAAACAAGGGTATAGGCGATGTTTTAGAATTGCATAAAAAGACGGTATCCGTTGTTAATGCAACATCACAGGCAAAAATGACAAAAACTCTTATTCAAAATTTGACGGAAGAGGAGCTTGCCGTTTTTAAAAGAGGTAAAAACGCTAAGATAAACACATCGCCGAAAAACTCATCTCTTGCCGATTACCATGCGGCCACAGCTTTGGAAGCACTGTTTGGCTATTTATGGCTTAAAAATAAAAAAGACAGAATTGATGAGCTTTTCAACTTGATTTTGGAGAGTATAGATGTCATTTGACTATGTAATGATTGATGCCCTGAGTCTTGAGCTTAATAAAAAGCTTCAAGGCTCCAGGGTTTTAAAAATTTTTCAGCCTGAAAGAGACAAAATAATATTCAATCTTAGAACTGCAAGCGGCATAGAACAGCTTTTAATTTCTGTGGATTCTGCAAATTACAGATTTCAAACAAGCTCTCTTAAATTTAAAAATCCCGAGAAAGCGCCAACATTTTGTATGCTTCTAAGAAAATACTTGGTTTCGGGTAAGCTGGTTTCCGCTAGACAGTATAATTCGGATAGAATAATCGAAATAGTTTTTATATGCGGAGCAGAACTTGGCTTGGAGTTAAAGAGAAGCCTTATAGTCGAGTTTTTCGGAAGAGCGAAAAATATAATACTTCTTGATGAAGACGACAAGATTATAGATGCACTAAGAAAAACTTCATTTAATGAAAATGCTGAGAGGGCAATTTTGCCGGGGCTTATATATAAGCCCCCGATTAAGCAAAAACCGGATTTTTTTACTATAGAAAAACAAGAGATTATATCTAAAATAAGTGAGATTGAGTCTGCCGACGAAGAGAGATTGTATAAGCTTTTAATTTCATCATTTACAGGTATCTCGCCTCTAATTGCTCGCGAACTTGTGAGCAGAAGATTAAATGGAGAAGAGCTTGTTTCTCTCTGTATGGACTTAAGAGGAAAATACGATAATAAGGAATATAAAGCCTTTCTGATTAATTTAGACGGCAAGCCTGAAGAATTCAGCTTTACTCAGATAAGCCAATATGGAGATGAAGCCGAGAATATATTCTATCCTGAATTTTCCGAAATGCTCGATGATTTCTATAACGAGAAGGAAGTAAACGAGTTTAAGCGTGCTCTTTCAAAAAACATTCTCAAAAAACTGAAATCCACGCTTAAAAGGGAAGTAGGCAAGCTAAATTTAAGGCTTAAAGAGCTTGAGGAAACAAAACGAATGGAAGAGTACAGACAAAAGGGAGAGCTGATATCCTCGTATATATGGAAGATAAAAAGAGGAGACGAGTTTTTAGAATGTGAAAATTATTTAGAGCCGGAAAATAAGCTCGTAAAAATTGACTTAGACCCGATGAAATCACCCGCAGAAAACTCTGCACTATACTTTAAAAAATACAGAAAAGCTAAAAGCGCATCACATCATCTCTCTAAACTGATTGAAAGCTCAAAAAACAAAATTATGTATTTTGAAGAGCAAATCTCCCATCTGGAATGCGCTGACTCTGTTGAAGAAATGAGTTATTTAATTGATGAATATAAATTTGAGGAGAAGAAAGAGCAGGGAAAATCAAAACAAGCCAAAAAGCCTCGCAAAAAAAGAGAAATAAAATCTTATATCTCTGAAGACGGATTTGAGATTCTGCTTGGAAAAAGTTCTGAGGAAAATGAGAGACTAAGCTTTAAAATTGCAAATAGAAATGATATTTGGCTTCATGCTAAAGATCTTCCGGGCTCTCATGTGGTAATTAAAACATATGATAAAAAGCCGCCTGAGAAAACCCTGGAGCTTGCAGCGGCAATTGCAGCATTCTATTCGAAGGGAAGAGAGCAGGGGAAGGTGCTTGTTGATTATACGCCTATCAGGAAAGTTAAAAGACATTCATCGGGACTTGCCGGGCTAGTGAGGTACGAAGCTGAGGGGTCAATAATTGTATCTCCTGAAAATATTAAGAAAATAGAAGCATTAAATAATTAAGCGCCGTAACATCCGGCGCTTTTTGCTTAGTAGTTTTCCGTTATGTATTTCAAAATTAAATCTCTATCATTTGAAACAGCTTCCTCTATAACCGCATTTAAGGCAAAATCTAAAACTTCGCCAATCTCACGATTTTTATAGCCAAGCTCCATGACATCAAAGCCGCTTAAATCTAAGTCTTTCAGTGAAAAACATTCGTTATCCTCGATTATCGAGTCAGCCAAAACCTTAAGCCCACTTATATGTTCGGTTATTCGAATTATTTCGGCATTGTCGGCAACACTTTTCTTTGAAAGATTGTCGGCTTTGATTAAAGAGAGAAGGCGCAAAAAGTTATCGTAGCCAAGTTTTAAAAGAGCTTTCTTTACAGATTTTTTGCTTAATGCAGGGACGGGATAATGGCTACGAATCAGAGCGCATATATCTGAAATTTCGCTTGACTTAAAATTTAGCCTTTCTAATATCACGCGTGCCATTTCCTCTCCGACTTTGGCGTGCCCTTTAAAATGGCCTATACCCAACTCGTCCTGCTTATAGCAGACGGGCTTGGCAATATCGTGCATAAATGCCGCCCATCTTGTGATAGGGTCTTTTGAGGAATGGTGAACAACGGAAATTGTATGCTCCCACACATCAAATTCGTGGTGTGGGTTATTTTGATTAAATTTAAATGAGCGTTTTATCTCCGGAATTAAAACGGATACCGGTTCTCTGTATTCTCTCAGCACGGGTCTTGCATAATCACCGCATAGTATTTTTGTGAGTTCTTCAGCAATGCGTGGACCGGATAAGAAAGAAAGGAGTTCCTTTTTGCTAAAAACAGCATTTTTGGTATTTTGCTCAATCTCAAAGCCCAAGGTAGAAGCAAAGCGCAAAGCTCTCAAAATTCTTAGTGCGTCTTCTTCAAAGCTGATTTCGGGAGATTTTATTGTTTTAATAATTCCGGCAGCCAGATCAGAACTCCCGTTAAGCGGATCGATAAGTTTGCCTTCTTTGTTGAGGGCCATGGCATTGACAGTAAAATCTCTGCGCAAAAGGTCCTCATTCAAAGAATCGGTAAATAAAACGGCATCGGGCCTTCTGTGGTCGGAGTAAGAAAGATCTTTTCTGAAGCTTGTAATCTCGTAGCAACTTTGCTGAGTAATAAGTTTCAAAGAGCCAAAGTCTATGCCGTCTGTGTGCATATTAAATCCTTTGAAAGCATTCATCAGGTCATTCGGCTTGGCGGAAGTTGCAATATCAAAGTCAAAGACCTCTAGGCCCAGCAAATAGTCCCTTACTGCGCCCCCGACCAGATAAGTCTCGAAGCCTCTTTCTTCCAAAGCGTTTAAAACAGCTTTAAGTTCTTGGGGAAGTTTAATATTCTCCATTATTCTTCCAAAGTCATGTAGTTAGCTGCAGAGCGAAGCATCAGAAGTTTTTTTCCGACAGTATCAAATACAATTTGTAAAAGAGCATCGTTTCCGCTTGGCTTTACAGAAATAATTTTACCGGAACCGAAAACTCTGTGACGAACTCTGTCGCCCTCTTTAAAACCTTTTAATGCATCACTGTTTGCTAGAAGAGTTGGAGCCCTGCGCAAACTTTGTCCGGGCACCAGATTTTCGCTCTTAATAAAACTTGATTGAGGGCTTCTTCTATACGGAGCTATCCCGCTTCGCTCAAACAGATTATCGGGAATTTCGTCGATAAATCTGGAGGGAAGGTTTAAATTTGTCTTCCCGAAGAGCATGCGCTGTTTGGCCGAACTTATATAAAGCCTTTCTCTTGCCCTTGTTATTGCAACATAGCAGAGTCTGCGCTCCTCTTCCATTTCCTCCTCATCACCCAAACTCTTTATTCCCGGGAATATGCCTTCCTCAACACCAATCATAAAAACATTTTTGCACTCCAAACCTTTAGAGCTGTGCATTGTCATCATGACAGCAGCATTGTCAACATCTTCTGTTTGCATATTGTCGAGGTCGGTGTATAAAGAAACTTCATCCAAAAAGCCCTCTAAGGATTTATCCGGACTTTCAGACATATATGTTTTAATGTTTGTGAGAAGTTCCCCAATATTTTCTATCTTAGATTTATTCTCAACAGAGGGATTCATTTCAAGCTGTTTTAGGTAAGATGTTCTAAAGAGCACCTCCTCGTACAGTTCATCTAACGCAAGTGTTTTAGAGCTCTCTCTAAGAGATTCAATAATAGAGTAAAACTCTAAAAGTCTGGGAGCTGCTTTTCTAAGCTCATCATATTCATTGGCTCGCGAAATAATCTCGTAAAGACTGTAAATGCTGTTTGAAGAGATGTTGAGACAGGTCTCAACAGTTTTATCACCTATGCCGCGTCTTGGCGTGTTTATAATCCTCAAAAGCCTAAGCTCGTCGGCGGGGGAGAGGATGACGGAAAGATATGCCAACATATCCTTAACTTCTGCTCTGTCATAGAAGCGTATCCCGCCGTAAACCTTATAGGGAATTCCGTTTCGCTTAAATGCAAACTCCAGCCTGTTAGACTGTGCGTTCATTCTGTAGAGAATCATATTGTTTGAAAAGGTATTATCCTTAGTATAGTTTTCCAAGATTTTGTCGGCGACAAATTGGGCTTCAGCATCCTCGTTTTCAGCGGTGTGCAAGTGTATTTTTTCGCCGTCTTCTTCACTTGTCCAGAGTGTTTTACCTTTGCGCTCTTTGTTGTTTTTAATAAGTTCGTTTGCGGCGGCCAGTATGTTACTCGTGCTTCTATAGTTTTGCTCAAGCCTTATTGTTGTGCAGCCCTCGAACTCATTTTCGAAATTTAAAATATTTTTTATACTTGCGCCGCGGAATTTATATATGCTTTGATCGTCATCACCGACAACGCAAATATTGCCATATCCGCCCGCCAAAAGGGAGGCGAGCTGATATTGCAAATTGTTTGTATCCTGATATTCATCAATAAGCACATATTTAAACTGTCTTTGGTAGAGATGCAAAACATCGTTGTGCTCTTTTAAAAGCCGAACCGTGTTATAAAGCAGGTCTTCAAAGTCCATTGCCGAAGCCTCGAACAGTTTTTTGCCATAGGTTTTGTATATTCGTCCCAAAGCTCTTTCTTTGGGGTCGAAAGATTTTTCGCTCTCTTCCAAAAAACTTTCGGCGCTTATTAAATCGTCTTTTAATTTATCTATTCTGTTTAATAAATATTTAGGGTCAAAAACCTTGGGGTCTAAGTCCAAGTCCTTTAAAATACCCTTCATAACGGTAATGCGCTCGGAGCTGTCGTAAATGGTAAAGTTTAAATCGTACCCCAGCCTATCGGCAAACCGTCTTAGAATGCGTACACAGGCAGAGTGAAATGTTCGCGCCCAAATATCATTGGCCGCACTTCCCAGCATAGATGCGAGTCTTGACTTTAAAACATCTGCGGCCTTGTTAGTAAAGGTAATTGCAATAATTTGCCAAGGATGACATGGCTCCAAAGCTGCCAATGCTTCAGCCTCAGGGCCTCCTGCCCTAAGAATATTTAACTCCTCTTCGCCGTAGTAGTCGGGAATGTAATCACTCTCTGAAGCGACCCCGAACTTTATGAGATTTGCAATTCGATTTATTAAAACCGTTGTCTTGCCGCTTCCTGCGCCCGCAAGTATAAGGAGAGCCCCCTCAGTTTTTAGAACGGCCTCTCTCTGCATTGGATTTAAATGTGAAAAATAATTTTCAATCAGCTTTCTTCTTGCAGAAAGCAATTCAGTTTTTAAAGCAGTATTCATAATTTTATTTTACCATAATAAGAGTTTCTAAACAAGAAAAAGCGGCACCGCTTTTAACGGTGCCGCTTTAGAATATTATTTTAGAAAAGATGTATGTGAACAATAACGGCAGAGAAAACTATAGAAACTGTGGAGCAAAGCTTAATAAGAATATTGAGGCTGGGACCGGCGGTGTCTTTGAACGGATCGCCGACTGTGTCGCCGATAACACCGGCCTTGTGGTTTTCACTGCCTTTTCCACCAAAGTTTCCGGCTTCAATGTACTTTTTGGCATTGTCCCAAGCGCCGCCGGAGTTGGACATGTATATTGCAACACCGAAACCACATACGGTTGTACCGGCCAACAAGCCGACAACACCCTCAACGCCGAGAATAAGTCCGGTGACTATGGGAACAATGACAGCCAATAGCGAGGGGACAACCATCTCCTTCAGTGCGCCGCGTGTACAGAGGTCAACACAACTTTCGTAGTCGGGGTCGGCCTTGCCTTCCATTATTCCGACTATTTCGCGGAACTGACGGCGAACTTCAACAACAATGTGATGTGCAGACTTTTCAACTGCATTCATTGCAAGCGCTGCGAAAACAAAAACAAGCATAATTCCGACAAAAAGTCCTATAAGAACAGCGGGGTTTGTAACAGAAAGGTCGATAACCTGACCTTCGGTCATGTGAGTTTTTGCAACATCAACATAGGAAACAAGCAGTGCAAGAGCCGTAAGAGCGGCAGAACCTATTGCAAAACCCTTTCCTGTAGCAGCCGTTGTATTTCCGAGGGAGTCAAGAGCATCTGTTCGCTCTCGGACTTCTTCACCGAGACCGCTCATTTCGGCAATGCCTCCGGCGTTGTCGGCAACAGGGCCGTAAGCATCGGTTGCAAGAGTAATGCCCAGGGTGGCCAGCATACCGATGGCGGAAATGCCTATTCCGTAAAGACCCTTTGAGAAACTGAGTTCATAACCTGCGGAGTTGGTAATAAGAGTTCCGCCAGCTGCAATGAAGCTTACAAGAATACTTGCAGCAACAATGAGTATAGGCCAAGCGGTGGATTTCATACCCAGAGAAATTCCGCTAATGATAACTGTAGCGGGGCCTGTTTCAGAGGCTGCAGCAACCTGCTGTGTGGGCTTGTATGTGTCTGAGGTGTAATATTCGGTTACATAGCCGATTGCAACACCTGCCATAAGACCGGAATAAATCGAGATAAGAATTCCAATCCAGTTTGCACCATCGATGCCGCGCATTATCCACCAAGTGATGGGAACACAGAGTACTGCGCACGATAAAGCGGCAAAACCGGTACCTGTACGCATGGATTTAAGAAGCTCGCGCTGAGATGCCTCTTCACCGGTGCGAATCATGAAGGTGCCTATAAGTGAACAAAGTACGCCGACTGCGGCAATGGCAAGGGGGAGGAGCATACCGTTCCATCCATATCCTGCAACAGCGCCAATGGCAAATGTTGCTAAGATGGAACCTACATAGGACTCGTAAAGGTCGGCGCCCATACCGGCGACATCGCCAACATTATCACCGACATTATCGGCAATGGTTGCAGGGTTTCTCGGGTCGTCCTCGGGAATTCCGGCTTCGACCTTGCCGACAAGGTCAGCGCCCACATCTGCAGCTTTAGTAAATATTCCGCCGCCGACTCTGGCGAACAGAGCAGCACAGGAAGCGCCCATACCAAACATTACCATTGTGTTCGCTATTGTGCCGGCATCGGCATGGAATACATATTTTAAAATGTGGAACCAAAGGGTTACATCCAAAAGGCCAAGTCCGACAACTGTAAAGCCCATGACGGAACCGGAAGAAATAGCTACACTCAGACCACGGTTAAGGCTGTGAGCGGCAGCATTTGCGGTTCTGGAGTTTGCAGCTGTTGCAATTTTCATACCGATAAAACCTGCCAAGGAGGAATAAATGCCTCCGGTCAAAAATGCGAACGGAACGAATTTATTGACAAGCCCGCCTTTTTCACCGAGCCACGGGTAATAGGCAAGAACAGCCAATACAGCCGCTATAATTACGAAAATAATAGCTACAGTTTTGTATTGACGGTTTAGGTACGCATTTGCGCCTTTGCGGATGGCGTTGGCTATCTTTATCATGGCAGGAGTTCCTTCGGGGAACGCCATGACTCTGCGTGCCTGAACATACGCAAAGCCTAAAGCCAAAATAGCGCCGACAAAACCAATCCAAAATAGATTATCCATTGGAATTCACCTCTAATTTATTTTTGCTCCGATGAGCGTTAACATATTGTTGAATTATTCTAACCTACTTTTATGTATAAATCAAATAAAATCATGATAAAATTTCGACAAAGCTATGTCTATTTTTTGGCAATAAATATAGAAGATTTGGAAAAGTGTTAAACAAAATGTGAATTGATAATAAAAAAATTATAGGCTAAATTATTAATTGTTTTACAAATTATATGTTGCAAATTTCCTTACTTATGATAAAGTTTATTGAAATTAGTTGGAGTTAGGATGGTTAAAGTTGAAGGAAGAAAATGTGAGAGAAAAGGTAAATTTCTTTTTGCCTCTTACTGTTTTTGCGCTATGCGTACTAATTTTTGTAGCCTCATTCTCTCTAAAACCCTTTATATTCTTAGATGCTTCCGAGCAAAGCGCTCTTTTGGCAGATTTTTTTTCCGAACTTAAGAGCGGAAATGCAAGCAAATTGAGTCAATACCTACTGACAGAGGAAGAATTTAAAGGTTTTAGTTTTAATGATAAGCTTTTAGATTTACTCATTAAAAAAAATATTGAAAATCTTACATTCGAAGAAAAAGATGCTTTCAGAACCAAAGACGGAAGCGGGGTTGTAATTAATATTTCCGCAAAGAGTTTGGATGTAAAAAAGATTGTTCGCGACTCGGTTGACGAGCTGGGGGCGTTTATAAAAGCTAAGCTGGAATCCGAAACAGAGTCTACAGAGCTTTTTGACCAATCGGGCTCGCATAACGAAACATATATAAAAGCCCGACTCAATAAAATTATTTTAAGCAAACTTGAGTCGGACGACTATATAATCGAGATTAATGCGGCTGTCTTGTTTAAAAAAGAAGCTGATGAGTGGAAGATTGTCCTTAATAAGGACCTATCCAACCTTATTTTCGGATTAAGCTAGAGGTAATAGAATGAATAAGGTATTAAAAATAATATTATCGACGGTATTTATAATTCTGCTACTATTCTCTCTTTTTTGGATAGCAACCAATTTAGCTGTCAAGGTGGAAGCGGAGAAGAAAGATGATTTTTCATATGCGGAATACAGTGAGAAGTATAAGAAGACAATAAACGACATTATGAGCTACGGTTTGGATGACATACTGAAGCTCGATAAAGTTTATAAGCTCTCTGATTCGGATATTATATCGCCTATGCCAAATCCCGATTACTATTTTGAGCTTTTAGCATCAGAGAGCGGACCGATTATAAACGAGAAGGCCAAAAAAATTCTGAATGGGCAAAAACTGTATTTCAATACAGAAATTGAGACATTTAATAATCAGCCTGTGAAATTTTATTTAGACAAGACTATTTTTGCGGCTACATGGAAACAGTATTTAAACGGATGTATTTATTCTCTCTCTGAGATAAAGATTGCCGATGCATCTCAACTCAGAAGATATTTGTCCGGCGGAGAATATGGCTCGTCTTTCCAATATGTTACCAGTGATATGGCTAAAACGGCAAATGCGGTTGTAGCCACCAGCGGAGATTTTTATTCTTTTAGGAATGTCGGACTCTCAGTTTATATGAATAAGCTCATGAGAGTCGCAGGCGAATATGTAGACACCTGCTTTATTGATGAAAAGGGAAACATGAGCTTTATTAAAAGGGGAGAGGTGGTCAGCTTTGAAGCGGCAGAGCAGCATCCTCTGGTCAAAGCGGCGCGTTTCAGCCTTTGCTTTGGGCCTGTTTTGGTAGAAAACTATGAGAATGTTGCGCCCTCAAACTATGTTTTGGGTGAGGTAAAGGAGCGCTACGCCCGTTCGGCGCTTGTTCAAATGGATGACTTGCACTATATGATAGTTGTTGCATCCGGTGAAGACTACAATAAGAATGTGCCGACTATTGCGGAGTTTGCGCAGACAATACATTCGATGGGGGCAAAACATGCCTACGCCTTAGATGGCGGACAAACGGCAGTTTTGGTTATGAACAATCAGGTAATAAATCGTGTTGTATATAATTCTCAAAGAAAAATAAGCGACATAGTATATTTTGCTACTGCGCTTCCTAACGAGGGCTAATATGGAAAACCTTGCAATCAGTACGGATGTTTTTAGAATATATTGGAGTTCAATAATTACAGCACTTGCTGTTTTTTGCGCAGTCGTGTCTTTTCTTTCAATTTATAAAAATAATAAGAGATATTTTGAAAAACAACTTTTTGTAATTATTTCAATAATTGTTTCGTTGGCTCTTTCGAGATTGGTTCATTGGTATCTTAAAACAGATGCCTATGAGAGTTTACGCATGGCTTTTACTAATTTTTACGAGGGAGGATATGCCCTCATCGGAGTATTTTTCGGTGTCATACTGGTAGCTCTACTTTTTAGGATTTTAGGAATAACGAAAAATCTTTCCAAACTTATGGATGCGGTTGCAATTTCGAGTGCGTTGGGCATATCCGTAGGCCGGCTTGCTCCAAGGTATCTTCTCGGCAACCGAGGTTTTGTTGTAGAGGAATACATTCCTTTTTTGACTACTATAGCTAAAGACCCCGTGAGCGGCAGTGAAGAGGTTAGATTTGCATGTTTTTATGCCCAAGCGGCAGTGTGTTTTTTAATTGCTATATATCTAATGATTTACTACGGCGTTAAGACAAAAAAACAGAAATATGTAGATGGAGATGTGTTTTTTAGATTTGCAGTATTATATGCGGCCTCTCAAATGCTTTTAGACAGCACCAGATACGATTCTCTGTTTTTACGTTCAAACGGATTTGTAAGCCTTGTTCAGATTTGCTCCGGCACAGTTCTCATTTTACTTATGATCATTTCTTTTATTTGGGCTCTCATAAGCTCTTGGAAAACAGTAAACAAGGCTAAACAGCTTTTAATATTCATTCTTGGCTTGCTCAGCGCAGGATTCTGCGGATTTATGGAGTACTATGTACAGCGCCATGGTGACCAGTATGTATTTGCATATTCCATGATGTTTTTGTCGCTTGTAGAAATTGTATTTGTTATATTCTCATTTCAAAATATTATACGAAGTTCAATTGAAGCTAAAAATATATAGCACATTAATTAATACGGCGGACTCCGAAAACGGAGTCCGCCGTATTATCAGCTGTTGTTGTAGAAGTTTTCGTCATATCTGAAAACATCTCTCACTTTTTGATAAATCTCACAGCGAGTAAAGTTCACATCATCGTAGCGCCATCCAACAAAATACGGATTTTCACCATAGAAGTTTGTCCAGCAATCGGGATGCTTTGCAATAAATTCTTCTTGCTTTGTTTTGTCTATCTTGGAAGATAAAAACATAAATCTTTTAAGCGGCAGCTCATCCAAGGGGCTTAAATCAGTGACTTTGTTATATGAGAGATTTAAATACTCCAAATTATTACAGTTGACGATTGGGGAAATGTCGCTCACGTAAGAGCACCAGACAAATTCCAAAAACTGTAAGTTGGGAGTGTGTGCCAAAAAACTGGTATCGGTAAAAGGGCTTCCCGAGAGGATGAGAATTTCAAGCTTGGGCATATGCTTAATAAATTCCGTGTTCCACAGATAGCTGTTGTGTCCGATGTCCATATATTTGACATCTTCGCAATACTTGAGGTCGTGGCAGTTCTTGTCATTAAGCTTGAAAATAGCTCTTATTGTTTCCTCATCGGTCAAACAGTGCATATATTCTCCAAAATAGACTCTCCAAACAATCTTAACATTTGGAAATTCTGTTTTGAGGGCATACATATCCTCGTTTGAAATACCCGCGTCCGCCAGTTTCAAATATTCAAGATTTGGCATTATCGAGATTAAATCTCTTATCTCGCCAAGAGCCTCCGGACCGAAGTAAACTTTGTCATATTCAAGCCTTGAGTCTAAAAGAGTTATGTGTCTGCCATAATAATCAAAGCTGTAATCCAAAGCGGCGCCGTTTGCCGCAATGCTTAGACTTTTAAGTTCGGATATGTTGTAAGGAATTTCACTCGATAGTTTAACGGTTTTTAAAAAAGGGAAATGCCCGATAACGCCGCTAAGCTCTTCTAGAGATTCAATTCCGAGGCTCGCAAGGTCAAGCTCTGTAGCGTCAAATGGAATCGTATGGCCTCCCAAATTAACCGTATAATAAACCGAGATATCAGGATTTGCTTTCCTAAAAGTCTCAATTTCTTCATAGCAAGTGCTTCCGCTCAAGTCCAGAGTTTTCAGTTGTGTAAAGCCTTCCAAAAGCTCAAATTCGTGAGGCTGAATAGTGAGGCTTAAGCTTTCCGAATTTGCGCCGAAGCTGGCGCTCGAAAACTCAATTTCTTTTACACAAGCGGACAGTAGCAGAGCCGCTACTATGAGTGAGAGTAATAGTGCGGCTCTGACTTTAATTAGTTTGCGATAGCTTTTATCAGCTGTTGTTGTAGAAGTTCTCATCATATCCGAACACCTCACGAACTTTCTTATACATATCAGACCAAGTAAAGCCCTGATCATCATAGCGCCATCCCAGCACATAGGGGTTGAGTCCGCTGAAGTTTGTCCAGCAATCGGGGTGTTTTTCAATAAATTCTTTTTGTTGCTGTGCGGAAACTTTGGGTGTGTAATACATAAATCTTTTTAACGGCAAATCGTCAAGAGGGCTCAGGTCGGTAACCTGGTTGTAGCACAAATTAAGATATTCAAGTTTAGTACAATTTTTGAGCGAGCTTATATCTTTCACATTTCCACACCAAACTAACTCTAAAAATTGAAGATTCGGGCAGTTTGCGAAAGGGGTGGTGTCGCTAAAAGGGCTGCCGGAAAGTATGACTATCTCAAGCTTCGGCATATGAGCTATAAAGCTTGTGTCGGTCAAATCCGAATTGTGACCGATATCCATATACTTGACATCTTCACAATATCTCAGTTCATGGCAGTTTGTGTCGTTTAGCTTAAATATTGCGCGTATGGTTTCTTCGTCTGTAAGGCAGTGCATGTACTCGCCGAAGTGGACACGCCAAACAATTTTAACATTGGTGAACTCTTCTTTAAGAGCCTGCATTTCCGCACTGGGAATATCGGCATCCGCAAGCTTTAAATATTCAAGATTGGGCATTAGTGAAATCAGACTTCTAATTTCCGGAAGAGCCTCTGGGCCGAAATGAACTTTGTCGTATTCCAAGCGTGTTTGCGCCAATGAAATATCCTGCCCGTAAAAATTAAAACTGTAATCAATAGTTATTCCCGGCACGGTCTTACTCAGCGTTTCCAAATCCGAAAGGGCATATGAACTGCCGTCTGACGGTGTACTTAGTGTTATTTTTTCAAGATAGGGGAGATGCTCTATGTTCTCGCCAAGACGGACAATTTCTTCAGGTCGTATTTCCGAGAGCTCAATTTCTTTTGTATCATAAGAATATTGATTTCCGAAGAGTAAAATTGTTTTTGTGATATCAATATCCGTGTACTTATTTAATACAGCCTCTAACTGCTCTCTTGGTAAAAGTACATTGCTAAGATCTAAAGATTTTAAGTTTCGTAAATACTCGAGATTATTAACCAGCGGCTCTATCTTTGCATCATCTTCATTTAAAACAAGACTCTCAATATCATAAGGTACATCAATATTGCCTAGGTTTACGGTATAAGTGAGCGCTACATCAGGGTGCGCTTTTTTATAATCTTCAATTTCTTTATAGCAAGTGCTGCCGCTTAAATCCAAGGTTTTAAGCTTAGTGAAATTCTCCAGCAGAGGCATCTCATCCGCCTCAAGCACTATAGTCAACTCCTTTGCGTAGGAGTTGTGAGTTCCGTTTTTAAAGACAATTTCTTCTCCGCAAGCGGACAAAATAAAAACAGAAAGAATTAGCAGAGTTATAATCAAAATTCGCTTCATTTTATCAACACCTTTCAAAAATTGCGTAATATAGACAGATAAGAAGTGTTTACTATTCCGAAAATTTGCAGGAGATATTTTCGGATTTCTTATTTTCAAAGTACTCAAAAATCTTTTTTACAATAAATGAGCCTAAATATCCGCAAACGAAGCCTACGATGATGCCGCCTAATATATCGCTCGGATAGTGGACAAATAAATAAAGACGAGAAAATGCAATTATGACAGCCAATATCAAAGAGGGAATGTAAATTTTTGACTTTGAAAATACCAGAGCAAAAACAGCGCTGAAAGAGGCGGCAGTATGTCCTGAAGGGAAAGAAAAGTCGTGTGGTGACGCGATAAGAAGCTCAAATTGAACTAATTCAAAGGGCCTGATTCTGGCAATGAGGGGTTTGAGCGTAATATTACAGAGAATCAAATCGAAAATGAGAGCAAAACCGACCGCCAGTCCGAGCTTTCTTGTCTTCCTAAAAAGAAGTAAAAAAACAGCAAGAACAATCCAAATTATACCCTTATTACCTAAGCTTGTCAGTGGGGGCATAATTGTGTCTAAAAATGCGCATTGGAATATCTCTTGGATACCCCGAAGAATGTCGATTTCAGCTATGGTCATTGTTTTTACCTCAAAATAATTAATCGAGCTTGCTTACATCAACCCACGACTTAGCAGATGAGTATTTATAAAGTTCTTCAATATTTAACTCGATTGCGCTGTTAGGGCTGCCGACAGATGGAAAAACGGTATCAAATCGCTTTAAACTTTCGTCTAAATATACGCTCACACCGTCCTTTATTCCGAAGGGACAGACACCTCCGACCGGGTGACCCACAAGCTCCAAAGCTTCTTCGGCAGTAAGCATTTTTGCTTTGTGCTTAAAAGTCTGCTTGAATTTCTTGTTGTCAATTTTAACATCACCGGCAGCTAAAACCAAGAAAACCTCATTTTCTGGACTCTTAAAAGAGAGAGTTTTAGCGATTTTACCGTGCTCAACACCCAAGGCTTTTGCGGCAAGTGGGACAGTAGCACTCGAAACATCAAACTCAAGCACCCTGTCTTCAATTCCCAAGACTCTGAAATGTTCTCTTCCGTTTTCGATAGACAATCTGTTACACCTCATGTTAAATATTCTAGTATCTTAAGTGGCGGCGAGCGATTCTTTTTCAGTTAAAGCATGTCACACTGCCTTTGATTCAAAACCGCATTTTTCATACAAGCGTTCAGGCTTTGTATTATTATTTGCCTCCTTAGTTGTATGTTTTTGAATCTGTTTATAAATCCAACCATGCTTGTAAAACAGATGCTTAATATGTATAATATCATGGCTAGTTTTAATCTGGTCCAAATAAGGACTTCAGTCAATAATTTCCGAGCGTAAATATACGATTTATTGTTTTAGACAGACTGATATATGTAATTTGAGTCCTAAACAACATCTATATAGGCAAAATCATTATATAGCAAGTTTATACTGCTTTCAAGAAAAGTGAAAACAATTAATAAAAAGGGAACAAAGTGGATTCGTTGAGCAAGAAAAATAAAAAATGGTTGGCAATGGACACGGCGAGCTTTCTCTATTCCGCAATGCAAAGAGAAGAATATTCAATGATATTCAGATTTTCTGCAATGATGGAAGAGAATGTTAGCGTAGACTGCCTCCAAAGAGCGATATATAAAATTAAAAGCCGCTTTCCTCAATTTTTTTTTAGAATTAGGAAGGGTGTTTTTTGGTATTATTTTGAAGAAAACAAGTCTGAGGGTCCGTTTGTAAAAGAAGATGTTTCGGACCCGTGCATGCCGTTGCGCTTTAACGAGGACGGTGGATGGCTTGTCAGATTTTTTTCTTACAAAAAAAGAATATCAATAGAGGTTTTTCATGCGGTTGCCGACGGAATGGGAGCCTTGGTTTTCTTCAAGACACTTTTAGCTCAGTATTTACGAGAATGCGGATACGACATTCCGAGTGAAAATGATGTTTTGGATTTAAACGAAGAGCCTCGTCCGGAAGAATGGGAAGATGCTTACGCAAGGTACGCGGGAAAATACTCAAAGGGGCTTAAGCTTAAAAAAAGAGTATACAGCAATATTGGCACATCAGAGCCGTTTTACACCTTTAATGTGACTATGGGTTTTATAAAGATAGGTCAGTTGAAAGAGGTAGCGGCAAAATATGGATGCACTATTTCCGAATATATTGCCTCGGTTTTAATTTATATACTCATAGAAAAACAAAAATCAGAAGGATATTATAACGAAAAGCCTATAAGTGTGTGCGTGCCGATAAACCTAAGGGCATTTTTCCAAACAAAGACACTCAGAAACTTTATGCAAACCGTTCAATTACTTGTAGACCCCAGATTGGGAAGATATTCGCTTAATGATATTACTAAAATTGTTTCTGCGCAGATGAAACTGAACTATTCTCAACAGACACTGAGAGCCCACTTTACAAAAAATGTTAAACTTCAAAATAATATTTTTTTGAAACTATTTCCGATTTTTATTAAAGATGTCATTTTAAAAAGCAGATATAATAAAGATGGGGTATTGCCGTTTTCAGTCCTTTTTACAAATGTAGGTATTTTTAAAGTACCTAAAGAAATGCAAAGGCATATAAAACATATGGAGGCAATCCAAGGACAAACGACTATACCCAGACCTCAGGTTGCGCTTATCAGCTTTAAAGACACCATGGAAATAACATTTTCGGGAACACAAAAGGAAAGCAACTTGGAGCGAGAGTTTTTTAGGTTTTTGGTTAGGGATGGAATATCCGTAAAAATTGAGAGCAATAGAAAAACCGTAACAGAAGAGGAGGAAAAAATTAATGTCTTACTGCGTTAACTGCGGCGTTGAGCTTGGGATTTCTCTGAAAGAGTGCCCTTTATGCAATACGCCGGTAAATAATCCTCATGTCGAAATGATCTCAAGCGACACATTTTTCCCCTCCGAGGGCGGGGATATCAAACCGGTTTCAAGAATAGAGCTTGCAATACTTATTTCAAGTATGCTCCTATCTGTTTCGGTTTTATTCGGTGTGCTTAATCTTATTTTTGATAGGGAGCAGTTTTGGTCGCTCTATATAATTGGAGCTATGGCCATGCTGTGGGTATGGTTCGTCTTGCCGTTACTTACAAGAACGCTGCTTTTTTGGTCAAGGCTTTCAATTGATCTTATTTCAGTTGCGGCATATTTGGGCTTAATAGCGGCATTAAAAGGCGGAATGGAGATTTACCTTAATCTAATTATTCCTCTTATCTTTCTTTTGTCGGCAACAGTTTTTATTGTTTCTATGATATTATATTCGAAGCGCAGATCAATACTTCATCGGATTTTGATTTGCCTATACGGTGTTGTGCTTTTTTGCGTTTTATGTGAGCTTATGATCGACAACTATCTTTTTGGTGTATGGAGCCCATTCTGGTCGATGATAGTTTTAGCAATCTGCATAGGCCTGTCGATTCCGATATTTATAGTTATAAAAACCCCTTCTTTAAGGGAAGAATTAAGAAAAAGATGGCATTTTTAATGTGATTTAGAATGTAGTGAAGGGAGAATCAGCAATTTGAACAGCATCTTGGTTGTAATAGTAGAAAAAAATAAGACTCATCTGCTCGTCAGAAGACTAAAAGAGTTCAATATAGGCACAGATGATATGGTTATTCTTTTTGGAGAGGGCACAAATAAACCGTCGAAATTCGATTTTTTGGGACTTAATGTTCTGTATAAAGAGATTGTTATTTGCCGTGTAAATTCTAGCATTGAAGATGAGGTTTTTGCCCTTTTGAGTGATGAAGTTTATATTAAAGGACACAACACAGGAGTAGCTTTCACTTTGCCGTTTGTTTTTCCCACTAACTTTAATGATTTAAAAGGTAGCGGGCACACAAACGATAGTATCGAGGATAAGGAAGCAACCTGCTGTCTAATGACAATCGTCGAGTCGGGAATGGCAGATATGTGTATGGATATTGCGGTTAGGGAAGGGGCCAGAGGTGGCACAGTAATCCGAGGCAGAGGTGCAGGTGTCCCCGAAAATTTTCACTTTCCTATAATAATTGATCCGGAAAAAGACATTGTAATAAATATTATGTCAAAGACGGATGCGCTTCGTGTGAAGTCTGCGCTCGATAGAGAGCTTGAGCTCGAAAAGCCGGGCACAGGTATTTCATTTGTGTTGCCTGTGGGCAAGTTTGCTGGCTTTATGCAGTTTTAGGAGGTAGAACTATGAATCTAATTAAGGAGAAATTTAAAGAAGTCATAGCTTCGGTTTTACCTATGGTTATATTGATTATGGCTCTTTACTTTATATTTGTCGATTTCAATCAAAATGTTTTTGTGCTTTTTTTGATTGGAAGCTTTTTGCTAATAGTGGGACTTTCGCTTTTCCTGGTCGGAATAGATCTTGCTATGGGAATTATAGGAGAATATTTTGCGCTTGAAGCCGCAAAATCCAAGACAACTATTGCCTTTTTGATATTGATTTTTTTAATAGGATTTATTGTAACGGTTGCAGAGCCCGATCTTCATATCCTCAGCATCCAACTCGAGATGAGTTCAGGCGGAGTGATTGGCGCTATTCGTTTTGTTTTGGCGGTTTCATTCGGCGTGGGAATATTAATAGCTGCAGCCTCGATAGTTAGAGTTAGAGGGGCATCAAATGTACGATTTATGGCAATAACATATGTAATATTACTTACACTGTCGGTTATAAGCCAAAAAGAGTTTGTGGGGTTTGCCTACGATGCTTCCGGAGCAACTACGGGAGCTCTTACAACTCCGTTTGCCCTTGCCCTTGCAGTAGGTTTCGGGCGTATAAGAAGTACAGACAGACTAGATGGTTTAAGCGAAGATTTCGGTATGGTTGGGGCTATGAGTGCCGGGCCGGTTCTTATTGTTCTTCTTATGAGTATCTTGCTTGGAAAGCAAACATTCGAAAATCCAACAATAGCAATCGAAGCTACAATGGGAATAAGAGAAAAACTTAGCTCTACATTTAAAGCTGAGTATGTAAGAGCTTTCTATACACTGCTTCCGCTTGTATCCCTCTTTTTAATTTGGAATTTCTTCGGCAGACGACTCAAAAAGAAGTCGATGATAAAGGTGTTTTCGGGAGTGGCGTTCTGCTATGTCGGACTGATGCTGTTTCTTTCGGGAATATATTCCGGCTTTATGGAGATGGGAACAATCTTGGGCATGGAGATAGCAAAGAGAGGAGAGTGGATTTTACTTCTTACAGGATTTGCCATAGGTCTTATCGTTGTTTTGGTCGAGCCTGCGGTAATTGTCCTTTGCCATCAGATTGAGGACAATACGGGAGGGCGCCTTTCTTCAAAGCTCATTAAAATTGTGCTTTCTCTGGGAGTTGCAATTGCTGTTTTTATCGCGATGCTCAGAGTAATAAAACCGGAACTGGAACTCACTTATTTTCTGATTCCGGGATTTGCAACAGCAGTTATACTTTCGTTTTTTGCAGATCCGCTCATTGTAGGTATTGCCTATGATGCGGGCGGAGTTGCCTCGGGGCCTATAACGGCAACATTTGTTCTCGCATTTGCAAACGGCGCAGCAATGGGCTCGCCAGGAGCAGACTTGATGAGCGAGGGGTTTGGCGTTATAGCGGCGGTTGCCATGATGCCGGTTTTATCGATAATGATTTTAGGAGTAATAGTCAAGATAAAAGCCGCAAGGGAGCTTCCTGAGACACATCCGGCAAGAGAAGTATCTGTTTTAGAGGAAAATATTGGAGTTGCGCGCGTTTCTCTTTTTGTTAGAGTACCCAAAAATTATGCCGATCGTGTTGTTGATGTGGCCAGAAGCGCCGGCGCTGGTCCCGCTACAATTCTTCACGGCAGACATGGTAGCGTTAAGACGGAAGGCGACTTCCTCGAGCTTAAGCGCTTTTTCGAAAAGGAAGTTGAGATTATACTCTTTATTGTTGAAAATGATGTAGCCTTAAAGATTAGTGAGGCCTTGAGCAAAGATGAACATATAGATATTGATATAGGGAAAAATGTTTTCGCCATGCCTTGCGTAAACTGATTATCTGAAAACAGAATATGAAAAAAGCTGTGAGAATGTGAAAGTACTTTAGTAAATTCTCACAGCTCTTTTAACTTTAAATAATGGAAAGTCAAGTTTGTATCAACTATCCCTAATAGTCTTAATAGTTCTCACTATGCTTTCAACCGTTTTTTCAATGTTGTCGGCTCCATCTCTCAATGCATCGTCAAGCGAACATGGTTTGAGCATGATGGAAAATATGGCCGACATTCCGTGGTCATATAGTTCTTCAAAGTTTTTACCCAATGTGCCGGCAACCGCAAAGACGGGCTTGCCGTATTTTTGCCCAAGCTTTGCCACTCCGTAGGGGGTCTTGCCGAACTTTGTCTGAAAGTCCATTCCGCCTTCTCCCGTAATAACATAATCGACTTCTTTCACAATATCCTCAAGCTTTATTGTGTCAACAACTATTTCCACACCGTGCTGAAGGGCAGAATTGGTAAAGGCGAGCAATCCTGCACCAAGACCGCCTGCCGCGCCTGCGCCCTCAATCATATTTACATCTTTACCTAAATCTCTGCGTATAATCTCAGCATAATGTTCAAGATTTTTGTCGAGAAGAGCCACCATATCAGGCGTGGCTCCTTTTTGAGGGCCGAAAACTGCGGCCGCTCCCGTCGGACCGGTAAGAAAATTATCAACATCGCAGGCTACTTTTATCACGGTGTTTTTTAGTCTGGAGTCTAAATTTTCAATGTCAATTTTTACGATTTTATCAAGCTGACCGCCGCCGAACCCAATAGAAGCGCCGTTTTCATCCAATAATTTTGCGCCCAAAGCCTGCGCCATGCCTGCTCCGCCGTCGTTTGTTGCAGAACCTCCGATGCCTATAATAATTTCCTGAACTCCCTCGTCAAGAGCTGCAGCTATAAGCTCTCCGGTTCCGTAGGTCGTTGTTATAAGCGGATTTCTCTTTTCTCTCTGTACCAATCCGAGGCCACTGGCCTCTGCCATTTCTATAACAGCAGTTTTGCCGTCACCCAAGATGCCGAACTTGGCAAGAATTTTTTGCTCGGGTAAAGGGCCTTGCACCTCTTTCTCTAAAATTCTGCCGTTAGTTGCATCGACCAAGGCTTCAACCGTACCTTCACCTCCGTCTGCCATCGGCATATGGTGAACTATTGCATTGGGATAAACTTTGCGTATACCCCTTTCCATAGCCTGACATACTTCTTTAGCCGATGCGGATTCCTTAAACGAATCAGGCGCTACTACAAAAGAAATTCCCATAATTTCACCTCACTAATGTCATATATAAAATTAATTAACTATTTTAAATATATTATCAAAATAATAGTTGCAATGCCAGATTTAAATATAAAAAGAATCGGCTGGGGGCTTATCCCCACGCATTACGGCAAATAATGCCGGTTACGCTATTGATTTAAAATTTAGTATATCAAACAACTTTAATCTTAACCTTACAATCAAAATGTAAAGCGGTTTGGAGCCCAAAGCTAAACTATTTAAGTTTTTTATAAAATATATTTATTTGTGCAAACAGCTTTACATTAATTAATAATAACTATATAATTTTATAAGAGTTTGTTAATGAGTTTAAACGGTAAAATATATTCAATAAATTACTGATATTCGATATATAAAAATATGGAGGGGCGAAACATGATAGGGCTATTATGGATAATTTTACTTCCGATAGTTATACTCGCTGAATTGGTTAAATTAAGCAAATAATTCAAAATTTGCACGAAGCTATTTGATTTAATTAAATAGGTTATCTGGTTTTAACGCATGAAAAAGCCCGAAAATCCTTCGACTTTCGGGTAAGTTTTAAGTGGTGGACCTGAAGAGACTCGAACTCTCGACCTCTCGGATGCGAACCGAACGCTCTCCCAGCTGAGCTACAGGCCCAAGACCAGTGTATTATAGCATAAAAACAAAACTTGTAAAGATAAAATGTGTGGGCAAATTTTGCCCACACATTTTAATAACCTATTTTATTTGTAATAAGATCGTCCATAGTGTAAAGCCCGGGCTTCAAATCTGAACTCACAAACTTAGCGGCCTCAATCGCACCGCGCGCAAAAACGCGACGGGAAAGCGCGTTGTGCTTTATTTCCAAAATCTCCTCATCTCCGCAGAAGATGACACTGTGCTCTCCAACAATATTTCCGCCTCTTAACGACTGTATCCCAATCTCATTCTTGCCTCTGGCGGCGCGCTTCGAATGCCTGTCGTAAACATATTCGGTATCACCGGAAAGACTTTCCGCAATCTTATCGGCAAGCATAATTGCTGTACCGCTTGGCGAATCGATTTTTCTTCTGTGGTGCTTTTCAATAATTTCAATATCGTAGTCTGCGCCCAAAACAGATGCCGCATTCTTGCAGAGCTTGAGCATAAGATTAACACCCAAAGACATGTTGGAGGATTTGAGGATTGCAAGTTTTTCGGCTGCCTTTACAATCTTTTCAGCATCGTCTTTGCTGTAGCCTGTTGTGCAAAGCACAAGTGGAAGCTTCGTTGACTGCGCATATGTAAGCAACATATCAAGCTTGAGAGGATGAGAGAAATCGACTATTACATCAGCCTCTTTGTTAAAGTCGTTAATATCGGAATATACCGGGAAAGGGAGAGAGGAATCGGCATTTCGTGAAATCCCCGCAACTATCTGAATATCGCACGAATTTTCACAAAGCGAAATAACTTCTTTTCCCATGTGAGAGGCAGAGCCGGATAAAATAACTTTTGTCATTTTAATGTTCCTACTTTACGGCGAGCCCAATCTTCTTCATCGAAGCAATAAGACGCTCCCTGCTCTTTTCCGAAATATTAATAAGCGGCAGACGAGGGTCGCCGACATCCATTCCATGTAGGTTCATTGCTTCTTTAATAGGCATGGGGTTGGTCTCGACAAATATTGCCTCGAAGAAATCGGCATATTTGAAGTAGTAGTCGCTTGCCACTTTAAAGTCTCCCTCGAAGCAGAGCCTGCAGAGCTCGGCCACTTCTTTGGGGATTACATTTGATGCAACCGAAATAACGCCGAATGCGCCCATTGCCATCATGGTGACGGTGTCGGAGTCATTGCCACTCCAGAACAGCAGGTCATCACCGCACATAGATCTGGTTAAGGCAAACTGCGCCAAATTTCCCGAAGCTTCCTTAGTACCGCAGATGTTGGGATGCTTGGAAAGCTCCAAATATGTTTCGGGGTTGATGCCGATACCGGTTCTAGCCGGAACGTTGTATAAAATCAAGGGGCAGGAAACTCTATCGGCGACATAGGAAAAATGCTGAATAAGACCCTTTTGGCTTGTCTTGTTGTAGTAGGGAGTTGTCATCAGGAGGCCGTCAGCGCCGTTGGCCTCGGCGTGTTTTGCATATTCCAAAGCATGATACGGATTGTTGGAACCGATACCGACAATGACTTTCATTCTTGAATTAACAGCTTTTATGCAATGTTCAACAAGCTTGTTATGCTCTTCCTCAGTGTGACTCGGGTTCTCTCCGGTTGTGCCGCAGACCAAAATGGCAGCGGTATTGTTGACATACTGATGCTCAATGAGCTCCGAAAACTTATCGTAATCAATCTCGCCGTTTCTGAAAGGCGTGACGATTGCGGTACACGAACCCTTAAATATAGGTGTTTTTGCCATTATAATTTCCTCCTTTTAAATTTGTCCCTGCGCACAAAGCAGTTCTGCCAAAAGTACTGCGCCGCCGGCAGCCCCCCTTAAAGTGTTGTGGGAAAGACATACGAACTTATAGTCGAAGAGCTTGTCTTCTCTCAGTCTTCCAACGGAAAATTGCATTCCGTTTTCGTTCATTCGGTCAAGACCCGTTTGAGGTCTGTTTTCTTCATAAAAATATTTAATAGCCGGATTTGGAGCTGTGGGCAGGTTAAGGGTTTGCGGCAGAGCGCTGAAGTTCTGCCATGTAGATAGAATTTCATCTTTAGTAATTGATTTCTTAAACTTAACGAAAACTGCGGCCAAATGACCGTCTAAAACCGGCACTCTTATACATTGAGTGGTGATTTTAATTTCATTGTTTAGTATAATGCCGTTGTCGCCGATTTTGCCCCATACCTTTAGGGGCTCTATCTCCGATTTTTCCTCTTCACCGCCTATAAACGGAATGACATTATCTACCATTTCGGGCCAGCTTTCAAAAGTCTTGCCGGCTCCCGAAATTGCCTGATATGTGCAGGCCAGTATTTCATCGATTCCGTGAGATTTTCTGAAAGGCTCAAGAGCAGGAACATAGGACTGAATAGAGCAGTTGGATTTAACCGCTATAAAGCCGCGTTTTGTTCCGAGGCGTTTCTTCTGCACATCCAGAATACCCAGATGCTCGGGGTTTACTTCGGGTATAATCATAGGCACATCGGGGGTCAGCCTGTTCGCACTGTTATTTGATACAACAGGGCATTCGTATTTAGCGTAAGCCTCCTCAAGGCGTATGATTTCGTTGTTGTCCATGTTTACGGCCGAAAAAACAAAGTCCACATTTTCCGCAACGGATTTAATGTCCGTAGCATCTTTTGTAACAATGTTTTTTACAATTTCTGGCATATCGCTTTTGAGCGCCCAACGAGAAGCGGCAACCTCTTCATAAGTTTTGCCGGCGCTTCTGGAGCTTGCGGCTATCTCAGCAATCTCGAACCACGGATGCTCGGCTAAAAGGCTTACAAATCTTTGACCTACCATGCCTGTTCCGCCGATAATTCCAACCTTATACTTTTTCACAAAATCCCACCTCGATTAATCGGATACTCAACTACTAAGATAAAATATCATATCTAAGAGCTTCCAATTATAATGACAGAAAAACGATTGATTTTCAAGGTCCAACAGTGAATTATTATTCAAGTCAACTCGATTTATTTTATGTAATATATAAAAGATAGCCTAAAACATATGTTTTGTGTTATAGTATTTAACATGAATTCCGTGTTTAGGCTTTTTACATAAACTTATTTTAACTAGTTAAAAACATTAAATTCAATGTAATATGTGAGTTTTATGAAAAAAATAAAAGTGTTGTCTGTCTTTGGTACAAGACCAGAAGCGATTAAAATGGCTCCGCTTGTCAAGGAGCTTGAAAAAAGAAAAGAGACCGAGAGCATTGTCTGTGTAACGGCACAGCACAGAGAAATGCTCGACCAAGTATTGGAAGCCTTCGATATAAAACCCGAATACGACCTCAATATAATGAAATCCGGTCAAACTCTTTCTCAGATTACCGCAAAAGTTCTTCAAGGATTAGAAGAAATTATTTTGGAGGTTAGGCCCGATATAATCTTGGTCCATGGGGATACTTCAACCACCTTTGCTGCGTCGCTTGCTGCGTTTTACAACAAGGTGGCAATCGGTCATGTTGAGGCAGGACTTAGAACCAACAACAAATATTCACCTTTTCCCGAGGAAATGAACAGGCAAATGGTTGACAGACTGGCTGATATGTACTTTGCTCCAACCGATTTGAGCAAGGAGAATCTTCTTTCGGAAAATGTTCCGGAAGAAAAAATATTCGTCACTGGCAACACGGTGATTGATGCCATGCAAACTACGGTCAAATCGAATTTTAGTCACGAGGAGCTTGACTGGATTAACAAAGATGAGAAACTGATATTATTAACGGCACATAGGAGAGAAAATCTTGGTGAGCCTATGAGGAATATATTCAGAGCGGTTAAAAGAATTTCCGAAGAGTTTAAGGATGTTAAGGTCCTTTACCCAATACATCTAAATCCGATGGTTAGAGAAGTCGCAAATGAAGTTTTTCTCGAATCAGACCGTGTTAAACTTATTGAGCCGCTTGATGTAATCGATTTTCACAATTTTCAAAATAAAGCGTACTTAATACTTACAGACAGTGGAGGAATCCAGGAAGAAGCTCCCAGTCTAGGAAAACCGGTTTTGGTTTTAAGAAATACAACGGAAAGACCGGAGGGGATTGAGGCAGGCACATTAAAACTTGCCGGAACCGATGAAGACAGAATATATGAAGAAACTAAAAACTTGTTAACAAATAAAGTCGAATATGAAAAAATGAGCAATGCGACGAATCCGTATGGCGACGGATGCGCCGGCAAGCGTATTGTAGATGCCATCATACAAAGATTTAAAGCATAATTCACAATAGGAAAACTTTATTGCAGGTAAGATATAATTTTATAAATGTATTAAATTAACCATACAAGAAATTGGAGCAGGTATATGAGAAAATATATTGGAGTAATTATCACTTCATTGATATTGATAGCAATGGTCGGAGTATTCATCTGGCCAGGAAAGCTTATAAAAAAAACAGTGGATAACTTTGTGACTAACAGAGAAGAAAAAGCAAGCGGTTACGACTTTAAAGATGAAACCGAGGCGCTTAGAGAATCCGCTGAAAAAGAGACTTCCGAGAATAAGTCGTCAGGCTTTGAAAAAGGCGGAGAAAAAAAGAGTGATAACGATAGCTTTGATAAAAAAGATAATGCGCCGAGTAGCAAGTTTGATGGCTTTGAGCCGGCCGCACCGGAGCGCAATCAAAAGCTCAATGAGGATCATAAGGGAACGCCGTCAATAATAACACTTCCCGAGCCTGAATATAAGACTGCGGTCCCCAAGACCACCCCTAAGCCGACGCCGACTCCTACGCCTAAGCCCACAGCAACTCCCACGCCGACTACGGCGCCAATTCCGACCGCAACCCCGACTGCAACGCCTGCTCTTCCACCGACAGTTCCTGACGAGATAATACCGGAGGAAGGAGACTACAGGGGTACCGAAGGCATAAAAACTACCGGAGATAGCCCTGAGGAAAAACCGTTGGAAAATCAAAGTTTAAATTCGGTTGACGCTCCCATGATTTCCGTACCGGAAGATGAAGTCAAAGCGGAAACTTCCGACGCAGAAAATAGTAATGATTCGGAGACCGTGGAAAGTATCCCGAAAGAACTTCCCAAGCTCAATGTTTCGGGAGAGATAAAACTTCCTTACGATAAAGTCAAAGTTGGCCTTTACTACTATGATGATGAGAGCGAAATAAGAAACCATACGCTGCCCTATGTGACTTTGATGCGTTCGCGCAAAGAAGGCAGTCCGATATTGGGGTATCGCTTCGGAATTTTTAATGATAAAAGAGAATTTACAGAACTTGGCTACACGGATTCTCCCAATCTGATAATATGTAAAGATAAAAACATAAGCGCTTGTAACAAATATGAAACCGGTTGTTACCATATTATGCTCACAAATACCTTTAATACATTTGAAGAAGCTGTCAATTTTATAAAAGAAAATTCAGCAAATGAAGCATATAAAGGCGCATTTCCAATGCGATATTTCGGAAGTTATCGCGTGCTTTTGGGTCAGTATAAGGACAACCTTGAAGCGTTTGAAGCAATTACAAGCAGAGGTGTTGCAGGTAGTGTCACTTTTGGCACGGCATATTGCATTTCCGTCATCAACTATGATACCGGAGAAATTGTTTTTGAGTTTGATGAAGGACTAAATGCAAAGCTGGCTATAAGTCCGATAGCTGACGAATCAGGGGAAAAGCCGCAAACTTGGATTTCCGACTTCAAGTATTATGGGGACTTTGAATTTTATAGGAGAACGGATGATTTAACAGTTGTGAATGTTGTTAACATTGAAGACTATGTATGTGGAGTATTACCATATGAAATGTCTTCTGCTTGGCCGGCCGAGGCTCTTAAAGCCCAGGCTGTATGTGCAAGAACATATGCTGTCAATCATTTCGGCGCATATAATGAATACGGATTTGACTTATCTAACGATATTTTTTCACAGGTATACAAAGGCACAAATCGCTCGATACCTTATTCCGACGAACAAGTAAAGGCCACGGAGGGATTGTATCTAACACATAACGGAAGACTCATTTCTGCAATGTATTCGTCGTCCCATGGCGGCGGTAGCGAAAGTAGCAAGAATGTATTCGGTGGCAAACACGCATATCTTACCGGTGTTGTAGATCCTTATGAGGCAAGCACAAACAGCATTAATAAGTTCAGTTCATGGAAAAGAACATTTAGCTCAGAGGAGCTAAGAGATATTTTGAGAAAAAAATATAAGGACAACAGTATAGGAAATGTAGAAAAAATTGAGATAGAAAAATCTCCCACAGGAAATACGGTTGTTTTAAGACTTATTTGTGAAAAATATGATGTAAAAGAGTTTAAGGGCCCCCTATGCTATAGCTTTTCAACGGGATATATGGGCTTGCCGAGTATAAGATACTCCGTGACAAAAGAGGGCGACAACTTTAAGTTTGAAGGCTCAGGCTGGGGACACAGTTTGGGGCTCAGTCAATTCGGCGCATACGGAATGGCAGCCAACTATAACTTCAGCTTTGATCAAATTTTAGGATTTTACTACAATGATGTAGCGTTAGTAAGAGGTATTAAATAATAAATGCTAACTCATGATTTTTATTATGAGCTTCCTGAAGAGCTCATAGCACAAACCGCATTGAAAAGGCGCGATCAATCGCGCCTTATGTGTTTAGATAAATCAAGTGGAAAAATCACGCATAGCTCTTTTGCGGATATAATCGAGATGATAAATCCCGGCGACTGCTTGGTTATGAACAAATCCAGAGTAATACCTGCCAGACTGTTTGGAAATAAAAAGAGCGGTGGCAAGTTAGAGGTTTTTCTTCTCAGAGATTTGGGGGAGAACCTGTGGGAGTGTCTTGTAAAGCCGGGCAAGAATGCCAAATTAGGCGAAAACATATTTTTTCACGAGGGGTTGTCGGGTGTTGTTGAAGAAATTTTGCCCGATGGAGTTAGGTTGATAAGGTTCAGCTATGAAGGAATTTTTTTACAAATTTTAGATAAGATAGGTCATACGCCTTTACCGCCATACATTAAAACGAAACTTGAAAATCCGGAAAGATATCAGACTGTTTATGCTAAAGACCCGGGTTCTGTTGCAGCTCCTACAGCAGGCTTGCACTTTACTAAAGAGCTTCTCAAAAAACTCGAACAAAAGGGCGTTAAACTCTCTTATATAACTCTTCACATAGGCTTGGGAACTTTCAGGCCGGTGAGTGTAGAGAAGATTGAAAATCATAAAATGCACTCTGAATATTTTCATATTGATGAGGAAAATGCGGCTAAAATCAATGCGACAAAGGCTGAAGGCGGGAGAATTATTGCTGTTGGAACTACAGCGTGCAGGACCTTGGAGAGCGTTTATGAGAAGGGTAGAGGTCTTTGTGCTAAAATAGATTCAACGGATATTTTTATATACCCGGGATATGAGTTTAAGTGTATAGATGCGCTGATAACGAATTTTCATTTGCCGGAGTCCACTCTCATAATGCTTGTTTCCGCACTGGCAGGCAGGGATAAAATATTAAATGCTTACAATGAAGCGGTTAAAGAAAAATACAGATTTTTTTCTTTTGGAGATGCGATGTTCATATATTAGCGGGAAGGTAGGAAACAAAATTTGTTTGAGCTTATAAAAAAAGAAAATAAAGCAAGACTCGGTGTTTATAAATGTTCAAACGGAGTCGCTCATACACCTGTCTTTATGAATGTGGGAACTCAGGCGGCAATTAAAGGCGGACTTTCGGCGAAAGATTTGGAACTGGTCGGCTGCCAAATTGAACTTTCAAACACCTATCATTTGCACCTAAGACCGGGAGACGGGCTAATAAAACAAATGGGTGGTCT
Source organism: uncultured Oscillospiraceae bacterium (assembly GCA_964345235.1). Classification (GTDB taxonomy): domain Bacteria; phylum Bacillota; class Clostridia; order Oscillospirales; family Oscillospiraceae; genus Scatomorpha. Next base: position 193,308 of record CAYFQE010000001.1, on the reverse strand, counting down.
GCATAAGTTTATGGGATTCAAAGGTCCCATACTCACTGACAGTGGAGGGTTTCAGATTTTTTCACTCGCCCGGCTCAGAAAGATAAAGGAAGAGGGCGTATACTTTAACTCTCACATCGACGGCAGAGCAATTTTTATGGGGCCTGAAGAAAGTATGAGAATTCAGTCAAACCTTGGCTCCGACATAGCCATGGCTTTCGATGAATGCATCAAAATACCTTCTGAACATTCCTATGTTAAAAACTCATGCGACAGGACGGTTCGCTGGCTTCAAAGGTGTATAAAGGAACACGCAAGATTAAAGGAGATTGGCACGATAAATCCTAACCAGGTTCTTTTTGGCATTAATCAAGGGGCAACTTATCATGACCTTAGAATCGAGCACATGAAGCGCATAGCCGACTTTAATCTTCCCGGATATGCAATAGGCGGGCTGGCTGTCGGCGAAACAGCCGAAGATATGTACGAAACAATAGAGGCGGTTGAAGAGTATATGCCCATAGATAAGCCCAGGTATCTCATGGGAGTGGGAACTCCGGTAAATATAATAGAGGCTGTTTATAGGGGCGTAGACTTTTTCGATTGTGTTATGCCGGCAAGAAACGGCAGGCACGGCAATCTGTTTACCTGGAGCGGCATAATGAATATAAAAAACGAGAAGTACAAAGATGATGAAAGACCGATTTCAGACGAATGCAATTGTCCGGTCTGTAAATCATACTCAAGGGCATATATAAGACATCTCTTTGCCGCAAACGAAATTTTGGGTCTCAGATTTGCAGTTATACATAACCTGTTTTTCTATAATTCTCTGATGGAAAGCATCAGAACAGCTATTAAAAACGATGAATTTGAAAGTTTCAGGAAAAAATACTTAGAAATATTAGATAGAAGGGTTTAATTACATCTTGCATTTTATAACTCTCATCTATATAATTTGTGAGTACAATAACATTGGAGGTCAAAGATGATAAACGTTTTAGCTACTACAACTCCCGCACAGGGAGGTTCATTCCAGTCACTTATTTTCCTTGGCATCATTTTTGTAGTTTTTTACTTTTTCCTAATCAGGCCCGAAAAGAAGCGTAAGAAGCAGTTGGAAGATATGCGCAGCGCCATAACCGTAGGCGATGAGATAGTAACCATAGGCGGCATTATGGGCAAGGTTGTTCAGGCAACCGAAGAAACCATAACATTTGAAACCGGCGAAGACAGAGTAAGAATTCAGGTTGCGAAATGGGCAATTTCCATAAATGTACGCGAGGAACAGAAAAAAGCTCAGCAAAATAAGGATGCAGCAGCTAAGAAAAAAGCAAAAACAGCCGGAGAGGACAACAGCGTCGAAGGTCAGTAATAAAAGCTTGTATATTTAAAAATAATATGTTAATATACATGGCTGTGTGAAAACGCAACTACTAAGGTGGTCCTCTGTCATGTAGCAGACACGAACATCTATGAATATGAGGGATAAATATGGATTTGATGAAAACACTTACAGAGCGCTACGCGAAGCCCGAGCTTCCAACCATGAATGTCGGCGATACAGTCCGCGTGACAATGAGAATCAAAGAAGGTTCCAGAACACGCAACCAGGCATTCGAAGGTACCATTATTGCCAGAAAGCACGGGGGACTTGATGAAACAATCACGGTCAGACGCATAAGCTATGGAGTCGGATGTGAGAAGGTCTTTCCGGTTCACTCTCCGCTCATAGTTTCCATTGAAACACTTAGAAGAGGTAAAGTTCGTAGAGCCAAGCTTTATTATCTGCGTGACCGCGTCGGTAAGAGAGCTAAGGTTAAAGAGAGAGTCTAGTAAACCGAATACCTGCAAATGTGAAATTTAATTATTCTTTGCGGCGTTGCGTAAAGTGGATATAAATTTTACGACAGGAATTACTGCAAAGATATAAAAGAGGTAGAGAACAGCTTGAATGCTTGTCTCTGCCTCTTTTGCATATTTTATATTATTCATAAAACTTGTTGACATATCAACAAGTTTAAGTTAAGTTATAAAAGTTGAAATATCAACAATCATGAGAGGAGCAGAATTTAATGAATGATAGATATGAGATGTTTACTATTCTTGTTAACAGAATCAGCCGTAATATACGAAAAATTAAAAATAATGAAATGGCTGAATACGGACTCAGAAGCTCACATATTTCCTGCCTATACTATCTTTACTCTGAAAACAATCTGACAGCAAGCGAACTCTGCGAGCGCTGCGAAGAGGATAAGGCAACAATATCTCGCTCGCTTGGTTATTTAGAAAAAAGCGGTTATTTAAGCTATAGGTCAAAAAACGCCAAGCGTTATAAAGACCCTCTTATACTGACGGATTTGGGAATTGAGACAGCTAAGAATATTTCAGCTAAAATAAATAATGTTTTGGAGGAAATTCAGGTTTTTTCAAGCGAAGAAGAGAGAGCCTCTTTTTTCAGCCGTTTATCGACAATAAGCGATAGGCTCGAAATGATAGCTAATAAAAGTGAGTTATAAACGCATTAAAAAGACTGAATGAATATTAAGAGGTGAAAAGATGAGAAGATTATGGGACAGAGAATACACTCTTAGAGCAAGCGATTTTGATAAATTTAACAACATTAAACCTTCTGCCGTTCTCGACTTGTTTCAAGATGCGGCGGGACAGCATGCAAATGAAATCGGTGTAGGATTTGTTGATATGGTGAGGCGTTCTTATTTATGGGCTCTCACACGAATAAAATTTAAAATATTAGTTAATCCCGAAGCCTATCAAAAAATTTTGATTAAAACTTGGCCGCTTACTCCTAGCAGGTTTAGTTATCGAAGAGAATACTGTATCGAGAATGAAAACGGCGAAAAAATGATTATAGGCAGCTCAGATTGGGTTGTAATTCATAGTGAAAAAAGACAGCTTGTCTCCGCACCTGACCTATATCCTTTCAACGATGACTTTCATACTGAAATGATGTTTGAGGAAAAAATAGTAAAAGTTAGGGATTTTAGTGCTGCCGGAATGCCGTATTTTGTGAACGCCGGATTTAGTGATTTGGATGTTAATAATCATGTAAACAATACAAAATATGCGGATTATGTGATAGATGCTGTTAATCCGACTAAATCAGAAAATCTTGATGTGTTTCAAATAGATTACCGCAAGGAAGTTTTGCAGGGGACTCAGCTTTATATCTATCATAGCAGGGAAGAAAACATTACTACTGCAAAAGGACAAAATCAAAACGGGGAAACCATGTTTGTTTGCAAACTTGAATATAAAAATTAGGAGAAAATAATAATATGAAAACAAGAATAATTGTAGATTCCACAGCAGATTTAGTGCCCGAAATTAAAAACCGCGTGCATGTTGTACCTCTTACCGTTCACTTTGGTGACGAAGAATATATTGACGGTGTAAACATTGATCATAAAACTTTTTATGAGAAACTTATTGAAAGCGATGTACTGCCTACTACAAGTCAGGCTACTCCGGATTCGTTCATAAAGGAGTTCGAAAAGGTAAAAGAGGTAAACGAAAGTGCCATTGTTATTACATTATCATCCAAGTTTTCAGGCACATACCAAAGCGCGGCAATAGCGGCATCGGAATTCGAGAACATTTATCTTATAGACAGCGGAACCGCTGCTATCGGAGTCGGAATTTTGACTGAATTGGCATTCAGCCTACTAGACTCAGGAAAGAGCGCAAAAGAGGTAGCGCAGATTCTGGAGGAAGAAAAGAAAAAGATAGTTGTTGTTGCCTTGGTAGATACACTGGAATATTTAAAACGGGGCGGTCGTGTTTCAAAGACTCTTGCCTTTGCCGGGAATGTTCTAAACATTAAACCCGTTCTTTCTGTTATCAACGGTGAAATTAATTTGATAGGAAAGGCGCGCGGATCAAAAAGGGGAAACAATCTGCTTGTTGAGGAAATTGATAAAGCAGGAGGCATAGATTTCAGCAAACCTACATTTCTCGGTTATACAGGCATTTCCGATGCGCTTTTACTTAAGTATATAGAGGATAGCAAACGACTTTGGGAAGATAAGATTGACCGGCTGCGCTATACAACTATCGGTAGTGTTATCGGCACACATGCAGGCCCGGGAGCTGTAGCGGTTGCGTTTTTTAAAAATTAAAGTTAAATAAAAACTTTTCTTAGCTTCAACTATTTGTTCTAAGAAGCGCAATAAGTGTGTTGCTATTTGTCAAATTTATTATTAGAATACGGTACCTACACAGTCTTTCGATTGGAAGGACTGTGTTTTTATTCATTTATGACTTGAGATAATTACGTGAAAATAGTAAAATGACCTAGCTTGTACTTTGTTTTAGAAGGGGGGGCTGCAAAATGAGTAAAAAAAATAACGACGAAAATAATGCAGTAGAGAGGCAAAAGAGCGTTGAAGAAGCGTATGACTTAATTCAAAGCATTGTCGTAGCCTTAGTGTTCTGCGTTTTGGTGTTCTCATTTTTATTTAGAATTGTAGAGGTAAGAGGCTCGTCAATGCGTCCGACTTTAGATATGGACGATAAAGTAATCATGTCAAGGTTGTTTTTAAATCCCAAACCGGGTGATATAGTTGTTTTTAAGAAAGACAGCTTTAAAGAAGAACCGCTTGTAAAGAGAATAATTGCAACTGAAGGTCAAGTTATCGACATTAATTTCAGAGAAGGCAAGGTTACGGTAGACGGTGTGGAGCTAAAGGAGCCTTATATTATGGAGCCTACTACCGGTGAAGCATACGATTTTAACGGGCCTATAACCGTACCCGAAAACTGTGTATTTGTCATGGGTGACAACAGGTTGCACTCTACCGACAGCAGATATTCAAAAATCGGCTTTGTTGATGAGAGATATATTATGGGCAAGGTCTATTTCACTGTGTTTCCGGTGAAAAATTTCGGAAGTCCCTATTTTTAAGGTCTGATTTACAATGGAGGAGAAACTTAAAATAAACTGGTTTCCGGGCCATATGAGGAAGGCCGAGCGCAAGATGAGAGAAGATGTCTCGATGGTAGACTTGATTATCGAAATCGTAGATGCTCGTGCGCCACTTGCAAGCCGAAGCGCACTTTTGTCCGAACTCATTGGAGATAAACCCTTATTTATAATTATAAGCAGAGCGGATCAAGTCGAAAAAGATCAAAGCGAAGCATACAAGAAGTACTTCGAAACTATGTGTGAAAGAACTTTCGTATGCGACTCGATTAGCGGAAGGGGCATAAATACGCTTCGCAAGGCTCTTGAATCATACAAAACACCTAAGATGATTTCTATGGAACAGCGCGGTGTAAATAGAAGAAAACTTAGGGTCATGGTAATCGGGATACCCAATGTAGGAAAATCGACACTTATAAACAAATTGATTGGCAAAAAGCTGGCGGCAGTGGAAGACAGACCTGGAGTTACACGAGGACGACAGTGGCTTTCACTGTCCGATTCTGTCGAACTTCTAGACACTCCCGGTATTCTTCAGCCAAAGCTCGACGGAAAAGACGGTACGCTGTTGGCAATAACAGGAGCAATTAAAGAGACCATTTACGATGATTACACCTTGGCGTTGGAACTTTTAAAAATCCTTACTAAATTCTACTGCGAAAAGCTTGAGGGGAGATATAAGCTTAATATCAGTCCCGAGATTTCCCCGAATGAACTGCTTAAGCTTATGGCAAAAAAGAGAGGCTATATTTTAAAGGGCGGAGAAACAGATTTGGAGAGAATTTCCAAAAATCTGATTGATGAGTTTCAAAACGGAAAGCTCGGGAAAATATGTCTACAGAAAGCAGGCGAATATATTGACTGAGGAGCTTTATCTGTTTGACAGAAATTTTATTGACTTAAATTCGTGTATAGTCGCCGGTGTCGATGAAGCCGGACGAGGTCCACTCGCCGGAGATGTGTTTGCCGCCGCTGTAATTTTAGATAAAGACCGAGTAATAGAAAATCTCAACGATTCTAAAAAACTCAGCATTAAAAAGAGAGAAGTACTTTTTGAAGAGATTATAAGTAAGTCAATAGCATATGGCATTGCCACGGCCTCGGTTGAGGAAATTGATAGGCTGAATATTTTAGGCGCAACCGTTCTTGCCATGAACAGAGCTATTGAAAAGCTGGGTATTGACCCCCATATTGTGTTAATAGACGGCAATTACTCCAAAGGAATTACCTGTGACAGCGTAACCGTGATTGGGGGAGACGGTAAATCGGCCTCAATTGCCGCAGCATCTATACTTGCTAAGGTTTCAAGAGATAGATACATGCTTGAGATGGCGGAAAAATATCCTATGTATAATTTTTCTAAACACAAGGGCTATGGCACAAAAGAGCACATAGAGGCCATAAAAAAACATGGGATTTGTGAGCTTCACAGAATGAAGTTTTGCGAAAAATTTGTTTAACTATTATGGATAAAAAACTTAGAGGAAGTAAGGGCGAGGCAATAGCTGCAGAATATCTCCGAGAAAAAGGATATAAAATTCTCGCAATGAATTATTTTTGTCGTTTCGGAGAGATAGATATTATTGCAGAAAAAGATGATGTTTTAGTATTCACAGAAGTGAAGCTCAGAAAAAACAGGGATTTTGCCAATGCCTTGGAGTATGTTACAAAGTCAAAGCAAGAGAAGATAATAAAAACGGCGATGATTTATATGTCAACGCTTGGAAATGAGCAGAGATATTCAAGATTTGATGTTATTGAGATTTACCACGACGGTAAAGTTAATGAAATAAATCATTTGGAAAATTCTTTTTCGTGAGGAAGTTAATATGAAATATATAAGCAGTAGAAATAATAAACTTAAATTTGATGGAACAGAAGTTATTTTAAAGGGAATTGCCCCCGACGGAGGACTCTTTATGCCGGAAGCGGTTCCCGTGCTGAGTGATGCTGATTTTTTGGAGCTTATGAATCTTAATTATGTCGGCATGGCATATAAGATTTTCAAGCTGTTTTTACCCGAGTTTTCCGATGATGAGCTGCTTCGGATTTGTGAAAACGCTTATTTGGGGAGCTTTGAGAATGATGAAGTGGCTCCTTTGAGATTTGTTGACGAACGCACTGCATTTATGGAGCTTTATCACGGACCGAGTGGGGCATTTAAAGATGTTGCGCTTCAAGCTCTGCCTCACTTTATGAGCATTTCGTTAAAAAAAGCGGGCATCGACAGCAAACCGCTTATTCTGGTGGCCACATCGGGCGATACAGGTAAGGCGGCTTTGGAAGGATTTGCGGATGTAGAAAATATTAAAATAGCCGTTTTTTATCCCGAAGAGGGAGTTTCCGATATACAAAAAAAGCAGATGCAGACACAAATAGGCAACAATGTAGCTGTTTTTGCTGTGGAAGGAAATTTTGATGATGCCCAATCCGAAGTAAAGCGAATCTTTGCATCAGAAGATTTGGCAAAGAAATTAGATGATAAGAAGGTTTTTCTGTCATCGGCCAATTCAATAAATTGGGGAAGACTTCTTCCGCAAATCGTCTACTATTTCTCTGCATATTCAGATCTTTTAAAGTCCAAGAAAATTAAGTTCGGTGAAGAGATAGTTTTTTGTGTTCCAAGCGGTAACTTCGGAAACATTCTGGCAGGTTACTATGCCAAGCTCATGGGACTTCCTATCAAAAAATTAGTTTGCGCCTCGAACATGAACAATGTTCTCACAGATTTTTTCGAAACCGGCATATATGATATGAACAGACCCTTTTATAAAACATCGTCACCGTCTATGGACATTTTGCTTTCCAGCAATTTGGAAAGACTTCTTTATCTGGTGTCTTTCGACGATGAACTTGTCTCAAAAAAAATGTGTGAGCTTAGGGAAAAGGGAAGATATGAACTTTCGGAAGAGAATGTTAAAAAAATAAAAACCGACTTTGCAGCATATTATTTTGACGAAACCGATACTTCAAATGAGATAAATAAAGTTTTTAAAGATTATGCATATTTGATAGATAGCCATACGGCAATAGCCTCGGGCGCTTTAAAGTTATTCAGAAAAGATAAAAAAGATAATTCGGTTGCTGTTATTCTTTCAACAGCAAGCCCCTATAAGTTTGCCGAATTTGTTTTGAGTTCAATTTCCGAAAACACAGCAAACAGTTCAGATTCAATTAGTGCCTTAAACAGGCTTAGCGGAATAGATATTCCCGAATATATTAAAGTAATTGAAAAAAGACCGATTCGCTTCAAAGAAGTAGTTAAAAAGGAAGAAATGAAAGATAAGGTTTTTCTCTTCGGAAGCAATCAGTAGAAAAGTGAGGTAAAACTTGGCATTATACGCCATAGGGGACTTGCATCTTTCTCTTGGATCCGACAAACCAATGGATGTTTTCGGAGGCCAATGGGAAAATTACATAAAAAAAATAGAATTCGGATTTTCGAATTTAAAGGATGAGGATACGGTTATTGTCTGCGGAGATATATCTTGGGCAATGAACATAACTGAGGCACTCAATGACTTTAAATTCATTGACAGCTTTAACGGTAGAAAGATTTTTCTTAAGGGAAATCATGACTACTGGTGGGAAGGTGTTGGGAAAATGAAGCGAATACTAAATGAAAACGGTATTAGCAGCATTGATTTTCTACACAACAACTTTTTTCTATACAATAACTTAGCTATTTGCGGAACTAGAGGATGGTTTTATGAGGAGGAGAGCGACAGTGAGCACGACGCTAAAATAATAAGGCGTGAGTGCATGAGGCTTGAAACCTCTTTTAAAGAAGCGGGAGATAAGAAAAAACTCTGTTTTTTACACTATCCTCCTAAGACAAAAAGCTATGAGTGCAGTGAAATAATCGAGCTTATGCAAAAGTATGGTGTGTGTTACTGCGCCTACGGGCATCTTCATGGCAGAGGAATAAATTCCGCTTATATCGGAGAGTATGCAGGAATTAATTTTGAGCTGGTTTCTGCCGATTATCTTGATTTTATTCCCAAGCGGATTGTTTCGTCCTAATTCGGCAAATCCAGCGCCATATTATTTGATTTAATTATATTGTTCTGTTATAATATCTCGCGATTCTTATCGAGAGTTACAATAATTTTTTAATAATGATAGGGGAGTCCACAAACATGTTAGTTAAAAATTACGAGAAAAAAGAAAATAAAGCTTTTTTTCAAGTAGAAGTCAATGCAGAATCTTTTGACAAAGCGGTTGGTGCAGCATATAAGAGAGTTAAAGGCAGCATACAAGTGCCGGGCTTTCGCAAGGGCAAGGTACCTCGCAAGGTGGCAGAGGGTCTTTACGGCGCCGATGTTTTCCACGAAGAGGCTGTTGGCGAGCTTGCGCCCGAGGCCTTTGAATTTGCTGTTAAAAGTGAAAATATAAAGAATATAGGAACACCGAGCCTTATTGAATACAAGCTTGAAGAAGGGGGAAGCTTTGTGATGAGCTTTTCAACCGAGCTGTATCCCGAGGTAAGCTTGGGAGAGTATAAAAACCTCAAGGCAGTATATGAGGAACACGAAGTCGGCGAAAAAGAGCTTGAGGAAGAAATAGAGTCTGTCAGAAAAAAGAATGCTCGTTATGTCGAAGTGGAAAGACCGGTTGAAAACGGCGACATGATAGTTCTTGATTTTGAAGGTTTTGTTGACGGTGTTGCTTTCGAAGGCGGCAAAGCGGAGGATTACTCGCTTGAAATCGGCTCAGGCTCCTTTATTCCCGGTTTTGAAGAACAGCTTGTAGGTATGAATCTTGATGAAGAAAAAGAAATTAATGTGACATTCCCCGAAAACTACGGCGGAGATTTGTCTAATAAGGATGCTGTTTTTAAAGTTAAGATTAAAACAGTCCGAGAAACAAAACTCCCCGAACTCGATGATGACTTTGCTCAGGATATTTCGGAATTTGATACAATGGCAGAGTACAGAGAAAATCTTCTCGAAAAGATGAGAGAAGAAGTTCAGAGGGTGTCTGAATCACAGTATAAATCAGAACTTTTGGAAAAAGCTGCCGCAAATGTTCAGGTTGAAATGCCGCAAGCGCTCGTCCAAGAGGCGTGTGAAGAAATGCTCCACGAATATGCAAGCAGACTGGGCATTCCGCCCACAACTCCAAGAGAGCAAATTTTTATGTATCTTGGATTGGATGAAAACACTTTTATGAGCATGATGGAAGCTCCGGCTCGCTCTAAAGCCAAGACTGAACTCATGCTTGATAAAATTATCGAGGTCGAAGAACTCAGCGTCAGCGATGAGGAGCTTGAAGAGAGCTATAAGCAAATGCAGGAAGAACTCAAGCTGGATATTGAAATAATTAAGAGAGAGATTAATGAAGAACTTTTGAGGCGTGATATTCTACGCAGAAATGCTGCGAAAATAATTTACGATTCAGGAGTGAAAATTACTCCCGAAGAGGCTGACGAAATCGAAGCCAATGAAAAAGTTGCCGAGACCTCAGAGAGTGAAGAATAGTTTTATTAAACGAAAAATATGAAAGAAGGTGTAGTTATGAGTTTGGTTCCATATGTAGTAGAGCAAACATCACGCGGTGAGCGTTCATACGATATATTTTCGAGACTTCTAAACGACAGAATAATTATGCTCTCAGAGGAGGTAAACGATACAACAGCAAGTTTGATTGTTGCACAACTGCTCTATCTTGAGTCGCAGGATCCCGATAAGGATATAGCCTTTTATATAAACAGCCCCGGAGGCTCTGTTACATCCGGCTTGGCTATATATGACACAATGCAGTATATAAAGTGTGATGTTTCTACAATTTGCTTCGGTATGGCAGCATCAATGGGAGCATTCTTGCTTGCGGCGGGTACCAAAGGCAAGCGCCTGGCGCTTCCGAATTCCGAGATAATGATTCATCAGCCTTCAGGAGGCAGTCGCGGACAGGCCACTGACATCCAGATTCAGGCCGAACAGATTCTTAAAATTAAATCCCGCTTAAATAAAATCCTCGCAGAGATTACCGGAAAATCGGTAAAAGTAATTGAAAAAGATACTGAGCGCGACTATTTTATGACCGCCGAGGAAGCTGTTAAATACGGACTTGTTGACAGAGTAATTGCGCATAGATAAACAAGCGGACAAGGCATTTTATTATGAAGCAAAAAGATAATAACAAAGAAATAAGATGCTCGTTTTGCGGCAGACCGCAGTCTATGGTTAATAGGCTGATTGTTGGGGACGACTCATACATTTGCGATGATTGCATAAACCTGTGTGTTGAGATTATTTCAGACGGTAAAGTAAAGTCTTTTGACGGCAAAAATGAGAAAAGAAGACCTGAAGCTAAGCCGATTCCCATACCCGCAGAAATCAAATCCGAGCTCGATAAATATGTAATCGGACAAGAAAATGCCAAGCTTGTACTTTCGGTTGCAGTTTATAATCATTACAAACGAATTCAAAACTTGGAAAAGTCCGAAGTGGAGATTGATAAGAGTAATATTCTGCTAATTGGTCCTACGGGTAGCGGAAAAACTCTTTTTGCAGAAACTCTTTCAAAGTTTCTCAATGTGCCCTTTGCAATTGCCGATGCAACCACTCTTACAGAAGCCGGATATGTCGGAGATGATGTTGAAAATATTATTTTAAGGCTTTTACAAGCCGCAGACTTCGATGTTCAGCGGGCCGAAAAAGGTATACTTTACATAGACGAAATAGATAAGATAGCCCGTAAGAGCGAAAACACCTCGATTACCAGAGATGTTTCGGGGGAGGGTGTGCAGCAGGCGCTTTTGAAGTTGCTTGAGGGCACTGTGGCTTCAGTTCCTCCGCAGGGCGGACGCAAGCATCCTCAGCAAGAAATGATACAAGTTAAAACCGATAATATACTGTTTATCTGCGGCGGAGCTTTTGATGGGCTGGATAAGATTATCGAAAGACGCGTAAGAAAGAATGTAATCGGTTTCGAGTCGGAAATTTCAGGAGGCGAAAGAGATATCGGGGGATTGCTTGCCCAAGTACAGTCTCACGATCTTTTGAAGTTCGGCATAATCCCTGAACTCATTGGAAGACTTCCGAACATATCCTCTTTAGCGCCTCTTTCTAAAAAAGACATGGTACGGGTTCTTACAGAGCCTAAAAATGCGTTGGTGAAGCAATATAAAGAGCTTATGCGTTTAGATAATGTCGAGCTTAATTTTGAGGATAAGGCGTTGGAGGCAATTGCCGAGAAGGCCATGGAGCTTAAAATCGGCGCAAGAGGCCTTAGAAGCGTTATTGAATCGGTTATGACTCAGATAATGTTTGATGTACCTTCTGACCCCGACATTAGAAAAGTTGTCGTGACAGAAGAGCTGATAAGAGGTAAGAGCCAAGCCAAAATAATCAGGTCAAATAGCAAGAACAAAGAGGCTGCAGTAAGCTGAGTTTTGTGGGCAGGCAAAAAAGCTTTGCCCACTTTTTATAGATTTTAACGAGAGGAAAATAAATGAACATTGCAATAGATTTTAAAAAAAGAGAGCTTCCGCTTTTACCGCTTAGGGGCCTAAGTGTTTTTCCGGGAATGCTTTTAAATCTTGATGTAGAGAGAGCCGTTTCGATAGCAGCTCTTAATAAAGCCATGAACGATGATCAAATCATCTTTCTTTCGGCTCAGAAAGAATTGTCAAAAGAGGCTCCTACAGAAAAAGATTTATATCGAATAGGTACGGTTTGCAAAATTCGCCAGCTTCTCAGACAACCTGGAGGAAAGCTTATAAGGCTCATGGTTGAGGGGTTGGCCAGAGGAAAAATAAGCTCTTTTAACTTTACAGACGGCATGATTTCTGCTGAAATAGAGCTTCTTCCCGACATAGAGGAAGTTTACAACGCCAAAATAGAGACACTGAGAAGAAAAAGTGTAATGCTTTTTGCAGAGTATGCAAGCGAGTCCGGCAATTTGGCAAAGGAAACGGTTGCCAACATAATGGACAATGACAATATTGCGTATGTTGCCGATTATATCTCTCAGAACATTTATTTGAGGCCTGCTCAAAAACAGGAACTTCTGGAAGAGAGAAGAGCATCTAACAGACTTATTAAGCTGTGTGAGCTTTTAGAGCAGGAAATCAACTATTTGCAAATTGAGAGAGATCTCAACATAAGCACAAATAAGCAGATGTCAAAAAGTCAAAAAGAATATTTTCTCAGAGAACAGATGAAGGTAATTCAATCGGAGCTGGGAGAAGATGACAGTTTTCAGGAAATAGAAGAATACACCAACAAAATACTTGCCTTAGGTCTCCCCGAAGAGAGTGAACAAAAGCTGCTTAAAGAAACGAGAAGGCTCTCAAAGCAGCCTTTTGGCTCTGCCGAGGCATCGGTTATTCGTAATTATCTTGACATTTGTTTAGAGGTTCCGTGGAACAAGTTGTCAAAAACGAAGATTGATTTAGAAAAGACAGCTAAAGTTTTAGATGAGGAACATTTTGGACTAAACAAAATTAAAGAAAGAATTTTAGAATATTTTGCGGTGAGAATGCTCAACGAGAACGCGGGAAGTGATATTCTTTGCCTTGTTGGTCCTCCGGGAACAGGCAAGACCAGTGTGGCTTTGTCGGTTGCCAAGGCCAGTGGAAGAGAGCTCTCCAGAGTTGCGCTCGGCGGAGTTCATGATGAGGCTGAAATTAGAGGCCACAGAAAAACCTATATAGGCGCAATGCCCGGCAGAATAGTATCGGGACTTATTCAGGCAAAAAGCATGAATCCTGTAATGGTGCTGGACGAGATTGATAAGCTTGGCTCGGACTATAAGGGGGATCCCGCCTCTGCGCTTTTAGAAGCTCTTGACAGCAAGCTCAACATCAGCTTTAGAGACAACTTTTTAGAAATTCCGTTGGATCTTTCGGATGTTCTTTTTATAACAACGGCCAATACAACCGGAACAATTCCCAGACCGCTTTTAGACAGGATGGAGGTAATTGAGCTTACAAGCTATACTGATGAAGAAAAGCTTCAGATAGCCAAAAAGCATCTTCTGCCGAAGCAAAGGAAAAAGCATGGATTAAACGGCAACATGCTTAGGATTTCGGATTTGGCAATAAAGGCTATTATAAGCGACTATACAAGAGAATCCGGCGTAAGAAGCCTGGAGAGAACGCTGGCTGCAATATGCAGAAAGTGCGCAAGCGCAATTGCCAAGGAAGAAATAAAGAGCATGTATGTAAAACCCGAGAATCTGCTCGAGCTTTTGGGCGCTCCCAAATATAAAAATTTAAGCAGTGATAAGAAAGACGAAATCGGTCTTGTAAACGGATTGGCGTGGACGGAAAGCGGGGGAGATGTTCTCAGTGTAGAGGCCCAGATTATGCCCGGAACAGGTAAAGTTGAACTTACAGGCAATTTGGGCGATGTTATGAAAGAATCGTGCAAAACCGCTTTAAGTTATATAAGATCAAGAGCAGATAGACTTGGCATCGATCCGATGTTCTACAAAGAGCTTGACTTGCATGTACATTTTCCCGAAGGAGCCATCCCTAAGGACGGCCCGTCAGCCGGATTGGCTATTTGTACGGCCCTTATTTCCGCATTAACCAAGAAAGCTGTTAGACATGATATTGCCATGACGGGAGAAATCTCTTTGAGAGGCAAGGCCTTGGCAATAGGCGGGTTAAAGGAAAAAACTATGGCTGCGCTCAGATACGGTGTTAAATCGGTTATCATACCTAAGGCAAACGAGAGTGATTTGGAAGAGATAGACCAAATGGTGAGGGCTAAGCTGGAATTCATTTTCATTGAACATATGGATGAGCTTCTGCCGCTTGCTTTTGCAGATGATGTATGGTTTGAAGAATAGCTATGGCTGCGAAAGTTAACATCAATAATGCCGAATTTGTAAAATCGGCTGCCTCAACAAAGGATTTTATCAAGTCGGAAAAACCCAAGGTTATTTTTGCCGGTAAATCCAATGTGGGCAAATCTACGGTCATCAATTCTTTACTCAGGCGGAAAAACTTTGCCAGAGTAGGCAACACTCCGGGTAAAACGGTTTTTATAAACTATTTCAATGTCGATAACATCTTTTATCTTGTGGATCTTCCCGGATACGGATATGCCGCAGTTTCCAAATCGGTTAAGGAATCGTGGGCAAAACTGATAGATAGCTTTTTTAACGACAGCAGCAACTTTGATTTCGGAGTATTTATAGTTGATTCCAGGCACAGTCCTACTGAAGATGATAAAATTATGGCATCTTGGTTTAAAAGTAGCGGCAAGCCCTTTGTAGTTGTTGCAAACAAGTCTGATAAAATATCTTCAAAAAAATCAGAAGAGAATTTAAAAATCATAAGGAACGAGCTTAAGCTGAATGAAGAGGATGGAATAATTCTTTATTCAGGTCTGAAAAACACGGGGAGAAATGAACTTCTAAACTATATATTATTGAATATTTAATTTGACACAGAGAAACGCAATCTTTGCGTTTCTCTTGTGTTTTTTTTGTCGTGTTGTTATAATATTTTAAAATGGGGGTGTGACTATCGCTGCTTTGAAAAACATATGGAACAATTTAGATTGGTCATATCTTACAAATCTTGTGATAAAGATTATTCCCGCACTTTTAGCGGTTAGTTTTCATGAGTTTTCACATGCTTTAGCGGCAGTTTTACTTGGTGATAATACTGCAAAAGCGGCCGGAAGACTCAGCTTAAACCCGATTAAACACATAGATCCGTTAGGTCTTATTATGCTTGTGACATTCGGCTTTGGCTGGGCAAAGCCTGTTCCTGTGAGAGGGGAAAAATTTAAAAACCCTAAGCTGGGAATGGCCATCACGGCGCTTGCCGGTCCGCTTTCAAATTTTGTTTTGTCATTTTTAGCTATGCTGATGCTTATAGTTTTAGAAACTACTCTTCCGAATCCGAAACGGTATTATTTTTTGCTCCGAATTATGTCGTCAACAGCATACTTGAGTATTGCGTTCGGCATTTTTAACCTATTTCCGTTTCCGCCCTTAGACGGATCGAAGATTCTTTTTTCTGTTCTGCCTGATAGAGCATATTATAAAATACTCATGCTTGAAAAATACGGAGTTTTTGTATTGCTAATCGTTATTTTTGCGTTAAACCGACTTGGAGTCAATATTATTGGCAGCTTGACAACGAGGGTTTATAAGTTCCTTATGATTATTTTATATAAGTTTTTTATTTTTATAAATATTTTGTGATTTTGTGATAAAATGGAAGAAATTAATTTTCAATTAAACGGCTTAATCGTTCCCGGCGAGGACACGGGAAAATTTGAAGGCCCGCTCACCTTAATTTTGATGCTCCTCAGCAAAAACAAAATAGAGATTCAAAATATTGAAATTTCCGAGATATGTAAGCAGTACCTGGAACATATAGAGGAGCAGGTAAAGGAAGGCTTGGAGTTAAAAAGTGAATTTGTACAAATGGCCTCCTATTTGGTTTATCTTAAATCCAAGTCATTACTTGTAACCGAAGAGGAAATAAGCGAGCTTGATGAACTGATAGCCACTCTTGAAAAGCAGAAAAACAAGTTGTTGCTTGAGGAAATTCAAACAAAATTAAATTTTTTTGAAGCTCGATGTGAATACGGAAGAAGAGCATACACAAGAGAGACCGAGATAAGCCGGAGAAATATCTGCTTAGAAAACATTAGGATAGAGAAGGACGATCTGCTTTATTCAATCTACAAGTTAATTAACGAACGCCCTGAACAAATCAGTTTAAAAGACGAACATAACAGAATAGCGCCCACAAGGATAATATATGGTGTAAAGCAAAAAATTTCAGAAATAATGCATCTTTTCAAAAATGCAGGGGAACTTTTATTTAAAGATGTTTATCATGGCGCAAAAAGTGTTTCAGAGGTTGTTGCCACATTTTTAGCGGTTTTGGAGCTTAGTGCAGAGGGAATGCTTAAGATATATATTGTTGAAAAAGATTTATATCTGGCTGTAAATAACGATAAAATGGAAGAGATTACGGACGATGTCGGAAAAAAATAACTCTAATATTGAAAATGCAATAGAGGCTATGTTGTTTGCTTGTGGCGAACCTCTGCCGATAGCCAAGCTTTCACTCATACTTACTGTCGGTGAGGATGAAATAATTAACTGTGCATATAAGCTCAAACAATATTACGAGGAAAACAATCGCGGTATTAAGTTGGTGAGGCTGGAAAATTCTTTGCAACTGTGTTCTTCGGAAGTTTTTTCAGACTATGTTGCCTTGGCAAAAGAAGAACGCAAGGGACTTAAACTCAGCAGAGCTGCGCTGGAAGCTCTTGCAGTTGTTGCATATCTACAGCCTCTTACTAGAGCTCAAATAGATGATGTAAGAGGCGTGGACAGCTCCTATACCGTATCTTCCTTGCTTGAGAAGGGGCTTATAGAATCGGCTGGACATCTGGATGCGCCGGGACGCCCGCGTCTTTATAGAACCGGCGAAAATTTTCTTAGAGTTATGGGAATAGAAAGTCTAAGGGAACTTCCCGGTCTTGCTGATATAACTGCCTCCGACAGTCTGGAAGAACTTAAAGAGAAAATTTCTGCTATTGAGGAACCTGCACAGCAGCTTACAATGAACATTTAATAATATGAAACCAACTGAGGAGGTGATGGGGGATTGATAGTAGTTTATATATTATTAATTTTGCTCCTGATTATTTTACTTACTCCGGTCGGAATACATGGAAGATACAATGACGAGTCTTATTTAATGGCTGCAAGAGTTCTTTTCTTTGACATAAAGCTTATTTCAAGCGATGAGGAAGAAGAGGATGAGAAAAAAGTTAAAAAAATTAAGAAGGAAAAGAAAAAAGAGTCAGATATCGAAAAAGAACTCGTCAAATCTGAAATGACAAACACAGAGAAAAAGCCGGACGACGACAAAATTCAGAATGATGAACTGAGTGATGGAGCAAAAGAAACTGGAAAAAAATCAAAAAGAAAATTTGATTTTGAGCTAAATGAAATTATAGATTTGTTTTTTCTGGCGTTGGATACGCTGGGTAAATTCAAGAGAAAGCTTATTGTGAACAAGTTTAAGTTTCATTTTATTTCTGCATCAGATGACCCTTATGAAACCGTATTATATTTTAACTTAGCCGGAATGATACTCGAGACACTGAAAAGTTTTTCTAAAAAATCCTGCATACTTTGTTCTGTGGATATTGATACGGGAATGGACTTCGAAGCAAACGAGCCTCTTATCGATTTAGATATTATAGTTTCAATAAATTTAATTCGAGTTTTGGCAGTTTTGATTTCTGCGGGAATAGGATTGCTGAAAATTCGCAAAGCATATAAAAAAACTGAAAAAAATAAGAATGAAGGGACAATTAATTATGGAACAACTAACTAATAACTCTATGAGCGATTTTGTTAAGGTAAGCCTCAGCAAAATTAAGGAAATGGTTGATGTCAACACTATAGTCGGAGAGCCCATTGAAGGACCGGACGGAATGACATTAATTCCTGTTTCCAAAGTTTCTTTTGGATTTGGAACTGCCGGAGCCAATTCGGTAAAAGCTAAAGACAGCCTTTCCGCAGCAAATGGAGCGGGTGTTAAAATTGAACCCATTTGTTTTCTTGTTATTAAAAACGGAGTAGTCAGGGCTCTTGGAATTCAACCGCCTCCGTCCGGCGCATTTGAAAGAATAGTAGATATGGTTCCAGTAATTATGGACAAGATTGACGAGAGAAAAGGGAAAACCAAGGAAAATTAAAGAAGATTTTAAAGACCTGTGAAAAAAAGGCTTCAAAAACTGATTTCTGAATATGGACTTATGTCGCGGAGAAAAGCTGAGGAGTTGATTAGTGACGGTAGAGTTACCGTAAATGACGAGATAGCTACACTTGGGATGTCGGCCAATCCCGAAGTCGACAGCATTGCAGTTGATGGGGTTTATTTATTAGAAGATATCAAACCGAAGCTTATTTATCTTATGCTCAACAAGCCCAAAGGATATGTATGCACACTTTCCGATGAACGAGGAAGAAAAACCGTTTTAGATCTTGTTAAAGATGTAAATCGGCGTGTCTTTCCGGTCGGCAGGCTGGACATGGAATCTGAGGGCTTATTGATTATGACAAATGACGGAGAGATTGCGAACAAACTGATGCATCCAAAGCACGAGGTAAAAAAAACATATAGGCTAACTGTCTGCTCTGATGATATAGAAAAAGCAATAGGTAGGTTAAGGGATGTTCGTGAAATCCAAGGCGAATATATAAGACCTGCAGAGGTTAGATATGTGTCTTCCAAGGGCAAAGAGCATATTATACATGTAGTAATAGGCGAAGGTAAGAATCGACAGGTTCGTAGAATGTGTGCTGCGGTTAAACTGGAGCTAAAAAATCTTAGAAGAGTAAAAGTCGGTGAGTTAGAGCTTGGGGAACTCAGGCAAGGAAGCTGGCGGTTTTTGAGTGAACTCGAAATTGAATACTTAGGCTCACTATAGAGCCCTTATTTGGTGAAAAGATATGGATGTTTTGGATAGAATTTCCGAATATGCATCGGGACATACAAAATCGCAGAGAAAAATTTCAAACTATATACTAAAAAACTTTGACAACGCAACTTCAATGACTGCCGAAAAATTAGCTGATTCGGTTGGAGTCAGCAGTTCGACTGTTGTGCGTTATGCTACCGAGTTGGGATATAAGGGCTATCCGGAGCTTAAAAGAGCTTTGAGCGAAGCTCAGAGAATTAAACTAACCTCTGTTCAAAGAATACATGCAGCGGCAGCATTAAACTCCGAGGAAGAAATATTAAACTATGTTATGGGCAATGATGTTGAGAGGCTCAGGACAACACTGGAAGAGATTGACGGGGAATGTTTTAAATCTTTTGTCGACAGCATAATTGATGCTGACAGTGTATATATCTCGGGAATGCGAACCTCTATTTTTTTGGCGGATATTTTGGGGTTTTACTTAAATTATCTTCGGCCGAATGTCAGAGTAATTTACGAAAATGAAGCGGCAACCGTTTATGAACAAATGTTCCACATATGCGAAAAAGATTTGTTTATAGGCATAAGTTTTCCGAGATACTCCGCTTTTGCAAGGAGTGCAATGGAGTATGCAAAATCCAAGGGCGCTAAAGTTATTGCTATAACCGACTGCAAAGCATCTCCTCTCTATGATGTTGCCGAGCTTTCACTTTTTGCTCGGAGTGAGATGGCTTCATTTCTCGACTCTTTGATTGCTCCATTAAGTTTGATAAATGCGTTGGTTGTAGCTATCGGAGCGAGATGCCCGGAAAAAACCTCTAAAGCTTTTGAAACTTTAGAGAATGTATGGGATAAATATAAAGTCTATGAAAAAAAATAATACTTATGCAGTAGTTATCGGAGGTGGTCCGTCAGGACTTATGACAGCAATTACTGCTGCTGAAAACGGTTGCGAAACAGTACTTGTTGAAAAAAACGACAGACTTGCAAAAAAACTTAGAATAAGCGGCAAAGGCAGATGCAACATTTTAAATAACTGCAGTGTCGATGAGGTTATTGCCGAGATAAACTCCAACAAAAAATTCATTAAATCGGCTCTCTATAAGTTTTCGCCTTCAGACGCCTATAATTTTTTTGAAAATACTGTTGGAATAAAGCTTAAGACAGAAAGGGGAAGAAGAGTTTTCCCGCAGTCGGATGATGCAGATGAGGTTGCCGATAAGCTTGTTAAATATGCCAAATCAGTCGGAGTAAAAATTTGTCGGGATAATGCCCGTGATATTTTAATTGAAGATGGAAAAGTTATCGGGCTCAAATGTTCGGAAAATGAATTTTGTTGCGAAAAAACAGTTCTTTGCACAGGCGGGTTTTCGTATCCGGGAACAGGATCTACGGGTGACGGACATAAGATTGCTGCCAAGTTGGGACACAGCATAACAGAGATAAGGCCATCTTTGGTTCCTCTTAAAACAAAAGATAAGGCCTGCACCGAGTTAAGCGGTGTCACACTGAAAAATGTACGGCTCAAGGCTTATGAAAATAATAAAGAAATTTTTAATGACTTAGGAGAAATGCTATTTGCACATTTTGGCTTGACGGGTCCGCTGATACTCTCGGCAAGTGCTCATATGGGTGATTTTTCCAACAATAAATATCGAATAAGTATTGACCTAAAGCCTGCCCTTAGTGAGAAGCAACTCGATGAAAGAATTCTCAGGGATTTTTCGGAGGTCCTCAACAAAGACTTCAAAAACTCACTTGACAAGCTTTTAATCAAGGCGTTAATACCGGTAATTATTGAAAGAACCAGCATTGATCCTGAAAAGAAGGTGAACTTGATAAGCAGAAAAGAGCGAATAAAGCTGGTTTCATCGCTTAAAAACTTTGATTTTGATATTACGGGACCTCTTGATATAAGCGCCGCAATTGTGACAAAGGGCGGGGTAGCTGCCGACGAGATTAACCCCAACACATTGGAATCAAAATTAATCAAAGGGCTTTATTTTGCCGGAGAAATACTGGATTTAGATGCATATACAGGAGGATATAATTTACAAATAGCTTGGTCGAGCGGAAGACTTGCCGGCCAAAGCTTAGCTAAGAATAAATGAATCATAAGCGGGGTATTAAGTCCATGAAAAAATATTATTCAATCGCTATAGACGGGCCATCCGGAGCCGGTAAGAGTACAATAGCAAAGGCTGTTGCCGAGCACTTTTCCTTTTTATACCTTGATACAGGAGCCATATACAGAACCATAGCGTATGCTTTAATAAAAAACAATGTTTTGTGTGATGATGTTTATAGTATTGAAAAAATTTTGAAAACAATTGAAATTTCTATAGAGCATAATAAAAATGGTGAGCAGCAAATGTTTTTAAACAATGAAAACATCAGCGATAAAATAAGGACTTCGGAGATTTCTATGTGCGCATCAAAATCGTCTGCACTGCCTATAGTCAGAGAACATTTAATAAATCTTCAGAGAGATTTTGCTGATAACAGAGATGTAATCCTTGACGGAAGAGATATAGGTACGGTCGTGCTGCCAAATGCGGATATTAAAATATATTTAAATGCTTCAAGTGAAATAAGAGCGATGAGGAGATATAAGGAACTTAAAATAAAATACCCTGATACTGATTACGAAGAAGTCTACCTCGATTTATTAAAAAGAGATGAGCAGGATATGAGCAGAGAGCATGCTCCGCTAAAACCTGCCGCAGACAGCATTATGATCGATACAAGTTATTTAAATTTGGAAGAGAGTATAGAAAAGGTTTGTTTAATTATAAGGGAGAAACTTGGTATATGAGCAGAGACTTTAAAAAAGAAGACAAAGTTTTTAAAATTTTGTATTTTATCCTTGGTCCTTTTATAAGGTTACTGTTCAGACCTGTAGCCGTTAACTTCGACAACATGCCGGATGGCGCTGCAATAATTTGTGCAAATCATAGTGATGGGTGGGATCCTCTTATCTTTCTATATTGTGTCGGAAAAAACAATAACATAAGATTTGTGGTAAAAAAAGAGTTTGAAAAAACTCCGATTATAGGATTTGTTTTAAAAAAAATGGGCGAGATTTTTGTTGATCGAAATGCCAATGATATAAGGGCAATAAAGGATACACTGTACAATTTGAAGTCGGGATTAAAAGTTTTTATTTTTCCGGAAGGCACGAGAACTGATTCTGACGGATCGGTAGATCCAAAAAAAGGAGCCATAAAAATTGCGGCCAAAGTAAAATGCCCTATCGTACCGGTATATATTCCCAGAAACAAAAAACGATTTTCACCTAATAAAATAATTATGGGTAAACCTTATTTTGTTGTTGCAAAGACACAAGATGAGTTTGATGTTGAATCAAAAAAACTTATGGAAAAAATATTTTTGCTTGCGGAGGAGTATTAATTGCGTCGTATAACTATTGCTAAAACGGCAGGATTTTGTTTTGGGGTTTCGAGAAGCATAAGACTTGCGGAAAAAGAAATAGAATCGGGAGAATGCTTCAGTATAGGACCTATTATTCACAATGAAAATGTAGTTTCCGAGCTGAGAAATAAAGGTTTAATTCCATGCAATCCCGACAGCGAATTTCCCGCAAACAGCAAAGTGCTCATAAGGTCGCATGGAGTTTCAAAAGCAAATGAAGAGAGGCTGAAAGATTTCGGAGTCCAAGTTATTGATGCGACTTGTCCGAATGTTTCCAGAATACATAAGATTGCCCAGAAAGCCGAAGAAGAGGGGAGCGGTTTAATTGTTATAGGACAGGAAGGGCACCCCGAGGTTGAGGGAATAGTTGACAGATGCAGCAGGTCTTTTGTTGTTTCAAGCCCCGAAGAATTAGATAATCTTTTTACACAAAAGCCGGAGTTAAAAGACGATTCTTTTTTTGTTGTCGTACAAACAACACAAAGAAGGAGTAATTTTGATGATTGTACGTATAAGTTAAAAAAAATGTGTACAAATTTAAAAGTATTTGATACAATATGTGAAGCAACCGTTAATAGACAGGCAGAAGCGGTACAGATTGCCCAAATTAGTGATGCAGTCGTAGTAATTGGAGATAGAAACAGCGCCAACAGCCGACATTTGGCTAAGATATGTTCTGAATTATGTCCAAATACTCAGTTTATTCAGAATGCATCCGAGCTTAATGTCGAGTTATTAATTATGGCGAGTAAAATCGGGGTCACCGCAGGAGCTTCTACGCCGGTGTGCATTGTTAGGGAGGTAATAAACAAGATGAGTGACGAAATGAAAGTAAACGAAGTCGTAGAAAACGAGGCCGTAGATAACGAGGTCGTAGATAACGAAGTCGTAGATTGTTCCGAAGAAACGAAAATTCAAATATCGGAACAAGCTGAACTTGCCGCAGAGGAGTGCTGCGAGTGTTCAGCGGATTGTGAGTGCTGCAATGATGCTGAACTAAAAAGTGAAACCGAAGAAGACGAAGTTAAAGAGAAGAGCTTCCATGAAATGTTGGAAGATTCTTTGAAGACAATTTATAACGGAAAGGTAGTATCCGGTCAGGTAGTTGCTATTACCGAAAAAGATATAACAGTTGATTTGGGTACAAAATACTCTGCTTTTATTTCTTCTGAAGAGCTAACGGGCGATGGAAATGCTAAAATTGAAGATGTTGTCAAGATAGGCGATAAGATAGAGGCCATAGTTGTGCGTGTCAATGATGTTGAGGGTACAGCACAGCTTTCCAAGAGACGCTTAGATACCGTTAAGGCTTGGAATGCCATTGAGGATGCATATAAGAACAAGGGCGCTGTTGAGGGAGTAATTAGGGAACAGAACAAGGGCGGTGTTGTTTCTTCAGTCAACGGAATTCGTGTGTTTATTCCGGCTTCAAGAACAGGCCTTTCAAGAGGAAGTGACCTTTCCGAACTTATTGGAGAGAAGGTCCAAATTAAAATCATGGAAATCAGCCGCGGCAGAGGCAGAGTAATTGGCGCTATCAAGAGCGACAGAAAGGCTAGAGCAGAGGCCGTTTTCAATGAGATAGAAGTTGGAAAAGAGTATGAAGGTGTAGTTAAGAATCTTACTTCATATGGAGCTTTTGTGGATATCGGCGGTGTCGACGGCATGGTGCACATTTCCGAACTCAGCTGGAGACGCATCGGGCACCCGTCAGAAGTAATGAATGTCGGTGATAAGGTAAATGTATATGTGATTGATTTCGATAAAGAAAAGCACCGTATTTCTCTTGGATACAAGAGGGCTGAAGATAATCCTTGGAATATTTTCAACTCACAATGTAAAGAGAACGATGTAATCAGTGTTAAAGTTGTCAGGATTCTTCCCTTTGGCGCGTTTTGTGAGATTATTCCCGGAGTTGACGGACTTATCCATATTTCTCAGATTGCCAATCGCCACATCGAAAAGCCCGAGGATGTTCTTAGCATAGGAGATGTTGTAGATACATTAATCAGCGAGATTGATATGGAAAAACAAAAGGTTTCGCTTTCAATAAGAGCGCTTTTAACTCCCAATATTGATGACTATGTGGCCCAGGAGTTTGTTGTGGATACGCAGGCGTCGGACGAAGAATCCCATGATAATTAAATAGATTTAGTTTATTGTTAAAATCAAGGGAAGTTAGTGCTTCCCTTGATTTTATTTAAGTTTAAATGTATAATATAATAAGAAAATCGTATGGTTGTGTATTATGGTTAGGAGGATAAAATGAAGTTCCGTGTGGGAGATTTGGTTGCCCACCCTATGCACGGTGCAGGTGTAATTGATAGCATCATCAGCAAAAAAGTGAAGGGAGCAGAAAACAATTACTATGTTCTCAAACTTTCTGTTGATGAAATGAGAGTTATGATACCGGTTTGTTCATGCGAAAAAATCGGGGTTAGACCGATAATTTGTTCTGATAAGGCAAATAAAATAATGGACTCCATCTCCGATATTGAAGTTGAGATGGAGCAAAATTGGAACAAGCGTTATAGAGAAAATATGACGAAGATTAAGAGCGGGGATTTGATGGAGGTCGCAGAGGTTGTGAAAGGCCTCATGCTGAGAGATTGTGAAAGAGGACTTTCTATGGGAGAAAGAAAAATGCTCAGCAGTGCCAAGCAGATACTGATTTCCGAACTTGTTCTTTCATCAGATTCATCTTATGACGAGATTGTTGAAAAACTTGAAAACTCTTTTCTTTCATAAAATGTTAGATTTCGAGGAACGAATTTGGACAGACGAAACACATATATATCGGCAATAATAGTTGCGGCAGGAAGCTCTGAGAGAATGGGCCGGGATAAGATACTTATGGATTTATCCGGAATTACGGTCATAGAAAGGTCTCTCAGAGCGTTTATTAATTCGGATTTTTCCGATGAAATAATAGTTGTAAGCAGGGAAGAGAACATTCCGAAAATCCGGCAAATAGCAGAAAAATACCCTTATAAAATAATCAAACTTATAAAAGGTGGCGCTTATAGGTCGGAGTCTGTTCTCTTAGGCCTGGGCGCCTGCTCTCCGAAAACAGAGCTTGTTTTAATCCACGACGGCGCACGGCCGCTCGTCAGTGGCAAAACAATATCTTCTGTAATAGACGGCGCATTAAAAAAAGGCGCATCAGCGCCTGTTTCTCCGGTTTTTGATACGATAAGAGCTTATTATGAAGATTCGGTTGAGAGCTTAAAAAGAGATAAACTTAGGTGCTTTCAAACTCCTCAGGCTTTTTTATATGATAAATTTCTAAAACTGATCACTAAAGCTTATGAAGAGAGCGCAGATCTTGGTGATGATTGTGAATTGTATTACAGAGCGGGAGAGATAGTTGAGCTTGTGGACGGCAACAGGGAAAACATCAAATTGACCACTGAAGAAGATATTGATTTTTTAAATAAACTGCTGCGAGAAGGGGATATATTGAGAACGGGATTCGGATATGATGTACATCCGTATAAAGACAACAGAGATTTAATTTTAGGGGGCGTTAAGATTCCCTTTGAATTGGGGCTCGAAGGTCATTCAGACGCAGATGTGTTAAGTCACAGCATTATTGATGCGCTGCTCGGCGCAATCTCTATGGGTGATATCGGTGAGTTTTTTCCCGATTCGGATTTGATTTATCTCGGAGCAGACAGCATAGAGCTTCTTAAAAAAGCGGTTTGTAAAATAAACGATACCGGCTGGGAGATAATCAACATTGATTCTACAATAGTCGCACAGCAACCTAAACTGGCGGATTATAAAGACCGGATGCGAAGCAACATCGCTTATGCATGCGGGATATCGGTGGAAAATGTTTCTGTAAAGGCAACGACTGAAGAAAAACTGGGTTTTACGGGGAATCTTGAGGGTGTTAAGGCCTATGCAAGTGTATTAATTAAAAAGCAATAAAAGTCGAATATATAAGCTGGATGAAACAGTAAAAACTTGATATATAGACATATTTGAATTATAATTTATTTTGTATTTTTATATTAAGCACAGGAAGTGTTTATGCAGCAACTAACAAACTTCTTCAATAAAATAATCGTAAGCTTCAGCATACTGAAAATTTCCGATGTTCTGGATATATTAATTGTAGCGGCTCTGATATATGCCGCTATAGGCATAGTTAGGAGAACCAGTTCATCCAAGGTTGCAAAGGGTATGCTAATGCTTCTTATCGCCTTGGGAATTTCTGAGTTTTTTCATCTCAATATGCTCAGGTATTTACTCGGAAAAACCGTTGAACTCGGACTCATAGCAATAGTTATTATTTTCAGACCGGAGCTCAGAAGAGTTTTGGAAAGAATGGGAAGCGGAAGATTTGGGAGCCTGTTTTCCAGTGCAGAGGTTTATGGTTCTCAGGAGAAAGCCATAGAGCAGACTGTCCTTGCATGCATTGATATGGCGCGCACCAACACAGGCGCTCTGATAGTCTTTGAAAGAAAGTCAGGACTTGAAGAAATTATCGATACGGGTTCGTTAATTGATGCCTATGTAAGCGCAGAACTTTTGAGAAACATTTTCTTTATAAACTCACCTTTACATGATGGAGCCGTTGTAATAAGGGGAGGCAGGATCTATTCGGCAGGGTGCATGCTTCCGCTATCGCACAATTCAGGCATCAGCAGGGATTTGGGAATGCGTCATAGATCAGCCATAGGCATAAGTGAAACATCTGATGCAATTTGTGTTGTTGTTTCTGAAGAAACGGGATCTATTTCGATTGCCGAAAACGGGGCACTTAAAAGACACTTGAGTTTCGAAGCTTTTGAGAACATTCTTAAAACCAAGCTTATTACCACAAAAGAATCGTCAAGATTAAAAAAAGTTTCGACATTTCTTAAATCCAAAAATGCAAAGGATAGTATAGATGAAAGAAAAGCTTGACAAGCTGAAAGACAACAAAATATTCTGGATGATAGTTTCTGTCCTTGTTTCTACCGGGCTTTGGTTTTACTTAACAAGCACACAGGGAACAATAGTTAAAACAAGATTTAATAATGTCGAGCTTGTTTTAGAAGGTCGTGAAGCAATGTACGAACTTAGAAACCTTACCATTTCAGAAATTGACCATAAGTCGGTTTCGGTTGAGCTTTCGTGTAATGTACAGAATCTGGCATCAATTACGGATGATTCACTTAAGGCTGTATTGGATGTTTCTTCAATAAGTGCTCCGGGAAGGTATAGCCTACCCTATAGACTGGAATACCCCAAGAGAGTTAATCCGGAGGAAATTACCTTAGTCCATTATAACCCGCAAATTATTAACATCTTGGTAGAGAGTGTCAGCAAAAAAAATGTTCCGGTTAAAGTTTCTTTTACCGGCAGTGTTGCTGAGGGCTATATAGCTGAAGAGGCAATATGTACACCCGGTTTTGTTACCGTAAGCGGGTCCGATACGGAAGTCAGCAAAATAGACCATGTTAAAGTCGAAGTTTTGGCCGAAAATCTAAAAAAAGAGACTACGGTTGAAATGAAGTTTATTCCGATGGATGCTGAATCAAATCAGATTATTCTCAAAAATGTCACTTTCGACAGGGAAACCGTTTCGGTTACCTTACCGGTAAGCAAGAAGAAAGATGTGCCTTTAAACTTGATTTTGATTGATGGCGCCGGTGCCAATCAAAATAATACTACCGTTAGGATAGAGCCCGAATTTATCACAATTGCCGGGGATGCCGAAACGGTAGACAACATCAATAAAATTGATTTAACAACCCTCGAATTAGACAGCTTCGATAAAATTTACGAGGCAAAAATACCTATCGCAATCCCCAATAATTTAAAAAATGTTTCGGGAGAGGCGGAAGCAAAGGTCAAGGTTGAAATTTTCAACTTGGAAAATCGAGTGTTTTCAGTTTCTAATTTTAACTATTCTAATTTACCGTCAGAATTTAGGTCGGTTGACTTTATAACAAAGACCTTGGCGGTTACACTCAGAGGTATACCTGAAGAAATAAAAGCGGTTAATAAAAACAACATAAGAGTTGTTGTTGATTTAAAACATATCAGTGCCAGCGGAGAGGGCTATGTTGACGCTATCATTTTTGTTGACGGCTATCCCAATGTAGGTGCAGTTGGAAAGTACAAGTTAATTGTAAATATTAAAGACTAGGAGAAATATTTTGCGTCAGTATGCAATTTTAAACCGAATAGTATCTGCTAATGAAGCTGAAGTTGAGGTTCTTAGAGGGACATCTTGTGGGGACAGTTGCGGCAACTGTCAGCTCTGCAAGATAAACAATAAAATCAGCATTACAGTTAAAAATGAAATGGGTGCACTGCCGGGGAATAAGGTTGAGATTGAAAGTAAAACCTCGGAGATACTGAGCATAGCTGCGTTTGTATATATAACGCCTCTTGTTGCTATGTTGGTTGCCTTTTTTATTGCATCGGCATTTACATCGGTTGAGCTTATTAAGATTGCCGCTGGTTTTGCTGCTCTTATTCTGTCGGGTATAGTTATAGTTTTTTACGGAAAACAGAAGAGCAAAAAACCTGTTTCATATAAAATTGTCCGTATTATTGAGGCGGAGGACGACGCTGACATATGAAAAGTATGACAGGATACGGAGAAGTTATCGGAGCGGTAAGCGGTACCAATTACCAGATTCAAATAAAAAGCGTAAATAACAGATTTTTAGATACATATATACGCTGTCCGCGAAGCCTTTTATTTCTTGAACAAGAAATAAAAAATAAAGTTCGAGATAATGTCTCAAGGGGAAAGCTTGACATATTTTTTAATGCCGAACCGTCTGAGGATGCAGAATATGATATATCAATAAATAAGGGGCTCCTAACAAGCTTTTTAGAAGAATGTAAGAATGTATCCAATCTAAACAGCCTAAACTTTGACGCTGATCTTATAAGAATTCTTAAGCTTCCCGAAATGATGAGTATAAAGCCGAAAACTGTTTCGGAAGAGTTGCTGTCGGAGGCTATCCTCGAGCTTCTTTCTCAGGCTCTAGATAATTTTAACTCAATGCGTGAGATTGAGGGAGAGGCTCTTAAAAGCGATATTGAGGCAAGACTGGATACAATTGAAGCGCATCTGCTTGAGGTAGAAAAACACTCTGCCGAAACGGAAGATATATACCGCGACAGGCTTCTGAAAAAAATTCATGAGACTTTAAGCTTGGAGCTTGATGAAAACAGACTTATGACAGAGCTTGCAATTTATGCCGATAAGGTAGCAATTGATGAGGAGACTGTCAGGTTGCGCAGTCATATAAGTCAAATGAGGGGATTTCTCGAATCTGATGAGGCTATTGGAAGAAAAATGGATTTTTTGATTCAGGAGTTTAACAGAGAGGCCAATACTATCGGCTCAAAGTGCCAAAATACTATGGTATCAAGGTATGTGGTTGAAATAAAAACCGAGATTGAAAAAATCAGAGAGCAAGTTCAGAATGTGGAGTGAAAAATGCAGCTTCTGAATATAGGATATGGAAGTTTTTTGTCTGAGGAAAAAATACTGGCCATCTTAGCGCCGGATTCTGCACCTATAAAAAGAATTATTCAGGATTCAAGAGATCGAGGATTACTTATTGACGCAAGTTTCGGAAGAAAGACGAAATCCGTTATTGTTATGGACAGCTCACATGTAATATTGTCGGCTCTTGGACCTGAACAACTTATAATCAGGTCAGCAGAGAAAAATGAGGAATAAACGGAGGTTGTATTTTGAACGCTAATCAAAACAAGTCGGATTTAATAATTATTTCCGGTCCATCCGGTGTTGGCAAAAGCACAGTCATTAGTGAACTTATGAAACTTAGGGACGATTTGTGTTTTTCAATATCCGCTACAACCCGAGCAAAAAGAGAGAATGAGATAGACGGAGTTGATTATTTTTTTGTATCCGACGAGGAATTTGATAAGCTGATAGAAAACAATCTGCTTCTGGAACATGCATGCTATGTAGGAAAACGATATGGAACTCCGAAAACTTATGTTGAAGATAAGCTTAAAGAAGGATATAATGTTGTTTTAGACATAGAGGTTCAGGGGGCCGCACAGGTGAAAGAGCTCCGGCCCGAAGCGATTTCTTTTTTCATAATCCCTCCGAGTGATGCTGAACTTGAAAGAAGACTTAGAGGAAGAAAAACCGACAGTGAAGAAAAAATTGCGCAGAGGCTTTGTCAGGCTATAGAAGAATGCAAGCTGGCCGATCAATATGACTATATTATTATTAACGACGACCCGTTCAGGGCAGCTAAAGAAATTGAGATTATTATCTCAAGAGAATCAAAATTAATGGAGGAAAACTGATATGATGCTATATCCACCGGTAGGAGATTTGATAGATAAAGTTGGAAGCAGCTATTTGCTCGTTAACTTAATTGCCGAGAGGGCTAGAAATGTTGTAGATAACTCAGATCCTGAAGACGGCTATATTGAAAAAAAGCCTGTTTCGACAGCCATAGAGGAAGTATACACCGGTAAGCTTTCAATAAAGTAAAGTCTAATGCAAAGCGTTAAGTTTGCAAAACTTGCCATTTCAGGCATTCCTTATACTTTAGACAAACCATATGACTATTATATACCTCAAAGCCTTGAGTCTACTGTTCAAGTCGGGAGCAGAGTTTTGGTGCCGTTCTCGAAATCGAATAGAAAAACTGAAGGCATAATTTTATTTTTCCCCGAATCAAGTGATGTGGATGAAAGTAAGCTTAAACCGATACTTTCTGTTTTAGATGAAAGTCCGCTAATCTCGGAGCAACAGGTCAGGCTGGCGCTATGGATGCACGACAGGTTTTTCTGCACAGTATACGATGCGCTCAAAGCGATGTTGCCGGTCGGGATTTTTTATAATACTAAGGGAAAAAATATTAAGGAAAAAATAAAGTACATAATTAGTCTTAATATTAGCAACGAAGAAGCCGGAGATTTAATTCTTAAAAAAAAGCGTAGTGCTCCAAAACAGGCTCTAGTTTTAGAAGTTTTATCGGACTTCGAAAAGGTATCGCTGAATGAACTAAAACAAATAAGCGGGGCATCAACGCAAACAATAAACACTCTTTTGAAAGCCGGTTTAATTAATAGAGAAGAACAGCGTGTATTTAGAAGGCCGGAGATAAAAAACAAGACAAGTAAAGAGCCTTTTGAGCTATCGATAGAACAAAGCAAAGTCTATTCACGGATAAAAGAAGATATATCAAACGGAGAGTTGAAGCTTGGACTTTTACAGGGAGTTACAGGAAGCGGTAAAACAGCAATCTATATTAAACTTATTTCCGATGTCATAAATGAGGGTAAATCCGCAATTTTTCTGGTGCCCGAAATAGCACTTACCCCACAAATGTTGGAAACATTTTATTCATATTTTGGGGATAAAGTTGCTCTTTTACACAGTAGCCTCACTCAGGGGGAGCGATATGACGAGTGGGAGCGAATAAAAAACAAAGATGCTTTAATTGTCATCGGCACACGAAGTGCCGTGTTTGCGCCTGCTGAAGATTTGGGAATAATTATTATCGACGAAGAACAGGAAGAATCATATCACTCTGAGAGTGCACCCAGATATGATGCAATAGATGTTGCTTTGTACCGAGCCC
This sequence comes from uncultured Oscillospiraceae bacterium, assembly GCA_964345235.1. Classification (GTDB taxonomy): domain Bacteria; phylum Bacillota; class Clostridia; order Oscillospirales; family Oscillospiraceae; genus Scatomorpha. Next base: position 160,942 of record CAYFQE010000001.1, on the reverse strand, counting down.
ATCAGAACGGCGCACCGCTTATTTTAGGCTCTGCAACGCCCAGAGTGCTTACTCGGTATTTTGCCGAAACGGGAAGGTTTAAATACTATTACCTTGGCAGCAGATATAATGAACAGAGTCTGCCGCAAGTTTATATTGTTGACATGAAGCAGGAGCTGAAAAAAGGCAACGGGTCTAATATAAGTTTCTATCTTAGGGATGAGATATCCAAGAATATAGAATCCGGGGAGCAGACAATACTTTTCTTGAACAGAAGAGGGGCAAATAAGCTTATAGTTTGCGGCGAGTGCGGAGAGTCATACGAGTGCCCTAACTGCAGTGTCCACCTAAGTTACCACAGCTTTGGCAACAAGCTCTTGTGCCACCATTGCGGATATAAGCAGAAGCCTGATGAATATTGTCCTTCGTGCGGGGGAATACTCAAATATGTGGGTGCGGGCACGCAGAAACTTGAAGAAGAAATCAAAGAGCTTTTCCCCGATGCCGATATTCTGAGAATGGATGCAGATGCGGTATCTTTTGCCGGAAGTCATTACGAAATTCTGGAATCGTTTATTAAAAACAAAGTTCCCATACTTATAGGAACTCAGATGGTTACCAAAGGTCTAAATTTTGAGAATGTTACATTGGTTGGAGTTATTTTGGCAGACCAAGGACTTTATTATCCGTCATACAGGGCATCTGAGCGAAGTTTTTCCTTAATAACACAGGTAATTGGAAGATCCGGACGTTTCAGCAAAAAAGGAAGAGCAGTTATACAGACATTCACGCCTGAAAATGATACAATAGTCCAGGCTTCCCGGCAGGATTATGAGACCTTTTATAAATCTGAAATAGAGCTTAGAAAATTGCTTGAACTGCCGCCTTTTTCTGAATTAATCGCATTGTGCTGCGAGGGCAGAAACGAAAAGCTCGTTTTAGATTGCGTAAATGAAATTAAGAGCGAACTTAATCGGTCCTTTACCGGTGACGAGTATATTAACATCTATGGTCCTGCGCAGCTTCCGGTTTTTAAACTTAATAATGTATACCGATATCGCTTAAATATCAGATATAAAAATATTAGGAACTTAAGACCCCTGATTGCAAATATAATTAAAGCAAAACAAAGTTTAAAGAAGTTTTCTGCGGTGTCTATATATGCAGAAAACAATCCGTCAGATTAGAGAGGAATAATTAAAATGGCGCTTAGAGGAATATTGAATGATTCGGACCCCATGCTTTTCAAAAAAAGCAGGCATGTAACAAAATTTGATGAACGGCTTGCAGAGCTCCTTGATGATATGAAAGAGACTCTGCATGAAGCCAATGGTGTAGGCTTAGCCGCTCCGCAGGTTGCCATTCTTCGTAGAGCTGTTATAGTTTTGGATACAAGTGATTCTGAAAACCCCAAGTATATAGAGTTTGTCAATCCTACAATCATAGAAGCCGAAGGAGAACAGTACGGACCTGAGGGGTGTTTATCGGTTCCGGGTGAGTATGGAATGGTCCGCAGACCTAATAAAGTGATTGTTCAAGCGCAAGATAGAAATGGAAAACAATTTATATTTGAGGCGGAAGGTTTGAATGCCAGAATCTGTTGTCACGAACTCGACCATCTGGACGGTATATTGTTTACGGAGCTGGCTGACGAGATTCTGGGAGATGAATTGGAAGAAGAGGATTAATAAACACTGAGTATGAAAATCGTTTTTATGGGGACACCGGATTTTGCGGCAGTTTCCCTTGAAAAATTAATTAATTCAAAACACGAAGTTCTTGCGGTTATTTGTCAGCCCGACAAAAAAAGCGGCAGGGGACATAAGCTACAGGCTCCTCCATGCAAAGAATTGGCTCTTGAGCACAGTATTCCCGTCTTTCAGCCTACAAAACTTAAAGAAGAAAGCTTTATTTATTCTATCAAAAGCCTGAATGCTGACTTATTTGTTGTTGTTGCCTACGGGAAAATTTTACCCAAAGAAATTTTAGAGCTTCCCAAGTTGGGATCAATTAACCTACACGCGTCATTACTCCCAAAATACAGAGGAGCGGCTCCCATTCAGCGCGCTATATTTAATGGGGAAAATAAAACCGGAGTATGTACCATGTATATAGCAGAGGAATTGGATGCCGGCGATATTATTTACTGCGAAGAAACAAATATCCATCCTGATGAAACATCCGGGGAGCTTTTTCAAAGACTTGCGGAAACAGGTGCTGAGCTTTTAGTTAAGACGGTTGACGATATCGAGAATGAAGTAGCTCCCAGAACTCCGCAAGATCACAACTTAAGTACATATGCAAGTATGATTTCAAAAGATGAGGCTGCAGTTGATTGGAACTCCTCGGCAAAATCAATTCACTGCAAAATCAGAGCCTTTGATCCGTGGCCTTTGGCCACTGGAACCGTTTCAAATCAAGAATTAAAGCTTTTTTCTCCGGAGATACTCAATAAAACAACTGGCAAGAACCCCGGCGAGATTGTTGCCGTTGGAAAACAGGGGATAGAATTTGCTTGCGGAGAGGGCGAAGTTTTATTAATTAAAGAAGTTAAGCCGCCAGGCAAGAGAAGAATGAGAGCGGCGGATTGGCTGTTGGGAAACCCGATAAAAATAAATGAAGAGAATTGATGCCAGAAGAGCGGCTCTTAAAATATTAGGCTCTGTCAGAAGACTTTCTGATTTTTCCGATGAGGCGCTCAGTTCAAACTTAATAAAGCTAAAAAAAGATGACAGAGCGCTTTGTTCTAAGCTTGTCTATGGCGTGCTTCAAAACAGCATCCTTTTAGACCATCATATTTCCACTCATTTAAACAGGAGCATAAACAGAATTGAACCCAAAATTCTGGACTTAATCAGACTGTCATCCTACCAGATACTTTTTCTTGATAGAGTGCCCGACAGGGCTGCGATTGATGAAGCTGTAGATATTTCGAAAGAAATAAATAAAAAAGCTTCAGGCCTAGTAAATGCAGTTTTAAGACGAATTTCCGAAAACAAGGAACTGAGATTATCGGAAAATGAGCTTGATGTTTTAGAACTTTTGTCTATAAAACATTCACACCCAAAGTGGCTCTGTGAATATATGCTCAAAAAGTATGGGAGAGAATTTACAGATGCTTTTCTTAAGGCAAACAACGAAGAGCCGCCTGTTTATTTGCAGGTTAACACCGAACTTATTTCCACGGAAGAACTTTTAGAAAATATTGTTGAATTCGGCTTAAATGCAGAGTCGGATTCCGATTCAAGAAGCATAAAGCTCGAACGGATAGGAGAGCTTTTAGAGAGCGATTTATTCCGTAACGGATATTTTTTTATACAAGACAAGGCTGCAAGAACTGCGGTAGACATCGCTCAGGTAAAATCCGGAGAAAGTATTTTGGACCTTTGTGCCGCACCGGGCGGTAAAAGCTTCGCTGCGGCTTTGGATATGAAAAACTCGGGCAGAATACTTTCTTGTGACATAAGCCAAAAAAGGCTTGAAAAGCTTGTTGATTCGGCAGAAAGGCTTAAGTTTTCAATAGTTGAAACAAGATGCATGGATGCCTTAAATATTGGAGAATTTAAAGAACGCTTTGATTTGGTAATAGCTGATGTGCCTTGTTCGGGTTTCGGAGTAATTAGAAAGAAGCCTGAGATTAGATATAAGGATTGGCAGAGTTTTTCAAACCTGCCTGAAATTCAAAAAGAAATACTTAATAATGCTGCGAAAATGGTTAAAAAAAATGGCAGGCTTCTTTACTCTACATGCACAATTTTTAATGAAGAAAATGAAGAGGTTGTTAAAAACTTTTTAGAGCGTAACAAAAGTTATTATATTGAGAAAGAAAAGAGATTTTGGCCACATATTGATGGCAGTGACGGTTTTTACATATGCTTACTGAAAAAAAAGATATAAAATCCTACACTCCTGAGGAGCTTAGAGAAGAGTTTAAAAATATCGGAATTAAACCCTACAGAGCAAATCAAATAATCGATTGGCTCTACAAGGGAGTATGTTCTTTTGATGAAATGCTCAACCTTCCCAAGGATATGAGGGAAACTCTAAGTGAAATGTATTATATAAACGAATTAAAACTGCTCAAAAAGCAGGTTTCCAAGGAAGACGGAACGATTAAATATCTTTGGGAACTTATGGATAAAAACACAGTGGAAACTGTTTTGATGAAATATCATCATGGATATACGGTCTGTGTTTCCACACAGGTAGGTTGCAGACAGGGATGTGCATTTTGTGCATCCTGCTTAAACGGATTTTCAAGAAATCTTTTTCCGTCGGAAATAATAGACCAGATTCTTTTCGTGCAAAAAGATGCGGAAATCAAAGTTTCGAACATAGTTTTAATGGGTATTGGAGAACCATTAGACAATTACGACAATGTGCTCAAATTTATAAGACTTGCCAATCATCACAAGTGTTTGAATATTGGGCTTAGACATATAACTCTTTCAACATGCGGGCTGGTTGACAAAGTTGACAAACTTGCTGAAAATAATTTACAATTAACAATATGTATCTCTTTGCACGCCACTACTGAGGAAAGCAGATCTGCCCTCATGCCCATCAATAAGAGATTTTCCCTTGAAGAGTTGCTTAATGCCTGCGAAAGATACAGCAAGGCTACAGGCAAAAGGCTTTCATTGGAATACGCAATGATTAAGGGCGTAAACGACAGCAGAGAAGATGCATTCAGATTAGCCGGAATATCAAAAAGGCTCGGAGCGCACATAAACCTGATACCTTTAAATCATGTTCCTGAAAGAAAGCTCAAGGCTTCAGACCAAGATACGGTAAATGCCTTTTATTCATTGCTTAAGGAAAATGGGGCAATTGTGACGGTACGCAGAAGACTCGGTTCGGACATTGATGCCTCTTGCGGACAGTTGCGTAAAAAAACATTTGCTAAAACAAGTGAGTGAGATGAAGATGAATAGTTTTGGAATCACACATTGCGGCAAAGTAAGAAAAAACAATCAAGACAGCTTTCTCATAGTAGATTTTCCCGAGATTAAAGGGATATTAGCTGTGCTTTGCGACGGCATGGGCGGAGAGAGAGGCGGAAACATTGCAAGTGACCTTGCAAGCAAAACCTTTATATCGTTTATTAAAGACAGAATTTCCGGTTCAAAACTTAAATATGTTGATGTTAAAGACCTCCTCGGTAAGGCATGTGAGGCCGCAAACAGCATGGTATACAGCTATTCATGCTTCGATAAAGATTATCACGGCATGGGCACAACTTTAGTTGCCGCCTTTGTATATGAAAAAAAAGTTTACATAATCAATGTGGGCGACAGCAGAGCTTATGCAATAAAAAAGGACAAAATAGTACAAATAACAAATGACCACTCTTATGTACAGGAGCTTTTAGACAGCGGTGAGATAACCGAGCTTGAGGCGCAGTTTCATCCGAAAAAAAATGAGATTACCAGAGCTCTCGGCGTTTTGGGACGTGTTGAATACGATATTTTTACGCCCGGATTCAGAAGTTTCGAAAAACTTTTACTTTGCTCCGATGGCCTTAGTAACATGGTAAGTGATGACGAAATTTTTGAGAGTTTTGAAATAAATCCCGACCCCGAAACATTTGCCGAGGATCTTATGAACAGGGCTATGGATAGGGGAGCCAAGGACAACATAACAATTGTTGTTATTTCCAAGTGAAAATTGGTGGATGTAATGGACGAAAATACAAAAAAATATCTGGGCAAATTCCTTGACAATAGATATTATATAAGCGATGTATTGGGCATGGGCGGTATGGCTGTTGTCTATAAAGCGCAGTGCAACAGATTAAACAGATATGTCGCAATAAAAATACTTAAGGATGAGATGCTTAAGGAGAAAGAGCTTCTTACGGCTTTTCAGACCGAGGCAAAGGCTGTCGCAATGCTCTCACACCCCAATATAGTTTCTGTTTACGATACAAGTATATCGGATAATATTAATTATATTGTTATGGAGCTTATAGAAGGCGTTACTCTTAAGCAGTACATATCCAATGTAGGAAGACTTAATTTAAAACAAACAATCTATTTTATTAATCAGATTTCAAAAGCTTTGGAGCATGCGCATTCAAAAGGGGTTGTACACAGAGATATAAAACCTCAAAACATAATGGTACTAAAAGACGGCACTATAAAGGTGGCGGATTTCGGCATATCCGCTCTGGAAAATGCGGCTTCCGTATTTTCGCAGTTTGCTTTAGGTTCAATTAAGTATATATCTCCCGAGCAAATCAAAGGCATGGCTCCTGATAGCCGAAGCGATATTTATTCTCTGGGTGTGCTGATGTATGAGATGCTTACAGCTCAGCTTCCGTATAGTGCAGAGAGCGATGACGAGCTTGCAAAGGCTCATATTGCGGGAGAATTTATTGCTCCTCATGAAATAGATAAGAGTATCCCCAAAAGTCTCTCAAAAATTTGCGTAAAAGCAATGGAAAGCGAGATAGACAAAAGATATCAGTCTGTTACGGAGCTTCTGGATGATTTGGATGAGTTTAGGCGCCAAAACCCTAAGCTTATTTACAGTGGAGAAGAAGACCTTGAAGTTCATGTTTCAAATGTCAATCCAATACTTCGCACAGGGGAGTTAAGCAAGGAAAAGTATGTTCAAAAGAGGAGAAGAGCCAGAAAAGTAAGCATTATGTCAGGCGCATTCGGCGTCATGGTATTTATTGTCCTAATGTTTGTTTTCCTGTGGACTTTCTTACTCAGGGATATTTTCAGCGATGCCGAAAGAGTTCAAATACCCAACTTTGTAAATTTACTCTATGAGGATGTTATAAATTCTCAAGAATATAAAAAGTTGTATAAGTTTGACATTAAATATGTCGTAGACCCAGAAAAGGCAGACGGTTTGATAATTTCACAAAAACCCGAGGCGGACAGAAGTATAATGATCTCTCCGGAAGGTGTTCGAATTGAACTTACTGTCAGCACGGGCATAATACTGTCTAAGATACCTAATGTGGTTGATAAACAGTACCAAGAGGCCACACTTGAGCTTCAAAGGGCCGGCTTTGTTGTTGAGCTTATTTTCGAAGCTTCTGAGAATAAGAAAGAAGACTTTGTAATTAAAACAAGTCCGGCGGCAGGCGAGGAACTTTCGTCAGGTTCAACCGTATATATAACTGTAAGTTCCGGTCCTTCAAAGAAAGAAGTGACAATGCCGAATCTGGTTGGTATGGTGGAACAAAAGGCAATAGAGAGAATTAAGTCCGTCAATCTGGTTTATGTCGATACTACTTATCTCTACAGCGAATTTGATGCGGGTACGGTTATTAAGCAGAGTCAACCTGCCTATGAGCAAATAGAGGAATACTGTAAGATTTACCTGTGGGTTTCTTTGGGGCCCAAGCCCGAAACGCCATGACGAACATTAAAACAGGAAGAATCGTCAAAGCAATAAGCAGCTTTTACTATGTATTTAATGAAGACAGACTGATAGAATGCAGAGCAAAGGGTGTGTTTAAATACAGAGGCGAAAAACCTCTGGTTGGTGATTTTGTGGAATTTGAAGAGAATGATGACGAAAAAGGCTTTATCACCTCAATTTTGCCCCGAAAAAACTCCTTTTTAAGGCCCACTATAGCAAATATAGATCAGTTTATTATTGTAGCAAGTGAACAAAAACCCAAAACAGAAGCCTTTTTTATAGATAAAATTTCAATAATAGCCGAGAGGAACAACTCGCGCGTTTTGCTATGTATAAATAAAGCCGACTTGAATTCCGTCAATGAACTTAGTAAAATATACAGGCTTACCGATATATGCGTAATTCATACTAGTGCAATAACCGGCTTTGGTGTTGATGAATTAAAAAAAGAGCTTGAGGGGCGTTGCTCTGCATTTGTCGGAAACTCAGGTGTAGGCAAGTCAAGTATATTAAACTCGCTTGACCCGAACTTAATGAGGAAAGTGAATAGTCTCAGTGAAAAGCCACAGCGCGGTAGGCACACAACGAGAGAAGTGGAGCTTTTTGATTTGGGCTATGGTTTAATTGCAGACACTCCGGGATTTTCGATAATAGATGTTGAGGCCAGCATCCCGATGAAAAAGGAAGAACTTCAGTATGATTTTAAGGAATTTCGACCTTATATATCAGACTGCAGATTCAGTCCATGCGCACATTTAAATGAGCCGGACTGCGCAATAAAAGAGGCCGTAGGCCGAGAGCTTATAAGCACATCAAGATATGAAAGTTATATAAGACTTTATGAAATTGCTGAAAAGCATGAGAATAACTGGTGAATAAAGGAGAATTTACTATGGCAGGTCATTCAAAGTGGCACAATATTCAAAAAACAAAGGGCGCTCAAGACGCCAAGAGAGCCAATCTATTCACAAAAATTGCAAAGGAAATATTTGTAGCCGTTAGAGAGGGAGGCGGCCCCAGTCCCGACTCAAACTCAAGACTTGCAACAGTAATAACCAAGGCCAGGGCCGCAAATATGCCTAACGACAATATTAAGCGTGCTATAGATAAAGCTTCCGGAGCAGGCGGAACCGACAATTTTGAAAATGTTATATATGAGGGCTATGGTCCCAACGGCGTTGCAATAATAGTTGAAACTCTTACCGACAACAGAAATCGAACCGCCGCAGATGTAAGACATGCCTTCGATAAATACGGCGGAAACATGGGTACAAACGGCTGTGTTTCATGGTCGTTTAAAAGAAAGGGTATAATTATTATAGACAACGAAGACGGAGGGCTTGATGAGGAAACTGTTTTAGAGCATGCTCTTGATTCCGGCGCCGAGGATATGCAGCCCGATGAAAACATATTTGAAATTACGACAGAGCCCGAGGACTTTAATGATGTTGCGGACTATCTCACAAACAAGGGATATAAATTTCTCTCGGCTCAAGTAGAGATGGTTCCCGATAACTATATAAGGTTGGATGAGGAAAGTTCAACTTTGATGCAAAAAATGCTGGATATGTTTGACGATAACGACGATGTTCAAGAAATCTGGCACAATTGGGAAAATGAAGAATAAAAAATAGCTGCTTAATAAGCAGCTATTTTAGGTGAATCTATAAGCCGGATTCTGTTTAAAGCAGTCATCTATCTAGGCCTTTCGTTGCCGAAAGGCTCAAGCCACCTCCTCGGGAATGCCGGGCAAGCATATTTTCCCTCCACGGTGTTGCTCCGAATAGAGTTTACAGCATCGGTACGTCTCCGCCCGACGAGTGAGCTCTTACCTCACTTTTCCACCCTTACCGTATAAACGGCGGTATATCTCTGTTGCACTTGTCCGAGGGTTACCCCTGGCGGGCGTTACCCGTTATTCTTGCCCTGTGGAGCCCGGACTTTCCTCAAGCAAATACTTTCGTCTTTTTGCTTGCGACTGCTCAATTCACACATCTAGATTTTATTATTGAATCTACAATCTGTCAAATTTTTTAATGAAGTACATTTTACAACATGCGCGTACACCGTGTACGCAGAGGTGATATGATGCTTGAAAAATTTTTAAATGATGTTAAATCTAAAAAAATATCGATTATAGGTATGGGTATAAGCAACAAACCGCTTATAAAGCTGTTTGTTGAAAACAACATCGGTTTTACTCTTAGAGATTTAAACGAAAAAAATAATCTCGATCCCGTTTTTTTAGAATTTCTCAAAGAAAAAGGGGTTGAGCTTGCTTTAGGTGAGGATTACTTAAAAAACATTGACTCTGAAATTATTTTCAGAACACCCGGTGTCTTGCCCACAGAAACAGAGCTTCAAAATGCCGTTCTCTCCGGCTCAAAAATAACCAGTGAGATGGAAGTTTTCATGAATCTGTGCCCCGCTAAGATAATTGCGGTAACCGGCTCGGACGGAAAAACAACATCCTCATCAATAATAGCAGAGCTTTTACGCGCGGAGGGATATAGAGTCCACTTAGGCGGAAATATAGGAAAGCCTTTGCTGTGTGAACTTGATGAAATTGATAAAGAAGATTTTGTAGTTCTTGAGCTTTCCTCTTTCCAGCTTCACAGCATCAATGTTTCACCGCACATTGCGGTAATTACAAACATAAGTCCAAACCATCTAGACAAGCATATTAGCTTTGAGGACTACATAGAATCAAAGAAAAGAGTATTTATTAATCAAAAAGAAGATGATATTTTAGTTTTAAATGCAGATGATTCCATATGCATGGATTTTGCAGCTGAGGCAAGGGGAAAACTCAGATTTTTCAGTATGAAGCAGGCACTTAAAGACGGCTGTTTCTTTACCGACGGTACGATATACAGTTCTGAAAACTATGTGTCGAAGGCATTAATGCCTTCGAGTTCAGTGCTTTTGCCAGGGAACCACAATATAGCCAATTATATGGCGGCATTTACCGCTCTTTTTGGTATTGTTTCATATGAATCATACAGGGAGGTAGCGCAAAAGTTCAGGGGTGTTAAGCATAGGCTTGAGCTTGTCAGAAAGCTAAGCGGAGTTTCATACATTAACGATTCTATTGCTTCAAGCCCAAGCAGAACCGTAGCCGGACTTAATGCTGTTAAAACGAAACCTATTTTGATTGCAGGCGGACACGATAAAAATATTCCTTTTGATAAACTTGCCGATGTAATATCAGAAAAAGTTAAAGCGCTTATAGTGACGGGAGATACTGCAGAGAAGATTGCCGTAGCAGTTAAATCTTCGATTTTTTATCGTCCGGAAAAATTGCCGATTATCTTTGCCACAGATTTGGAAACAGCCGTCTTGGAAGCAAAAAAAATGGCAACCAGGGGAGACATAGTTCTTCTTTCTCCGGCGTGCTCATCCTTTGACAGATTTAGCAATTTTGCAGAACGCGGAGAACTTTTCAGAGAGGTAGTTTTAAATTTTAAATAATGAATATCAAAGAAAATTTATTAGAGATTGCAGTAGAAGCAGAAAAAGAGCTTAGTGAAGTATTTTCAAATATTGATAAAATATCTCTGTTTAATACAAATAAAGTTTTAAAAGCATTTAAAGCTAACAGAGTAACAGATGCACATTTCGCCGGAACATCGGGATATGGCTATAATGACATGGGCAGAGATACCTTGGATGAGATTTATGCCACAGTTTTTTCTACTGAGGCCGCTTTGGTTAGGACGGGCTTTGTAAGCGGCACTCATGCAATAGCGACAGCTCTCTTTGCTATATTAAATCCCGGCGATACTTTGCTCAGCCTGGTCGGCATGCCGTACGATACAATACAGACAGTTATCGGAATAAACGGAGACGATTACGGTACGCTAAGGCATTACGGGGTAAATTTTGATTTTATCGAAATCGACATAAACGGCAAGGCAGATCTGAAAGAGATAGAGTCCAGGCTTTCTAAATTGCTTCCTGCGGCTGTTTTAATACAAAGGTCAATGGGATACTCCAACCGTAAAACTCTCAGCATATCCGAAATAGAGAGTTTATGCGGACTTGTAAGAAAGGTGTCGCCCGACAGTGTCATATTTGTAGACAACTGTTATGGTGAATTTACGGAAGAGAGGGAACCGACAGAGGTGGGAGCCGACATTATGGCTGGCTCTCTTATTAAGAATCCGGGAGGAGGCCTTGCAGCTACAGGCGGATATGTTGTAGGCACACAAAAGCTTATTGATAGGGCGGGCAGCAGACTGACAGCTCCAGGTATCGGGGCTGAAGTAGGAGCCAGTCTCGGGCAAAACAGGCTTCTATACCAGGGGTTTTTCATGGCTCCCCATGTCACGGCTCAAGCATTAAAAGCCGCACATTTGGCTGCAGCAATTGCAGAAAAACTGGGGTTTAAAACACATCCCCACTCCATGTCAAAGCGATCAGATATTATACAGTGCATAGAGCTGGGTAGCCCCGATAGAATAATTAAGTTTTGCAAAGGAATCCAGAGCGGGTCTCCCGTTGATTCTTTTATAACCCCTGTTCCATATCTTATGCCGGGCTATGAGGATGAAGTAATTATGGCGGCCGGAACCTTTATACAGGGAGCATCAATAGAGCTTTCCGCAGACGCACCTATGAGAGAGCCGTATTTGGTTTTCTTCCAGGGAGCTCTCACATATGAGGCCGGCAAATTGGGAATTTTAAATGCCTTCAATGAAATGTTTGAGGAAGAGTAGATGAATATAAAAAAAAGAATAAAGGCGCTTAGGGCAGAGATTAATAAGCATAACAAACTTTATTATGAAAACGATGCTCCTATTATTTCAGACTATGAATATGACAATCTGCTTCGTGAGCTTGAAGAGTTGGAAGAAGAATATCCCGAGCTTATAGTTTCGGATTCTCCTACGCAAAAAGTCGGGGGAGCGGTAAAGAGTAGTTTTGCGCCGTTTGAACATGAAGTTCCGCTCCAAAGCCTTCAAGATGTTTTTTCTTATGAAGAGCTTAGCGATTTTTTGATTAAGCTTGAGAACTCGTTCGGAGAACTCGATTATTGTGTCGAACCCAAGATTGACGGGCTTTCAATTGCAGTTGTCTATAAAAACGGAATATTTTCAGAAGGCGCAACAAGAGGCGACGGCAGTATCGGTGAGAATGTCACGGAAAATCTCAAGGCAATTAAATCTCTGCCAATTCGCTTAAACACAGACATAAGCGAACTCGTGGTTCGCGGCGAAGTATATCTTTCTAACGAAAATTTTGAAGAGCTCAATAAAAAACAAGAGGAACAGGGGCTAAACTTATTTGCCAACCCCAGAAATGCGGCGGCCGGCACAATGAGACAGCTTAATTCTAAAATTGTTGAAGACAGAAATTTAAATTTTTTGGCGTTTAATATTCAGAAGATTGACGGATTGAGCTTTGATACGCATGTTGAAACAATTAACTATCTTAAGAATCAAGGCTTTGACACGGTTGATTCGGTTCTCGCCTCAGACCGGGATGAATGCATAGAAATAATTAAAAATATCGATAAAAGCAGAGGAAGTTTTCCCTATGGAATCGATGGCGCTGTAATAAAAGTAAACTCACTTAGCCGAAGAGAACAAATCGGCACAACAAGTAAATATCCTAAATGGGCAGTTGCTTATAAGTATCCCCCCGAAGAAAAGGAAACTCTTTTGTTGGATATTGATGTTCAGGTAGGCAGAACCGGAGTATTAACTCCCAGAGCTGTTTTAAAGCCTGTATCTCTTGCCGGCACAACTGTCTCTCATGCCAGCCTGCACAATCAAGACTACATAGATAAGCTTGATATTCGCATTGGAGACACGGTTGTAGTCCGCAAAGCCGGAGAGATTATACCCGAAGTTTTGAGAGTTAACCTAAACTTGCGCGAAGGCGAGCTTCCTAAATATAAGCTTCCGCAGAAATGTCCCGTGTGTAGCAGTGAAGTTCACAAAGATCCCGACGGACCTTCCGTTAGGTGCATAAATCCCGACTGTCCGATGCAACTCAAAAGAACACTGACGCACTTTGCATCAAAGAGCGCTATGAACATAGAAGGTCTGGGCGAATCACTCTCATCGCTATTAATCGATAAAGGACTTGTAAGGCATTTTTCCGACATATACTTTCTAAAAAAAGATGAGCTAATTAATTTAGAAAGAATGGGAGAGAAGTCAAGCGAGAATCTACTTGTTGAAATTGAAAAAAGCAAAGAACGCGGTCTTGCCTCTTTAGTAACAGGCTTTGGTATAAGGGAATGCGGCATATATGTTGCCGAGCTTCTTGCTGAAAAATATTCAGATTTAGATGCTTTGATGTCGGCTCCCGAAGAAGAACTGCAAAAAATTCACGGAATAGGTCCTGTTGTTGCCAAATATATTTTTGAATGGTTTCACCAAGACAATATTGACGAAATAATCGAAAAACTGAGAAGAGCCGGGGTGTCATTTAATAGCAAGCACTTTAATAGGGGTGAGGGTAAGCTTAAGAATTTGAGTTTTGTTATAAGTGGAACTCTAAAGGGATTTACCAGAGACGAAATATCTAACCTCCTAAAAGAAAAAGGCGCAAAAGTGCAGGGCTCTGTAAGTAAAAAGACCGACTTTTTGGTTGTGGGTGAAAATCCCGGGTCTAAACTTGACAAAGCCAAAGAGCTCGGAGTAAAAATACTTTATGAAGATGAGCTAAAAGAAATGATTTAATAAAATCAGAGAAGGTATTACGCCTTCTCTAATTTTATTAAGAATATTAAATTTACATTTCAAGAAGCTTGGCTTTGAGTTCATCCTCAATCTTTGTGAGCTCAATCTCGGCTCTTGCACGCTTGTCTCTGCCTTCTTGCTGAATCCTCTTAACATCTTCAAGAGTTGCAATAAGGTTCTCGTTGGCTTTTCGGAGGGTTTCAATGTCGATAATACTGCGCTCAGATTCTTTTGCAATTTCGACACTGCCTTGTCTGAGTTTTTCCGCATTCTTTTCCAGTAGCATATTGGTAACATCCGTAACTTCACGCTGTGCATTCATTGCATTGTATGAATGTTGCATTGTAAGCGCTAAAACCATCTGACTCTTCCAAAGAGGAATTGTGTTTACAATAGAGCTCCTGATTTTCTCAGCCATTACCGTGTCATTAGCCTGTATCATACGGATTTGCGGAGACATCTGGATAGAAACAATGCGAGTCAGCTCCAAATCATGGATTTTCTTCTCAAAGCGAGAGATAAGGTTGGCGAAATCGTTGGCCTCTTGAGCATCTTCAGCAAGGCCGCTTTCCTTAGCCTTGGCTTGATATTTTGGTAACTCAACCTCTCTTAGCTCTTTTATGCGAAGTTTTCCCGCAATTATATACATTGTGAGTTCTCTGTAGTATTGCAGGTTTTTCTCATACATTGCATCCATAAGTGCAATGTCTTTAAGAAGAAATATTTCGTGGTTTTCAAGCTCCTCAACAATCTTGTTTACATTAACCTCTGCCTTTTCATACTGAGCTTTAAGCGATTCGATAGACTGTCTTGCTTTTTTAAATAAACCTAAAAAACCTTTGGATTCTTTTTCATTAAAATTAAAGCCGCGAAGCTCAACAACCAAATCGGAGATTTCCTTACCAATCTCGTCCATATCCTTGGTTTTAACATTTCCAAGGGCCGCAGACGAAAACTCGGAAATATTTTTTTGTGCCGCAGAGCCGTAATTCATTATTTGTTCGGCATTCTTAACATCAATCTGAGCGGAAAATTCTTTGACTGCCGCCTGTTCAGCTTCTGAAAGGCGCTCAAACTCCAAAGCCTCGTTTTTAATCTCTTTGAGTTCTATTTCGACTTCCTTTTTTTCTTCAACTGCTTGAGCAACCGCGACAGCGGTATCTGTGTTTTGGTTCGGGGTTAAAGTTAATGTAGGTATTGCGTCACCTTTTTTTTCTGTACTCATAAACATTTCCTTTCGGTTTTAATTTTGGCCCGATGTCAAAGTTATATTTTCTTTTTTTTCTAACTTTTTTTCGCTATCTTCAGCGGCATTGTTTTTATCTATTTCGATTATTTCCTGGAAGTCGGATTTAATGAGACCCTCTCTTCTAAGCATATTATTCATAACACTTATCTCAGCATCAATGTCAATTGCTTGGTTTTCGAAAAGCATATCTAATTGCTTTTTATAGGCCGAAATAGCAGTTTCAAGCATGTTTTCTATATTTTCTTTGCTCTTTACACTGTTTTCACCTTTCAGCTGTTGCTCCTCAATATTTAAATAAGCCTTTAAAAGTTTAATCGTAGTGGGCAAATAGTAATTGAAAAATTTTTTTGCATCAGATGCTGCATTTTTGTCTTTTTTTGATGCTTGAATTATTTTGTCCGAAATAAGCATGAGCTCATTAATCTGAGTTTTCATTTCACGATTACTTATTTTTAAATAAAGTCCGGCCATCTCTTTTAAACTGTCACGAGCTTCCAAAATATCCGACTGGTGTTCGAAAGCAGAGTCCTCAAAGTTTAATGTGACAGCCGGCTCATTCATCTTGCTCTTTTTAAAGAAAAATATCGCACTGTAAATCAGGTATATCAGAGTAAAGGCGAAAAATATAATGTTGTTCACCAGAAGACTCGGGATAAACGGCTTAAAAAGAAAGATTCCGGCCGAAACAATATATAAGAAGGTAAAATAAATAAAGCTTCCAATCTTTTTTTTACGCTTGGGATTTTGATTTTTTTTGCTCAAAATCAACACCTCTCTTGTAATCTAATTTTATATTGAATATCCTATATCGTCAAGACCCTTGCGCCGAAACACAAGAGGTAGTATAATAAATAAAAAGTAAATTTTATACGAGGTACATATGGTTAAGATTGCACCGTCACTTCTTTCGGCAAATTTTACTAAACTTGGCGAGGAAATCATTGAAGTCCAAAAAGCCGGTGTCCAGTGGTTGCATATAGATGTTATGGATGGAATTTTTGTTCCGAATATTTCCGTAGGTATTCCGGTCTTAAAATCTGTCAGAAAGTTTACCGATTTGTTTTTAGATGTACATTTAATGATCGACAGGCCGCACAGATATATAGAAGCTTTTGCAAATGCCGGCGCTGATTTAATTACATTTCATGTGGAAGCGGAAGAGCCGCAGGACATATACGAGAACATAAAAATTTTAAGGAAAATGAATAAGCAAGTCGGCTTGGTTATAAAGCCGCGCACACCTGCATCTGTCTTGGTACCATACATACATTTAATAGACTTGGTTTTGGTAATGACCGTCGAGCCCGGATTTGGTGGGCAAGAGTTTATGGAAGATCAGCTCTCCAAAATAAGGGGTATTTCCTCTTTGATAAAAGAACAGGAACTTGACTGTCTTATCGAAGTAGACGGTGGAATTAATAAAACAACTGCAGCCATTGCGGCAGATGCCGGAGCAGACATTTTAGTTGCCGGCAACGCTGTTTTCGGCGTCGATAACAGGGGAGAGGCCATCAAGGAATTGTTGGTTTCTTCAAATTTGAGAATTTAATTGATGAGGTAAGATATTTTTATGACAACATTCCCCGCAGCACTTGAGGTACTTATAGAAAAATTTGCCGCACTTCCGGGAATCGGGAAGAAAAGTGCTCAGCGCCACGCTTTTTCGGTACTATCACTTTCGGAAGAAGAGGCAAACAGCTTTGCCTATGCGATAATAAATGCAAAAGAGTCTATACACAGATGTAAAACCTGTTTCAACTATACGGATTCGGAAGAATGCGGTGTATGCACCTCTATGAAGAGAGACAGAACGGTTATTTGTGTGGTTTCCGAGCCTAAAGATTTAATCAGTATTGAAAGAGCCGGTGAATACAATGGGCTTTACCATGTTCTACACGGTGTAGTTTCACCGGTAAATGGAGTCGGCCCCGATGATATAAAAATAAAAGAACTTCTTAAAAGAATCGAAAAAGGCGGAGTAAGCGAGGTCATTATGGCCATGAATCCCGATACCGAGGGTGAAGCCACGGCAATGTATATTGCCGGACTGCTAAGATCTTTTGGAATTAAGATCAGCAGACTTGCTTACGGAATTCCCATGGGCTCAAATTTAGAGTTTACCGATAATGCCACACTATCAAGAGCGTTGGAGGGCAGAATCAGTTTATAAATATATATATGGAGAGAAGATTATGTCGAATTTAAAAATTATACCCTTAGGAGGCCTAGGCGAGATAGGCAAAAACATGACCGTATTTGAATATGGTCGAGACATTATTATTATTGACTGCGGTATGGGATTCCCCGACGACGATCTTTACGGTGTTGATTATGTCATTCCAGACATTACATATCTTAGACAAAATAAAGAAAAAATAAGGGGCATTGTCATTACTCACGGCCACGAGGACCACATAGGAGCTATTCCGTTTTTGCTCCCCGAGCTTGATGTACCCGTGTTTGCAACTCCTCTTTCGGCAGGAATTATTGAGTTAAAGTTGGAAGAAAACGATTTGCTTCACAATACACAGATATTTACAAAAAGGGCAGGGGATAGATTTAAGCTTGGAGCTTTTGAAGTCGAGTTTATTAATGTCAATCACTCTATAGCGGATGCCGTTGCCCTTGCGATAAAAACTCCTATAGGCACTGTTGTACACACCGGTGACTTTAAGATAGACCTTACCCCCGTAAAAGGAGAGATGATAGATCTTTCCCGATTCGGTGAACTTGGCAATAAGGGTGTTCTTGCCCTGCTTGCAGACTCAACTAATGTCGAAAAACCCGGATACACAATCTCCGAACTTAAGGTTTCTGAAAAATTTGACGAGCTTTTCAAAGGCTGTAAAAAGCGCATTATAGTAACGACCTTCGCCTCCAACATACAGAGAATACAGCAAATTATTAAAGTTGCCGTTAAATACGGAAGAAAAGTTGCCGTTAACGGCAGATCTATGGAAAAAATGCTGGCAGTCGCCTGCGCTTTAGAGTATATGGATATACCCGAGGGAACACTGATTGATATTAAAGATGCAAATTCGCTTCCCAAGGATCAGATTTGCATTTTGTCTACAGGCAGTCAAGGGGAGCGTATGTCAGCCCTGTATAGAATGGCTTTTTCAGAGCATAAGCAGATTAAGATAGATTATAATGACCGAATAATTATTTCTGCGTCTGCTATTCCGGGCAACGAAACAACAATTTCGAGAGTCATCGATGCGCTCTTCCAAAACGGAGCCGAGGTAATCTATGATAAACACACGGATTTACATGTTTCGGGACACGCATCTCAAGAAGAGCTTAAAATGATGCTATCGCTTGTTAAACCCAAGTTTTTTATTCCTGTTCATGGTGAATATAGAATGCTCTATAAGCACGCCTTACTTGCAAAGGTTTTGGGTGTTGAGAGCACAAATACAATTCTTGCCGACAATGGAAGTGTTATTGATATCACTAAGAGCTCAATAAAAATCGAAAAACTTGTTAAGGCAGGTCCTGTCTATGTAGACGGCGAAAATGTCGGTGAAGTTGACGCTTCTATTATTAATGATAGAAGAAAGCTTGCTCAAAACGGTATTTTGGTAATTGTAATGAATATCTATTCAGAAACAAAGGAATTGGTGTCTGCTCCTGAACTATTCAGCAGAGGTTTTAATTGTGATCTTGAGTCGGCAGAAGTTAAGGGCGAAATTAACAGGGTAATCTTAGAGAGCTTTTCCAGTTGCAAAAAGAGAAAAATTTTAAATCCGCTCTCTATGACAGAGATAATCAACACAAATCTTTCCGGCTTTATTTATAAAATTACAAGACAGAGCCCCATTATTCTTTTGCATATAAATGAAATATGAACATACAGATTTTTTCCCGTAAAAAATGTTTTGATTCAAAAAAAGCCGAACGATGGTTCAAAGAGAGAAGAATTAAAATTCAACTCATTGATATTATGCAAAAAGGCTTGAGTCCGAGAGAGCTCGATTCCGTTGTGCGTGCATGTGGAATGAATGAAATTTTGAATGAGAATTCCGAAGACTATGCTTTATTTAAGTATCTGGCCGGTAATGATGCCAAGTATGAAAAGTTATTGGAAAATCCCGGACTTATAAAAACCCCAATTGTGCGAAATGGCAGCAAGGCAACGGTAGGGTATAGGCCTGATGTATGGGAAACATGGAGCTGAAAATGGAGATAAACTTAGAACAAATTAAGTCAGAGTTAAAAACATGCATCGAAGAGCTTATAGATATCGCTAAGCCTAAACGCGCGGAGATTTTTGTTTTCGGATGTTCGACCAGTGAAATCGCCGGTTCTGTAATAGGTAAAAATCCGTCGGGAGAGATTGCGGAGGCTTTGATTTCTGTCATAATGCCAATTCTTAATGAGCATGGACTTTATCTGGCTGCGCAGTGTTGTGAACATCTGAACAGGGCTTTGATTATTGAAGCGGATGCCGCCGAGAAATATAATCTAGAGACCGTAAATGTTATACCCGTGCCGAATGCCGGCGGCTCTTTTGCATCTAAGGTATTTGAGCTGATGAAGAAGCCGGTTGCGGTTGAACATATAAAAGCAGGTCTAGGCATAGATATTGGCGACACTTTTATAGGAATGCATCTGAGAGATGTGGCGGTACCGTGCAGGCTTTCTTATAAAGATCTGGGGTGTGCGCATCTAACAGCTGCAAGATGCAGAAAGAAATATATTGGCGGTCCGCGAGCTCAATATGAATAATTTAATCAAATAAAAAATAGACCCGACAGACATTAGACCTGCCGGGTCTATTCAAAATTAGCTTATTTATACAAAATGCAGTGAAAGAGTAAGCAAAACAAATACGAGAGCAATCCACTTTGTTGCTTTAGCGAGCTTGGCATCAATTGTGCGTGCCTTACCCTTGGACAGAAATGTTTCGGCGCCGCCTGAAATGCTACCCGAAAGCCCGGAACGCTTACCGGATTGGAACAAAACGACAAGAGTAACCGCCACTGCAGATATAAGTTGTAAAATAGTCAATGCCATTGTCATTAAAGAACAAATCCTTTCAAATCAATTAAATCAGCCAATAAATTATACTATAATTTTCAAATTAAGCAAGCATTATTTATTAAAATCTGACCATATCTCTTGTAATATCTGAAAGTTTGCACGCTCCACACATTTTCATGGTGTCCTTAAGTTCTGCCATATACTTGTTCAGCAGAAGCTTAACGCCCTCTTCAGCAGCTCCGTAGACAGCAGGAACAAAGGGTCTGCCTATCAAAACAGCATCTGCTCCCAGAGCCAATGCTTTGAAGATATCAACTCCGTTGCGAATTCCTCCATCAACAAAAACAGTGGCCTTACCCTTAACGGCATCCGCAATTTCAGGCAGAACCTCTGCCGTAGATGGAGTTTGACCTAAAACTCTTCCGCCGTGGTTCGAAACAACGATTCCCTTTGCGCCGGCCTGGACAGCTTTTAGGGCTCCTTTAATAGTCATAATACCCTTAATAATGAAAGGTCTATCGGTTAAGCTTATTATTTCTTTTAGCTCGGAAACCGTTTTGCTGCCGGCGTTCGGATTCATGGCCTTCAAGAAGGGGAGTCCTGCGCCGTCGATGTCCATTGCAACTGCAAAAATATTTCTCTCATTGAGGAATTCGATTTTTTCTGCCACAGCTTCAATATTCCAGGGTTTTATCGTAGGAATACCCAGACCGTCGCACTTATCCATCATTACAGCTGCAGCTTTCATTACTGCCGGATCTACTCCGTCGCCCGTGAATGAGGCTACTCCGAACTCTTTACATACAGGTATCATAAGATCGTTGTAGCTGATGTCGTTGTAGTCAGGGCCGTAATGTGCCGGTATTGCTCCGATTGGGGCAGAAAACAGAGGCATAGAAAACTTCTGCCCATAGAGTTCAAACTCTGTGCATGGCTCACAGTTATCTGCAATAGTATCCATGTTAACATAGATATTCTGCCAAGCCTCATAGTTTATAAGCGCACCGTTGCCGGGATTCTTCGAACCGGGACCCGGCATGCTATTTCCGCAAGCCTTCCCATTGCATACGGGGCAAGCTTTGCAAAGCGGGCCTACCTTTTCTCTTGCTATATTAAGCATTTCCTGATAATCCATGTTTATACCTCCAGACAAATTTATATTTACTATTATAACAAATATTAACCCGATTTTTCAACATATTCAGACATATTGCACAGTTAATAATTGAATATAATAGTTTGTATTTTTTTTAATCAAATCATAGTGTTTTTTTGTAAAATTTGGAAAATAAATAATTTTTTTATCTTGATTAGAAAGCAGTATAGTAGTAAAATTTAAACTGTAAATTATACCGAGGTGGTTATTATAAACATTATTCTTTTAGAACCGGAAATACCGCAAAACACAGGCGCCATAGCAAGAACCTGCGCCTGTACCGGTTCGACCTTACATCTTATAGAGCCTCTTGGATTCGATATATCCGAAAGCTCAGTTAAGAGAGCGGGACTTGACTATTGGCATCTTGTCAATGTAAAAGTATACAAAAACATTGAGCAATACTTTGAAATCAACGGAGATAAGAATCTCTATTTCGCTTCAACAAAAGCTCCCAAAAGCTATACGGATGTAAGCTATAATGAAAATGTCAGCATAATGTTCGGCAAAGAAACAAAGGGTCTGCCAAAAGCAATTTTAGAAAAATACTTCGACTCTAGCATTAGAATACCCATGCTTACGGAAGCCAGAAGCCTAAATCTTTCAAACTCGGTTGCCGTTATAATTTACGAGGCTTTAAGGCAGAATAATTTTATAAATCTAAAAAAATTCGGATCAATGAAAATGGAGGTTAGACTATGAACTATAACAAGAAAACGGTAAAAGATTTTGACCCGACAGGGAAGAAAGTTTTACTTCGCTGTGATTTAAATGTGCCTATCGACAAAAAAACCGGTGAGATTACAAGTGACATCAGAATAATGGCAGCTGTTCCCACAATTGAGTATTTGCTGGATAATTCAGCAAGACTTATTGTTTGCTCGCACCTCGGAAAACCCAAGGGAGAAGTTAAGCCCGAGCTGAGCCTTAAACCCGTAGCTGAGAGACTATCGGAGATTCTGGGCAAGAATGTTGTTTTTGCTGTCGATACAATTGGCCCCGATGCGAAAGAAAAGGCCGCAGCGCTGAAGGACGGAGAAATCATGCTTCTCGAAAATCTTCGATTTGATATCAGAGAAGAAAAGAACGCTACCGAGTTTGCCAAGGAGCTTGCCTCTCTTGCGGACATCTATGTAAATGATGCATTCGGGACTGCACACAGACTCCACGCCTCTACAGGCGGTGTTGCGGAATTTTTGCCGGCTTATTCCGGATTCCTTATGGGTAAAGAGCTTACAAATCTTGGTGAAGCTATTGATAATCCCGGACATCCTTTCGTTTCAATCCTCGGCGGAGCCAAGGTATCGGATAAAATTGCCGTTATTAACAATCTGCTGAATAAGGCTGATATAATAATAATCGGCGGCGGCATGGCCTATACATTTTTAAAAGCTCAGGGATATAAAATAGGAAAGAGCCTTTTTGATGCGGAACACTTTGATTTTGCTGTTGATATGCTCAAAAAGGCAAAAGAAAAAAATGTGAAAATTCTTCTTCCTTTAGACCACTTGGCAGCTTCTGAATTTTCTAATGATGTTGAAGCCAAACTTATAGAAGGCGACATACCCGATGAGCTTATGGGTATGGATATAGGCCCAAAAACAATTGAGCTTTTTGCCGAAGCAATAAAAACCGCTAAAACGGTTATATGGAACGGTCCTATGGGTGTTTTTGAGTTTGATAAATTTAGCAAGGGCACCTTCAGCATTGTTAAGGCATTGGCAGATTCTAATGCAAAAACGGTAATAGGTGGCGGAGATTCCGCCTCGGCAGCAGAAAAGTCCGGATATGCAGGTAAAATCAGCCACATAAGCACCGGCGGGGGAGCGTCGCTCGAGTTTCTTGAGGGCAAGGAATTGCCCGGAGTAGCGTGCCTTCAGGATAAATAGAAAGGAAATACTCATGAATCAAAAATACAGAAAAGTAGTTATTGCCGGCAACTGGAAAATGAATAAACTTCCCTCGGAAGTGCGCGGCTATATAAAGAATCTTAGAGAGTTGCTTCCATCTAAGAAGAGCTTTGACATTGTCATTTGTGCGCCATATGTAAATCTTTCCAACCTGTGTAAAACTTTGACCGATGCCAAAATTCTTCCGGGTGCGCAAGATGTGTCGGCCCACGAAAAAGGTGCCTATACAGGAGAAGTTTCCGCCGAGATGCTTAATGACCTAGGTCTTAGATATTGCATTGTCGGGCACTCGGAGAGAAGAGAGTATCACAACGAAAGTGATAATGAAATTAACATTAAAGCAAAGAGACTCTTGGATGCGGGTATAGTTCCGATTATATGTGTCGGTGAGTCTCTGGAGCAAAGAGAGGCAGATATTACAAAAGAACACCTTGCATATCAGGTTAAAGCGGCATTATCAGGACTTAATGATAAAGATGTGCGCAAGTGTGTTATAGCCTACGAGCCCATCTGGGCAATCGGAACCGGAAAAACCGCTTCCGCAGAGATGGCAGGCGAAATGTGTAAGTTTATTAGAACATGCATAAGAAACAACTTTGATGCAAGAACAGCGCGCTCGGTAAGCATTCTTTACGGAGGCTCTATGAACGCGAAAAACAGCAAAGAACTTCTTGAGCAAGAGGATATTGACGGCGGACTCATTGGCGGAGCTTCGCTTGTACCCGAAGATTTTGTAAAAATAATAGAAAGCGCATTAGAAGTAAGTAATGAAAAAAAATAGAACTGCACTGGTTATTTTAGATGGACTGGGACTATCGGAAGAAAAAACCGGAAATGCCGTATATATTGCCAACACCCCGACTTTGGATAATCTTCTAAAAAACTACCCAAATGTAAGTTTAGAGACCTCGGGAATGAGTGTTGGACTTCCGGAAGGCCAAATGGGAAACTCGGAAGTTGGACACACAAACATCGGCGCGGGTAGAGTTGTATTTCAGGATTTGCCGCGAATTACAAAATCCATAGAAGACGGCAGTTTTTTTCAGAATGAGGCTTACAACAATGCTATTGACAAAGCTGTAGAGAACAATAAAAAAGTTCACCTTCTGGGGCTTCTTTCGGATGGCGGTGTGCACAGTCATATTGAGCATATATTTGCCTTTTTAGAGCTTGCAAAAAGACGCAGTTGCCGCAATCTGTATTTGCATATGTTTTTAGACGGCAGAGATGTTGCGCCAAACAGTGGACTTGGATTCATGGAAAAGTTAGTTGACAGGTGTAATCAACTCGGTGTAGGAAAGATTGCAACAGTTCAGGGTCGTTTTTGGGGTATGGATAGAGATAAACGCTGGGAAAGACTCCAAAAAGGCTATGATGCTATTGCTAGAGGGCAGGGTATATATGCAGATAATGCTATAGAAGCAATTAAGAGCAGCTACAATCAAGGCGTTTTTGACGAGTTTCTCGAGCCAACGGTTTTAATTCGCAATGCCAAAATCGAAGATGGCGACAGTGTAGTTTTTATCAACTTCAGACCTGATAGAGCCCGAGAAATAACTTGGGCAATAAGTGGAGATCTTCCTGAAAATGCAAGTGTCGACACGGAAAACTTGGATGTGAATTTCGTTTGCACTACATCGTATGATGCCGATCTTTCTCTGCCAATTGCATTTCCGCCGGAATCAATAGAAAACACTTTAGGTGAATATGTAAGCTCGCTGGGGATGAAGCAGTTTAGAATTGCCGAAACCGAAAAATATGCTCATGTAACATTTTTCCTAAACGGCGGAAAAGAAATGCCCTATGTAGGGGAAGACAGAATACTTGTACCTTCGCCCAAAGAGTATGCCACCTACGATCTCATACCGCAGATGAGCGCAGAAGCTGTTACAGAAAACCTTATCCAAAAATTTGAGGACAAAAGCTATATGCTTTATGTCTGCAACTATGCGAACTGCGATATGGTTGGACACACAGGGAATCTTGATGCTGCCGTGAAAGCGGTAGAAACAGTTGACAAAGCCCTTTTAAAGCTCATTAATTCAGCTGATGAAAATGAAATCACGCTTTTTATTACTGCCGATCATGGAAATGCCGAAAAGATGATAAATGAAGGCGGCGAGAAGTATACCGCACACACAACAAATAATGTGCCCTTTATTTCAACAGATAAAACTATAAGACTAAGAGCCGGCGGCAAGCTGGCAGACATAGCGCCCACAATTTTAGACTATATGGGATTAAACCAACCTGCGGAAATGACAGGTAAAACACTCATCAAGTAATAAATTAATGGAGGAAAAACATGGAATTTTTTGAAATCGTTGATGTATTAGCCAGAGAAATTTTAGATTCTCGCGGCAATCCGACAGTTGAAGTAGAGGTACTTCTTGATAACGGCGCAGTAGGCCGCGCAGCGGTTCCATCGGGAGCTTCTACAGGAATTCATGAAGCATGCGAACTTAGAGACGGAGATAAAGCTCGTTATTTGGGTAAGGGAGTAAAACAGGCTGTTGAGAATGTAAACACCGAAATTTGCGATGCAATTCTCGGAATGAATGCCCTTGATCAGCTTGCAATAGATAAAACCCTTATCGAGTTAGACGGCACTCCAAACAAATCAAGACTTGGTGCAAATGCAATTTTAGGCGTTTCGCTGGCCTGCGCTAAGGCCTCGGCCGAGGCCCTTAAACTTCCGCTGTTCAAGTATATTGGCGGAGTGAACGCAAAGCTTCTTCCCGTACCGATGATGAACATCTTAAACGGTGGAGCGCACGCCTCCAATAATGTTGACATTCAAGAGTTTATGGTAATGCCTATAGGAGCCAAGAATTTCCGTGAAGCGCTCAGAATGTGCGCAGAGGTATTTCACACTCTTAAAAAGGTTTTAAAGGAAAATGGCACCGAAGCAACGGGTGTAGGTGACGAGGGCGGATATGCTCCGAACCTTAAGGAAGATGAAGATGCGTTCAAATGCATTATTGCTGCTATTGAGCGTGCCGGCTACACTCCCGGCAAAGACTTCATGCTAGCGATAGATGCAGCTGTTGCCGATTGGTTCAACACAGAAGACGGCAAATACTATCTGCCTAAGTCTAAAAAGGTTTTAACTCGCGAAGAAATGGTTGCTGTTTGGAAGGGATTTGTAGAAAAATATCCAATTATTTCACTTGAAGACTGCATGGCAGAGGATGACTGGGAAGGCTGGAAACTTCTCACCGATGAGCTTGGCTCAAAGGTACAGCTTGTTGGCGATGATCTCTTTGTTACAAATGTTGAAAGAGTTAAAAAGGGTATTGAACTTAAAGTTGCAAACTCAGTTCTCATTAAGCTTAACCAGATTGGCACGCTTACCGAAACCTTGGATACAATCCAACTGGCTAATCGCGCAGGATATACGACGGTTGTTTCACACCGCTCAGGCGAAACCGAGGATGTCACAATTGCCGATTTGGTGGTTGCTCTCAATGCCGGACAGATTAAAACGGGCGCTCCCAGCCGCAGTGACAGAGTCGCAAAATATAATCAGCTTCTCAGAATAGAAGACAGTCTTTTTGATGCAGCTGAATATAAGGGCAAAGGTGTTTTCTTTAATTTAAAATAAAAATATAAATTATTGTAATAACCGGCTACCCTTGTTTTTGGGTAGTCGGTCATTCATTTTAAGGTGTTTAAATGAAAATTAAAAATCTACTTTTCGACTTCGACGGCACTTTATTCGATACCGGAGAAGGAATTACTAAAAGCGTTCAGTATTCTGCCCAATCATTTGGATATACAGAGGACAATCCCGAGGAACTTAAAAGTTTTGTCGGGCCTCCCTTGTTAGATTCTTTTATGAAAAGATATTCGGTAGATGAGCAAACCGGAAAACAAATGATTGCAAAATTCAGAGAACGATATGAAGCTATTGGTATAAATGAATGCTCGCCATATCCCGATGTGTTTGAATGCGTAAAAG
This sequence comes from uncultured Oscillospiraceae bacterium, assembly GCA_964345235.1. Taxonomy (GTDB): domain Bacteria; phylum Bacillota; class Clostridia; order Oscillospirales; family Oscillospiraceae; genus Scatomorpha. Next base: position 133,632 of record CAYFQE010000001.1, on the reverse strand, counting down.
AACTTAAGAACAATGGTATTAATATATTGATAGCTACCGGAAAGCCCACAGTTCATGCAAAAATAATTCTCAATAATTTTGGGTATATTGATTTGTTTGATGAAATTCTTGGCAGTGATCTTGAAGGAAAGATGACACAAAAGAGAGAAATAATTGACGCTCTTATCAAAAAGTGGGGAAGTGACGGCTCGGTAATGATAGGGGACAGAGATAACGATGTTTTGGGAGCATTGGCAAACAATCTACCCTGTTTGGGTGTTTCATGGGGATATGCAGAGAAAGGCGAGCTTAAAAAAGCAGGTGCCTTAGAGATTTTTAAAACCCCTAAGGCACTCTTGGACTATATACTTATGTGCAAGGACTAGCTGCATTATTTAGCCAGTTCTTTTTTCAATCTTGCATATCTGGGAAGCGAATTTTCAAAAACTCTCTCGGGCTCACCTTGAATGAGCGGCAGAGCGTAGTCGAAAAATTCAGGCTTAACATGCGAACCGTTTTCTATCCATTCAAGCGGAAACTTTTTTTCTTTATTGGCAACTTCAGCCAGCGGCACATAAGTTAAATTGCACCTATATTCCTTTGAATTCTCATCTCTCTGGAAGGCAACCATATAGCCCGTTTTTCCTTCAAGTGCCGCCTCTACAGCAGCTTTTCCTGCCGCAAACGCCTCTTCAATGTCTGTTTTCGAAGCGATATGAGCGGCAGCTCTCTGAAGTAATGAAAACTCAATGGGTCTTACCTTAGCACCGGTTTTGGCGTTAACCTCTTCTGCCAATATAGCACTTAGGCCTCCGAGCTGAGCATGGCCAAAGCCGTCTGTTGCGCTGGTTGTTGCTTCTGAAACAAAGCTTCCGTCCTCAAAGCAAATTCCCTCAGAAACACATACCAAGCAATTTCCCGTTTCATTATAGATTCTGCTTGCGTCCTCTATAAATTTATCCATATCAAACGGAATCTCCGGTAAATAAATGAGATCAGGTTTGCAGCCTACAAGGCCCGAGAGAGCGGAAGCAGCTGCAAGCCATCCGGCATGTCGTCCCATTATTTCGACTATGGCGATTGTTCCGGTATTATAAACTCTTGAATCTTTATAAATCTCACATACGGATGTCGCTATATACTTTGCCGCACTCCCGTAACCTGGACAGTGGTCGGTAAGAGCCAGATCGTTGTCAATTGTTTTGGGAACTCCCATAACTCTGCACTCATATCCGACCTTTTCCATATAGCGGCTTATCTTATTACAGGTATCCATCGAATCGTTTCCACCGTTAAAGAAGAAATATCTGACATCATACTTTTTAAAAGTATCAAGAATTTTTTTATAATCACTGTCGTCCTTTTCGGGATCGGCAAGCTTATACCGGCTTGAGCCCAGTTCGGATGACGGGGTGTTTAAAAGCAGGGAAAGCTCATAGCTATCTTCCTTTGACATGTCAAAAAGTCTGTCGTTTATAACTCCCAATATCCCATGCTCGGCACCCAAAACCGTGGTAATATTTTCAGACTCCAATGCAGTTTTTATTACGCCGTAAGCACTGGAATTAATTACTGATGTAGGACCGCCGGATTGACCGAATATGCATGCGCCCTTTAATATTTTTGCCATTAAGATATACCTCCAAATTTGAGTTGTCCTATTGATTATATCACTTACTTGACTTATAATGAACAGATAGAAAGACAAATATATATTATATTTTTGCACTGGGGAGGTAAATTATGAGCTTAGTGACAACAAAAGAGATGTTTAAAAAAGCATATGAAGGGGGCTATGCAATCGGCGCCTTTAATGTTAACAATATGGAAATTATTCAGGGAATAACTGAGGCTGCAAAAGATTTAAATTCGCCTCTTATCCTGCAGGTATCGTCAGGGGCAAGAAAATATGCAAATCACACATACTTAATGAAGCTTGTAGAAGCTGCTGTAATCGAAACCGGTTTGCCTATATGCCTTCACCTCGACCATGGCGACAGCTTTGATCTTTGCAAATCCTGTATAGACGGCGGCTTTACTTCGGTAATGATAGACGGTTCGAAATACAGCTTTGAAGAAAATGTTGAACTTACAAAGCGAGTTGTTGATTATGCGCATGAGCGCGGTGTTGTTGTTGAGGGCGAGCTTGGAAGACTTGCTGGAATAGAGGATGATGTCAAGGTCAGCGTTGAAGATTCATCTTACACGAGACCTGAGGAAGTTTTTGAATTTGTTTCAAGAACGGGTGTTGACAGTTTAGCCATTGCTATAGGAACAAGTCACGGAGCTTTTAAATTTAAGCCGGATACAAAGCCGCAGCTTCGTTTCGATATTTTAGAAAAAATCGAAAAAGAGCTTCCCGGGTTTCCAATAGTGCTTCACGGAGCTTCTTCCGTTCCTCAGCATTTAGTCAAGGTGATAAATGAAAATGGTGGGTCGCTCGAAAACGCAATCGGGGTTCCCGAAGATCAGCTTCGTCAAGCGGCAAGAAGCGCTGTTTGCAAAATAAACATAGATTCAGATTTGCGTCTTGCCATGACCGCAACTATACGCGAATATTTTAATATGCATCCGGATCATTTTGATCCCAGACAATATCTTAAGCCCGCCAGAGCTGCAATAAAAGAAATTGTTTCTCATAAAATTTCCAATGTTTTAGGTTGTGCCGGAAAGGCATAAGTTTGGGCGTAACCTTTTCTTAAGATAGGAGAGTAATATGTCATTTAGCGTACTATTCGATGCATTAGGCTCAGAACATTACACTACATCATCAGGGTTTACATTTAGCTCCGTCAGCTATTCGACAAGCGAAGGATTTAAAGACATTGATCTTTCTATACTACTCAGACTTTTGATTTCATCTATAGTCTTTGCCTTTGTAATGCTTTTTCCCGATATGTCTGAGTTGCTTAGGACAATTCTGGTTGTAGTTGCTATTTTTGTTGTTGCTATCGACATTTTCTTGGCCGCAATTAATGCAGTATTTGAAATGAAATTCATGCATAAGACAATTCCTTTGACTTTATTGGCTATTTTTGCAATTATTATACAAAAAGCTGAGGATGCTCTGGCAATGTTTATCATTTATCAGATAATGGGGCTAATTGTTGAGTATGCATTTAACAGAACAGCGTATTCCTTAAAATCTGCAATAATTCCTACTTCAGCAAGCGCCAATGTAGTTGAAAACGATGGTACTAAGGAAGTTCCGATACACAGCGTATCGGTTGGGGATATCATTGTTGTTCACCCCAACGAGCTTATTCCTTGCGACTGTATAGTTCTTGATGGAAGCTCTTCTATTGATATGTCTAATCTGGGAATAACCGGCAATGCAATAGAAGTTTCTGAAGGAGACGAAGTGTATTCGGGGAGTGTGAACATCAGCTCCGATATTCGTTGCGAGGTCACAATGACTGCAAATGAATCAACTGCGCAAACCATTATATCATCAGCTTTAAGCAGTGTTGATACCGGTTCTCCTCTGCCTGAGGCTGTAAAAACAATTGCAAATATATTCGCTCCTATTGCCCTGCTTTTAGCTGTAATACTGATTCCCGCTTTATACTATACAACCGATTTGGCAGGAACCGAAACAGTTAACAGAGCGCTGAGTTTCTTTATAGTTGCAAACCCTGCCGCACTTATCGTGTCAGTCCCACTGATTCATTTGGCCTCGATATCCTGGGCTGCCAAAAACGGAGTTTTGTTTTCGAATCTTGATGTTTTAAACGATACATCTTCCGTAAGTTCTATTATATTTGACAGAGAATCCAGCCTTGTAGAGGGAAGTCCTAAACTTATTCAAGTTAAATCGGAAAGAATGGATGCTGCAGTTTTCCTTAAAATCTGCGCTCATGCATATGCCTATTCATCATCTAAACAGGCAAAGTCTATTATTGCCGAATACGGAGATACCATTTACATTGACTTGGTTGAAGATTTTAATGAGGATCCCGGCGAAGGCGTAAGTGTAAGCATAGAAGGTATAAAAATACTCGCCGGAAGAAGAGATTATTTGTTATCAAACGGCGTTTTTGTTCCGTATGACGAAAATGAAGATGACGAAGGCGAAATGACACTTTATGTCTCTATAGCGAATGAGTATGCCGGCAAGATTGTAATGAGCGACTCTTTAAGAGAAGATGCTGAAGAAGCAATCAATGAGATTGCATATTTGAATGTAAACAGAGTTGTTTCGTTGAGCTCGGAAAATAAAAAGGCAAATCTCGACATTCTTTCACAACTCGGAATTGAAGATTTTTACTGCGACCTAAATGACGAGCTAAAAAAACAAAAGGTCAATGACATAATAAAAAGCCATCCTTCCGATGTTATTTTATATGTTTCCGGAAAAGATGCCGACAGCTCAATTGGTGGGGAAGCGGATCTTAGAGCTCAAATTTGTGTGCCCGGAGAACTCAGCATGGGTAAGAGAAAAGAACTTACTTTCTTCAATAACAAGTTGCAAAGTCTCCCTTTCTCAATGAGAGTTGCGCAGAGATCCAAATCACATGTTTATTTAATCTTTAATGCAGCACTTCTCGGCAAGGCGCTGATTCTTATTATGGCAACAGTAGGATTTGCCCCTCTTTGGTTCAGTATGTTGCTTGATATGTCGCTGGCTATAGCTTCGATATTGGCATCATTTTCACCCTACGGGAAAGAAGAGTTAGGCTAAGAAATCAATCACCAAATAAAATATACACTAAAAAAGGGCTGTAGCAGTTTTTGTTTTGCTACAGCCCTTTTTAATATTGTGATTAATTACATTAATTCTTTAATTGCTTCGCCTAAAACTTTAATTCCTTTTTCGATGGCTTCATCCGAACTGTTAGAGTAGTTGATTCTTACGGCCGAAACGCCTCTCTCATACTCATAGAACGGATCTCCCGCACATACTGCAACGCCCTTGGTCATCGCCAGCTCCTGAAGCTCAACGCCCTTTACACCTTCGGGAAGTTTGGCCCAAATAAACATTCCGCCCTCAGGCTTAGTGTAAGTAACCGATTCCGGTAAGTATTTATCGAGACACTCCATCATTTTTAAAGCCTTGTTTTTATATAATTCTTTAACTTTATCGATATGGGCATCAAAATCACATTTGTCAAGATACTCGGAAATAACCAACTGACAGAAAATGTTTGTATGCAAGTCCATTGCAGTTTTATAATCCAAAAGCTTTTGATAAAGCTCTTTATTTTTGCATGCAATCCAGCCGATTCTCATTCCGGGAGCAACTACCTTTGAGAAAGTGCCAAGTAAGCAACATTGTTCGCCTAAGTAGCTTGCAAACGAAGGGAATTGACTTCCTGTAAAGCGAAGTTCGGAGTATGGGTTGTCTTCAAGAACAAAAGTATCTCTACCCTTTAATAGAGCCGATACCTTTTCCCTTTTTTCAAGACTGTAAGTAAGACCTGTAGGGTTTTGGAAGTTCGGAATTACATATACAAATTTGGGATTGTATTTTTCCAAATGAGCCTTGAGCTCATCAACATCCATTCCGTCATCATTCAGCTCTACTGTAAGTATATTGGGCTTATACAGATGAAAAGTTTGAAGAGCGGCAAGATAGCTGGGATTTTCAACTATTATCTCATCATCCTCATCCAAAAGAACGGCTGAAAAAACATCCAGAGCTTGTTGAGAACCGTTTGTAATAATAATTTCATCTGCACTAATATCTAAGTTAAGCTTGCTCTTATATCTCTTTGAGATATGTTCTCTCAGTTCCACAAAGCCCTGTGCGGAGCTATATTGAAGGGCTTTTGCGCCATCTCTCTCTAAAACAGCCTGTGCTGCCATTTCAATGTCTTTGACAGGGAAAGATGACGGATTCGGTAAACCGCCTGCAAATGAAATAATATTGCTATCTGCGGCTGCCTTTAAAATTTCTGCAGTAAAAAGCGTTTGGAAGTCTGCTTTTCTCATGCGTTCGGATAGTCTGATATTCATTTTACCCCTCCAATAAATAATAATTTACTAAAAATTGTATCACATATTTGCTAAGACTTAAAGCATTAATAATTAATAAACTATTGATTCAGTTTATATAGGTTATTATCCTCAGCAAAAGTTCGGATTCCATATATAATTAAAATCTGATCGAACTTGTGTTCTTTTATATAGTCATTAAGGCTCTCATTGTAATATCTCAAATCAATAACGGAAATATTTGAATATTCGTCTGTCAGGAAAGGAAGCAGACTGTCGCAAAAAGAATCTCTTATTATTATAATCGACTTTTGGGGAGCTTTCTTGTTTTCAATTTCAATTAGCGGAGTATTTCCACCAAAGTAGAATTTATATTTGTCTTTTTTCTCCAAAAATTCCGGTGCATATAAGCCGGTTTTTTCAGCTTTACCTGTGGAATAATTCAGTATTGAAATATCATCGTTTTCAGGAACAAATATTTCCATGCTGTCGGGCATAAACCAGTAGAATCCCGAAGCGGAAACATTTGTTCCGCTAAAGCTGTCGCTGACAACTTTTCGGTCATACTCTTTTATATCTTTTTTATTAAACCCGAGTACTTCTGCAACTGCGCCGTATCCGTAATATGCGCCAAGACTTGTCCAGTGATGATCCGTATTATAGTAGATATACTCCATTTTGTTTCCTATGAGAGCCTCTTTTATGCGGATGCAGTTTGCGCCGCTATTTAAATATGCTGACTCTATAAGCGCATAAGTATCTACAGGATCAAGATTTTTCGGAAGGTACTCTGTGTATATTGCCTCCTTGTTTGGAATTAAAGCAAAAAAGGTTTTGCCTTGATTTGCCTGGACGAATTTTTTTACATTTTCAACATTAGATGAAAAAATCTCTTCTTTATAATTTAAAATAGGGCTTAACAGCAATTTATTATGTAGAAATACATCATTGTTCTGCATTTTTCCCAATGCTAGCTCAGAGCGCGCTTTTAATGCAATCCAAGCATTTCTAAAAACAAATTGATCCGACAAATATTTTTCATACTCGTGCGTAAAATCACCATTCACAAGTTTTTTGAAGTTCAGCTTCGGAGCTGTTTGCAAATATCTGTTCTCTTGTTCAGAGAAAGGCTTATCTTTTGCAATTATATTTGCCGTAAAGAAAAAGAAAATTATGAACAAGAATAAGTATGTAGTTAAATATGAAATATATGATTTACTTTTCAATTTACCAAACCTCAAAATCTAAAGTATAGGAAAGGATTGTATGACGAATTAATGAGATAAGCTGTTGATAGTAATAGGAGCGCTGTAGCGCCGATAGGGACAACTATGTTTTGAACCCTGTCATTTAAGCTGTTAAGCAGTTTTTTAGGAAGGGGAGTGGAGCCGACAGCTGCAATTAGAAGCAATAATATATTTGCCCTTAAGTTAAAGAAATCCATAGAAGCAAACAGTTCATTATCCCACGCCGCAAAAAGACTCCCCGCATAAGTAAGTCCCGAGCTCAAACTTGTGCATTCAAAAATGGTCCACGAAACTATAACTAACAATATTGCATAAATATATCTGAATAAACGAGGGAGCTTTTCGAGGATGCGTAAAAGAAAAATCTTTTCTAAAATAATTATTACTCCGAAATATAAACCCCATGCAAGAAAATTCCAGTTCGCGCCATGCCATATGCCGGTAAGGGCCCAAACAATTAAAATATTGATTATCTGCCTCTTTAGGCCCTTTCTGTTGCCGCCGAGAGGTATATAGACATAGTCCCTGAACCAAGTTCCCAAAGACATATGCCATCTTCTCCAAAACTCGGTGATACTTTGTGAAGTATACGGATAGTCGAAGTTTATCTTAAACTCAAATCCGAACATTCTTCCCAGGCCTATAGCCATATCGGAGTATCCGGAAAAATCAAAATATATCTGAAAATAGAACGCTATTATACCTATCCACGCTCCTAATACAGTCAAAGATGTGGGCGCAAACTCAGAGTAATACTTCCAAATAAGTCCGACATTGTTTGCAATTAAAACTTTCTTTGCAAGCCCGACAATAAAAACTTTGACACCTGAGTCAAAATAACTAATATTTTCAGTCCTGAGTTTCAGCTGATCCGAAATATCCTTATATCTCACAATAGGACCGGCAATTAGTTGGGGAAAGAGGGCAACATATGTACCAAAATTAATTATGCTGCTCTCATAGTCTGCCTCACCTCTATATATATCAATCGGATAGGACATCATTTGAAAGGTGTAAAATGAAATACCGATAGGGAGGGGGAGATTGAGTTCGGGGAGATTAACAAACGATAATGTATTCAAATTTTCTGCAAAAAAATTGTAATACTTAAAGAATCCCAAAAGTGCCAAGTTGAAAATCGCATTTAGAATTAAAAAAATTCTTGCTTTTTTCTCGTCTGATAAATATTTATAAACATAGTATCCGTTTATAAAATTGATTAAAATAGAAAAAAGCATTAAAAATATATAAATTGGTTCACCCCAACCGTAAAAAAACATGTTTGCGATAAATAATACCGGATTTCTCCACTTTTTGGGAACTATGTAGTAGAAAACCAGCACTATGGGAATAAATTTATATATTGAAATAATACTTGAAAATACCATGTTTTATCTTAAAACCCTTTCATCATGAGATTATTCTTCGTCGAGGGAAAAATTCGATAGGGGATTTGCCTGGGCAGCCATTCTAAGTTCCGTACTCTCTACATGAGTGTAAATTTGAGTAGTATTGAGATGTTCATGACCTAAAAGTTCTTGCAGCGTTCTGACATCAACACCGTTTTGAAGCATCAAAGTTGCGGCGGTGTGCCTGAGCTTGTGGGAAGAATATTTATCCGAATCTAAATTGGCTCGCATTAGGTTCTTTTTTACCATAACATGTACAGCTTCACGAGAGATTCTTTTCTTCCTCCTCGATATAAACAGTGCCTTTTCGTCATCATCATCAATAATCTGTTGCCTTAATGGCAGATAAGCTTCTAATGCCTCAGCGCATGAATCATTCAGAAAAACAACTCTGGTCTTTCCGCCTTTACCTCTGATATATAGTCTTTCGTCATATATATCCGCAAGATTTAAGTTGACAACTTCGGAAATACGCAGTCCGCAATTTAAAAACAGAACAATTATTGCATAGTCGCGTTCTTTATTAATTCCCTCAATTGAAGATAGAAGCCTTTTTGCCTCATCCAAGCTTAAATAGCGGGGAAGAGAGGCGAGTCTTTTCGGTGACTCCAAACCTTCAATAGGGTTGCTTTCCAATATTTTTGCGCTTTGGGTCAGATATTTAAAAAAACTTCTCAAGCATGCAATTTTTCTTGCGCGTGTTGCAGCGGAAAGTCCGACATCGGAATTTTTGCTGTTCGAAAACTTCTGGCGATCTCTTGAGAGATATAAAAGATATGTATATACATCGTTCATACTTACAGTCTCAATTAAAGCTAAGTCTACATCCATAATTCCGATTTCATTTTCCGGAACTTCGGGAGCAACCATGCCACGCTCGATTTTTATAAATCTGAAAAAGTTTCTAAGATCCAAGAAATACTCATCAATAGTCGCTTGAGAGTGGCCCTTGATGACTTCATGGTAAATTAAAAAATCTTTAATCGGTCCTGAGGTTTCTTTTTTATAACTCAATTAAAAAATCCTCCCTACATAATTTGATTGAACCAGAGCGGGGAAGTGCCTGAATCGCGTTTTACAGCCCTATGTACCTTTGAGATGCTTTAACCTTATTTTCTAAAATAATTAAACAAAATAAAAATTTTGTTTAATTATAGCGCGGAATTCATGCGAAATAAAGCGCTTTCAGAGCTTCTAACATTTTTAGCCTAAATGCATTAAAAAACATGGATTACAGCCTCTCTAATGTTTTTCACCTTAATTACTTCAAGTCCGTCAGGAACTTTTAAATCAGCTTTAATATGTCTCGGTATTAAACATTTTTTAAATCCCATTCTTTGAATTTCAGAAAGTCTTTGATTCAAATGAGACACCGATCTGATTTCTCCCGATAAACCCACTTCGCCAAGCGCAACCAAATCATTCGGAATCGGTGTATCCTTATAACTTGATATTAAAGCTAAAAGACTGGCCAAGTCCGCAGAAGTTTCCATTATTCTTATTCCACCGACTACATTTAAATATACATCATAATTTATAAGACTTAAGCCTGCACGTTTTTCCGCAACAGCAATAAGAAGATTTGCTCTGTTATAATCTAAACCGTTCGATGTTCGCCTCCCGGCTGCAAAACCCGACTTTGCAACAAGAGATTGTATTTCCGCCAATATCGGCCTGCTGCCTTCCATTAAGCATGTGACACAGCTTCCGGAGCTATTATCAGGTCTGCCCGACAACATTACTTCGGAAGGATTCGGAATCTCTATTAATCCGCTTTCAGCCATTTCAAAAACGCCTATTTCATTTGTTGAGCCGAAACGATTTTTTGCAGCTCTTAAAATTCTGAAGCTGAGATGCTGCTCGCCTTCAAAATAAAGCACACAGTCCACAATATGCTCTAAAACCTTGGGTCCGGCAATATTGCCTTCTTTGTTGATATGTCCGACAATGAAGGCCGTAAAATTATTTTCTTTTGCCAATCTCATTATGCTCATTGTGCAGTCGCGCACTTGGCTGATGCTTCCGGCAGCTGAAGTTATTTCACTGCTATAAACAGTTTGTATCGAGTCAATTATAATAATATCGGGCTTGATATCATTTATTGTGTTAATTATTGAAGACATGTCCGTTTCAGCATAGAGATATACATCGGAGTAGTTTATATTTATTCTTTGTGCCCTCATTTTAATTTGACTTCGGCTTTCTTCACCGGAAATATATAAAACCTTCTCTTTGCCGGAAACATAGCCACACAGTTGAAGCAAAAGCGTTGATTTTCCAACTCCGGGTGCGCCTCCAAGCAAAACTATTGATCCTCTCACAGCTCCCCCGCCCAACACTCTGTCGAGTTCATTTATACCGGTTGTGAATCGAATTTCCTCATTTTCTCTGATTTCGGACATTAGTTCCGCTTTGGAAAACGAGCTTATTGTTAAACTATTAACACTTTTTAAACTTGTGTCCGGAGCTTCTACTACTGTGTTCCATGCGCCGCACATCGGACACTGCCCTGCCCATTTGGATAATTCATTTCCGCAATCAGTGCAATAAAAAACCGACTTTTTTTTCATAAAAACGCTCCAAAAAATTAATAAAAAGCCAAGTTATTATATATCTTTACTATTAATTATGCAAGATTTTATAGCTCACTTCAAAAGACTTGAATATAGATTTTACTTATAGTAAAATAAAACATAAGCTCTTTGCAAGGCTGCACCAGTTGGGGAGCTAGCGGTGCCCTGTAACCTGCAATCCGCTATAGCAGGGATGGATTCCCTATTGAGGGCAATTGATGTGTTGCCTGTGCCTTATATGTGATGTTGAACCCTTGGTCCTGCGCAATACAGAGCTGCGAACCATGTCAGGCGGGGAACCGAGCAGCATTAAGCAGAAATCTTGTATGTGCCGCGGGTAATCTGAGGCGGAGTTGCCAATGTAAGGATGTCGGATGTTTCGATTGTTCGATAACGGGTGTGCAGTCGTGCAAAGAGCTTGTAATTTCAAGGGGAAATTTTTATGTATCAGGCATTATATAGAAAATATAGGCCAAAAACATTTGACGATGTTGTAGGGCAAGAACATATTACCGATATCCTGAAAGCTCAGGTTGCATCGGGTCGCCTATCTCATGCATATCTGTTTGTCGGTACAAAGGGTACCGGCAAGACTACATGCGCAAGAATACTGGCCAAAGCCGTTAACTGCAAAAATCCGCAAAACGGCAACCCATGCAATAACTGTGAGTTTTGCAAAGGTATTGATGACGGCAGCATTTTGGATGTAATTGAAATTGATGCTGCCTCAAACAACAAGGTTGAAGATGCCAGAGCATTGAGAACAGAAGCTCTGTATACACCTGCCAACACAAAAAAACGCGTTTACATAATAGATGAAGTGCACAGCATAACCCCTCAGGCGTTCGGAGCGCTACTAAAAATAATGGAAGAGCCGCCGGAGCATCTTATTTTCATTTTAGCAACAACAGAGTTGCACAGAGTGCCTTCTACCATATTATCTCGCTGCCAAAGACACAGCTTTCATAGAATTGCGGCCGATTTAATCTCAAAAAGCTTAAACGGAATAGCCGATCGCGAAGGCATAAAATTGAGCCAGGATGCCGCAGGACTTATAGCCAGACTTTCAGACGGTTCTATGAGGGATGCTCTTTCAATGCTGGATCAATGCTCGGGCAGTACAGAAATAGATAAAGATTATCTTTTAGAAACCCTGGGTATTTTGGGAAATAAAGAGTCTGTTTCCCTGCTAAAAGCCATATGTGAAAAAGATTTGAACAAAAGCTTAACTCTGTACCGAAGCTTTCTTGAATCTGGAAAAACGCCTCAAAATATACTTTCCGAGCTTTCGTCTGTTTTAAGAGATATTTTTATTATGAAGGTATCAAATAAAAAGTCGTTTGATTTAATTTCAGGTAAATACAGCGAAGAAGAACTTGCTTATTTTCTTCCGTATTTCTCGGAATCAAGGCTGGTATACTTTCTAAACAAAATTCAAGAAGGTATATACAATATGAAGCTTCTCCCCTCTCCGCTTCTTTCTGCCGAAATTTTAATTATTTATCTTTTAAGCTCTGAAACGGCACAAGCGGATACATCGGATACATCAAATCTAATTACACGCATTAATACGCTTGAGCAAAGACTGGATGCTCTTTTATCTAAGAAAAATGAGGTGAACGCCTCTACATTTAAGGAAAAAACACCTGCCGAAACAGTCAATTCGAATAACATTTCAAGTGAAGCTAAACATATCGAAGATACTAACTGCGCTTCTGAAGTAGCTGATTCTTACGTTGGGTCCGAAACAGCTAATTCATTTGCTTCGGATACAAGCTGGGATGCAATTTTAGCCAAGGCTTCCGAGTCTATGAGCATATTGAACTCTCATCTGCTGAGTTCTCCGAATGCACTTTCGGCAAATATATCTGACAATAAGCTTTCAATACACTATAGTTCAAATCTTTTAACTGATTTGCTTAAGGATGAGGACATAATTTCTAAAATTAAGACTGCCGCCGACAGCATTTTAAACACTAATACACAAATAGAAATAATAAAAAGTGAAGATACTAAGGCTAATGGCACAAGTCAGTATAATATAAATGATTTAAAAAAATTTGATCAAGTATTTTTCGAGTAAGGAGTTGTAAAACAGTATGGCAAAAGGTGGATTTAGAGGCGGATTCGGCGGTGGCAAGAGCCAGGCCAATATGATAAAACAAGCTCAAAAGATGCAGGAAGAGCTTTTAAAAATGCAACAGGAATTGGAAAATCAAACTTATCGAGCAGATTCCGGCGGTGGTGCCGTTACAGCTGTTGTGAGCGGCAAACATCGTTTGGAAGAGCTTATTATTTCTGTTGAAGCTATCGATCCTGACGACCCTGAAATGCTTCAGGATTTAATTGTAGGTGCTGTAAACGAAGCTTTGCGTAAAGCGGATGAAGCATCTTCACAGTCTATGTCTAAATTTAATCTTCCGGGACTCTTCTAAAATTTATACGGTTGGGCTTTGCCCAACCGTATCTTTATTTTGTAGAAATTATCGCATTTAAAGTTATACTTATAAGTTCATCCAGACTGATTTCCAGCATCTCGGCTCCCCTGCTGATAACATCTCTGGAACATCCGGCAGCAAATGCCTTGTCTTTAAATTTCTTTTTTATGGATTTGACACTCATTCCTTCATATCCATCAGGCCTTACAAGCGCTACAGCACCTATCAGCCCTGTCAGTTCGTCAATTGCAAAAAGATATTTTTCCATAATATGTTCAGGCTCAATATCCGAACAAATTCCATAGCCGTGGCTTTGAACAGACCTGATGATTTGCTCATTAACTCCATGTGATCTTAAAATCTCAACACACTTTGAGCAGTGTTCATCCGGGTAAAGGCCAAAATCAATGTCGTGCAAATATCCTACGGTCTGCCAATATTCCTCATTTCCAGGATCATTAGTTGCGGCAATAAACGCCAACACATCTCCGACAATTTTCGCATGATCCAGATGGAATTTTTCTTTGTTATACTTCTCGACTAAGCGCATAGCCTCTTCCGATTTCGGAATCATTTTCAGCCCTCCTATTTAATTATCTTGTCTGTTTATGATAACAGAACAAACATATTTATGCAATAAATTGTGCAATACTTGACTATTGACTATACAAATGGTATAATAAATGTGTAAAACTTATTTGGAGGTACTATATATGGATTTTAAAGACAGTAAAACTTATAAAAATTTAGAAGAGGCTTTTGCCGGCGAATCGATGGCCAGAAATAAGTACGACTACTATGCTTCTAAGGCCAAGAAAGATGGCTACGAGCAGATTGCCGCAATCTTTACAGAAACAGCTTTAAACGAAAAAGAGCATGCCAAGCTTTGGTATAAGGCTATGGTTGGCGGCGAAGTTCTTTCCACCCCTGAAAACCTTAAGGATGCTGCGGCAGGCGAGCATTATGAGCATACAGTAATGTATCCCGAGTTTGAGAAAGTTGCCAGAGAAGAGGGCTACACTGATCTCGCCAATCAATTTGCCGGTGTTGCCGCCGTAGAGATGAGCCACGAAAAAAGATATCTTAAGCTTTTAGAGAATATCGAGGAAGCAAAAGTATTTGCAAGAGAAGAAGACGAAACTGTTTGGATTTGCAGAAACTGTGGACATATTCATCGCGGTAAAAACGCTCCCAAACTATGTCCCGTTTGTGTACACCCGCAGGCATATTTTGAGATTAAAGCATACAATTATTAATTCAAATTAAATTTATTTAAAAACAGAGAAGAGCGAAACTCTTCTCTGTTTTATTTAGATTTATTTGTTTCGAAATTTACTTGTTGATGTAGTAATTTTTGCCCAGTATATCCACTATCTTACTAAGTGCACTTCTGAAATCGGAAACAATATCTTCGCTAATAAATTCAGCTTGAGTTTTGTTTTCATACGAAGCTATAATCGAATCAATATTAAAAAGCCTGTGGTTCCAGCCCTGGTCGCTTATACCGTATTTGCTTAAGTTAAGCATTTTAATTGGCGTATACAATAGATCTGATAGCCAAACCTGCCCGCTATCCGTGTCTTTTGTAACTATTAAATGTAATATAGCCGAAATATCGGTAAGCTCTCCATCTTCAAAGTAAAAGAGATTTCCCATTGAATATGCTACCATTCCCTGTCTCTTAGAACCGTCCTCAAGTGAAACAGTTCTCTTCTCTATAAGCTGGGGAACCTTGGTACCGCTGCCTACCACAACATCTGCTCCTTGTAAAATAAGGTAGTCTGCAACTTCTCTTTGAAGTTTACTCACTTCTTTTGAAAACTCATCTTCCCAAGAAACCATTGCAACTATAAACTCGGCCCCAGACTCCTTGATCCGGCTCATATCTCTTTGAATTAATTCATAGTTAATTCTTTCACCGTCAGATAAATAGTCGGATATGCAAATATTAAGAGCATGTTCAAACCCGGCAATCGGTATGCCTGATGAATCCATTGTATAAGAGGTAAATGCAACATTTATTCCATTAATGTCTCTTATTACGGCGCCGCCGTTTATATTTCTCTCCTCAGGCGAACGATAGGTGCCGATATGAGCAAGACCTGCTTCCTCTACCCTATCAATGGTATAGATAAGGCCATCGTAAAATGAATCCATAGAATGCTTGTTTGCTGTATTGACTAAATCAAATCCACAGCCCGCCAATGCAGTAGTAATTTGCGGAGGTGAAACTGATTTTGGAAACGAGCTGAATGTCCCACTGGAATTAAAAGTTGTCATAAGCGAGCAAACGGCAAAGTCTGCCGATTCAATGACTCCCTTTACATCACCGAAAATAGGGCTAAAGTCATAGCCGCCTTCAACTTTAGCTTCTTCATTTATAAGTTGATTTAATATTATATCCCCTGCAACTGCAATGCTCGCACTGATTGTATTTACATGCTCGATTTTTTCAGGCGCCGCTTCGGGTGTTTGGCTTGCAGCAGGTGCCGCTTCTCCATGCAAAGGATCATCGGTTTCTTTTACACCGAAAGCATTTGTAATACCCGACATTATATGCGGTAATATAAAATAAAAGGCTACAGATAAGAGTAAAATAGCAGAAAATATTATTAAAAATGTTTTTAATTTTTTGTTCATAATTAAAACCTTTTCATAAAATAAAGCCAAAACATAATATCATATTCCGAAACCTTTTGCAATTTTTCTAAAGCTTCACAAAAACTATAATCAATAAAAATTCCTACATCTGTAAATAATGTAAAAAAAGCTCCGACTCACCCAATGAATCGGAGCTTTTTGTATTCGATGTTTTATTTATTATTGAATATTTTAAAAATGCTGTCAAACGGATCTTCATCCTCAACTTCTTCTACCGGGTCTGCGACTGAAGAGACGAAGCTGTCCATAACCGAGCTCTTAGCTGACTTGTCATCAAACAAATCCTCAAAAGATGTCTTGGCAGGACTTTCAAGTTTTTCTTCGAGAATTCGAGGTTCTTCGCGAACAAAGATGTCTTTCTTTAGCTTTTCTCTTGCCAATCTTCCGTTATCAAAACCGGTAGCGATAACAGTAACGCGAATTTCATCCTCAAGACTTTCATCAAAAGTAGCGCCAAAAATTATGTTTGCCTCGGGATGTGCCGCTTCCTGAACAAGGTTTGCAGCAGCTTCAATATCATCAAGAACCATGTCCTCTGAGCCCGTGATGTTGATAAGGACTCCGTGAGCTCCGTTGATAGAGGTTTCCATAAGAGGACTTGCAATCGCCATTCTAGCCGCATCTTCAGCCTTACCTCTTCCGGTAGCATGACCGACACCCATGTGAGCGAGTCCCGCACCTTTCATTATTGTAGTTACATCGGCAAAGTCGAGATTAATAAAGCCCGTAGACTTAATAAGATCCGAAATGCTTGTAACAGCCTGTCTTAAAACATCATCGGCAATCTCAAAGGCGTTTGCCAATGTTATCTTTTGATCTGTGGCGTGCTTAAGGCGCTCGTTGGGTATGATTAACAAAGAGTCAACCTTAGAAATAAGAGCGTTAATACCTGCCATAGCCTGATCCATTCTGCGCTTGCCTTCAAAATTAAATGGCTTTGTAACAACTGCGACAGTCAAAAGACCGGCTTCTCGAGCCAAATCAGCAATAACCGGCGCAGCACCTGTGCCAGTGCCTCCGCCCATTCCTGCCGTAATAAACGCCATATCGGCGTTTTCAAAGCATTTGGCGATTTCGTTTCTGCTCTCTTCCGCGCTCCTCTTGCCTATTTCGGGATCGGATCCAGCACCCTGTCCGGATGTGATTTTTTCTCCGATTTGAAGTTTTTGATCGGCATTGGAAACAGCCAGAGCCTGCTTATCGGTATTGACAGCAATAAATTCAACACCCTGCGTACCGGATTTAACCATTCTATTTACAACATTGTTGCCGGCGCCGCCTACGCCTACCACCTTTAGTGTCACAACATTTTCGGGCCCGGTTACCGTTTTATTTGCCACTCTCATAGCCTCCCTATTATATCTTTAAAGAATTTTTCATGTTTTAGTCAAGTTATATACCAAAAACTATTATTATCTTAATAATATTATATCTTTTAGCTCATTCGGTCAACTGTTATTTTGTTCAAAATGCTAAAAACCTTTGTTTTTGTTATTCCGGTCGAAAGTGTACCTCATTCCCGGATAAACTTAAATCCAAGGCTCCCATATCTCCGGGAGTAAGTTTCGTTACCGCCGAAATCAACTTTCCGAATTTTATTGTGAGATCGGTATTATTTCCTATCTTAACAAAAAATCTGTCTAAAAATGTAAAGCTCACATTCTCAATATCTGTAACATCCAGATTTTTAACATCATACATCAGCATTCTTTCTTGAATCTGATCTAAAACATCGCAAAGAAATGCAACCTTTTCAACATCCGAATCGCTAACCTTCATCATTTCACCGATTGTCGGATCCGTAGGTGAAACGCCGATGACATTTATAAGATTTTTCAAATCTTCTTTTTTTGCCTGGGATAAAATCTTGCTGTTTCTGCCGATTATCCACTCCTGCCCTTCTATCACAACATAGGCTATGGGAATTGATTCCTTAATTTCAATTACGGATCTGTTAGGCAGCTTTCTGCTCACTGAAACGCTCTCTACATAGGGAAGCCTTGAAAAAATCCTGCTCACTGCTCTAAATCTATTCATAAAAAGAAGATTTTCGCCCTCTTCTATTCCGGATGCAATTGTAACCTCCTGCTCTGTGTACCTTTCATTGCCTATCACTTCTATTTTTGAGACTCTGAAAAAAATACTGATAGAGAAAATTAAAATTGCAGAAAAGAATAAAAACATGAGAGGATAGTAAAAGACGCCTCTTATATTCTTTCTTTTCTTAAAAATTTCTTTTATTTTTTCAAATTGAGAATTCAAATTCTCATCTCCTAATTATTACATAGCCAATACGCTCTCGGCAATTTGAGATGCGGCATCGGGGTGTCCTAAAGTTTTCATATTATTAGACATAGTTTTGAGTCTATCCGTATCGGAAAGCAACTCATTAATTTCATCCAAGAGTTTCGCTCCGCTAAGCTGTGTTTCCAAAATTACTTTCGCTGCATCGGCATTTTCGATAAGTCTTGCATTTTTTTCTTGGTGGTTATTAGTTACATTCGGGCTTGGCACAATTATCGCAGGGGTTCCGGAAGCTGTTATTTCCGCCAAGGTTGAGGCTCCTGCCCTGCATATGACAAGATTGGCTGCGCGCATAAGTTCTGCCGTATTATATATATACTCCTTAACATATATACCTTTTGACTCATAGTTAGGAACATTTAAATCTAAAGACTCTACAAGGCTTTTATATTCTAATTTGCCACTGGAATGCATAAGATTAAAGTGTGGGTTTTCCCCACATTCTACAATAAGCTCCTTAATTACTTCGTTCATTTTTGTGGCGCCTAAACTCCCGAAAATAGAAAGAACGAAGGGCTTACTTTCATCTAAGCCCAGCTCTTTTTTTGCTTTACACATGCACTCATCACAAAAATCGGAAATTACGGGGGTTCCGGTAATTACTAATTTCTCAGGATACTTATAATGGGCCTTAGACTCTTCGTATCCAAGCATTATTAAATCTGCCTTAGACTCAAGCAACTTAGTTGTAAGGCCGGGAACCGCATTAGACTCGTGTATTGCGCTGGGAATGCCCATACCGTGAGCCGCAAAAATAACCGGAAAACAGACATATCCTCCCGTACCGATAACTAAATCCGGTTTAAATTCTCCAAAGATTTTCTTACATTCGGTAATTGAGTTTATAACATTTTTTGCGGTTTGCAAATTTTTTATTAAAGAGTAAAAACTAATCTTGCGACTTAAATTTGTTATTTTAATTGTCTTTATTTCATAGCCTGCTCTCGGTATCAGCTCGGTCTCCATTCTGCCCTCTGCACCGATAAAAAGTATTTCCGCATCGGGTTCTCTTTTTAAAATCTCTTCGGCAATGGCTAAAGCCGGATTTATATGGCCGGCAGTTCCTCCGCAGGCGAAAATTATCCTCATTGTTTCCTCCAAGCTAAAATCTATTATAGATTCCCATAAAAGAGATAATAGCACAAACTATTGAAATGGACAAATAGAGTGAAAAGAGCTCGGTTTCGCTCCACTTCTTCCCTGTCCAGCCTCCCATTTCAAGGTGATGATGGAAAGGCGCCATCTTAAAAACACGCTTTCCGCCACTCAATTTAAAATATGAAACCTGTATTATGTCCGAAAGCGTTTCAATCACAAACATCAAACCGAGAATTAGAAGTATTAATGGCATATCAAATAAAATCGCTAAGCCCGCAATCGCTCCTCCTAAAAACAGAGATCCGGTATCGCCCATAAATACTTTTGCAGGGAAAAAATTATGTCCGAGAAATCCGATTAGACCTCCCAAAAGGGCTGAAGAAAACATTCCTATAGAATAATTTCGGCTCCAAAATTGACAAAGAATCACAAAAAAAGCCAAAACAGGAATTGAGGTTCCTGCAGCCAACCCGTCAACTCCGTCGGTTATATTTACAGAGTTTACAGTGCCGACTATAAAAACCACCATAAATATATAGTAGATAACTGGATGAACATTAAAACTGATATTGAAAAAAGGAACATAAATTGACTCGGTGAGATAATTCAATTGTCTTAAAACATATACAAGCACAAAAGCCAACACTATCTGGAGTAAGAATTTGCTTTTTGAAGTCAGTCCCGTGTTATGTTTTTTCTTAACCTTACTGTAATCGTCTATAAAACCGATTACCCCATACAAAAAAGCAAATACGAATAGAATAATATGTCTGTAGTCATTAAGAACAGTAAAGCTGGCGCCGAAAAGTCCTAGCGATACGGCCGTTGAAACTATAAAAAACACGCCGCCCATAGTCGGTGTTCCGGCTTTTGACATGTGCCAAGTAGGGCCGATTTCCTTAATGTTCTGGCCCGCTTTCTTTTCATCTCTAAGCCACGGTATCATATATATACCTATAATATATGATACCAACATAGAAACAGCGGATGCTATTATTAATTTAAATGTCATTTCGCAAGGCCCCTTTTAGAAATAATGTCCCTTACTATTTCCCTCTCATCCATGTGGCGTTTAATCTTACCGACAATTTGATAAGTTTCATGCCCCTTGCCTGCTAAAACAATAATGTCTTCAGGTTGATGATTTTCAATAGCCCATTCGATTGCCTCTTCCCTGTTGCATATCACTTTTGTCTTATGCTTATTATTCTCAGCTATTCCTTTCAGAATATCGGCAATAATGTCTTCGGGTTTTTCTGTACGCGGATTGTCCGAAGTTACAATACAAAAATCGGCATTTTCCGAAGCAATTTTACCCATTTTCGGTCTCTTTTTTCTGTCCCTATCTCCCCCACAGCCAAACAATACTACTACTCGCCCTCTGGCGCCCTCTTTAAGAGCACTTATTATATTGAGTAACGCATCGGGAGTGTGAGCATAATCAATAAAAATGTGGTAATCTCCGTCAGTTTTCACGCTTTCGGCTCTTCCCTTAATATTGCCAGAAAGCTTTATTGCTCCGCTAAGTTCATCTTCGTTAAATCCGAGAGCTGTACCGACTGCAAAAGCCGTAAGTGAATTATACACGGAAAAAATACCCGGAATATTGATTTCTACATTAAATGGCTTATTTGCATGAATAAGCTCATATTCAACAGAATTCGGATGCAGAGCATAGCTCTTAACATAGAAATCCGATTTTTCATCATATAACGATATACCCATTAGTTTGCCGCAAACATGATTGGCCATTAATGCGGCATAGCTGTCGTCTAAATTAATTATAGAAACTATGGAGCGCTCAAACAACATAGATTTAGCCTCTGCATACTCGTCCATATCGCTATGAAAATCCAAGTGATCCTGGCTTAAATTTGTAAAAACACCTACATCAAATTGTATTCCAAGCACCCTCTCAAGCGACAGTGCGTGTGAGGATACTTCCATAACAATATATTCGCAGCCCTCTTCCGACATTTTAGAAAGCAAGCTTTGTAAATCGGAAGATTCGGGCGTTGTGTGTTCGCTTGAAATTAATTCATCGCCTATCATGTTCCCGATAGTTCCGATGAGTCCGACTTTCTCTCCGCTCAATCGTTCTATAATGTTTTTAATCAAATATGTGCAACTGGTCTTACCGTTAGTTCCGGTAATGCCAATCATGGTCATTTTTGCAGACGGATGACCATAATAATTGCATGCGGACAAGGCCAGCGCGCGCCTTGAGTTTGAAACTAAAACAAAAGGGATCTCAACTTCGGGCTTTTCTTCGCAAACAACACAAACAGCGCCGTTATTAACCGCATGTTCAATATACTTATGACCATCGGTTTCATAGCCTCTGACGGCAAAAAAAATATTTCCGGGCATCACTTTTCTCGAATCATATTGGATACCGCTTATTTCAATATTCGTCTGTGCCTCAAATTGTAGAATATCCGGAATATTCAATACATCTTTTATATTCAAAACAATAGCTCTTTCACATAAAGTAAAGTGTTATAACAACAGAGGTATTATAACACATGTGTCAATCTACACACCCCGGTAGGCTATATTCTTTCTGCTATCCTCAGTTTAGCGCTTCTCGATCTGGGATTGCTTTCAAGCTCATTTTCGCTCGGTAAAATCGCCTTTCTGTTTACACGCTTTAGTATCGGACTGCGTCCACAAGTGCACACAGGCGCTTCACGCGGACAGACACACGGGTTTTCCAGTTCTTGAATTTTATTTTTAATAATTCTGTCTTCCAATGAATGAAACGATATTACAGCCAAACGGCCGCCCTTATTTAGTTTTAGCGGGGCGCTATCCATGAATCGCTCAATCGAACCGAGTTCGTCGTTAACAGCTATGCGAATGGCTTGGAATGTCCTTTTAGCAGGATGTTGTTTCTCTCTCAGTGCCTTTTTGGGCATTGAATTTTTTATAATATCGCTTAACTCGTGTGTTGTCTTAATCTCATGCTTTTCACGGGCTTTAATTATTCCTCTTGCAATTTGAGGCGCAAACCTTTCCTCTCCGTAATCTCTGAGGATTTTCACTAAGTTTTCAAAGCTCTCTTTATTTACTATTTCGGCAGCGGTCAAAGTATTTCTTTTATCCATTCTCATATCCAAAAAAGCATCCTGACTATATGAAAATCCGCGTTCCGCTTCGTCGAGTTGAGGTGACGAAACTCCGAGGTCTGCCAAAATTCCGTCTACTGCCGTAATCTCAAGTTGATATAATATTTTGTCTATTTCAGAAAAATTCGAATTTACAAAAATAATCTTATCTCCGAACTCTTCAAGTATAAGCTTGCTGTTATTTATCGCTGAAATATCTCTATCGATTGCAATGAGTTTCCCTTTTTTAATTTTTTTTGCAATCTCTTTTGTATGGCCGCCCATGCCCAATGTTGCGTCCACATATATCCCGTTTTCATTTATATTTAAAGCATCTATGCACTCATTTAAGAGAACAGAAATATGCTTCTGTTTCATAATTCAATCTCTTCCATAATTTGCAGTAATCTGGAGCTTTGCGTTTCATCTTTTTGTATAGGCTCCCATATTTCGCTATCCCAAATTTCAGCGTGATCGTCACACCCGATTATACTAACATTTTTATTCAGGCATGCATAGTCTCTAAGATTTTGCGGAATTAATATTCTGCCTTGTGAATCAGACTCACATTTAGAGGCCGAATAGAAAAAAGGCCTCATTCTTTTCCTGCTTAAATAGGGCAATGATCTAACTTTCTCAACAAAAGTATCCCAGTCACCTTTCCCATATACTCTCAAGCACTTCTCATCCGATATTGTAATATAAAGCGGCTCTTCTAACTCTTCTCTCAGCTTGGCCGGAATAAATATTCTGCCTTTTGAGTCCATGCTGTGCTTGTATTCACCTGTCACCGGCCCATCCTCCTCACATTTTGCTTTATTAATTAAACACTTTGCACCACTTTTCACCACATATATAAAGTATAGAATATTTAAGACAAAAATCAAGACACAATTACATTAATTTAAATTAAAATAAAATAAAATAACCGCAGCATAGTGTCCAAAAATATGCTGCGGTGTAATAAGTTGTTATTTTTTTGTAAGTGAAAGGCTTATAGTTCAATCTCAGATGACATAGAGCTTGTGCTTTTTTCTTGAATCATCTCCTGTGCTCCGGTCATTGACCTGAATCTTGACCTTGACTTGGAAATTTGATTCAGCGAAGAAGTGAGGCTTTCTTCTGTTCTTCTGAGTATATCGTCCACATAATCACTGGCAAGTTTTTTAAGTTCCGAACTCTTATACTCGGTATTTGTAATAATCTCGTGGCTTTTTGATTGGGCAATTCGAACAATTTCACGCTCATCTACCAGTTGACGAGCCTTTTCTTCAGCAGCGCGTCGAATTGACTCCGCCTCTTTTTTTGCGCTACCTATAAATTCATCTCTTGCGGATACAAGCCTTTTAGCTTCGGCCAACTCCGTTGGAAGCTGAACTTTAATTTCTTCAAGAATTCCCAGGAACTCTTCTCTGTTTACCATACATTTGTCGTTGTTTAGCGGAACACCCCACGCTTCAGAAACCATTGTATAAAGCATGTCAATAAGTTCACTTGCTTCCTTATACATAAACGACCCTCCGAGCACAGCCTTTCGGCAAAAATTTTATTGGATTTTTTTTAATATAGAAATCATTCTGCTTCCATACTTTTTTTGTGTAGCAAGCATGTATTTCTTTTCATCAAACTGAATGTTTATATTCTTTGACGATTCGCAAATTATTATACCATTTTCGTTTATGTTGTCAAGATTTTGTATAATTTCAATGCTTTTGTCAATAAAATCTGTCATATACGGAGGGTCAAGGTATATAATATCAAAACTTTTTCCTCTGGAAAGAAAGTGAAATGCGCTTTCGTGAAAAAGTTCAGCCTTTAGGCCGCACTTTTTGAGATTGTCTTTTATTACTCTGATTGCCTGCTTACTTTCTTCTACAAAAACAACTTCCGAGGCGCCTCTTGAGAGGGCTTCTATACCTATCTGTCCGCTACCGGCAAAAAGGTCTAAGAAGCTTTTGTCCTGAATCTGAAATTGAATAATATTAAAAACGGCTTCCTTAACATTTTCTGAAGTCGGCCTGGTCTTATCCCCTTCAGGCGCCTTCAGTTTTCTTCCCTTGTTGTCACCGGCAATAATCCTCATAATATCTATGCTCCGTTTCTGAAATAGTTATATAACTTTAAGGCCAATTTCTTCGGCAGAATTGTTTCCAACTCACTCAACGATGCCTTAGAAGCGTTTTTAATACTGCCAAATGTATCTATAATTTTATTGTAGCGCTTTTGTCCTATACCCTCTATCGACAAAAGCTCGGATTTAAATTTTTCTTTTCTCAAATTTCTTTGGTAACTTATCGTGTAGTTATGTGTTTCTTCCTGTATTTGAGAGATAAGATTATAAACAGCAGGGTTTGAAGTAAGGCCCACTTTTTTTCCATCTGCATCGATAAGTTCCGCCGTTCTGTGGCTTGAGTCTTTAACCATGCCAAAGCACGGAACCGAAATTTCCAAAGCACGGAGTGCTCTCTTTACCGCACCAAGCTGAGTAAACCCGCCATCTACAAGAACCAAATCCGGGATTTGCGAAAACCTGTCGTCTTTATC
Source organism: uncultured Oscillospiraceae bacterium (assembly GCA_964345235.1). Taxonomy (GTDB): domain Bacteria; phylum Bacillota; class Clostridia; order Oscillospirales; family Oscillospiraceae; genus Scatomorpha. The sequence continues at coordinate 108,338 of CAYFQE010000001.1, read as the reverse complement.
CAGATAATTCTTAAACCTTCTTAAAACAGCCTCCTCCATTGCGGCAACATCATTTTGCTTATCAATTGATTGAATCCTGAATCTTCTGTATCGGTTTTTAACCGGCCTCCCGTTTACAAAAACAGTCATTCCCGCAACTATGCCCTCATCCCCAAGATTTGAAACATCAAATGCTTCTATAATAATGGGGTCAGAACTTAGCGTAAGCATTTCTTTTAAGGACAAAAGAACTTTTTTCGCCTTTATTTCGTTTTTTTCAGCCGCTTCGCTCTCTTCCTTTGCATTGCTCATTGCGGACTCGATAAGTTTTCTCTTTTGACCCCTTTGCGGCACTGTTATTTTAACCTTAAATACCGATTTATCACTGAGTATTTTTTCCAATGATTCAATATCCTCAACGGGAAAAGGAATCAGTATTTCTCTTGGTATATTAGCCTCGCCGAGATAGTATGTCAGCAGAAGATTTGAAAGTATTGCCGCGTTTTCTTCAAACGGCTCGTTGAACAAGTATTTTTTCTTCGCCTGAAAATTTCCGTCCTTATACTTAAGAATAACAAACGCACTCTTTTTACCCCTGTAAAATCCCAATACATCCGTATCGGAAAAAGAAGTGGCTATTACATTTTGCTTATTCATTATCTCGATAACGCTTTTCAGCCTGTCACGAGTGTTAGCCGCGGACTCAAAATTGAGCGCATCCGCTTCCGAAAGCATTTTCTTCTCTAATTTATCTCTCAGAGCCTCAATCTTCCCGCCCAAAATCATTTTCACATTGGAAATTGCTTCATCATATAGGTCTTTAGAAAGTTCGCCCATGCACCAAGCCTCACATTTTCCCATATCTTTGTTTAAGCAAGGCCGTCCTCTTCCGAAATCTCGCGGGAAAACTCTGCTGCAGCTCGGAAGCTTAAATGCTTTATTCAGTGTATCAATAATCGATATGGTTTTGCCTCTGGATGCGTACGGCCCGAAATACTCCGCTTTATCTTTGAGCTTTTTATTGGACATAGACAACTTGGGATACTCATCGTTAAAGTTAATTCTTATATATGGGTACGACTTATCGTCTTTTAAAAGTATATTATATCTTGGCTGATGCTGCTTAATTAGTGCGTTCTCCAGTATCAGCGCTTCAAACTCGGAATCCGCTACGATATATTCCAAGTCGTTTACGCTCCTGAGTAAAAGAGCAAGCTTTCCGCTTGGCTCACCTATAAAATAAGAAGATACTCTGTTTTTAAGTTTTTTTGCCTTCCCGACATATATCACTTCGTTCTCGGCATTAAGCATAAGGTAAACACCGGGAAGAAGCGGAAGGCTTAATGCTTTTAGCTTGAGTTCATTCATATAAATATCTTTAAACAAAAAACAGGGGCGTGTATAAACACGCCCCTAATCGTAAAATCTACTCATCAAAGTCCGAATCTATAAGCTCGGACAACTTGGTAATGGCTTCATTCTCGTCAACGCCGTCGGCAACTATGTTTATCTCTGTTCCCTTTACTATACCTAAAGATAAAACACCGAGAAGGCTCTTAGCATTTACTCTTCTGTCTTCTTTTTCTATCCAAATGCTACTCTTAAATTCATTAGCTTTTTGAATAAAAAATGTTGCAGGTCTGGCGTGTAATCCAACCTGATTTTTAATTACGACAATCTTCGAAAGCACACAAGCAACTCCTTCCAATCCCATGAAAAAACTAGTGTTTTGACATGCTTAGGTTATCAAATTTGACAAAGTTAGTCAACTGTTTTTAAGAATTTAGCTAATTTAACAGAGTAAAATCAAACAATACATCAAAAATTCGACAATTCAACAACAGTTACTCCATGCTCCCCTTCTCCAAAGTTCCCTAATCTGAATTTTTTTACATATTTGCATTGCTTCAAGAATGCATGGACTTCTTTTCTGAGCGTGCCGGTTCCCTTTCCGTGGATAATTGTAACCACATTGAGTCGGCTCATTATTGCATTATCAAGATAGCTTCCCAACGCAGTTACCGCATCCAGTGAGTCCATTCCTCGTAGGTCCAATTCGGAACTAAGCGTAGAGGTTCTAAGTTCGCCGTGAGAAAAGCTTTTTGCGCTTTCACTAATTTCTTCTTCTCTTCTTTTAATAATTTTAACACCGGATTTATCGGCCTTAAATTTGATATTACCGCTACCGAGAAGCAGTTCTCCTGTTTTAAGGATTTCCAGAACTTTCGCCTCTACACCCGTTCTTGTTTCTTTAACAATATCTCCAAGCTCAATCTGTGCTTCTTCCCCTATGTCTTGGCTTTCTTCTCCGCTTACCCAATGTTCTTTATTAAGCTTGGCAGATACTTCGTTCAGTTTTCTCCTGATTTCGCTTCTTTCATCATTTGTTTCTCTATAATCATCCTTTTGCTTTGAACGCTTTCTCATTTTGTCTATTTTGCGAAATGCATCTTCGGCTGCCATCTTGGCTTCACTTAATATTTTTGTAGCTTCCTCTGTGGCAAGCGCCTCGGCATTTCCGAGCTTCTCAGACAGCTTTTTGTTTTTTAATTCAGTTTCGCGCTTTAATTTATCAATTTCTACAAGCTTTTCGACTAAATCCTTTTCTTTATCTTCAAGTTTAGAGCGAAGCTTGTTTAATTCATTGACGGTATCTTCAAACTCAATATTTTTTCTGTCCAGTCTCTCTGCCGCATCGGAAATGATTTCATCTTTAAGCCCCAACTTTGAGGAAATTGCAAACGCATTCGAGCTTCCCGGTATTCCCGTTATAAGCTTGTATGTCGGCATAAGTGTATCCACATCGAACTGTAGCGAAGCATTGCTGATACCTTCGGTATTTAACGCATACAGCTTAAGCTCGTTATAGTGAGTAGTGGCCAGTATCTTTGCTCCTCTTTTTCGAACATATTCTATTATTGATATAGCCAGCGCCGCTCCTTCGGCAGGATCTGTGCCGGCACCCAACTCATCAAGTAAAATGAGAGAGTTGCTTGTAAAACAATTTAAAATCTCGCAAATGTTTTTCATATGGGATGAAAATGTTGAAAGACTTTGCGCTATGCTTTGCTCATCACCGATATCGGCATAAATCGAATCAAACACGGGCAAAGCGCTGCCCGCGTTGGCAGGAATAAAGAGTCCACAGTAGCTCATTAAGGCCAAAAGGCCTAGTGTTTTAAGTGTTACTGTTTTACCTCCAGTGTTTGGTCCCGTGATTATCATTGAGTCAATGTCGTCATCAAAACTTAGGCTTATCGGAACAACTTTCTCGTACTCAATAAGCGGATGTCTGGCCTCTCTCAGCCTAATTTCAGAGCCCCCTAAGAATATTGGTGCCGCTTTCATATCGATAGCCAACTTTGCCTTTGCAAATATCAAGTCTATTAACACAAGCATCTCATAATTGACGCTTATCTCATGCATGTATTCGGCGCAGTCAGCGCTAAGCTCATAAAGAATGCGCTCTATTTCTATTTTCTCTGCCGACATGAGCTCTCTTATCTCGTTGTTGGCATTGACGGAAGACATAGGTTCAATAAATAAAGTGGCTCCGGAACTTGAAATATCGTGCACCAAACCTTTGAAGCTGTTCTTATATTCCGCCTTAACCGGAAGAACAAAGCGTCCCGAACGGCTTGTTATTATATTTTCCTGAAGCATCTTGGAATAGGCAGGAGATGTAATTATAGACTGAAGAATATCGCGTATTTTGCCTGACGCGCTTCTGATTTTGCGCCTGATTTGAGCCAGTTCAGCGCTGGCGTTATCCGAGATTTCGTTTTCATCTGTTAGCGCGTTGGAGAGTTTTTTTTCCAAAAATCTATTGATGCTTATTGCTTCAAAATAATAATTAAGTTCGTTTTCAGCGTCTACTGAATTCCTGTAATAATCTCCGGCATGGTTGGAGGCCCTAACAAGTTTTTTTATCTCATTGAGCTCAATAACATTTAAAAGTCCGCCCTTTGAGGCCCTGACTAAACTGTTCCTAACATCATTTATTCTGTAGAGAGGAGGCATTTTGATTTCATTTATAAGCTCGAAAGCGGCACAAGTATCTTTATTGAGCTTTAAAACCTCTTCTTCCGAGAAGCTGGGTTTTATGTTCAATGCCATTTCCCTTGCTCCGTCGGATACGGCCTTAGATGACAGCATCTTCAATACGGTGGGCAGTTCTAAAATTTCAATTGACTTATTAATTATGTTCATTTGATAATTTTCCTATAGTAATCCAAACTTTTTAGCTGTCTTTCAAAGCAAAGTAAAACATAGTTTTCTGTTATCATTGAAAGCTGTTTAAGACCTTCCGCTGAAATTTTAAACGAAAAAATCCGTTTTGCGTCTGCGACTAATATGAATCGCATTGCGCTAAGCACATCGGAACTTATTTTTATTCCATATTCTCCCCTACAGCTTTTACAAACAATATCTCCCAAATCGGGTCTAAAATAAAAGTATTCGTCTTCTACCTTTCCGCATTCAGCGCATTCTGTAAGGTTCGGCATATAGCCGGCATACGATGCAATTCTCAGCTCAAAAACGGCTTTTATGAGTTCCCTATCGTAAATATTATTAGAAAGCGCATAAAATGAGTTGAGAGCCAGACGCAATATGTTCGGATTTGGCATATCCTCATCTGAAACGAGCTCCAAAAGATCGGCAAAATAGGCGGCAAGCGCCAATGAACTTATGTCGTTTCTCAGGCCTCTGAACTCCTCTATCGTTCTCGCCTCATTGATTGTCCAACGGCCTTTGTTTCCGAAGAGAACAAATTCCGAAAACGAAAACAGTTGTATCGCCGGACCAAGCTTGCTCTTTGTCCGCAAAACCCTGCGCGCCGAGGCTGTAAGCTTACCCTCTGTTCCGCAAAGGAGTGTAAGGATTTTATCTGAGTCCTTGTATTTGCTTTCTCTTAAAATAAGGCCGGATGTGTGTAAAAACAATTGTTCCCCCGAATATACTATATTTTTAGCTGTTCAATAAGAAAGCCCGAATCTCTCCAGTTCTCAGAGACCTTAATCCAAACTTCCAAAAATACTTTGGTTCCCAAAAGCTCCTCCATATCAAGGCGAGCCTCCGATGAAATCTTTTTAAGCATACTCCCGTTTTTGCCTATTATTATGCCCTTATGACTTTTTTTCTCGCAGTAGACGGTGGCATTTATGTCAATAATTCCGTCTTCTCTCTCTCTAAACATAATAATCTCTACAGCTGTGCCATGAGGAATTTCTTTATCAAGATTAAAAAGAATCTTCTCCCTAAGAAGCTCTGCACATATTTGTTTTTCTGCTTGATCTGTGTACATATCCGAGGAAAATATATGTTTTCCTTCCTGCGCACAACTCTTTAAAATTGATTTGAGCTCATTCAATCCATCACCGGTCAATACCGAGATTGGTAAAATAGCCTCAAAATCATACGCTTCCGAGTACTTTGATATAATCGGAAGAATACCGTTCTTTTGGATTGTATCAATCTTATTGATTAAAAGTACAACCTTTGTATCACTGTATTTAAAATTCTTAATCAGCTCTTCTTCCTGTTCTCCTATATTGGCTATAGGCTCAACCATAAATAGAACCAGATCTACACCATTTAGACTGCTCCGTACAATTTTTCTCATATGATTGTCAAGGCTGTTTTTGCCTTTATTTAAGCCCGGAGTATCCCAAAAAATAAACTGATATTCCTCTTCGGTGAATATACCCGTTATTCTGTTCCTGGTTGTTTGAGCCTTATTCGTAACAATTGAAACTTTTTCTCCCACAATCGAATTAACTAAACTGGATTTTCCCACATTCGGGCGACCAACGACAGAAATCAGAGCTGTTTTTTCATTCATTTTTTAAATCCCCATATAATTTTTTCATAATCTGCTTTTCACGAAGCCTCATATTATTTTTATCGCTTTCATTCATATGATCATATGAAAGTAAGTGTAACACACTGTGTACAGTGAGATATTGAAGTTCTTTTTTAAAGTTCGAATCATATTCAAGCGCCTGAGCTTCGCATCTTTCGAGTGAAATAACTATGTCTCCTAAAAGCACAGCACCGTTATCCGGATTCCTTATAAGCTTCCCGGAGCTTAGGCTATCAGCATTGACACACTGCATAGGGAAGCTCAAAACATCGGTGGCTTTATCGATGTTTCGAAATCTAAAGTTTAGCTCCTTAATTCTCTCATCATCACAGAGCATAATATTTATCTCTGCCGGACTGCTGAATTCTTCAACTAAAAGCGCGGCTTTCACAGCTTCTTTTATATAAAATGCCGCCTTGTTGTATCCGAGATTTTTTTTATCCCTGCATATATAAATATAATGTATCATTTTTGTCCGCTTCTCTTTATTTTCTTCACTTCCGGATGAATGTGATTTTTCTTTTCATAGTTTGTGTAAGCTTCGATTATTTTCTGTATGAGTTCATGTCTGACAACATCTTCGGCACCTAACTTGCAAATGTCGATAGATTCTATTTCCCTCAGAACGCTCATCGCTTCTACAAGACCAGAAGACTTATCGGGAGGCAAGTCAATCTGCGTTATATCTCCCGTAATAACAACTTTAGAGCCAAACCCTATTCTGGTAAGAAACATCTTCATCTGCTCTCTAGAGGTGTTTTGAGCCTCGTCTAAGATAATAAAGCTGTTATCCAAGGTTCTGCCCCTCATATATGCCAAAGGAGCAACTTCAATGCTGCCTCTTTCAAAATACTTATTGTAAGTATCGGCACCCAGCATATCAAACAAAGCATCGTATAGGGGTCTCAAGTAGGGGTCGACTTTGCTCTGGAGATCTCCCGGTAGAAACCCGAGCCGCTCACCTGCCTCAACAGCAGGGCGGGTAAGGATAATTCGATTGACTTTTTCGGCAAGAAAATCGGAAACTGCCATGGCTACAGCCAAATAGGTTTTTCCTGTACCGGCGGGACCCACGGCTAAAGTTATGATGTTTTTTTGCATGGAGTCAACATACGCCCGCTGACCGAGAGTTTTCGCCTTAATCAGTTTACCCTTGGAATTAATGCAAACCGCTCCGTCAGAAAGCTCGGTAATTTTATCCGCTCTGCCGCTTTTAACAAGATGAATTACGTACTTTACATTCTGTAAATCAATCTTTCCACCCTTAGCCGCAAGCTTAATTAGCCCGTTCAAAACCTCCGTAGCAACGGCAATATTTTCCGCCTCGCCCAAAATATGTATATGCTCTTCTCTGTCCGTGATGCGTACTGCCAGCTCTTCCTCAACAAGCTTAATATTTTGATCAAAGTTTCCAAAAACATTTATTATTTCTTCAACCTTTTCTATAGGCAGAACTTTTTCCAACATTAAATGCCTCCGTTAATTTAATTATGCCAGCTTTAGTATTATTCCCAAAACAGCACTTAAAAAAATAAAAAATACAGGATGAAGCTTTTTTGTATATTTCAAAAACCGGCTGAGTATCCATATAAACATCGCAAGTATAATTGCTTTAAAATTAAAAAGCTCATGAATCAGGCCGCTTTCGGTGTATGCTCCTATATTAATAAGAGTAATCGAAACAACTATAGCTCCGGCAGCTGCAATCAGTCCGACAGATGTAGGTCTCAGCGCATAGAAAACAGCTTCTATATATTTGTTGTTTTGAAACTTATCCAGAATTTTACATATGAGTAGCACAACTATTATTCCGGGAATTATTGCCGCTGTAGTAGCCACCAAACTCCCGGGGATACCCGCCACATTAAAACCTGTATATGTTGCCATGTTGATGCCGATAGGACCCGGGGTAGATTCCGCTACAGCCAACATGTCGGCAATCTGCTGATACGAAAACCAACCGGTTCTGTCTGATAAATCATAAAGAAAAGGTAAGGTCGCCATTCCTCCACCGAATGTAAAAGCTCCTATTTTTAAAAATTCCCAAAAAAGATAAAGCAACTTCATTATTTATTCCCCCTTAATCTCAGCGTGAGAACACCGAACAAGGCGGAACAAATGACAAGTATTACCGGAGAAACTTTTGCAAAAAGCGAAGCTGAAAATATTGAGGCGCATACTATTAAGGTTATTCTATCAACAATTGCAGTTTTCCAGAGCTTTTCCAAAGAATTTATAATTAGTACTATCACACAAACGCGTATTCCGGCAAATGCATGCTGAATAATCTTTAAATCCGAAAATCCGCTCAGCAGACTTGCAATAGCAACAATAATAAAAAGCGAGGGAATAGTAGCTGAAACTCCGGCTATAATCGCACCAAGCCTCCCTTTGAGCTTATGTCCGATAAAAGCCGAGGTATTTACCATGATTATGCCGGGCATAACCTGACCAACGGCATAGTAATTCATGGCCTCTTCCTCTGTGACCCAACCGCGTTTTTCTATTGTTTCTCTTTGAAGTACAGGCAACATTGCGTAGCCCCCGCCAAAGGTGAGGGCTCCGACTTTTATAAATGTCCAAATTATCTGAAAATATATTTTCATTCTTTTAATGATTCCGCAAACTGAGACAGTCTTTCATCTTTCTTTTCGAGCTCCTCTTTGCTTTCGGCGCTTAAAAGCAAGTAAACTTTGACTTTTGGTTCCGTACCCGAAGGTCTGATAATCAGAGAGCTTCCGTCTATAAGGTCAAACACAAGGACATCCGAGCCCACAATGTGTGTGCGCCCTACTTTGCCAAGTCCCGAAACCGTAATTTCGCCGCTTTTATAATCCTTTACTCGTGCAACTTTAAATCCTGCTATTTCATCGGGGGGCGAATTCCTGAAATGTTCCATAAGCGCTCTTCTCTTTGAAACACCCTCCAAGCCTTTCATGACAATATTAATTGTCTTTTCGCTAAAGAATCCGTGCTTTTCATAAAGCTTATCCATTACATCAAAAAGTGTGTTTCCCGAAAGCAGATGATACGCTGCCATTTCGGCTATCAGTACAGAGGCTGTCACGGCATCTTTATCTCTGACATGGTCGCCGCACATGTAACCATAGCTCTCTTCAAATGCAAACTGATACTTATAGGAGCTGTCTTTTTCATATTCGGCTATTTTTTCTGCCATAAATTTAAAGCCTGTAAATGTTTCATCAAGATGGATTCCGTTATCTTCTGCCATAACCCCCGCCATTTTGCTGGTAACTATGGTTGTTATAACAGCTGCATTTTCCGGAAGAGTGCCTTTTTCTCTTTTCGAATTTATTATGTAGTCTAAAAGAAGCAGTCCAATTTGATTGCCGCTAAGTTGCCTGTATTCTCCATTGCGCTTAACTAAAACACCTACTCTGTCGGCATCCGGATCTGTGCCTATTATAATATCGGCATCTTTCTCCTTAGCCAGCTCTACCGCGAGATAAAACCCCTCGGGATCTTCGGGATTTGGGCTTATTACAGTGAGGAAATCTCCATCGAGTTTCATCTGGTTCGGCTCGGGATACAGATTTTGAACTCCAAGTCTTTTAAGCGCTTCGGGAATCAGTTTATATCCGGTTCCGTGGAACGGTGTATAGACAACGCCAAAATTATCCGCCATTTTTTTTACAGACTCGGAGCTAATAGACATATCAAGTGATCTCTTCAAAAACTCCTCATCCGTCTCTTCACCCAAAACAGTGATGAGGCCTTTTTGCACAGCTTCTTCATAAGGCATAAGCTTAATATCTTTAAATAAGTCCAAGCTTCCCATTGTATCGGCGATTTTCTGTGCATGCTGAGGAGGAAGCTGAGCGCCGTCACTCCAGTAAACCTTGTAGCCGTTATACTCTTTTGGATTATGGCTTGCCGTAATATTAATTCCTGCTATTGCGCCGTAATGGCGTATTGCAAAGCTTAGCTCGGGCGTTGGACGAAGCGCATCAAAGATTCTGCACTTAATCCCGTTTGCAGCAACGACCGAAGCCGCTTCTTTTGCAAAAACATCGCTATTGTGTCTGCAGTCGTAGCAAATAACAAAACCCTTTTCTTTTGCCTCTTCACCCTCGGATATTATGAGTTCGGCAAAAGCTTGTGTTGCCCAGCGTATAATATGGATGTTCATCCTGTTGAGACCCACGCCCATTATTCCCCTAAGTCCGGCTGTACCAAACTCCAGAGGGGCATAAAATCTGCTCTCAATCTCTTTTTCATCCCCGGATATTTCGCGTAGCTCTTTCCACTCGGCCTCACTTAAACAGGGGCTGTCGAGCCACCGATTGTATTCTTTGGTATAACTCATACTTCACACTCCGCTATTTCTTGATTTATAAGTTCCGTAGCTTCTTTAAGCTGTGTTTTAGGAACATAGATATCAACGCCTTCCGCGCTTTGTCCGATAATAAGATTTCCAAATCCGCCATAGTGTGGGAATCTCGTAAAACTTGGTATACCTGCGCCATCTAACATTCCCTTAAGTATCTCATCTTCCATATCCCACTGGGTACATGTTTTCAGAAATGCCGCTTCCACATATTCGTTGTTTTGATCTTTAGGCCACTTTTCCATAAGTTCGCCGGGGAATTTTTTTCCCAAAACAATGTTTTCTTTGCTCATTTTCAGCTCCAGTATTCAACTTATTTTAAAAATAAGGATATGTCAACAATGACATATCCTATTATAGCGTATAAAATTAAAATTATAAACTATGTTTCAACTTAAATCTGAATTATCATCAACCACTATTATGTCAGCTCCCAGAGCTCTCAGTTTTGGAACCAAATTTTCGTAGCCTCTCTCAATATATTCAATGTCGCTAACTTCGCTTTGTCCCTTTGCGCACAGTGCCGCAATGACCATAGCCGCGCCCGCACGCAAATCGTATGATGTGAGCTGTGCGGATTTAAGCACATTGGGTCCGAAAATCGTTGCCGTTCTTCCCTCTACTTTTATCTTTGCTCCCATCTTTTGCAGTTCTGCCATATATTTAAATCTGTTATCATAAATACTTTCGATTATTGTGCTTGTTCCGTTTGCCAAACAGAGGGCCACAGCAGTTTGCGGCTGCATATCCGTCGGAAAACCCGGATAAGGCATAGTCTTTATATCTACAGCAGCTATTCTGCCCGTACCCTTAACTAAAACCGACTCATCACCCTCTATTACAGGGACTTTCATCTCTCTAAGCTTAGCCGTAACGGACTCCAAGTGTTTGGGAATAACATTTTTTACTCTGACTTCTCCCCCACACGCTGCCGCCGCTATCATATAGGTTCCCGCTTCTATCATATCCGGAATAATTGCATATGACCCGCCTGAAAGCTTTTCTTTTCCGAAAACCTTTATCGTGTCGGTTCCGGCGCCCCTAATGTCTGCTCCCATTGAGTTTAAAAAGTTTGCCAAATCAACTATGTGGGGCTCTTTTGCCGCATTTTCAATGACAGTTCTCCCTTGCGAAACAGACGCTGCCAAAATAATGTTCATAGTGGCTCCGACGGACACCTTGTCAAGATAAATTTTGCTTCCATGAAGTCTCCCGTCTATTGCCTTGCCTACTATGCAGTCTCCCTCAACATCTATTTCTGCGCCCAAGCCCCTCATGCCTTTAAGGTGCTGGTCGATAGGCCTTTGTCCTAAAACACAGCCTCCCGGCATTGTGGCTCTTGTGGCGCCGAATCTTCCCAACATTGCGCCGACAAAATAATATGATGCCCTTATTTTGCTCATAAGCTCCCTGGGCGGTTCTTGGTATTCAACATTTGAGCAATCAATTTCTATTATTCCCTTATTTAAGAAAGAAACCTTTGCCCCGAAGCATTCAAGTATTTTTATTAACTTATCGACATCGCTTATATCCGGAATATTTTCAATCCTGCACCTGCCGCTGACGAGCAGGGCTGCCGGAATAATCGCAACGGCGGCATTTTTTGCTCCGCTGATTTCAACTTCTCCATTCAGCGCATTTCCGCCATTGATTAAGTACTTTTTCATTTTATATAAACCCCCACAAACGAGCGAATCCCTAAATTAATTCAATCTTATTGAGCTTAGCATAAAGAGCTTTTTTTTTCAATGATTATCTGTTTATATCTTTTCTCGCTCTTATATAAAGACAGCCCGCCAAGTTCAATCACAGATAAACAGGGTTTAACTGATCGACCAAATAAAACCTTCCAGAGAGCTCTCTCCGAGTACTCTTACTCTGCTGAGACGAGCCGGATTGTCGCCCACCTTAACCTTGCCGAAGGCGGTTGTGAAGGAGCATAAAATTTCAAGATTGCGTATGGCCTGAACACCTGTTTCAGTGACATCTCCATAGGGATAGGCAAAAG
>CAYFQE010000001.1:30671-96040 GCA_964345235.1 uncultured Oscillospiraceae bacterium | reverse complement strand
TTGCGTATGGCCTGAACACCTGTTTCAGTGACATCTCCATAGGGATAGGCAAAAGCGGCTCGACTCTTTAACATGTCTATTGCTCTGGATAAATCTGCCTGTATTTCTTCTTGACTCAGTGCGCTTATGATGCCTCCGTGTCCGATATTGCCGCCGCCCTTATGCATGTCATAGGAATGGGATTCATAGCTTAAATAGCGGCTCGGGTTTGACTTTATCTGATTTTCGGCATCGAAAACCCCTATTATAAAAGTGGTTCCGGGGATTTGATGCTTTTCTAATAACGCTCTTCCATACTTCAAAAAGCCTGCATCCGCATCGTCAAATGTTAAAATAATGCTTTTGGATGGAAGAGATATTCTGCCATCAACATAGGCTCTCAGCTCTGCAAAGCTCGGAAAATAATATGCGTTTTCCTTTAGCCACGCCAGTTGCTTATCGAGCTTGCTGTCTAATATGTAGTTTGAATTGATTTTTGCCGGAGGTTCGGAAGCGGTATATACATAGTGGTACATCATAACAGGAACCCCTGAGCAATTTGCTCCAAAGCTCTCAGGAGAAATAACCCTTACTGTTCGGCCTATCTTGGCCAGAGCATTTTCGGATTTGATAGTGTATTCTATGTTGTAGTCTCCGGGCGTGGAAGTATCTATATTATCTACTCCCTGAACCTCGTATTCCCCGATTATCCCGAATCTGTCATCCACGGCAAACGCCCCGGACTCAACATAGGGGTCTCCCTGCTTTATAAGCATAATTTCACTGCCTCTTAAAGCAGGGGTCAGATGGAAAGAATCGGGATATTTTTCCGCTTCATTCTCTCCTTGTGATGCTGGCACTTCAGAAAACTCTCCATCATCAGAGCCCTGCTGCTGAGGAGAACTCGGAGAATTTTCCGCAGTTTCAACAACTTGCACTTCGGCTGTTGAAACGGACTCTTTTATTTCCTGAAGCTCGTTGGGCGATTCAGTTCTATAATCACCGTTTGAAACTGCTGTTCTCATAGCAATGGAATAACCGAGGATAAGACATAGAACAATAAAAATTATTCCGAGAGTCAATTTAGGTTTTCCGGCAGTTTTTTTCTTCATACAATACCTCTTTAAATTAACTGTGACGATTTATTATAATACAACTGCATATCAACGCTCAAGAGTAAAATTGGAGTTAGAAATATTTGAATACATAATAGCAAAGTGTCATAGCACATTTTTGAGCTATGCCACTTTTTTCAGTTTATTTTTAAGAAAACGAACTTAGAACTTGCCGCTGCTGTGAGAAAAACCTCCGCTACTTACACTGGTTCCTCCACCGCTACCGCCACTGTCCTTTTTCTGCGGGCTATATGTGCGGCTTACGCTCTTCCTGAGATAACGATCGGTTCTTCGGGTCAAATTTAGTCCTACCGGAGGGATATAAGCATCCGCCATGTCCTGAGCAACCGCCGACTTCATCATAGCTTTCATTATTAAAACAATAATCAAGGCCGGTATAAGCGCAACAGCTATCGTTATCAGATAATCCTTTCCGCTCATTACATCATAAGGATCGCTTTTTACATCGACGGGGGTGCCTTTCTGTTCATATTCAAAATACTCTTCAACTCTGGTTAAATACGCATCAAATCCCTTGTACCAGTTGTCATTTTTAAAGTGCGGCTTAAAGCTCTCTGAGAGCCGTTCTTTTCCATAATCCGTAAAAACAAGGTTGGCGTAGCCATGAGCCATTATGTCGTAGTCTCTTTCGGCAAAGCTAAGAAGCAACATTATAACCGATCTGTCGTTTCCGGCGCCGTAGTTGTTTTTTTCATAAACTATCTCTGCGCCCTCTTCAACACTCGCTCCTTCATATTGCCGAACCGTATACAAAACGACATCGCTGTTAAACCGTGAGCTTATAGCTTCGGCTTTTTCATTTAACTTAGCTCTTTCTTCTTCTGTCAGAATATTCGCTTCATCGACAACAAAGTCTGCAGTTTTCTCTCCCGTGTATTCACTCGGGGCTTCTTCCCTATTCAAAATACTGGCAAAAGCTACATCGGCTTTGTCCAGAAAAAGGTCAAAACCCTCATACCATAGGTCTTCATTGAATTTGACAATGGGGTCATCAAGAAAATAGTCTAAACCATAAGAAAGATACACATCATAACCGAAGCCGTTCGTCATTAGCGCCACTCTTTGCTCCGCTTCGAAATATATAAACATCATCGCAGAGTCTTCTTCTCCGGAACCATACTTATTTGCATACATCAAGTAGTCCAAACTATCGTTTTCGGTTTCTTTAGGATAGTTGAGTGCTGTATATATAACAATATCACAGTCATATTTTTGGCTCAGAGCGTAAGCCTTTTCTCTCAGCAATAATAATTGTTCCTCGGAAAAAACCTGAACCTCATCGACAACGAGCTCAGCCGTTCTCTCGCTGCTATATGCAAGAGTAGGCATCACAAGACAGGCAAGTAAAATCCCGCATATTATAATAGATAATAATTTCTTCATCTAGCTCACCCCTCTAAAAGAAAAACGCTCTTATTGCAATAAACAGCCCCGAAAATGCTGCCCACAATCCGCCTAAATATCCGAAGAACTTAGGCCACGAAATGGGAAGATCTCCTATCAGTTTTCCGGTCTGACCATTCATCGCAAAGAGAAAATCCTTGTTTTGCCATTTTGTATATAGCATCCAAACCGGCAGTAATCCGTATTTTACGCTGTGATCACATACTTCAACTTTACCGCCGACCTTTGTTACATTGTCATATCCTGTAATTGTATTCAAAAGCTCCTGTTCCATAGTGAGCCTGGATCTTTCGAATGCGCGCACTTGAGATTCCTCGGAAGAAACATCATATTTATCGGCAAGATATCCCGGGAGATATGCCAAGGAAAATTCTTTTAATTCATTGTAGTCGTAAGGTTCGATAGATTCCATGTGTTCATCGGGCATTTTTGTTGAACCGTCTACCGGTATTCCCTTAAACTGCAATTCTCCGCCTCTTTCTACATGGTAGTACTCCGTTTCTGTACAGAGATAGTCCCCTTCCCTCCATGTGCGGGAATTTGTTGCCTGATACTCACAATTGCCCTGAGTATCACAGTCAAAAATCCAGAACGGGACATAAACACCCTTTATTTCTTCAATATGGTTTTGTTTTGAAAAAGCTGAAGGCAAAAGAGGCTTTTTGCCGTAGTGTTTCTTTAGCGCAGCTATGGCTTCCTGTTTATTGAATTTAAACGGGATAACAAAGTCGGGTTTAAAATCTCCGCTGAGTTTGCCCGGAATTATATTGGGGTTGCCACAGTAGGGACAGCTTGTCGCTGCAGTGCTCTCATCGGAAATAAGTTCAGCACCGCAGCTGGGGCAGTTAAATTGAACGAGGCTGTCTGCCCCTTCAAACCCTGCTTCCGCCATTTCCTGCTGTTTTTTTTCTGCGGAATCCATCTTTTTTTCATAGGCTGCCGCCGCGCTCTCGGCTTTTGCGGCATAAAATTCCTCAACCTCCGCTACTGTATACGACTCGCCGCAGTAATCACATTCAAGGCGACCTGATTCAGATGCGAATCGCAGCGGTGCGGTGCACGCAGGGCATTGATAATTGGTTACATCTGTTGCCATATATATACATTCTCCTTTCTGAAAAGGGCGACTCTAATAATCTAGAGCCGCCCATAGCTTAGGTTTATTCCTCTCCAATGGCCTTTGGCGCCTCTTTAACCCCTTTCTCTATAAGGGGAAGGTACCAGTCATCATAAAAATACGGTAATTCTTCAGGATACTGCTCTTCATAGTCTGTCCAGCGAACTCCCCAAGGTCTCAATAAAACCTGATAATCCATCTCGAGATCACTCGCACTGTGATGGTCGATAAATAGCAGTTGTTTAATATCATTTTCTAATTCAAAATTTAATTTCCACTGCCCCTGTTCGATTTCATCATCAAAAAAATATCCATCGACACTGATTGCCGTTCCCGATTCGTTTTCCGGATTATCTTCAAATTTCAGCTTGACTTCGCAAATCGGATCATCAAAAGGCATATCCTCATCCCAAATTATTAAATCGGCTGTATTTTTTGTCTTAAATTTAATAAGCGCACAGCAGTCAAACCAGTTTGACTCCAGTTCTTCAAACACACCGGAAACCGTGTCTCTGTCAAAAATCCAGAAGCCGTAGTAGCTCCCCTCCCAATGTGCTTTAAAATCAGTTTTGCTTGCCTCCTCCTTTTGGCAACCTGACAAAGCTGACAGCATCAGGATAAAGACCAAAAGAAAAATAACAAGTTTTTGCTTTTTCATTTTATAACCCCTTTATTTATATTTTATCAAATAAAAATAATTAAGGCTTTTTGGCGCCGCATTCTGCGCAGAACTTACCCGTGTTCTCGGTACCGCATGCGCATACCCAATTTTCGGGGCCTTCAGGTTTTTTTGTGCCGCACTCAGCACAGAACTTGCCTGTATTCTCAGCTCCGCACTGCGGGCAAGCCCATCCGCCTACTGCAGGCTGAGGCTCAGGCTTTTTAGCTCCGCAGTTGTGGCAGAATTTTCCACCTGATTCGGCATTACAGGCAGGGCAAACCCAACTATCAGCAGCTTTCTGCTGACTTTGCGCTTGCTGTTGTTGCTGTTGTGCTCCCATTTTAAACAAGCTCTCTGCATTTACGCCGCCCGCACCTTGAGCCATGTTCATGCCCATAAAAGCCATTGCCGGGCCGGCTGCGGTGTTTTTGGCCGCATCCTGCATCGCCGCCGCCTGCGCCCCAACCATGTGCGCAGCCGCCATGTTGGGATTTCTGAATGTTGCATTGCGCTGTAATTCTTTAATCATCTGCTCGTCTTCGTCCGAGGCCTTTACGCTGGATACGCCAAAGGATACTATTTCGACGCCCCTCAGCTCTCTCCATTTTTTAGAAAGCACTTGGTTCAGCGCATCGGCAAGTTCCATTGTGTGTCCGGGCAAGGAGGAATAACGAATTCCCATGTCGGAAATTCTCGCAAATGCAGGCTGGAGAGCAGTGAGAAGCTCTGTTTTGAGCTGTCCGTCAATCTGTTCTCTGTCGTACTCGTAGTCCACATTGCCGCTAACATTCGTGTAGAAAAGAATGGGATCGCAAATGCGGTAGCTGTATTCGCCGAAGCAACGAATAGCAATATCCACATCAAGCCCTATGTTGTTGTCTACAACTCTGAAAGGCACGGGAGACGGCGTTCCGTATTTATTGCCGATAAGTTCTTTCGTGTTGAAATAGTATACTCTCTGATCCTTCGGCGCCTGACCTCCAAAGGTGAAGCGTTTTCCGATATTTGCAAAGACCTCTCCAATCGACTCTGAGAGATCTCCGGTGAAAAGGGAGGGCTCGGTTGATGTGTCATAAACAAACTCACCGGGTTCGGCGCATACATCAACTACCTGGCCCTGCTCGACTATAATCATGCACTGACCATCAGCCACTGCGACTACAGAGCCGTCTGAAATAATGTTGTCTTCGCCCTTTTTGTTGGAGCTTCTGCGTGAAACACGCTTCTCTCCTTTGCGTACTAAAATATTTGCCGGAAGCGACTCACAATAGAAATATTCTTTCCACTGATCGGCCAATACTCCTCCGGCTGCTCCTAATGCGGCTTTAATAAGTCCCATAAAATATTATCTCCTTTTTTTGTTATTTGCGTTTGTAATAATTATAATTTAGTTTATGTATATTATCAAGTAAAATTTCTGTTCTGGTCGGTGGGATTTAAATTAGAACTACAAGCCGATTACTTGATAAAATAAGATACCGGACTCTTGTTGCTGTGAGCAACAGAAACTTCTATATTCGGAAATTTTTCTTTAAGCTTTCGCTCTAGAGCAAACATTACCCGGTTTTCGGTTTCAAAATGTCCGGCATCTATCAAATTAATTCCCAGCTCCTTGGCCTCTATCCACATTTGGTGCTTAATTTCCGAGGTAAGATAGGTGTCACATCCCTGTTTTTTTGCATTTGCCATCTCGCCGCCTCCGGAACCTCCGCATATTGCGAGTTTCTCGACAAAATCGCTTGATTTTTGATATCTTAAGGCTTCGCATCCCAACTGCACACTGACTTTGTTCAAAAAATCTTCAAATCTGCACTTCGGGTAGCTTCCGACAAGCCCGATATCCGTTTCATTATTCAGGGAAGCTTCCGGATTCATACCGATTCTACACGCCAAAGCTTTGTTGACACCATCTTCCGCCGCATCTAAATTTGTGTGCATCGAAATTAACGATATTTTATTTTCAATGAGATCTATAATTTTTTTGCCCAGAGGCTCATCGTATAACACACGGTTTATCGGCTTAAAAATAAGCGGGTGATGTGAGACTATGAGATCCGCTTTAATGTTAATCGCCTCCGCGATCACATCTGAGCTGACATCCAAAGCCAAAATAAGTTTTTTGCACGCCACATTGCTTTTCCCTAAAAGCAGGCCTACATTATCGAAATCCAGCGCCTTTTCTATTGGCGCAAGTTCAGTAAGGAATTTTAATACATCAGATACTTTATTCATTAACGCCCTCCTTTCGGCGGATATTCTTCATTGCTACACTAAATAAAAGAATTAATAAATTATCGCTTGTCAAAAATCTTAGCAATTTTACGCGCTTCAATTATTTTTTCCTCTTTTTCCCTTTGTAAACACAGCCATTTATCTAAAAGAGGATCTGAATTATTGCGGAGAATATCCTCAATATTATTAAGTTCACCTGATTTTTCGCCTCCTCCGAATTTAATAATCAGATATATCCTCTCTTTTTCAGCTGCGAGCTTGGCATCAAGAACAGAGAAGTTATTTTCAATCATATAATTTATAAGCTCTTGGATTTTACTTTGAGGCTGAACAATGATTTCGGGAACTTCTTTACACCACTTTGCATTATCCAATATATTAATTATTGTTTCGCCGCCCATACCGGCGATTATGATTGTTTTTGCCAAATCTGCATTTGGAAAATCCAATCCATTGGCACAAAAAAAATCAATTCTCGCAGACACTCCGTAGCTTTCCGCATTGGCCTTTGCAATTTTAATAGGACCTTCTCTCAGATCAGCTGCATAAATCTTTGAGTTTTCATATTTTTGCGCTAAATATATCGGTATGAATGCGTGATCGGTCCCGATGTCGGCATAACAATCCGACTCGGAACACAAAGATATTACAGCCCTCAGCCTTGGCGACAGTTTAATTTCTTTCATTCGATATTTTAAAAAGAAAGAGAAGTCTTATGCAGACTTTTCTTTCAATTTGTTGTTTATAAATTTTATGTGCGGTCTGCTAAAAATCTATTAAGACCCTTAATGAATTCTTCGGGATCGACCTCGTGCGCATAACACGCCTGTTCGACCGTTTCGGCGCTCGCCATAGCGCAACCCATGCAGTGCATTCCTATCGCCTGGAAGAAAGGCATAGCTTCAGGAGCGCGCTCCAAAATCTCGGAAATCATGGTACCTCTTGATACTACAAACATAATTATTATCCTCCATTAATCATAAATTGTAAAAAAACGATTGGAGGACCCAATCGTTTTTATTTTGAAATTTACTCAGAATCCCTCATCTTTGCAAAGCAATCGCTGCAATATACAGGACGATCTGTCTTAGGCTCAAAAGGAACCTTCGCTGTAGCTCCGCACTCTGCACATACTGCATCATACATTTGGCGGGGTCCACGGGCTGCATTCTTACGCGCATTTCTGCAGTTCTTGCAACGCTGCGGCTCGTTCTGGAAGCCACGCTCCGCATAAAACTCCTGCTCACCGGCAGAAAACACAAACTCTGCTCCACACTCTTTACAGACTATTACCTTGTCTTCGTACATCTTGTACCCTCTCTTTTTTTAAATCTTGCCCTCGGGCTATATGCGATCAGCATCTGCTGATTTCGCTAAAATTAATCGCTGCATAATCAAAAATCACTTGGCAGCTACGGGAATAAAACTCTTTATAGCTCCTGCCTGCGAAGTGTTGTATCTCAATGCAGAGTCGACATTCGGCGCTTAGATTACTAGAGAGGATATATTCCACAAAAATATTTTAAACTAAAATATTAAAGTATATTTAATTATATATATAAAAATGTCAATGTCAAGTACTATAAACGATTTACTTATTAATAATTTACATTACTAAAGCTCAAATTCTTCCTGAATAAGCTGCTCTATTCCCAAATGCTCATATGTCTTTCTCGTCACGCACCTACCCCTAGGTGTTCTAATCAAAAAACCCTGTTGCAGCAAAAACGGCTCATATACATCTTCAAGCGTGACAGTTTCCTCGTTTATCGTAGCCGCCAGTGTTTCTAAGCCAACGGGTCCGCCGTTATAGAACTCTATAATGCTGCTCAGCATCCTTCTGTCAAGAGAGTCTAACCCCTCTTTATCAACTTCAAGCTTAGACAGAGCGTGATCCGCAATCTCTTTATCTATAATTCCGGAGCCTTCAACCTCAGCAAAGTCTCTTACCCTTCTAAGCATTCTGTTTGCAATTCTAGGCGTTCCTCTGGATCTTGAGGCAATTTCTCGCGCCCCTTCTTCCTCTATTTCTATATTCAAAATTGAAGCGCTTCTCTTCACTATTTCCTTAAGTTCAGAAACATTATACAGCTCAAGCCGTAAAGACACTCCGAACCTGTCTCTCAGCGGAGCCGAAAGCTGACCCGATCGGGTTGTGGCTCCGATAAGCGTAAACTTCGGTAAATCAAGTCTTATTGAATTTGCCGAAGGCCCTTTGCCTACAATTATATCTATGGCATGATCTTCCATTGCCGGATATAAAACCTCTTCAACAGCTCTGTTTAGTCTATGTATTTCATCTACAAATAATATGTCATTTTCACGAAGATTGGTGAGTAAAGCCGCCAAGTCCCCCGCTCTTTCAATGGCCGGTCCCGAGCTTATTCTTAGATTCACTCCCATTTCGTTTGCTATTACTGCCGCTAAGGTAGTTTTACCAAGACCGGGAGGCCCATGTAAAAGCACATGATCCAAAGGCTCGCCTCTTTTTTTGGCAGCCTTGATAAAAACAGTCAAATTCTCTTTCGCCTTTTCCTGCCCTATAAACTCATCTATAAGCCTGGGTCTTAAAGAAGCTTCCGAAACATCTTCATTTTGAAAGTCGGCGCTTGTTAGCACTCTTTCATCTCTTGCATCTGAAAAACTGATTCCCATTTATCTCTCCAAACCTACTGTGACATTCTTTTTAACGCGGCTCTTACTATGTCCGAAACGGAGAGCGGAGCCGTATCCAATCCTCTGAGTGAGGCTGAAATTTCACTCGGTGAATAGCCAAGCGACGCAAGGGCGGCTCTTGCATCTTTCAGTTTGTTGTCACCGACACCTAATGTTGTATTAACCGTTTCGTCAGTAGCCGAGCTTTCAATCATTCCGCCAACCTTGTCCTTTAACTCCAAAACAATTCTGTGCGCTGTTTTCTTTCCGATTCCGGGAGCTTGCTGAAAAAAAGCAACATCTTCCGTAACGATTGCCGAAATTATCATTGAGCTTGTTCCAGAAGAAAGAACCGATATTGCAACTTTGGGACCTATTCCCGAAACTCCCAAGAGTAGCTGAAAAAGCTTTTTTTCTTCCTGAGTCTTAAATCCGTAAAGGTCAAAAGCATCTTCCCTTACATAGTCATATATATATAATTTTTCCTTTTCTCCTTTGCTCAGTGCACCGAGGGTAATATTGCTCACATTTATTTCAAACCCTATTCCTCCGCAGTCTATGACAGCGGAGTTTGGGCCTATATAGTCAACTATTCCTTCTATATGGTAGAACATATGTCTTCACCTCTTATCTTTTGTAACAATGATGTGCTGCTTCTTGAATGACAAAGCGCAACTGCCAGTGCATCCGCCGCATCATCGGGTTTGGGATTAACATTTAAATTAAGGAGTCTTTTTACCATCTCCATAACCTGTCTTTTATCCGCCCTTCCGTAACCTACAACAGCCTGCTTAACCTGCAAGGGTGTATATTCATAAACCGGTAGGAGAGCCTGTTTGAAAGCTAAAATTGCAACACCTCTGCCATGAGCAACAGATATAGCTGTTTTTGCATTTGTATTAAAGAAAAGTTCCTCGATTGCAACCACATCAGGCTTAAACGCTTCTATAAGCTGATTTAAATCATTATAAATAAGCATAAGTCGTTCCGAAAGACTTAAATCGGCAGGTGTAGTAATAACACCGCAATTTAAATATTTCTCTCTGTCACAGTGCTTTTCAATTATCCCGAAGCCCAGCGTAGCAATACCGGGGTCTATGCCTAAAATTCTTACACAATCTTTGTTTTTCATACAATTGAGATAATATCATAAAGAATTTTTCTATTCAAGGCTGTCAGTTCCTACTATATATACATATACATATGAAAAGACCTCTCTCAGAGAGGTCTTTTTGAAGCTCTTGGATGAGCACTTTTATATACATCTTTAAGCTGTTTTTTTAAAACTTGCGCATATATTTGAGTTGAAGATACATCCGAGTGACCCAGCATCTCTTGGATAGCTTCTATATTCGCACCGTTTTCCAGAAGATGAACTGCGAAAGAGTGCCGAAGCGTATGCGGAGTAATTTCTTTCTTGATACCCGCTTTATTTTGGTACGACTTAATAACCTTCCAAAACCCCTGTCTGGACATACGAAATCCGCCGACATTTACAAACAACGCCTCTTCAGCCGGATCGGATATCATATTAGGTCTTATAAATTCAATATACTCTTTAAGCGCTTTAACCGCAGCAGGATAAAGGGGGATAAACCTCTCCTTATTAGCGCTTGAGCACCTAACCAAAGATGCATCAAGATTTACATCATTTACATTTAAACCTATAAGTTCGCTTACTCTCATTCCCGTGGCATAAAGAAGCTCTAATGCGGCTTTATCTCTGTACCCTTTCATATTTACGCAGGCAGGTTGTTCCAAAAGAAGTTCTACCTCTGCCGTGGATAGAATTTCCGGCAATTTCTGTTTAACTTTTTCGGGAGA
Source organism: uncultured Oscillospiraceae bacterium (assembly GCA_964345235.1). GTDB lineage: Bacteria > Bacillota > Clostridia > Oscillospirales > Oscillospiraceae > Scatomorpha. Next base: position 85,032 of record CAYFQE010000001.1, on the reverse strand, counting down.
AAGCTCGAGAGATGGATTGGATTTTACAATATTCTTATTGAGTAAATGTAAATAAAAATTCTTAATAGAAGCAATAGCTCTCGAGACCGAGGCAACAGACTTGCCTCCCGTGCGCATATAAGATATGTATGTGTCCAAGTCTTCGGAATCGACCGTAACCAGCGTCTTTCCCAAATGACTGCTCAGATACTCAGTTAGCTGCCTTAAGTCCCTCATATATGAAAGAAGGGTGTTCTCTGACGATTTTTTTATATTTCTTAAATAGTCTTCATATAAAGACAAAACTGCACTATTTGTCAAAATGCCCCTCCTTTCTTGCAGATAATAAATCAGCAGATAAATAGTTACAAACGAGAATTATTGTAACCGCTCTCTGCTGGAAACAATCTGTATAGAATATAATACATTCTTAAAGTTCAATCAAGAGTAAAATGAGTTTTTTTATTTTTTTGTACATTATGACTATATATTATGTAAACTGTATTATGTAAACCTACATTGAAAACGACCTTAATTTTAAAAATATCTTCTCTAAACTTAGAGCAAATTCCCTATTTGTAGTGTTTTGCGTTGCTTTGGCATACTATATGTTGATTATTTTTATAATAGTTATGTTTACTATCATACAGCTTTGCAAGTAACGCATTAGGGTGGATAAACTACAAGATAACCTTAGTCTTTATGAAATTTGTTAAATAGTTACAATTGCTCACATTTTGTTTCATATTAAACATATTTATATATTCAGCCCGATTTAGCATTTTGAGTTCTTGACTTTTACAAAACTACTCCCTATAATGATATGGCTTTCGGGGTGTAGCGCAGATGGTAGCGCGCATGGTTCGGGACCATGAGGCCGCGAGTTCAAGTCTCGCCACTCCGACCAAAGAAGAACACTCGGGTACAGCTGTATCCGAGTGTTTATTTTTATCGGCATGTTAAACCTTATCTAATCTCCCTGGCTTCCATATAATATCTCTTATCCCCGGCCTCCCCTACCGAAAAGCTCTTTCTCGGGTATGGACCGAATTCTTTTAAAGACATGAATATGTCTTCTTTTTTTATGCTCGGAAGTAAAACCCCAAGGTTGTTATCAGAGCTACCTATATATACGGTTTCATTTTCCCCGTGAATATAGTCAATCTCCCCTTTACCCGTTTCACATATCTTCTTTAGAAGTTTATCAATTTTCTCAATGAGCTCGGATACACTTGCATATTTGGTTTTAAGTTGTTTTCTACCGTTTTTATATATAAGCTCAATGTCAAGCCCGTCCGAGCTTTCGCCACCCATCTCATCAACAATTTTATTAACAGCTTTATACGCATCACAGTTCAAAAGAGCTCTGTGAATTGCCTCGATTTCTACGGCGCTATCATAGATATTTTGAAGCTCTACTAAAGCATATCTGAGCGGTGATGTTTCTATTTCTTCTGCGCTTAGCTTTTCTTTCGCTTCTTCCCAAACCATTTTGGCAGCGGCCAAGCTATGGTTGCCATCTCCTACCGCAATAGGGCTTTTTTCGTTTAGATTCGTAACCAGTTCTTCAATTTCTTCAGCGTGGCTGTCTGAAAGCTTAAATGCCTTAAGCTCTCCCCCTCCTTGCATAAGTGAAACAGAATACAGCTCTTCGGAATCGCTCTGTTTTTTTATTGTTTTATCTTCCTCGTCATCCAAAAAAAGTATGATGTGAGGAAGCTCCAGCAATGCCTTTCTACGAATTTCAGCTCTTTCAGGCAGACGAGAAACCACCGTTCCCTCGCTTGAAATAATTTTGGCAGATTTATTCGGCAAATACGAATAGTCCTCGAGGTCTATCATTCCGATAAGGCCTTTTCGTATTTTCCCGTTAGCAAGCTTTCTTTCTATATATATAAAACAGTTCGGAACTTTATCGAAATATCCGGCGTTGAGATATTCTCTCATTTTATATTCAATATCGGCTTTTAGCTCCTCTTTTTTCGGACACCCCAAATAGGCCTCGGGTAAAATCAGTCTTAGTGCACTTGGGCTGTCTCCTACGATTTTTTCAACATCTTCCCAATACTTAGGATCATATGTAAATTGATCACAGGCAATAACGCTCCATTTGCTTAAATCAATCTCTTTTGAAGGGATAAGTATATCCGCCCTTTTAAAAGCTCTTACAGAGCCTGTATCCCTATCTCTGTCCATGTCTCCATTCTCCCCTTCTCTAAATTCTTGAGCTCAGATATCTTATACCATTTTCCAAGTAATTTTTCCTTTTCGTTTACTTCAACATCGTCTCCGACTTCCATTTTAAAAAAGAGCCCGAGATGAACGCTGCCGACTTCGTTGGAGTCGTCATTAATAAGTCCTATAGGAATCAAATTTCCCGGCTGTTTTATTAAGACTTCTTCTTCAAGCTCTCTTAACATTCCCTCTGTCAAGGGGTCTTCTGCACCGTCCAAATCGCCCTTATTTACATGACCGCCTATGCCTATTGACAAAAGTCCGTGAAGTCTTTCTTCCGTGCCCTTATTAAGTCTCTGCGTAGTAAACACTTTATCTCCGCATACAAGAGCAACATAGGGTATTATTTGCTTATAGCTCGGATCGTTTTCGGCATCATCTCTATCAATAAACTCGAAATTGCCTTTAATAATGCTTATAATTTCATCACAGTTGGTCGTTATAAGTCCGTTTATTACCAAATAATCAGATAAGCTTGCTCTTTTAACTACCAAAATTTTTTCACTCATTATTTTCCTCCCACTGGCTCGCCTTTTCTGTAGCTTTAAGCCAATAGTAATAAAGTTTTTTAGCCTCTGCTCTCGGCATCTTGGGTTTAAATATTTTATCGGATTCTCTAATATTCCTAACATCGGATATGTCTTTCCATATACCTTGCTTCAGACCTGCAAGAAAGGCCGCTCCCCACGCTGTTGTCTCCACCATTTTAGGTCTGTCTATTGGTATTCCCAACATGTCCGCTTGGAACTGCATAAGGAAATTGTTTACAGAGGCGCCTCCGTCAACTCTCAATATTGAAACCTTGTTTTCGACATCGGAGTCCATTGTATCAAGAAGATCTTTTACTTGGTAGGCTATTCCCTCCAGTGCAGCTCTGACTATGTGCGCTTTTGTGCTCCCGCGGGTTAATCCCATGATGCATCCGCGGGCGTACATATCCCAATATGGCGCTCCCAGACCTGTAAATGCCGAAACCAAATACACTCCGCCGTTATCTTTTACGCTTGTTGCCAAATCCTCACTCTCGGCAGAAGAGAAAATCAACTCTACCTCATCCCTTAGCCATTGTATAGTGCTTCCTGCGTTAAACACACTGCCCTCTAATGCATATATGGTTTTCCCGTCAACATTATAAGCGACGCTTGTAATTAGACCTGAGGCGCTCCTGACACTGACATCACCGACATTTAAAAGGGCAAAGCAACCTGTGCCGTAAGTGTTTTTTGCTTCCCCCGGCTCTGTACAGCCTTGCCCAACCAACGCCGCTGCCTGATCGCCTATACTGCTACATATAGGAACACCGGCAAGCGCCTCTAAGCCCCGTATGCCGTTTGCAACTTTTCCGAAATCAAATGTTGTAGGTACGGGCTCGGGGAGCATGCTCATGGGAATTTCAAGCCTTTTGCATAGAGCTTCATCCCACTTTAAACTGTCAATATCAAAAAGCATTGTTCTCGAGCAATTGGAGTAATCGGACGCATGCATCTTGCCGCCTGTGAGATTCCATATGAGCCATGTGTCAACTGTGCCGAAAAGCAGTTCGCCTTTTTCGGCTTGTTCTCTTGCTCCGCTCACATTTTCGAGTATCCAAGCTATTTTTGTCCCGGAGAAATAAGCATCGATAAGTAGACCCGTTTTATCACGAACGTAAGATGCAATACCCTCAGCCGCCAGTTCATCACAGATAGAGGCTGTCCTTCTACACTGCCACACAATCGCATTATAAACTGGCTTACCAGTGTTTTTATCCCAAACAATTGTTGTTTCTCGCTGATTGGTTATTCCGATACCCGCTATTTCTTCGGCTTTTATACCGCTCTTTTCATAAGCCTCAGAGAGCGCTTCTATCTGTGAGCTTAAAATATCTAACGGGTCATGCTCTACCCACGCAGCTTTGGGATAGTGCTGTTTAAACTCCCTTTGTCCTATTGAAACTATTTTCCCGATAGTATCAAAAATAATGGCTCTTGAGCTTGTTGTTCCCTGGTCCAGTGCAATCAGATACTTCTTCATGGTTAACCTCGCTTATCTTTATTGACTTTTAAAAATTTTTATGTAGAATTACTTTAGTTGCGATAAATATATCATAAAGGAGACAATTTATAAATGGCATTCGTTGATGAAAATGAATTTACTTTTAAATCATCCGATTTGATTACCGATATTCATGTGCACGAATGGGTTCCCGACTGCGACTTCAATGGGGTTGTGCAAATTTCTCACGGAGTAAATGAATACATCGAAAGATACTCCGACTTTGCGCATTTTCTTGCTTCAAAAGGCTTTGTTGTTGTCGGAAACGACCACCTCGGGCACGGTCAAAGCGTTCTGTCTTCGGATGAACTTGGTTTCTTTGCATATAATAACGGCTGGGAAAAAGTTGTTATGGATATTGAAAAACTGCGTAAAATAAGCACAAAAAAATATTGTGATATTCCTTATTTTATTCTTGGACACTCCATGGGAAGCTTTCTTCTCAGAACGCACTTGATTAAATATCCCGAATCCGGAATCTATGGCGCCATTATATCTGGTACCGGACAGCAGCCAAAAGCAATGATTGCGGCAGGTAGGCTCCTTGCGGAAACCGTCATGCACAGAGAAGGTAAAAAATATCGTTCAAAAGTGATAAACAACACCGCATTCGGAGCATACAACAAAAAGTTTGAGCCCAAGAGAACCGATTTTGATTGGCTTTCCAGAGATGAGAAAGTTGTAGATAATTATATTAACGATCCCTTCTGCGGAGCTAAAATTCTTCCAACCGTTTCCCTTTTTAAAGATATGATGAGTGGACTTTCTTTTATCCAAAACAAAGAAAACATGCAGAAGGTAAATAAAGAACTCTACAATTTCTTTATAAGCGGCACAATGGACCCCGTTGGAGACTACGGCGTAGGTGTTATAAAGGCCTATACCTCGTTTAGAGAAGCGGGAGTTGTGAACTCAAGTTATAAGCTTTATCCTGATGCCAGACATGAAGTGCTGAATGAAATTAATAAATCAGAAGTTTATAACGATGTACTTAACTGGCTTTTTTATGTAATTCAAGAAAAGGACGGATTTTAGCCGTTAATTAAGTTTACTTAAATGTCTGTAAATACACAAAAAAAATCCCGGTAACAATGCTACCGGGATTTCTTTTACTATTGGTGACCCAGCGGGGATTCGAACCCCGGACAACCTGCTTAAAAGGCAGGTGCTCTACCTCCTGAGCTACTGGATCGAGAATGGCTGGGATGGCAGGGCTCGAACCTACAATATCAGAGTCAAAGTCTGGTGTGTTACCATTACACTACATCCCATAGTATTTCCTTCTGTCTGGGATTTCACTACGAAGAGGCCGATTAACGGCCTCCCGCAAGTGCTGGGGTGGGTAAAGGGATTCGAACCCTCGACCCTCGGAACCACAATCCGATGCTCTAACCAGCTGAGCTATACCCACCATATTAGTTTGGCACGCCAGGAGGGACTCGAACCCCCGACCTACTGCTTAGAAGGCAGTTGCTCTATCCACCTGAGCTACTGGCGCACATATAGGACGAGCAATGTGACTTGTGTCACCTATGCTTCCTTCAAACAGGCTCAGTTATAATAGCATTCATATATTGTTTTGTCAAGACATAAATATTTTTTTGGAATTGCTTCCCGATTGAGTGATATTTATGCTTTATTCAATATTTAAAATATACATATTGTTTCTATTGCTTGTTTTTTGCATTTATTTAAATACTTCAGTTTATTATGAATTTCCACCTGTGATTGCTGCGTTCTAAGTGCATCACATTCAAATTTTATGGTCTTTCTCCGTACACAAATTAAATATTAATGATTATTTATACCCGAGTAAACTGTGCTAATCTGATTAGTCAGAATAAAAAGAAAAAATTATAAAATCTATTTTAAATCACGATGCGATTTATTAAGTTGGCAAATTTTAATTTGAATCTTTGACAAATCTTTATAATGTGTGCATCTTATAACCTTTATCACTATTAGTTTAGGCTATCTGTAATCCACTTGTTTTTATTATTTTTTTGATAGGTCGGTTTTTATGTTGATTAATCAGTTTTATGGCTATTTATTATTAAGAAAGACTAAAAAACAGATTATTTAGCACTCCAAACAAAAAATATTTTAACTTTTATTAAAAAGATCGTTATTAATTAGATTTTCCGTCCTACTTTATGTTGCTTTATTTATTTATATATGTTATATTTATTTTAGTTTCAAAGGAAAACATTGTTTATACCTTGTGGCTACATTAGTGCCCGGGTTATTCAAACTGAAAAATTAGCCCTGGCATTGATTAAATTTGTAAAAACGTTGGTATATCCAGTTTTTCACAACAACGTAAAATAGAAAAGGAAGGGATTATTTACATGGATGAAAAGTATGCACCTTTATTTACCCCTTGGAAAATCGGAAATGTAGAAATCAAGAACCGCTTGGTTCAATGTTCGATGGGAGGAACCTCTCTCTTTGGTTGGCTTGAGCCTAACCACTTAGACAGGGAAGCTGCAAAGTTCCTCTTAAACAGAGCACAAGACGGTGTAGGTCTGATTCTCCCGGGTATGCAGTGTGTTCGCGACCAACTCGGTATCCCCGGCAGAAAGTGGCTTTATCAGAACGACAGAATGTTCAAAAAGCTCAAGGACTACATGGTAGAATTCCATAAGACAGGCGCAAAGCTCTTTATTCAGCTTGCAGCAGGTATGGGACGCTCCATGGCTATTAACGGATGGATGACAATTCTTGCTAAGAACGATTTCCTTAACAAAATTGCAAGCCCCATTATTGACGTTCAGTATTGTTGCGCATCTGCATCTGAAGTTCCAAACCGTTGGGCTGAGGATGTTATTTCACGTCCGTTCACAGTAGAGGAAATTCAGGACATGGTTGAAGCATTCGGCAAAACCGCAAAGAAACTTCGTGATGCCGGTGTTGACGGTGTTGAAATTCACGCCGTTCATGAAGGCTATGTTCTCGACCAGTTCACCATGAAGAACTGGAACTTCCGTACCGACCAGTATGGCGGCTCTTTCGAAAACAGGTTCCGCTTCCCCGTTGAAATAGTTCAGGCTATTAAACGCGATGCCGGTGAAGACTTCCCCGTATCTCTTCGTTATTCTGTAGTTTCGAAGACTAAGGAATGGGGCAAGGGCGCAATGCCTTATGAGGAAGACTTCGTCGAGTTCGGACGCGATATGGAAGAATCCGAGAGAGCAATTAAGTACCTCTCCGATGCAGGTTATGACATGTTTAACTGCGACAACGGTACATACGATGCTTGGTATTGGGCGCATCCTCCTCAGTATATGCCCGACAACTGCAACCTTGAGTATGTAAAACACATTAAAAAGTTCACAGATAAGCCTTGCGTACCTGCCGGACGCATGACTTTTGAAGTTGCTGCCGAGGAAATTAAGAACGGCACAATCGATGCGGTTGCTATAGCTCGCCAGAACCTTGTTGACCACGAGTGGGTTACAAAACTTAGAACCGGTCGCAGAGACGAGATTAAGCCCTGCATCCGTTGCCACAACGGTTGCTTCAACTTTGCAAAATTTAAGGGTACATCTAACCTGCAAAAGCTTGATGACTCGCTACACCTTGCTCGTTGCGCTCTGAACCCCACAACAATGCAGAGCCACAAGTACAAGATTGTTCCCACACGCAAGCCCAAAAAGGTTGCCATTATAGGCGGCGGTATTGGCGGTATGGAATGTGCTCTTGTTCTTACAAAGCGCGGCCACAAGCCCACTATATTTGAAAAAGACAGCCAGCTCGGCGGACTCTTCATAACCGCTTCTTCTATGACCTTTAAAGAGAACGACAAGGAACTCCTCAAATGGTACATACGCGAAGTTAAGGAAGCCGGTATCCCCGTCAGATTGAACACCGAAGTTACCGATGTTGGTGTCCTTGGTGCATTTGATGAAGTTATTGTTGCCACAGGCTCTGTTGTCAGAACAATGCCCATGGTTCCCGGCTTTGAAACAACTCTCACATTCACTGATATCCTTAGAGATAAAAAGGAAGTCGGCGACAAGATCCTCTTCATTGGCGGCGGGCAGTCTTCCTGCGAAGCAGCTTACGACTACATCCGCGCAGGCAAGCATCCCATAATTGTTGAGTTTAAGTCCGACCTAATCGCTGACGATGCAACAAGCCTTGCAAACACTTCCTACCTCAGAGATGCTTTCGAGTATCATCAGGTTCCCGTTTATCTTGAGTCTACAGTTACTGCTCTCAACAACGGCGTTGCCACTGTTAAGAACAGAAAGACCGGCGAGACCTTTGAGATTGAGTATGACAATGCTGTCAACGGTGTCGGTTTCGTTCCCAATCCCATTGCAAAATCCTCCCGCAATGTACACCTCGTCGGCGACTGCGTTGCCATCGGCAACCTGAGAAGCGTCATTTGGCGTGCATGGGATGTCTGCATGAAAATCTAGTTTTAGTTTAATTTCCAAAGCAGCACAGTTTTAAACTGTGCTGCTTTCCTTTTACTATACTAAGAACTTTACTCCTGTATAAATAAAATGACTCTGTATTACACAGAGTCATTTTGTTAAATTTAATTAAACCAGCTCAATAACAGCCATTTCAGCTGCATCGCCGCGGCGAACACCAATTCTTGTTACGCGTGTATATCCGCCGTTACGCTCAGCATACTTCTTTGATGTTTCATCGAAGAGCTTTTTGGCCACATCCTCATCGGTAATAAACGAGAGGGCGTTCCTATAATTTGCCAGTCCGCCTTTTTTTGCAAGGCCTATCATTTTCTCAGCTATGGGCTGAACTTCCTTTGCACGAGTATATGTCGTTTCAAGCTTTCCGGTTCTCAGGAAGTCCGTTACCTGCTGACGCAGCATAGCTTTTCTTTGATCGGTTGTCTTGCCGAGCTTTCTTTTTCCAAACATTATCTATCCTCCTAATAAGCCTAACGCTCTCTTATTGATTATCTTCCTTTGCCAGGGAGACTCCGAGACTTTCCAACTTGCGTTGGACCTCTTCGAGAGACTTTCGGCCGAGGTTTCTAACCTTCATCATTTCGCTTGGTGTGGTATTTGTGAGCTCTTCAACAGTGTTAATCTTAGCACGCTTCAGGCAATTAAAGCTTCTTACAGACAAGTCAAGTTCTTCTATTGTCATTTCAAGCACCTTGTTGCCTTCTTGTTCCTCAAACTCTACTATAGTTAATTCATCGCCTGCGACATCTGTCATTTCCAGGAAAAGACTAAAGTGATCGACCAAAATCTTGGATGCCAAAGACAGTGATTCGCGAGGAAGTATCGTTTTATCTGTCCAAATTTCAAGTGTGAGTTTGTCGAAGTCTGTTCTGTTGCCCACACGTGTGTTCTCTACCGTATAGTTTACCTTTAATACGGGCGAGAAAATAGAATCCATAGGAATAGTACCTATCTCATACTTGGAATCAGTTTTATTCTTCTCTTCTTTATTTCTCTCTGCGGAAACATAACCCGATCCGTGACTAATTGTGATTTCCATTGAAAGAGAAGCTCCGGGACCAAGCGTTGCAATATGCAGCTCGGGATTTAAAATTTCCACCTCGGCATCAGCTTTAATATCGCCTGCGGTCAGTTCACACTCACCGTTGCCCTCGAGATAAAGCTTTTTCTCTTCTTCACAGTTGAGTCTTGCAATCAATCCTTTCAGATTTAAAACAATCTCGGTAACATCTTCTCTGACTCCGGGTATTGTCGAAAACTCGTGCTGTATTCCGGAAATCTTTATGGCAGTAACGGCTGTGCCCGGAAGTGAAGAAAGGAGTACTCGACGCAAAGAATTGCCCAGAGTTGTACCGTACCCTCTCTCCAAGGGGCTTATTATATACTTGCCATAAGATTCATCGGCAGGGGTCTCCACACATTCGATGGTCGGCTTATCAAATTTAGGTTCCATCATGAGTTAACCCTCCTATTATATTCATGCGTAAAACGCTTAACTATTGATTGCTTAACGAGGGTATCCCGTTTACTTGGAGTACAACTCGACGATGAGAGTTTCCTCAACAGGCAAATCAATATCCTCTCTCTGGGGAGTAGAAACGACCTTCGCAATGAAGTTTGAAGGATCATACTCTAGCCACTTGGGCGGCTGCCTGAAAGAATTTGCATCAACATTGGCCTTAATTCTTTCTAGCTGACGACTCTTGTCTCTGAGTGTAATTACCATACCGGGCTTAGCAAGGAAGCTGGGTATGTTGACCTTTCTGCCGTTAACTAAAAAATGTCCGTGGTTTACAAGCTGACGTGCTTCGGGACGGCTCATGGCGAAACCTAATCTGTAGACGATATTGTCAAGTCTGCTTTCGCAAATTGCAAGCAGGTTTTCACCTGTAGGTCCTTGGCGACGCTCTGCCATTTCAAAATAGTTGCGGAACTGTCTTTCAAAGATGCCGTAGTAACGACGAGTCTTCTGCTTCTCGCGAAGCTGCAGTCCGTACTCCGAGGTCTTTCCTCTGCCACGCCCATGCTGTCCGGGAGGTGCCATTCTGGAGTCTTTCTCCATTGCACACTTAGGTGTGTAGCATTTGTCGCCCTTGAGGAACAGCTTTTGTCCTTCCCTGCGGCACTGACGACAAACCGCATCTGTATATCTAGCCATTAATTTATCCTCCCCTTATTAGACTCTGCGCCTCTTAGGAGGACGGCAGCCGTTATGCGGTATGGGTGTTACATCTTTAATCATGGTAACTTCCAGACCGGCTGTCTGAAGTGCACGAATGGCAGCTTCACGTCCCGATCCGGGCCCTCTGACATAAACTTCAACAGTTTTAAGGCCATGCTCCATCGCCGCCTTAGCTGCTGTTTCCGATGCTGTCTGCGAAGCATAAGGAGTGCTCTTTTTGCTTCCTCTAAATCCGAGTCCGCCGGAGGATGCCCATGAGATTGCATTACCGTTCATATCGGTAATTGTAACCATTGTGTTGTTGAAAGAGGAGCTGATGTGAACCTGACCTCTCTCAATATTTTTGCGCTCTTTGCGCCTTGTGCGAGTTCTTCTAGGATTTGCCATCACATTACCCTCACTTCTTCTTGTTAGCTATAGTACGCTTGGGTCCTTTGCGCGTACGAGCATTGGTTTTACTGCGCTGTCCGCGTACAGGAAGACCTCTTCTGTGACGCAGTCCGCGATATGAACCTATTTCCGTGAGCCTCTTGACATCAAGGGCAACAATCCTTCTGCGATCGCCTTCAACCACATACTCATGGTCGATGACTTCACGAATTCTTGCTTCCTCTTCGTCCGTGAGATCCTTTACTCGCTTTGAGGGATCAATTCCGCTTTTTTCCAAAATTTTCTTTGCGCTTGTTCTGCCGATACCATAGACATAGGTCAAGCCTATCTCAATTCTCTTATCCTTTGGCAGGTCCACGCCGGCTATACGTGCCATATTGTGCAATCATCCTTTCAATGTGCAATATTTTCCGTCATTATAATTAGACTTTGGCTTATTCCCGCCGGAGGGAGCCTGAATCAAATGACGGTTATTCATTTTTTAATTAGCCCTGACGCTGTTTATGCTTGGGGTTATCGCAGATTACCATAACCTTGCCATAACGCTTGATTATTTTGCATTTCTCGCACATGGGCTTTACCGAGGGCCTAACTTTCATTTTTTCCTCCTTGATAGCTAACTTACTTGCTTCTCCAGACTATTCTTCCCCTAGTAAGGTCGTAGGGGCTCATTTGCACCGTAACCTTGTCTCCGGGCAATATCCTGATAAAATTCATTCTAAGTTTACCGGAAATATGGGCAAGAATAATATGTCCGTTGCCTATGTCAACACTGAAGTTTGTGTTAGGCAGGGATTCTACTACTTTCCCTTCCAGTTCAATTACATCGTCTTTTGCCAAGATTAAATAAACCTCCCAAATTAATTAAGAACAATTATTTCCTTAAGATACAGTCAGAATCTCTGCTGCTCCGTCGGTTATTGCCAATGAGTTTTCATAATGAGCCGACAGCGAACCGTCAAGCGTTACAACTGTCCATTTATCATTGAGAACTTTTGTTCGGTAATCACCTGCGTTGACCATAGGTTCTATAGCAAGTGTCATTCCGCGCTGCAATCTCTCACGGCTTTCTCTGCTCCTGTAGTTAGGTACTGAGGGCTCTTCATGTAGCTTAGAACCCACGCCGTGACCCACATAATCTCTGACAACGGAATATCCGTTACTCTCGACATATTCGGCAATTGCAGCCCCGATATCCGATACCCTGTAGCCCTCCCGAGCAAATTTAACTCCTCGGTAAAAGCTCTCCTCAGTAACATCAATTAGTCTTCTTGCCTCTTTTGATATCTCCCCACAGGCAAATGTAGCTGCGCAGTCTCCGACATATCCATCTAGCGTAACTCCGACATCAACACTTACGATGTCTCCCGAACGAAGAATTTTAGACCCGGGAATACCGTGGATAACCTCTTCATTCACCGAAATACACACGCTTTTAGGAAATCCGCCATAACCCAGAAATGTGGGCTGTCCACCCGATTGCCTTATGAACTTACAGACTTCCCTATCAATTTCCTCGGTTTTTATACCGGGAGTAATAAGTCTTCCCGCTAAAGCTCTAGCCTGAGATGCAAGCCTGCCTGCCTTACGCATTTTTTCAATTGTTCTGGAGGATTTTAATACAATCATTCCTTATTTATTCAGGATTGTCATTATAGCTCTGTTTGTTTCTTCTATAGAGTTGTTGTTGCATACAGAGCTGAATTTGTTTCTCTTTTGATAATATTCAATGAGCGGTTTTGTTTCTGTCTGAAAAATCTCAAGTCTCTTTCTAAAAGTCTCAGGATTATCATCTTTCCTAATAATCAACTCATCGCCGCAATTGTCACAGATGCCCTGCTTTTTAGGAGGAGCCGCCTGAATGTGGTAGGTAGCACCACACTTCTGGCAAACCCTGCGTCCCGCCATGCGTTCAATAATTGTTTCGGCATCTATCTCAATTGATATTACCTTGTCGATTTTGATGCCGTTTTCTTCTAAGGCATCAGCTTGGGCAATAGTGCGAGGCATACCATCTAATATATATCCGTTTTCGCAATCCGGGCTTTCAAGCCTTTCTTTAACGATATCTATGATGATATTATCCGGCACTAACCTGCCGCTGTCAACATACTCCTTGGCTTTAATACCTACCGGAGTTTTATTTTTCATGGCAGCTCTCAAAATATCTCCCGTTGAGATAGTTGGGATATTGAGTTGCTTGCCAATGAGCGAAGCCTGTGTGCCTTTTCCGGCACCCGGCGCGCCAAGCAATATCAGCCTCATAACATCCTCCTCAATTAGTCGAGAAATCCCTTATAGTTGCGCATCATCATCTGTGCTTCTATCGCACGAACTGTTTCAACAGCAACACCGACAACGATGATTATTGATGTTCCACCCAACGAAATTCCGCTTAGTGCGGCAGACTCCGAGAACATTCCGACTAAAATCGGAGCCAAGGCAATTATAGCCAGATAAATGGCGCCGAAGAGCGTGATCTTATTGAGAACCTTCTGAATAAAGTCGCTCGTAGGCTTGCCTGCACGAAATCCCGGGATAAATCCGCCGTTTTTCTTAAGATTGTTTGCAATCTCAATAGGATTGAACTGGATAGTCGAATAGAAATAACTAAAGAATATGATTAATAAGAAGTAGAACACAGCATAGACCCAAGTATTTGTGTTAAACACATTTCTCATAAGCCAGCTGTCGTTCCATCTCGGGACAAATGCACATATAGTAGCAGGTATGGAAGCTATCGACTGTGCAAAAATTACCGGAAGAACGCCCGACATATTTAACTTCATTGGCAGATGTGTAGACTGCCCCCCATAGAGTTTTCTTCCTACAACTCGCTTCGAGTATTGAACCGGCAAGCGACGCTCGGAATCATTGACAATTACAATCAGAACAATAATCGCAACTGCTCCGATAAGCAGCAGCAACGCGGTCCACCATGCTAAAGTACCCTGAGCAACGCTGGTTACCATTCTGATAACACCAACCGGGAATCTTGAGACAATGCTTACAAACAGAATTATTGAAATGCCGTTTCCTACACCAAACTCCGTAATCTGTTCGCCCAGCCACATTACAAGGGCCGAACCGGCCATAAATGTTGCAATAATTACAATAGCCGGCCAAATACCTATCCCGTCTTCACGAAGCATCTGATTGTTCTTAATCAGTGTGTAATACGCAAATCCCTGGATAAGACCGATAGCAACTGTGGAATATCTGGTTATAGCTGCAATCTTCTTTTTTCCTTCTTCGCCACCCTCTTTCTGGAGTCTTTCCAACGCAGGTATGGCAATTGTCAGAAGCTGAATAATAATAGAAGCGTTGATATACGGCTGAATACTCAAAGCAAATATTGTTGCCTGAGAAAAAGCTCCTCCGGACATCGTGTTCCATAATCCCAATACAGTATTGCTCATACTGCTGAAATATTGCGCAAGTTTAGCTGTATCAACATACGGAACAGGCACTGCATTGCCAATACGGTAGAGTAAGATTATAAATAAGGTAAAGAGCAACTTACTTCTTATTTCGTCAATCTTCCACGCGGCCCTTAGAGTTTTAAGCAATTAGACCACCTCGGCCTTCCCGCCTGCACTTTCAATCTTCTCTTTAGCCAGCGCCGAAAAAGCAGCGGCTTTTATGTGTAACGGCTTTGATATTTCTCCGTTTCCTAAAATCTTGATTCCATATTCGCATTTGCTGATTATCCCTTCATCAACGAGAAGGGCTGCATCAACAACAGTATCGGCTTCAAAGCCCTGAAGCCTGTCGAGATTTAATGCAGTGAGGGGCTTTGCAAATATATTGTTAAAGCCTCTCTTAGGCACTCTTCTCGAGAAAGGCATCTGTCCGCCTTCAAAACCGATGCGGGGCTTTCCGCCACTCCTGGCCTTCTGTCCTTTATGTCCGCGGCCGGCGGTTTTGCCGTTGCCGCTACCATGACCTCTGCCCTTGCGCTTGGGTTCTTTTGTGCTACCCGAGACAGGTGAAAGTTCACTGAGTTTCATAATGAGTCCTCCTTAAGCTTCCGTAACATCGATAAGATATGATATAAGCTCAATTTTACCTCTGGTGCAGACATTGTCAGGCTGAAGAGTTTCATCTCCAATCTTTCTCAGTCCTAGCGAATGAGCTGTACGAATGTGCTTATCATGTCTTCCATTTAAGCTCTTAACAAGCGTAATCTTAATTGTTTTTTCCATAATAGAGGCCTCCTTAACCCAAAATCTCTTCAGGGCTCTTGGATCTATAGGCTGCCACCTGATTTACATCTCGAAGTGAACGAAGACCCATCATTGTTGCTGCAACTACATTGACCGGATTATTTGAACGAAGGCTCTTTGTTCTTATGTTCTTAATGCCGACTGCTTCAACGATTGCACGGACGGGACCTCCCGCAATAACACCGGTTCCTTCGGGTGCCGGCTTCATAAGAACTACGCCTGCTCCAAACTTGCCGACTACATCATGAGGAATTGTTTCATCAACTATAGTTATCTTGTGCATGTTCTTTTTGGCATCCTCAAGACCCTTTCTTATTGCCTCTGAAACCTCGTTGGCCTTACCAAGTCCGTATCCAACCTTGCCTTTTCCATCGCCAACAACACAAAGTGCGGAAAATTTGATTACTCGTCCGCCCTTAACCGTCTTGCTGACTCGATTTAAGGAAACAACTTTTTCGATAAACTCCTTCGGTTCTTCCTCTTGACGACTGCGTCTATCCCTGCTGCGTCTGTCTTTACTGTTTGTGTTATTTGTATATGACATAATTGTTTCCTCCTTTCTTAAAACTGAAGTCCGGCTTCACGAGCGCCTTCGGCCAAAGCCTTGACACGACCGTGATATAAATAGCCGCCGCGATCGAAAACTACACTCTCAATACCAAGTGTTTTGGCTCTCTCTGCAAGCATCTTGCCAACTTCCTTGGCGGCATCAATGTTTGATCCGCCTTCAAATTCTTTCTCAACACTTGATGCAGAGCAAAGTGTGTGGCCCTTAACATCATCTATGAGCTGTGCATAAATGTTTTTGCTGCTGCGAAATACGCATAGTCTGGGGCGTTCGGAGCAACCACTGACTTTTCCGCGAACGCGGGCGTGGCGCTGTTGACGCTTAACATTTTTATCTATCTTTTTAATCATTCAAACACACCTCACTTTACGCGCCGGTCTTGCCGTCTTTACGGCGTACATACTCATCAACATACCTGATTCCTTTGCCCTTATAGGGTTCGGGAGGACGGTGACCTCTGACATCCGCTGCAAATTGACCAACAAGTTCTTTATCACAGCCTTTTATAATAACATGGGTTGCATCGGGAACTTCGATTTTAATAATATCGGTTTCCTTAACAATTACATCGTGGCTGAATCCAAGCTTCATAACAAGCTCGTTGCCCTTTTTCTCTGCCCTGTATCCCGTTCCGCTTATAACTAAAGTTTTCTTAAATCCCTCGGTTACGCCAATAACCATGTTGTTGATAAGCGTTCTTGTAAGGCCGTGAATACTGCGCGTTTCATTGTCATCACTTGAGCGAAGAACATGAATCTTTCCCTCTTCAAGCTTGATCTCCATCTTGGGACTAAAGCTGCGTGTAAGCACACCCTGAGGTCCCTTTACCGTGATAACATTTCCTTCCTTCGCTTCAATCTCGACTCCGGCAGGAATAACAATGGGCTCTCTTCCAATTCTTGACATATTAAACCCTCCTACCAAACAAAGGCGAGAACTTCGCCGCCTACATTGAGCTTTCTTGCATCTTTATCTGTCATCACACCTTTGGATGTTGAAACAATTGCGATGCCTAAACCTTTAAGTACATAGGGTATTTCACCGGCACCGGCATAAACCCTAAGTCCCGGCTTAGAAACTCTTTGAAGGCCCTGTATGGCCTTTTCTTTGCCGGGCAAATATTTGAGATAAATTGTAATAACACCCTGAACTCCGCCTTCAGAAAGCTTATAGTCTTTTATATAGCCTTCTTTAAGCAAGATTTCAGCTATCGCCTTCTTCATCTTTGAAGCGGGAATGTCCACCTTCTCGTGACTTGCGTTTGCAGCATTGCGTATGCGTGTGAGCATATCGGCAATGGGGTCTGTAATTTGCATAAATATCCTCCTATAATACAGAGTTACCGCTTACAAGCGGTTTAGGTGGTGATGTTCCCCTCCTCTTAATAAGTAAGAGAAGAGGCAATCACCATCCGTGACCCGGAAAATTACCAGGACGCTTTTCTCACTCCGGGAATTTCTCCCTTATATGAAAGCTCTCTAAAGCATATACGGCAGACACCGAATTTTCTTAAATAAGCGTGGGGTCTTCCGCAAATCCTACAACGATTATATGCACGAGTGGAATACTTTGCGGGGCGTGCTTGTTTTAACCTAAGTGATTTTTTTGCCATAACTTAATTACTCCTCCTCACGCTGTTTTAAACGGTGCTCCGAGCAGACTGAGAAGTGCGCGAGCTTCCTCATCTGTCTTTGCTGTTGTGGTGATTGATATGTTCATACCGCGAAGCTTGTCAATCTTATCATAATCGATTTCCGGGAAAATGATCTGCTCTTTAAGACCGAGGCTGTAGTTTCCTCTGCCGTCAAATGCATCGGCGGAAATACCTCTAAAGTCTCGTACACGCGGCAGCGCAACATTAAAAAGTCTGTCTAAAAACTCCCACATGCGGTCTTTTCTAAGCGTTACCTTTACGCCGACATTCATGCCTTCACGAAGCTTAAAGTTTGCAACGGATTTTTTTGCAACCGTAGCAACTGCGTGCTGACCGGTTATTGCGCTAATATCCTTAATAACGGCCTCAAGAGCCTTTGCGTTATCTTTACAGTCTCCGCATCCAACCGAAACAGTTATCTTCTCGAGTCGAGGAATTTGCATAACACTCTTATAGTTAAACTGCTTCATAAGCTCGGGAGCTATCTCATTTTGATATTTTTCTTTCATTCTGTTCACTACGAGCGCCCTCCTTACAGCTCTGCGCCACAGTGTTTACAAACACGCGCTTTTTTACCATTTTCAGAAAGCTTGTGAGCTACTCTGGTGGGCTTATTGCACTTTTTGCAAACAACCATAACTTTGCAAGCATTTATTGGTGTTTCAAGCTTGATTATACCGCCCTCTTCTCCCTGTTTCCTGGGTTTCTGATGTTTTGAAGCAACCGAAACTCCCTTAACAAGAACTTTGCCTTCTTTGGGGAATACTGCAAGGACTTCGCCTTCTTTGCCCTTATCTTTTCCTGAAAGGACAACTACCTTATCATTCTTAACTATATTCATTTGCCGCACACTCCTATATGACTTCCGGAGCAAGCGAAAGAATCTTCATATAGTTCTTCTCTCGAAGCTCTCGGGCAACAGGCCCAAATATGCGTGTTCCCGTGGGATTTCTGTCTTCCTTAATAATGACAGCGGCATTTTCATCAAATCGTACATAGGTACCATCTTGGCGTCTTGTGGCCTTTGCAGTACGAACTATGACAGCTTTAACAACATCGCCCTTTTTAACCTGGCCGCCGGGATTTGCTTTCCTAACGGAAGCGACTATGATATCGCCTATACCGGCGTATCTGCGCCTTGTACCGCCAAGAACTCTTATGCATTTTATTTCTTTTGCGCCTGAATTGTCGGCAACCTTAAGAAAACTCTCTTGCTGTATCATTAAGACGCCTCCTTATTTAGCCTTCTCGATAATGTTGACCAAACGCCATCTCTTATCCTTGGAAAGAGGACGGGTCTCCATTACACGGACCTTGTCGCCAATGCGACACTCATTAAGCTCATCATGCGCCTTGAGACGATATGAACGAGCTATAATTTTTTTATATCTCTTATGGGCAACACGCTCTTCGACAAGAACAACGATTGTTTTATCCATCTTGTCTGAAACAACCTTGCCTACGCGTGTCTTTCTTGAACTTGTTCTAATTTCATCCATAATACGCTTCCTCCTCAACGTCCAAGCTGCTTTTCGCGCATTACAGTCTTGACTCTGGCAATACTGCGGCGTGTATCAGATATTTTTGTGGGATTATCAAGATGATTTGTGGCATGCTGCATTCTGAGCATGAAGAGATCCTTCTTGAGTTCAACCAACTTCTGCTCCAGCTCTTGGGCGGACATGGAACGAATTTCATTAACTTTCATCTTATTCACCGCCTAATTCGAGTTCCTTCGCACTTACAATCTTTGTTTTGCAGGGCAATTTATGGCCTGCAAGTCTAAGTGCTTCTTTGGCAGCCTGCTCAGAGACCCCAGCGATCTCGAACATAACTCTGCCCGGCTTAACAACTGCTACCCAAAACTCAGGTGCGCCCTTACCTTTACCCATACGGGTTTCGGCGGGTTTCTTTGTAACCGGCTTGTGTGGGAATATCTTTATCCAAACCTTGCCGCCACGCCTTGTATATCTTGTCATGGCTATACGGGCTGCCTCTATCTGGTTTGAGGTTATCCATGAGGGCTCCATCGCCACAAGACCATATTCACCGTATGAAATCTTGTTTCCGCGTGTAGCCTTACCCGTCATACGGCCGCGATGTACTCTGCGGTACTTAACTCTTTTGGGCATTAACATCAGTTGCCGCCTCCTTTCGAAGCATCTTTAGCTTCATTCTGCTCCCCGGGTGCTCTGCGATATCCGCCCGACTGTCTCCGGTTATCACGATTGAAATTGCTTCTTCCTCCATCACGGTTGCCTCTGTTATAGGAGCCTCGGTTGCCGCCGCGTCTATCGTCGCGATTTCTGCGGTTATCCAAGGGTTTGCTAAGATCAAGCGTTCTCGGAGTTGTTCTGAGTGACTGTGAGAGAACTTCGCCTTTATAAATCCAAACCTTAACTCCGATTCTGCCATAGGTGGTCTTTGCCTCGGCAAAGCCGTACTCTATATCAGCTCTTAAAGTTTGCAGAGGAATAGTTCCTTCGTGATAATGCTCACTTCTGGCAATTTCGGCGCCGCCGAGACGTCCGGAGCAAAGAATTTTAATTCCCTTTGCGCCTGTGCGCATTGCACGGCCGATGGAGTTCTTCATTGCTCTTCTAAAGCCAATTCTTCTCTCTAGCTGAGAGGCAATGTTCTCGGCAACTAGTTGCGCTGATGTATCGGGATTCTTGACTTCTACTACCGAAATCGAAACATTCTTTCCGACCATCTTCGAAACCAAACCTTGAAGGCGCTCTATCTCTGAGCCGCCCTTGCCGATAACGACTCCCGGTCTGGAGCAATGAACAAAAATCTTTACTTTTGTATTATCTCTCTCAATCTCAATTTTCGGTACACCCGCTGAAAAGAGTTCTTTTTTTAGAAATTCTCTAATCTTCTTGTCCTCAACAATAAGATCGGGAACTTTATCGCTTCTTGCAAACCAACGCGAATCCCAATCTTTAATTACTCCGACTCGCAGGCCATGAGGATTAACTTTTTGTCCCATATTCTGTTCCTCCTTAATCCCTTTCTGCTACAACGAGCGTGATGTGACTGGTGCGTTTATTAATTCTGAACATTCTTCCATGTGCACGGGGTCTTCCTCTCTTGAGAATCGGTCCGCCGTTTACAAAAACTTTTTCAATGTAAAGCTTATCAGCATCCATCTCAAAGTTATTTTCGGCATTGGCAACAGCGCTGTCCAAAACCTTTATGAGAGGCTCGCGTCCGATTTTTGGAGTGTGCTCAAGCAATGCTCTTGCAAGCTTTGTATCCTTGCCACGAATAATATCGCAAATAATCTGTAGCTTGCGAGGAGACATTCTCACATATTTCATCTCTGCAGTTGCAGTTTTGCGTTCTACCATGATTTAACCCCCTTATCAGCGTGTCTTGCCGCCCACATGGCCACGGAAAGTCCTTGTGGGTGCAAACTCGCCAAGCTTATGTCCGACCATGTCTTCCGTAATATAGATGGGCACATGTCTGCGACCGTCATGTACCGCTATAGTATGTCCGACAAAAGAAGGAAAAATCGTTGAGGAGCGGCTCCATGTCTTTAGAACCTTTTTTTCTCCGGCCTGGTTGAGCTCATCTATACGCTTTAAAAGCTCGGGTGCCGCAAATGGTCCCTTTTTTAAACTTCTGCTCATTAAACTTCCTCCTTAATTACCGCGACGCTTGACAATGTACTTGTTGCTGCGGTTCTTTGTCTTGCGCGTCTTGTATCCGAGTGTCGGCTTGCCCCAAGGTGTTACAGGGCTTGGCATTCCTATCGGGGACTTGCCCTCACCGCCGCCGTGCGGGTGGTCAACGGGGTTCATGGCTGAACCTCTGACCGTAGGTCTTATGCCCATGTGACGCTTGCGTCCGGCCTTACCTAAATTAATGTTGGCATGATCGATATTTCCGACTTGGCCTATTGAAGCTTTACACTCCATTCTGACCTTTCTGTACTCTCCGGAAGGAAGTCTTACTGTTGCAAGGCTGCCTTCTTTAGCCATAAGCTGAGCGGAAACGCCTGCCGAGCGAACAAGCTGTGCTCCCTTTCCGGGATAAAGCTCAATGTTGTGAATAACCGTACCGACAGGAATGTTGGCTATCGGCAGGCAGTTGCCCGGCTTAATGTCGGCTTCAGCTGAAGAGACAACTTTGTCTCCGGCCTTGAGGCCAACGGGTGCAAGAATATAAATACGCTCGCCGTCTTCAAATTCGCAAAGTGCAATAAATGCGGATCTGTTGGGATCGTACTCAAGCCTTAAGACCGTTGCTTCTTCATCAATTCTTTTACGCTTAAAGTCGATTATGCGGAACTTTCTGCGGTTTGCTCCGCCCTTGTGTCTAACTGTAATGCGTCCGTGGTTGTTGCGTCCGGAATGCTTTTTCTTGACTTCTGTGAGGCTTCTTTCCGGCTTTGCCTTCTTATCAACTCCATCGAAACCTGAAACGCTCATCTGGCGTCTTGAGGGAGTAGTCGGCCTATAAAATTTTATTGACATCTAATTAATCCCCCTTATACCATGCCTTCGAAAATCTCGATGGGCTTGCTGTCTTCACTAAGCTTTACAACTGCCTTTTTCCAGGTTTTTGTATAGCCGGCAGGATATGCGCCCGTGCGCTTTTTCTTGCCTTCGACGATTGTTGTGTTTACCTTGATTACTGTTACACCAAAAATCTCTTCTATTGCTTTTTTAATTTCAATTTTATTGGCTGTTTTCAAAACTTCAAAGCTATACTTTTTGATGTCTAAATCTTCCATCGACTGTTCTGTTACGATTGGTCGAATAATAATATCGTAAGCTGTAGACATTACGCAAATACCTCCTCAATCTTTGAAAGAGCGGCCTTATCTATGATAAGTGTATCGCTGTTTAAAAGCTCATAAGGCGAAATAATTGTAGCCGTCGTAGTCTTGACACCGGGAATGTTGCGAGTGCTCTTAACAACTGCATGATCGACATTCTCAGTTATAAACATTGCTTTTCCGGTAACTCCGAGCTTGTTTAGAAGAGATACGAAAGGCTTGGTCTTAATCTCCTCGGCCATAAGCTTATCGATTACAAGAATGTTATTTCCCTGAGCCTTAACGGATAATGCGCTCTTCATGGCAACTCTCTTGGCCTTCTTGTTGAGGCTGAAGCTGTAACTGCGCGGCTTCGGCGCAAATGCCACGCCGCCGTGTCTCCAAACAGGAGAACCTGCATAACCGGCTCTGGCGCGACCGGTGCCTTTTTGACGCCATGGCTTTCTTGTTGAATAGCTGACCTCTCCCTTAGTGAGAGCACTCTGTGTACCCTGTCTCTTGTTGGCAAGATGGCTTCGAACTGATGCATGGAGCATTGCCATATTGGGCTCTACTCCGAAGACAGCCTCAGAGAGTTCGTACTCGCCAAGCTTTTTACCTTGCATATTATAGATTATTGCTTTAGGCATTTCTTATTCTCCTCTCTTAGCCTCTTGCAGAACGCTTCTGCGGGTTGGTGCTTATTGTGGGAGTTGCAGGGCCGACACGCCTCTTCTTCTTCATGGAGCTTGTAACATAAACCAAGCCGCCGCGAGGTCCGGGAACTGCGCCTCTTACCACTAACATGTTGAGCTCGGGATCTATCTTAACTACATCAAGATTTTGAACTGTGACCTGCTCGTTGCCCATCTGACCTGCGCCCATCTTACCTTTAAAAATTTTCGCAGGGTAAGCAGCTGCACCCATGGAACCCGCATGTCTGTGGACGGGGCCGCCGCCGTGTGAACTGGGTGTTCTTCCAGCATTGTGGCGCTTGATTACGCCTTGGTAACCTTTACCTTTACTTATGCCTGTTATATCGACATTGTCGCCTTCTTTGAATATATCAGATCTGATAACATCGCCAACATTGAAATCTGCGACATTATCAAGTTTAAACTCATGCAAATGCTTGAGATTGTGATTTCCCGACTTGCTGAGATGTCCCTTTTCGGGCTTTGTGAGAGAAGATTCGGAAACCTCTCCATAAGCGAACTGTACAGAAGAATAACCCTCTTTGCATTCGGTCTTTTTCTGTGTAACTACGCAGGGCCCCGCTTCAATCAGTGTAACGGGGATAACCTTTCCTGTTTCATCGAAGATCTGTGTCATCCCGACCTTCTTGCCAATAATGGCTGCTTTCATCAATTTTCCTCCTTTGGTTATTGGTTGAACTTAATCAACTTGACCTCGTAAGCGCGTTTGACGGCACTTTTTAGAGCTTAATTTCTATCTCGACACCTGCGGGAAGCTCTAAGCTCATGAGAGCATCAACAGTCTTCTGCGTGGGTCTTGTGATATCAATAAGTCTCTTGTGGGTGCGTCTTTCAAACTGCTCTCTGCTATCCTTATACTTGTGAACAGCGCGTAAAATCGTAATAATTTCTTTGTCTGTGGGCAACGGAATCGGTCCCGAAACCTTAGACTCTGTGCGCTTCGCTGTTTCAACGATTGTTGCTGCAGCCTTGTCAATCAGCTGATGGTCATACGCCTTCAGCTTAATGCGAATCATTTTGTTGTTTGCCATTTTTTCCTCCAGTTTTCGTACTTAGGCATATCGCCCATTGGTACGGTGGACATTAACTATACACTTATCCGTGCGTATCAGTCGGTGGCCTAAAAATTTGCCGGCTAAGGCCGACATTTTAATTTTCACCCGATATACGCCATGTAAAGAAGATGTCCCTCCGCCCGATTTCGCGCATTCTTATGCGCCGGACATACTCCACGAAAGTTACCGGCTCTGCCGCCGCAATCTCCCGCTTCTTCGCATGAAATACATCTGTTTCTTTGCAGACGCCTAAGGATAATACCAAATACCCGCTTGCTTGTCAAGCATTTTATATTTATTTTTTGTTTTTTTGATTATAATGTTTTATCTCTTTAATTTTAATAAGGTATAAAAACGGCAAATTGCCGTTTTTATACCTTATTATATTGACAATCTAATTTAAATATCAGCCGCCCGTCGATAAAATGCTGAAATGCATATAGTCTACAGCACTTGTCCATCCGCTTCCGCCCCAGCCCCAGCCATAGTTGGCAAAAGCTCTTACAACTGCACTGTCGGGCTTAATGCAGTAGGGACTGTCGCTGTTTAGATAGCAGTACTGCCCCACCTGGTATCCTGTGACATGATTTCTGTAGTAATTGTAGTTGGCGTTAATATCAAGGGCGCATCCCCAAGAGTGTCTCATAGTATCAGAATACCTAGCGCTTCCCACATAGGATATCGGAAAGCGTTCGGATTCGGGCAGATTATATATAGTAGAAAAGATGCCCTTCACCTCTTCTGCAACTACCCTGTTAACCTGAAGAGTTATGGTTTTGGAATACCACTGTCCGGCCTGAGTCAAATCCCATACACTTACAGATACATTTATCACATATCCGTTTGCATCTTCGACACTTTTAAAATGGGTTTTATTTTCATCTCCGAACAAGGCAAGTCTGCGCTCGGCAGTTGACATTCCTCTGTATCTAAAGGCAAACGACTGTGACGGGGAGTTGCCGCTCGGCTCCATTGGCGGCGGAGGCGGTGCCGGAGGCTCGGTCTGCTGCGGAACCGGTGTCGGCTGCGGCGTTGGGGCAGGCGTTGGAAGCGGTGTCGGCTGTGGAGTCGGTACAGCAGCCGGAACCGGCGTTGGCTCCGGAGTTTGCGAGACTGTGGGAGCCTGTGTCGGCTGAGGGTTCGCCGTTGCTACCGGTTTCGGTGTGGGAGTCGATGTCGGTTTCGGTGTGGGAACCGGTGTTGGCTTAGGCGCGCTTGGTATTGCAGCTTGCTGACTTGAAGCCTTTTTCTGCTCGGTCTCCCCTAGTCCCTTTTGATAAAAAGTGTTAGGTTCATCGTCCTTTTCTGCAGAAACGGTTATTTCACTTCTGTCTTCTCTGTATTCCGGCATAAGGCCACATACAATAACCTTTGCCGCCTCTGCCCTCGTAAGAGGCCTGTTGCCGCAAAAACTGCCTTTCTCGTCAATACCGGAGACAATACCCTTACCGAAAAGCTGCTCCAGTGTCCCTCTGTATGCGCTGCCTATAACATCATAGTCGCCTATCGATTCAGCCGGATTAATAAGCTTAACGGGCTCCTCTCCATTAAGATTGAAAACCAGATTGCCCATAATAACAAGCATTTCATATCTGCTCAGCGATGTTTCAAGCTCCTCTGCTTTAGGCTGAATGCTAAGACCCTCTAACAATCCAACCTCACTCATCATATACCAATACGGCTCTGCCCAATGTTCGTTAATCTCTGTGTTTTGAGTTTTAAGCCCCGCAAAAGAAGAAAGCCAACTCATAAAATCTGCACGGCTAATCTGTTCTCTCGGCACAAACTCATCATCTTCGCTCAAATCTACACCCTTCGATGAGATAATGTTGACGAAAGATGCATACCAGGCACTTTCCGGAACATCGGAATATTGCCGGGCTGCATATATGTTGACTTGTGGTACCACAATTATAATTATTAAAAGCATAATTGTGATTATAATAACTTTGTTGTTTTTCATTTTCCTTAAAATAAGTCCGCAAAACGAACTTTACTCTTAACTAAAAATTAAACCTGTGAGGAAGAAGCTCGCTGAGGTTATAGCTTACATATCGTCCGCCCGCCTTAGCGCAAAGCACTTCCATGTCATCACAAAACTCTGCCAAAACCTGTCGGCAGGCTCCGCAAGGCAAACAATAATCGTTGCCTTCCGCCCATATGGCTATTCTTTTAAATTTGGTATATCCTTCGGAGACCGCCTTTGTGGCAGCCGTTCTCTCTGCGCAAATTGTTGAGCCTAGCGCGGCATTCTCAACATTGCACCCTGTAAACACCTGCCTACCTTCTGTTTCCAAGGCCGCCCCTACCTTAAATCTCGAGTATGGAGCATAAGCATTTTCCGAAGCCTTGCGAGCAATGTCCATAAGTTCTCTATCTGTCATATTACCTTCTCCTCACCTGTTGTGTACTCGCCAATTTGCGATTCCTAAAAACACATTCCCACTGCAGGGGTCTACGCCGGTTACGGCATTTCTTTGCATAATAAGCTCTCTTCGCTCAAAGCAAATCGGTATTATCGGAGACTTGTTTATAAACACATTCATCATATTATAGCATTTGTCTGCTCTTGTGTCATCACCGGCAGCCAAAAACTCATCTATAACAAGAAGGAGCTCGTCATCCTTTATATTGCCGTAGTTTAAACTCCCCTCTTCTTCGAACATGTTCTGAATGTTAAAATCTCCCGGAATTTTAACTTCAGCATAGTACATGTCAAACTCGCCTTCCTTCAGCGCCGTTACATAGTCTTGCCAGCTGAGTTCCCTGACACTCACGGTCACACCTATGTTGGAAAGCTCCTTGGCAAACTTTCTTGCAATATCTCCCTTGCCGGCGCCGTCTGCGCATACAATGAGATCGACATTTATCTCAACCGGAATACCGTACATCATGTTTTCAAGTTTTCCGTCATTATCTGCATCGATTACTCCCGCATTGGCAAGACTTACCAGGCAGTTTTCCATATTAAAGTTTACACTTCTCGCCAAATTTTTATTATATAACTCGGACCTGGGGTGAACTGCCGCAACAGTCGGAAGCGCATTGTTGTTCAAAAACACTTTTGCCGCTTCTTCTCTGTTTAAAGCAAACTGCATGGCATATCGAACACCCGGCTTTGCTACAAAATCGTCAGTCATATTGAATCCGAAATAGTGAAGATTCATCGTTGTAAAATATCTTATCTCATTTTTGCCGCCATAACCCAAGCTGTTTTTGCCCGTTCTGTCATTAACAACAAGATTGACCTCGCCATCTTCAAATGCATCTATTCTCTCTTCGATAGTTACAAACTCTTTAAGCTCTATTGTTTCAAATGGTAAGCTATCTCTTTGTTTGTACTCATCAAAAGCAACCAAGCTGTTTCCGTCTTCCGAAAGCATGTAGGGACCACAGCCAACCGGCGCAGTCTCTTTTCCTTGACCGGCCTTAATTATGGGCACATTCAAAATATAAGGAAGCATCTTATTCGTTTTTTTTGTAGAAATTATCAGGGTATCATCCCCGGATGCCATAGCTCCCTGATAAGTGTTAAAGCGTCCACGAAAGCGGGTTGAACCAAATGCTTGGGAAAGAGAGTAAACCAAATCTTTTGCGGATAAGTTGGAGCCGTCGTGCATTATTATGGATGTATCTACTTTGAAAATCCACATATTGTCCCGCGATTCTTTTTCGGTAATGACATTTGAGGTCAGATTATAGTTTTCATCCACTTCGAAAATATTTTCATACATAAGCTGCGCCACAATCATATTTTCCTGGGTTTTAGTTTGATAGGGATTGAAGCTGTCGGACTTGTTAGAGTTGAGCGAAAACGACAAGCTGCCATCTTTTTTTCCGCTTTCATTCTCAGTTTCCGGCGGCGGAGTACTTTCGCTTTCTTTTTCTCCGCCACAGGCAGACAAAAACATAAGCGCCAACGCCGATAAAGTAATTATAATCAATACTATTAATAATATATGTTTCTTCATTTCAGCCTCACTCTATAGAAATAAATGCACACTGAGAGCCTCTGTCGTTTAGTCCGACATGTCTATGTGACCAAAACTTCTCGTTTTTACACTTTGTGCATTCTGCGCAAATATCTATATTATCACTTAAAACACCAAGCTCGGCAAGTCTTATCGCATTGGCAAGCTTGAGATCTGCATAGTACTTGCCCTCTCGATTGCCCGATTTTAAAACTTGTTCAAACTTAGGGCCTATATAATCCTCGAGCGCCTCCGCTACATCATCCCCTACTTCAAAGCAGCACTGTCCGATTGAAGGCCCTATCGCTGCGACAACATTCTGAGATTTCGCACCCTGTTTTTTCATAAGCTCCAGTGTATTTTTAAGAATGTCGCTTACCGAACTCCTCCAGCCGCAGTGCGCAGTTGCCGCCACCTTATTTTCGTCATCATAGAGCAAAATCGGCGTGCAATCAGCTACAAAGCAAAAAATAGGTGTTTCTCTTAAAGTTGTAACCACAGCATCACAATCAGGCCTGTTAAAGTCTGATGGGACTCGTAAATCCGACTCTCCTATGAGATGTACATCGGAGCCGTGAACCTGGCGTGTAAACCCAGCTTTAAAAGGATTAATATTAAATACTTCGCCCAAAATCCGAAAGTTTTCGTTCACATTATCATCGGGATCTCCCCTCATATATCCGAAGTTCAATGATGAAAATCCGCCCGAGCTCACTCCTCCGAATCTTGTCGTAAATGCGTGTTTAGTTTTAATCTTATCGGAAATTAAATATAACAAATTTCCTTTTTTCTTTTCTATAAATGCCATTTTTAATCGTTTCTGCCACAGCAGTCCTTATATTTCATAGGAAGACCGTTTGGCCTAAGCTTACCGCAGGGACACGGATCGTTTCTCCCCGGTTTTTTAGTCTTTTTTACCGGTGCTTTTTTCAGCGTTCCGTCACCCTCTCTTCCCGCCGCAATATTTTTGGCAACGCTCTTTCGCTCAAGAGTCTCGGGTTTACGGACTCTTACCGTAAACAGTCTTCTGACAGTCTCTTCCTTTATGCCGCTGACCATTGCATCAAATATTTCGTATCCCTCTTTTTTATAAGCATCAACCGGTTTAACATTACCGTATCCGCGCAGGCCCACACCTCTTCTAAGCTCATTCATCGACTCGAGATGCTCCATCCAATACTCGTCTACGACTCTGAGAAGAACCACTCTCTCGAGTTCTCTCATGAATGGTCTTCCATCGGGCATGAGCCCGAATTCTTTTTCTCTGGCCTCATAGTTTAAAACAGCCGTTTCGAGCACAGCTTCTTCAACT
Source organism: uncultured Oscillospiraceae bacterium (assembly GCA_964345235.1). Classification (GTDB taxonomy): domain Bacteria; phylum Bacillota; class Clostridia; order Oscillospirales; family Oscillospiraceae; genus Scatomorpha. Next base: position 55,500 of record CAYFQE010000001.1, on the reverse strand, counting down.
TCTTCTTTTGAAGCATCCGAGTCGAGCGCTCTTCTTAAATTGGAAACATCCGAATCGCTTAAAACAACATATTTAAAGTGGGATAGAACTTCACCTACAGCGCTTTTTCCCGAAAAATCTATGCCGTCTATCGTGGATGAAACATACTCCTCAAGCATCTTGAGTATATAATCTTTAAGGTCTTCTCCGAATAAAACCTTGTGTCTCTCGCCGTATATGAGATTTCTTTGAACATTCATTACATCGTCAAACTCTATGACATTTTTCCTAACCTGAAAGTTCCTGCTTTCTACGGTCTTCTGAGCCTGTTCAATCGAATTTGAAAGAAGCTTGTTGTCGAGGGGCATGTCCTCTTCCATTCCGAGCTTCTCCATGGCGCCCATTATTCTCTCAGACCCGAAAAGTCTCATGATATCATCGGTAAGCGCTATATAGAATCGGCTTTCACCGGGGTCGCCCTGTCTTCCTGAACGGCCTCTGAGCTGGTTATCTATACGCCTCGACTCGTGACGCTCGGTTCCTAAAATATATAGGCCTCCGACTCCCTTTACTCTTCTTGCTTCGACATCCGTTACCTTTTTATGCTCGGAATATCGTTCGGCATACATTGCTCTGGCTTTTAATACCTCTTCGTCGGATGTATCGGAGTATCCGGTAGCCTCGGCTATTATTTCATCATCAAACCCTGCAGACTTGAGGTCTTTTTTTGCGAGAAATTCAGCGTTGCCGCCCAAAACAATGTCTGTTCCGCGGCCGGCCATGTTTGTGGCTATTGTTACCGCGCCGAATTTGCCTGCCTGAGCTACAATCTCAGCTTCTTTATCATGCTGTTTGGCATTTAGAACATTGTGCTCGATTTTTCTCTTTTTCAGTAGCGAGGATATCTCCTCACTTTTTTCAATTGATATAGTGCCGACAAGAACCGGCTGACCTTTTTCGTGACAGGTTACTATTTGCTCTATTATCGCCCTGTTTTTGCCGTTCTCGTTTTTATACACTACATCGGCATTGTCTATTCTTATCACGGGCTTGTTGGTCGGAATTTCTATGATGTCCAATGAGTATATTGTTTCAAACTCTTCCGCCTCGGTGAGAGCGGTACCTGTCATTCCCGACAGTTTTTTATAAAGTCTGAAATAGTTCTGGAAGGTAATCGTAGCCAAAGTCTTGTTCTCTTTCTGAACATCGACTCTTTCCTTCGCCTCTATTGCTTGGTGCAAGCCTTCGGAATATCGTCTGCCTAACATGAGGCGGCCGGTAAACTCGTCTACAATTATTACCTCTCCGTCTTTTACGACATAATCAATATCTCTCTTCATTGTGCCGTAAGCCTTGAGAGACTGATTTACGTGGTGCGCTATTGTCGAGTTTTCAAGATCCGAAAGGTTTTCTATACCGAAATATCTCTCGCTTTTCTCGGTGCCTCGAGCCGTGAGCGTGGCTGTCTTGGATTTTTCATCGACAATATAATCTACATTTATGTTCTCGTCTTCCTCTTCCTTTTCGTCAACATGAGTCACAACCATGCATCTCATTGAGCGGACCAAGGCATCCGCCTTTTTATATAAATCGGTAGATTCATCGCCCTGTCCTGAAATAATAAGGGGTGTTCTGGCCTCGTCAACAAGTATCGAGTCAACCTCGTCAACAATAGCAAAATGGTGGCCTCGCTGAACCATGTCATTACTATAGAGCGCCATATTGTCTCTAAGGTAGTCGAATCCCATTTCATTGTTTGTGCCATAGGTTATATCCGCACTATAGGCCGCTCTACGCTCCTCGGAGCTGAGCCCATGTATAATAAGCCCTACCTCAAGCCCCAAAAACCTGTAAACCTTGCCCATCCACTCGCTGTCTCTCTTAGCAAGGTAGTCGTTAACCGTGACAATATGGACTCCCTTGCCCTCCAGAGCGTTTAGATACGCAGGCATAACGGCAACGAGAGTTTTGCCCTCACCTGTCTTCATCTCGGCTATTCTGCCCTGATGCAAAACAATGCCGCCTATTATCTGAACTCTGTATGGTTTCATGCCCAAAACACGCCAAGCCGCCTCACGCGCAGTGGCAAATGCCTCAGGTAAAATATCTTCAAGCGTTTCTCCGGCGGCTATTCTTTCTTTATAAGTAAGCGTAAGCTCTCTAAGTTCCGAATCACTCTTTTGCTGCATTACGGACTCCAGAGTTTCTACCTTGTTTACAAGATGATCTATCTTTTTTAGCTCTCGCTCTGAGTGTGTTCCGAATATTTTATCAAAAAGTCCCATTTAGCTTCTGCCTTTCGTTTGAAAAACTGTTTTGATTCTCAAAAGATTTTAACACAATGCAGCCAAAAAATAAAGTTTGTCATTGCTAATGAAGCTTTGTATATTTATCCCCTTAAAAATAAGTCCGTTTTTTTGACATTTGCTTTTAAATTATATAATTATTCACTTCCAGAGAGCCCATATGAACACATTTACATTTATATTTTAATACTTTTCAAAAATATTGCCATTCGAGTAATCTCTTTTATTGATATACATTTTTTTTGCTTAATTGTTGATTATTCATAGTTTTTAGTGCTAATATATAGTTACAAAAGTGAAAAATGTCGATTAAGTTCAAGCCCATATGATTTTAGCGCATTGCATTTTTAAAAAAGCACGCAAAAAAATAATTTAAGAGGACGAAATATGGACAAACAGAAAATTGAAGAATACCGTACGAGAAACCCGTTCACAAAACTGAGCGATCTCATTGCTCAGGCAATTTATGATGAAATTATTTCCTTAAATTTGAAGCCGTCTTCAAAACTTAATGTCAATCAAATTGCAAATGATTTCGGTGTTTCAAGAACCCCCGTTGCTGAAGCAATGACAAAGCTTATGGAAATGGGTTTTGTTGTAACACACCCCGGCATCAATGGCTATTATGTTGCCGAAATTAATGTTTTAGACCTTTTAGACCTTTTCAGCGCACGCGCCGCCCTGGAATGTGAAGCCGCCGCCCTCTGTGCGGAAAATGCCGACCCGCAGGCTATAAAAAGACTTGAGGAATTGGCAACGGCATTTCAGCAGGCCATCCCTTCCGGCGACGGAAAGGCTCTGCAGGAGACTGATTTGCCTTTCCATCAGCTTCTAATAGAATCCTGCCAGAACAGATACATAATAAAGAGCTATAATGCGCTTTTGCCTAACATAAGGATGTACCAGAGTTCATGGACAAAGTTTATTGATCCCGGCAAGGAAAATCCTTGGGCAAGAAAGGTTTTGAATCAGCACGCCGCTATTGTCACAGCCATGAAGATGCATATTCCCTCTTTAGCCAGGCAGCTGATGCGCGAGCATATAAGGGAAAGCGCAAACTTTGTTGCCTATTCAGAAACTACAGACGACCCCTTTCTCCTTTTGAAGAGAAATAAGTAAACCCACAGCATTTGGAGTTATTTATGAAAAAAATTTACATTCTAATCGGAAATTACGGCAGCGGTAAAACCGAAGTCGCCATGAACATAGCTTTTAACGCTGCTGCTCAGGGCAAGAAGGTAGAGCTTGTCGATTTGGATCTTGTAAACACCTATTTCCGTCTAAGCGAAAGAAGAGATCTTATAAGTGAGAAGAAAATCAGGCTTGTAAGTCCGAATTTTTCGTGTTCAAACATTGAAACGCTTTCATTACCCGCCGAAGTTCAATCCGCATTCGACCAAGATTGGGATGTAGTCGTTTTTGATGTGGGCGGAGACCCCACAGGTGCAACGGCTCTCGGACGCTATAAACAAAACTTTATGGAACTTCCCGAAGGCAGCTTAGAGGTGCTTAATGTTGTAAATGTAAGGCGTCCCATGGCCGGTACAGCTGAAAAGATTATTTCTCTCATGCAGGATATGGCTGCATATTCAAGACTTAAAGTCAACGGCTTTGTTAATAACACCAACTTGGCTGATCGCACATCAGGAGAGGAACTTATTGCCGGATATGAGATGCTGAGAGAAGCCTCGATTAAAACCGGCATCCCCGTCCTTTATACCTGCGGCACGCAGGAGCTTCTGGACGAATTTCTGGCCGGAAATCCCGACCCTAAATACGTTGGCACACCCTTTGCCATTAAGCGACACATGCGTCGCGACTGGTATTCGTTTACCAGAAAGGGTATTTAATTTGTGATCCTTAATTTTGGATAAATTCTAAAAAAAGAGGTTGGAAAATGGTTAACTTTACAATCAACGAAGAACTTTGTAAAGGCTGTGGACTTTGCGTTAGGGCATGCCCCAAGCAAATCCTGAGACTTTCACCGACAAAGTTCAACTCAAAGGGTTATCATCCGTGTGAGATTACAGATGTCGAAGCTTGCATTGCCTGCGGCTCTTGCTTCCGTACTTGCCCGGACTCGGTAATTCGTATTGAGAAAATTTAGCAGCAGGAGGTAGAAAAATGGCTTTAACTCTCATGAAGGGCAGCGAGGCTATTGCGGAATCGGCCATAAGAGCCGGTTGTCGTTACTTTTTCGGCTACCCAATCACACCGCAGACCGAAATTCCCGAGTATATGTCGGCGCGTATGCCTGAAGTAGAAGGTACTTTCCTTCAGGCAGAAAGCGAAATTGGTGCAATCAACATGGTTTATGGCGCAGCAGGCACAGGCGCTCGTGTTCTCACAAGCTCCTCCTCCCCCGGCGTCTCTCTTAAGCAGGAAGGCATCTCTTATCTTGCCGCCTCCGAGATTCCATGTGTCATAATGAATGTTATGCGCGGTGGCCCCGGTCTCGGAAGCATACAGGCAGGACAGGCAGACTACGCCCAGTCCACAAAAGGCGGCGGTCATGGAGACTATCGTCTAATAGTTCTGGCACCCGCCAGCGTACAGGAATCCGTTGATCTCATGTCGAAAGCCTTTGAACTTGCGGAAAAATATAGGAACCCTGTTCTTATCGCCGCCGACGGTATGATTTGCCAAATGATGGAGCCCGTAGAGCTTCCAGAAATGCACGACTTTAAAATTGATTACAAAGAAAAACCCTGGGCGGTTTCCGGCGAGCCGGAGAGCGAAAACCACAAGCGCGCAATCGTAAACAGTCTTTATATAACAGTTGAAGAACTGGACGAACTTAACGAGAGACTTCAGGCAACCTACAGAAAAATCGAAGAGAACGAAGTAATGTTTGAGGCATACAATACTGAAAATGCAGAGATTATTATTACTGCATTCGGTACTGTCGCTCGTATATGCAAGGCTTCTATCGACGAACTCAAGGAAGAGGGCATAAACATCGGTCTCTTCCGCCCCATAACACTTTGGCCCTTCCCCTATGAGGAACTTCACAAAGTTGCCACCGCCCCCGGAGTAAAGGCAGTTTTAGATGTGGAGCTGAATGCCGGACAGATGCTGGAAGATGTTAAGCTTGCAGTTCTCGGTGATCAGCATGTTGATTTTTACGGACGCTACGGCAGCCATATGCCCAGCTCCGAAGAAATTACAGAAAAAATCAGGCAGATGAGGAGTGAACTTTAATGGCAGTAGTATTCGAAAAACCAAAGATGCTGACTGATGTCCCGTTTCACTATTGTCCGGGTTGCAATCACGGTATTGCGCACAGATTGGTTGCAGAAGTCATAGAAGAACTGGGCATTGAGAAGGTAGTCGGAGTCGCTCCCGTTGGTTGCTCCGTCTTTGCATACAAATATTTTAATTGCGACATGTATGAAGCGGCTCACGGACGCGCACCTGCTGTTGCGACCGGAGTAAAGAGGGTTCTCCCCGATGCAGCAGTTTTCACATATCAGGGTGACGGTGACCTTGCATCAATCGGCACGAACGAGATTGTACACGCCGCACACAGAGGCGAAAAACTCACCGTTATTTTCATCAACAACGCTATCTATGGTATGACCGGCGGTCAAATGGCTCCCACAACTCTTGTCGGGCAAAAGACAACCACAAGTCCGTATGGTCGTGATCTTGCCACATGTGGTGCTCCTATTCGTATTTGCGAAATGCTATCGCAAATACCCGGGACCTACTATGCCGAGCGAGTTGCCATGAACAACAATGCCAATATCATTAAGGCCAAAAAGGCCATAACGAAGGCATTTAAATATCAAACCGAGGGACATGGACTTAATATAGTTGAGTTGCTCTCGACTTGTCCGACCAACTGGGGTCTTTCTCCCGTTGAATCTCTCAAGTGGCTTGAGGAGAACATGATTCCTTATTATCCTCTCGGTGTCTACAAAGATGAGGGGGCAAAGTAAAATGAAAGAACAATGCATTTTTGCCGGTTTCGGCGGACAAGGCATGCTTTTGATAGGTACTTTCCTTGCAGAAGCAGCCATGCAATCCGGAAAGCATGTTTCATGGCTCCCCTCTTATGGTCCTGAAATGAGAGGCGGAACAGCAAACTGCTCAGTCGTTATTTCCGATAGACCCGTAGCTTCTCCTTTGGTCACATCTGCCGACACGATTATTGCCATGAATCTTCCTTCTATGCTGAAGTTTGAAAAAGTGGTTAAGCCCGGCGGTCTTCTTATTGCAAACAGTAGCATTATTGAGGAAAAGTGCCATCGCGATGACATTGAGGTAGTTTACATTCCTGCAAATGAAATTGCAGCAGAGGTTAAAAACCCCAGAGGCGCAAATGTGGCTATTTTCGGAGCCTATGTTGCTAAAAAGCTCAACATAGTCAACAAAGAGGCCGTTATCGAAGCTATTCGTACAGGTCTTGGGGAATCAAAGGCTCGCTTCTTTGAGGGCAATGTAAGAGCTCTTGAAGCAGGCATCAACTTCGTCAACAATCTGTAAAGCTTTATTAAACAAGAACAAAAAATCTCGGTGACTGTTTACAGTCACCGAGATTTTGTACTTATATATTTTTATTCTTCTATTATTGCAAAGCCGTTTTTAAATACATTAATTTTTCCGTCTTCAATATCTGCATTCTTAAAAAAAACAATCTTTTCATTAGTTTCATAGCAAAACGGATTGTTGTCGCAAGAAGCAATCACTGTGTATGTTTTATTATTCGAAAATCTTTTAAACACAAGCGTTTTTTTGTTTGCAAATTCAAATATAATCTCCCCTGTTTTTAGCTCCTCGGTTTCATTTTTAATCTTAGCAATTTCTTTATAGAAAGACAAAATGTCTGCATCTATATTTTCCCACGGAAAAAATCGTCTGTTAAACGGATCTTCAAAACCCTCAAGTCCCGCTTCATCTCCGTAGTAAATGGAAGCTCCTCCGGGCAATAAAAATTGCAAAAAAGCGCACATTTTCAGCTTTTGTACTGCCTCAGATCTATTTTGAATTTTATGGCGTGCCTTATCATATCTTGAAAGATTATGAGGGGGATTCGACATAACTGTCAGTATTCTCTGTGTATCGTGTGTTGAAAGGCTTGTCATAACACAGTCTAAAACAGGTTTCGGATAATTTTCTGCAATTGTCATTACAATATTTGCAAAATCCTCAGCTTTAAGCTTTTCATTTACGAACCCGATTATGGCGTTTTGATACGGATAATTCATGACGGAGTCGAGAGTCGAGTCAACAAAATATCTTCGCTTTACCCCGTAGCTTTCCTTGTTTGATGCATCCTCCCACACTTCTCCCATAATGAGCGCATCGCTCTTTATCTCTTTTACCCGAGTTTTAAGAAGTGACAGAAACTCGTCGGGAAGCTCGTCTGCAACATCAAGTCTTATTCCGTCTGCGCCTAGATTTAGATATTTAGATACAACGCTGTCTTCATCAAAAATTATATAGTTTAAAAACCCTTCATCCATCTCGTTTACACAAGGAAGTGTATCTATTCCCCACCACGAATCATATTTTGATGGATAATTAGTAAAATTATACCAGCTTCTGTATTTGGAGTTAGGGTCGCTTACTGCGCCGCCCCCAAAAATCCCCATTTTATCAAAATAAATGCTGTTGCTCCCTGTGTGAGAAAATGCGCAGTCAATGATAATTTTCATATCTTTTTTATGCGCGGTATCGCAAAGGTTCTTGAAATCATCTTCATCGCCAAGCATCGGGTCGATTCTTTTATAGTCGGCGGTGTCATATCTGTGATTTGAATATGCCATAAAAATCGGGTTTAAATAAATTACATTTACACCCAATTCTTTTATGTAATCAAGTTTTTCCGTAATTCCTTTTAAATTGCCGCCATAAAAATCGTTGTTCAAAATTTTTCCGTTTTTATCGGGAAGATATACGGGACAGTCGGAAGTATTTTCGTGAACAGTATAAGGCAGCAGCTTATCTTTAAGGTCAGGATTGCCGCTTTTAAAAAATCTATCGGGGAAAATTTGATAGTAGATTGCACCTTTGAAAAATGAAGGTGTGTCGTAATATTTATCGTAGCATGTGACCTGCCATTTTTCACCATGTTCCATATTTGTTTGATTATATCCCTCTTTAAATAGATTAAATCTAGACTTCCTGGTTTCAATATTGAAATAGTAGTAGTAAAGTCCGCAATTTAAAATAGATACATCTCCTCTGTAAATTTCGTAATTATCTATAGTTTCTACATAAAAAAGAGGGGTTTTAAGCAAAAAGCCATCGTAATCTTCAAGTATTACAAAGCATTTTTCTGTTTCGCAATGTACGGGAATTTTGATTGTAAGGGTACATTTTTCATCTTGTCTTAAGCATCCGAACGGGTCTTTATATTCTTTGTTTTTACTGTCAAATAAAATTCTCATGTTCTCTCCTAAAATAAGCAGGCAGTCAACACCTGTTTATTTTTCTTAATTTTTCTAATCTTGTCCGTATATCCCTCATGCATCTTAGTATTGCATGATTTCTTTGTAAACATCGATATACTTCTTAGACGGCTCCTTCCAGCTGCTGTTGATCTTCATAATATTGGCAACGGTTTTAGTGAATTTTTCTTTGTCATGGTAGTATTCGACACTTCTTTTTATTGCGCTGAGCATATCATGCGCATTGTAAGCTTTAAATGTAAAGCCGGATCCGGAGCCTGTCATAGCATTAATAGGTTCAACAGTATCATTAAGGCCGCCCGTCTCACGAACAATCGGAACAGTGCCGTATCTCATTGCAATAAGCTGAGAGAGTCCGCAGGGTTCGCTCTTCGAAGGCATTAAGAACATATCGCTACCTGCATATACCCAACTTGCAAGCGCAGAATTAAATTCAATATTTGCGCTCATTTTATCGGGATACTTACTTTGCAAAAATCTAAACAGATTCTCATATCGCTCATCTCCCGTACCGAGTACTACAAATTGTAGGTCCATTGATAAAATTTCATCCCAAATATATTCTACAAGGTCAAGGCCTTTATGTGAAACAAGCCTAGATATCATAGAGATAACGGGAACTTCACTTCTTTGAGGGAGCTCCAGCTTTTCCTGCAAAAACCTTTTGTTCTCTTCTTTTTTTTCTATTTCTCCGGCCTTGAAATTAACACTTAAGTTCTTGTCTTTGTTGGGATTAAATAAATCTGTGTCGATACCGTTCGTGATACCGCAAATTTTATATTCATACTGTTTTAAAATGTTGCTCAGACCATGCGCATAAAACGGATATCTGATTTCATATGAGTATGTTTCGGAAACTGTCGAAACTTTATCAGAGAGTACGATTGCGCTCTTCATAAAGTTTATGCAATCTTTGTAGCTCATTACACCGCGCATTTCTTCCCCAAAGCCGAGAACATCTCCCAAAAATTCATTTGAAACCTTGCCTTGATACTCTATGTTGTGAATTGTAAACAGGGTTCTTATTTGACGGTAGCTCTCGTCTCCGCCATAGTGTGTTTTTAAAAATGCCGGTACAAGTGCTGTCTGCCAGTCATTTAAGTGAATCACATCCGGTATAAAATCGATATGCATGAGGCTTTCTAGTATTGCTTTCGAAAAATATGCAAATCTCTCTCCGTCATCAAAAAAGCCATAGCATGAATCACGATTAAAGTAGTACTCGTTGTCTATAAAATAGTACTTCACTTTTTTGTATGTGGCTTCAAATATGCCCACATGCAACCTTCGCCAGGCAAGGTCAACACCAAAACTCGTCAAAAACTTTATCTTTTTATCGTTTTCATCTTTTATCGCTTTGTAATAAGGAATAATAACCCTTATATCCATATCCTTATTTTTTGCAAGATACGCGGGAAGACCCTGCGCAACATCGGCAAGCCCTCCGGTTTTAATGTAAGGCGCAGCTTCGGAAGCAGCAAATAATATTTTCATAGTTTTAAATCCTCCTGTCCCTTTAAACTGTTTCTGCCTTTTGTGATGGGTTTTCTGACTCCATTTATTTTTAACCGTTACTTTATATTTTTTTATAATAAACCGTGCTGAGCGCCGGAATTGTCATCTTGACACAGTTTTTAAAGCCGTGCATTTCTTCTTCAATGCTTTTAAGAACAGGAAGGGGCGTTCCAACTCCCCCATACTTTTTATCGTCACTCGAAAATACGCACTTATATTTGCCTTTATGTGGAACTCCTATTTTGTAATCTTCCCTTTTAACAGGGCAGAAATTGCAAACGCATATTATTTCTTTTCCGTTTTTATCTATTCTTCTAAACGAAATTATGCTTTGCGAGTAATCATCGCAGGAAATCCAGCTGAAACCGTTCCAGTCATGATCGTTTTGCCAAAAGGCTTTGTTCTCCAGATAAAACCTATTTAGATCTTTAACATAATTTTGCATCTGCTTATGTCTATCATACTTTAAAAGAAACCAGTCCAGCTCTTTAGAGTAATCCCATTCAATAAACTGAGCAAATTCGTTTCCCATAAACATCAGCTTTTTCCCCGGATGGGCCATCATATATCCGTAAAAAGCTCTGAGGTTATGAAATTTGTCATCATATTCACCCGGCATTTTACCTATCATCGAGCATTTTCCATGCACAACTTCATCGTGCGACAGCGGAAGCACAAAATTCTCTGAAAATGCGTATGCCATAGAAAATGTAAGTAAGTTGTGATTTCCTTTTCTAAACAGCGGATCTTTTGACATATATGAGAGCATGTCGTTCATCCAGCCCATGTTCCATTTTAAATTAAACCCGAGACCTCCGTCATACCCCGGCTTTGTGACCATCGGGAAAGCGGTTGACTCTTCTGCAATCATTAGAACGGATTTATTTTCATTAAAAGCTGCGCTGTTTAATATCTTTAAAAACTCTACGGCTTCTAAATTGATATTCCCTCCATACTTATTCGCCCTCCACTGACCGTTTTCTTTGCCGTAATCCAGATAAAGCATGGAAGCAACCGCATCAACCCTTATTCCGTCGATGTGGTATTCTTTGAGCCAATAAACAACATTGGATACAAGAAATGATATAACCTCTCCGCGACCATAATCAAAAATTCTTGTGCTCCATTCGGGATGCTCATTTTTTAAAGGATCCGCATATTCGTAAAGACATGCTCCGTCAAATTCGTAAAGTCCGTTTGCATCTTTAGGAAAGTGCGCACCAACCCAGTCGAGAATAACGCCTATTCCTTCATTGTGACATTTGTCAACAAATTCCATTAAATCATGCGGCACTCCGAACCTTGATGTAACTGCGTAATATCCTGTTACCTGATATCCCCAAGACGGATCGTAAGGGTACTCCGATACCGGCATAAGCTCAATATGAGTGTATCCCATTTCTTTGACATACGGTATAAGCTCATCGGCAATTTCTTTAAAGCTCAAAAATCTTCCTTCTTCGTGTTTTCGCCAAGAGCCTAAATGAAGTTCGTAAATATTTATAGGGCTTGAAAGAAAACTACTGTTTGATTTAGCCTCTATATATGATGCATCTTTCCATTCATATCCGCTTATGTCGTAAACCTTGCTGGCAGTTCCAGGTCTTACTTCGCAGTGATATCCATAGGGATCCGATTTGTAATTCAGATTTCCGCTATGCGTTTCGACACAATATTTGTAACTATCGTACCTGTTTAATCCCTGAACAAAAATTTCCCAGATTCCGAAGTTATTTCTATTCATAAAATGGCTGTTTACATCCCAGCTGTTAAAATCTCCGACAAGGCGAACGCTCTTTGCATTCGGCGCCCAAACTCTGAATACATGGCCTTTTAAATTATCTTCTTGAGCGCTGTGGCATCCCAGCAAATTATAAATATGAAAGTTCCTTCCTTGCGTAAAAAGCTCAAACTCTCTGTTTATATCTCTCATTAATTCGTCTTTAGTTTTAGTGTTATTCATAAAAAGGCCCCCTGTTAAACATAATAGTCGCAATATTTTGCCGGCATATTAAAGCTCAATTTAGAACCGTACAGCCTTCGCTTCTTATATATACTTCGGTACATGTATTTGGTCCAAGATAACTTTCTATCTTATCTTTCAACTCTTTTTTTCGATCGATTGGCACATATGCCTGTATTGTACCACCAAATCCGCCTCCGTGCACCCTTACCGCCCCGCAGTCACCTAAAAGTCTTCTGCATATAGCTAAAGCCAACGCCATAGGCTGTGAGCTTCCCGCCTCTGAAGGCGTGATGTTTTGCAGGTATAATTCCGACGAGAGTCCCGATTCATTGACAATTCTTAGAAACTCATTGAAGTTCGAATCTTTTATAGCTTTTTCCTCCTCGTCAACACGCTTGTTCTCTCGGAAAAAATGCATAGATCTCAATATGGCTCTCTCGCCTGCATAAGTTCTGAGTTTAGGTATGTTCTCGTAAAAGTCTTTTTCCTCAACTTCTCTGAGGAAGGATTTTTCGAAAAACCTGCTGACCTTTTTCATATCTTCGGTTAAGGCCGCATATTGATGGTTTAGTCCTTTATGAGATGCTTTAACATCAATGATAAACAGACTGTAGCCAAAGCTTTCGATATCAAAATCCATTTTAAAAACCTCCGGCGCACTGCTGTTTTTGAAATCTATTTTTATAGCTCCGCCATAAGCGCAGGCAATTTGATCCATTAAACCGCAGGGTTTTCCAAAATAAACATTTTCCGCCTGCTGCGAAATTTTTGCCATATCTAATATGCTGAGCTCGCCTCTGCAGTATAAGTGATTTACAATCATAGCCATCGTAATCTCAAATGCCGCTGAAGATGAAAGTCCGCTGCCTCTTGGAATGTCCGAGATAACACAGGCGTTAAATCCTCCGACCTCATAACCCATTTGCGAGATACCGGCTACAACGCCTCTTATCAGCGCGCTTGTTTTGCCTATTTCCCATCTAAGCGGATTCAAATTTGCGCTGTTAATCCTTATTATAGGTCTTGTCCCGGATTTCACGCAAATAAGCTCATCATCGCTCTTATATGCCGTTGCAAGCATGTCTAAATTCACTGACCCGGCAAGCACTTTACCGTTTTGATGGTCTGTGTGGTTTCCTCCAAGCTCAGTCCTGCCCGGAGTGGAAAAAGCCGTCGGCTCTTCCGTTTTATCAAAAATCTCCTTGGTCTTTGCAACAAGTGTGTTTAATCTTTTTTTATTTAATTCCACTAAACTTGTACCTGCTTTCCTTGTTGTAAACATCCCCGGCTCTTAGAATAGTATGCGGGAAATCATTTCTGTTAACTGCATTCGGATAGGCTCCGGTCTCAAAGCAAATGCCTGCCTGCGGACCGTAAGCTGCTCCGTTTTTCGCATTTGGAATATTTAAAAAGTTGCCGCTGTAAATATGAACAGCCCTTGTATTGCTCGAAACAGTCATATTGAGCCCGCTCTTGGGGGAGCTTAGCTCCGCCATCTTCCGCATCTTTTCATCAGAAAACACGAATGAGTTGTCATAGCCTGCAGTCTTTTTAAGCTCCTCACATCTCGGCGGGAAAAAATCACCTATGGTTTTTTCCTCTCTAAAGTCAAACTCATCATACCCGGCTACTGAAACCGCTTTAAGCGGGATTACTTCATCGCTGTTCAGAATAACCTCATTCGAAAATACTCTAAGCCTGTGATTTAAAATGTTTTGAGAGTTATCAAGTTTAAAATAGCTGTGATTCGTTAATGATATCGGTGTGTCTAAATCGGAAACAGCTTTGTATTTAATAATCAGTTCATTGTCATCGGACACTTCATAACTGACATCAATCTCAAGTGTCCCCGGATAGCCCTCTTCCATGTGCTCTGAGCGTCTACTTAAGACCACCTTGTTTTTTTGCTTGTCTTTAAGCTTCCAAACCCTCTTATTAAAGCCTTTTCTGCCTCCGTGAAGATGATGTCTGCCCGAATTATTTAAAAGCTCATATCTTCGGTCGTTAAGTTTGAAATAAGAATTTTCTATTCTGTTTGCCACTCTCCCTATAACAGCCCCCATATAATATCCGTCTTCCTCATAATCTATAAGACTCTCGTAACCTAAAACCGTATCAAATATATCGCCATGCTCATTATGTACCCAAAGATTTTTAACTATACATCCGTAAGTAAGTACAGATGCACTGAGACCTTTTCCGTTTTCTATGCCAAGCTCAAGCACTTGCTTTCCTTCTTTAGTTGTTCCGAAAATTTTCCCCATCGCCGTCTCCACATATTCTTTTTAACAGTATTATTATTTATCGTAACAGAATGTCAATAATCCTTGATTTATCGAACGATTTGATATAAAGTTTATAAGCATTTACAGCTCGGAGGTTTTCTTTTGCAAAACTCACAGAAACAAAATTTTCTTCACGGGGCGGCAATTCTCACGCTCGGTGTGATAATAATGAAAGTACTGGGGGCAATATATAAGATTCCCCTTTCAAATATTCTCGGGGATGCGGGTTACGGATATTTTAATGCCGCGTATTCCATCTACTTTGTAATGCTCACAATTTCGAGCGCAGGACTCCCCGTTGCTTTGTCCAGAATTATAAGTGAAAGGGGCGGAGACGAAAATCAGGCGCTTAGATCTAAAATATTCAGAGTTTCCCTTATAAGTTTCACTGTAATCGGCATTGTTCTCGCTTCTCTTGCTTGGATTTTCCCCGATACGTTGGCCAGAGTGCTACTTACAAAGCCCGAATCGGCGCGCTCGATAGAGGCTTTGGCTCCTTCGATTCTTTTGGTATGTATTCTCAGCGCATTCAGGGGCTATATACAAGGGCACTCCGACATGAAGCCTACAACTTTGAGTCAGATTATAGAAGTTCTTGCCAAAGTAGTTGTTGGGCTTGTTCTTGCGAAAATTTTATTGGATAAAACCGGTGATGTTGCTTTGGCCGCAGCCGGAGCCATGTTCGGTGTTTCCGCAGGATCCCTTGCCTCTTTAATATACATTATTTTTGCATATTTTAGAAGAAAAAAAAGCGAACCTAAGACATTAAATGATAAATGCGACTTAAAAAGTATTGAAATTGTTAAACTCTTGTTCAAAATCGGAATTCCGATTACGCTTGGCTCATGTGTTATGAGCATAATTTCCCTTTTAGACACGAAGCTTATTAATTCTCAGCTTCTAAGCTCGGGTTTGAGCAAGGAGCTCTCAGATGTGCTATACGGCTCATACTCTGTTATGACCTCTCTTTACAATTTACCTGCAGCATTTATCACTCCGCTGACGATAAGCCTTGTTCCGGCTATTTCGGAGGCAATTTCTTTAAACGAACATTCAAAGGCCGGAAATATTGCCGAAAGCTCAATCAGAATTGCGGCAGTTGTTTTTTTGCCTATGTGCTTTGGCCTTATAGTCATGTCAAAACCCATTGTTGCCGTGCTTTACGAGAACACCTATAGGACCGGTCCCGTTATTTTGAGCCTTTTGGGCACTGCCTCTATATTTATATGCTATGCTCTCATTTTAAACTCCATTCTTCTCGCAAACGGTAACGAGAGAGTGCCTATGTATGCAATGCTTACCGGCGGCGTAGCCAAGTTGCTATTAAACTATCGGCTTGTCGGTGATGTGAGAATAAATATTTACGGTGCTCCGATAGGAACCATAGCTTGTTACGGCATTATGTGCGTTATCTCAGGCTTATACTTAAAAAAAATAATGGGAGAGCATCTTAAATTTAGCAGCGTTATTCTAAAACCTCTGCTTTGCTCTCTGATAATGTCTTTTTCGGCATTTTCTTCGTATACACTTATTTTTAAAATACTGCAAACTCAACTGGGTAGCTCACGAATCACAATGGCAATCTCTCTTCTTTTCTCAATATTGCTTGCTGCTGCAGTCTATCTCGCTTCGGTTGTACTTACGAAGTCTATAAGCTTAGCTGACCTGAAACTCATTCCCAAGGGAGAAAAAATAGCGAATTTACTTAAAATTCGCAGCTAAGCCCTAATAAATTTCATATTATTTAATTTTATTCTTGAATTTGGAGCAATTATATGGTAGATTTTGAACCCAAGGAAAAATACGATTTATCCGACTTTATAAAACTTATCGCCTTTCTTCGTTCTGAAAAAGGTTGTCCTTGGGACAGAGAGCAGACTCACGAAAGCATAAAAATGAATTTGCTCGAAGAGGCTTACGAACTTTTCGAAGCCTTGGAAGGGTCTGATGAAGATCACCTTATCGAGGAGCTTGGCGACCTATTGATGCAGGTTATTTTTCACTCAAGGATTGCAGAAGAGGGGAATCGTTTTAACATCGACACTGTTTCCGATATCGCATGCAAGAAGCTTGTTCACAGACATCCGCATGTTTTTTCAAATGTTAATGTGAATGACTCTGATGAGGTTCTGCAAAATTGGGATAATATAAAGCGCCGGGACCGCGGACAGCAAAAGGAACATTCCGCTATGAGCGGCATATCCTCGGCTCTTCCTGCTCTTATGCGCGCTCAAAAAATTCAGTCCAGAGCCGGAAAAATTGGTTTTGACTGGCCTGATGTACATGGCGCATTTTTAAAACTTGAAGAAGAAGTTTCCGAGCTCAAAGACGGCATGGACAACGACGACAGGGAAAACATTGCCGAGGAATTGGGGGACATTATCTTTTCCGCAGTCAATGTTGCAAGATTTTACAACCTTGATACCGAAGAACTAGTACTCAAATCATGCAAGAAGTTTATAAAAAGATTTGAGTATATGGAAGAAAAGGCGGAGTCTAAGGGCCTTGAGCTCATGGAGCTTTCACTTGCGGAGATGGAAGAAATTTACCAGCAAGGCAGACAGGAGTTGGAGGGCAAAGAGCCTCAATTCCACAATTTTTGAGACGTATGCATAATAAAGTGCATTCTCTATATACATTATTTCAGGAGGAAAACAAATGAACAAAAGTGAACTGATCCTTTCGATCGAAGAAAAGTCCGGACTTTCCAAGCAGGACTCCAAGAAGGCTCTTGAAGCAGTTCTTGAAACAATAACAGAGGAGCTTGTAAGTGGAAACAAGGTTTCTATAGTTGGTTTTGGGTCCTTTGAAGTCAGAATGCGCAATGAGCGTGTTGGCCGCAATCCTAAAACCAAGGAAGAAATCGTTATTCCCGCAAGTCGCGTCCCTCATTTTAAGGCCGGCAAGGCTCTTAAGGACATTGTTGCAAAGTAAATTTTAAAATACTATACTATTAGGGCAGGGCATGTAAATCGCTCCTGCCCCTAATATTTTTTTGGAGCTTATAATTAATGTATTCCTTACTTGCATCAATAGCGGCCTTGCTGATTGCTCTGATGGTGCATATAAACGGCGGTTTAATTGATTATTTCGGTATTCACCTGTCGTCTGTAATAATTCATCTTTCAGGACTTATTTTTATCACCTTTGCAGCTCTTGGCTCGAGAAATCGTTTTTTGCCGAAGCTTGGACTTTCCCGCTATCTGTATACAGGCGGTTTTATCGGTTATTTTACCACTCTTTTCAATTTGCTTGCTATCGGTAAAATCAACATCTCCTCCATTTTGGCGCTGAGCCTTATGGGGCAGGTTTTCTTTAGTCTTTTTGTTGATCAGTTCGGGCTTTTCGGAATGAAGGTAAGAAAATTTAACCTGTTAAAATTTTTCAGCCTGCTCCTCACTTCAGCCGGAATATACTATATGCTCCGCGGTACGAGCGGAAATGTTTTTATACCTGTTATCGCTTCTATATTGTCGGGCTTTACGGTTGTACTTTCCAGACAGATAAATTCCGAACTTTCCGAAAAAATAGGCGTTTTCGGCGCCACTTGGACAAATTATCTTATGGGGCTCATTTTCTCTTTTATAGTTTTTTTAATAAGCACTTTATTATTACCCAAAACTGTTACTCCGGACTATCCCCCTTCTTTTCAAATATTCTTGGGAGGAGCTATAGGCTCAGTAATCGTCATTTTATCAAATATATGTGTGAGCAAAATGTCTTCTTTTATCATGACTTTGCTGATGTTTGCCGGTCAGGTTTTCGGTGGATTATTTATCGACAGCTTGGTTTCAAAAAGCTTTAGCTTCAGCAGCTTTATAGGCGGTGTATTTGCATTTCTGGGGCTGTTTTTAATAAAACTGGGAGAGAAAGCACAAGCCTATAAGGACTAAAATCTTGCACTTAAGCTGAAACTGAAGTAAAATAAAATATTGGATAAACAATTTTGAATGGAGGGATTTTGTGGATTTTTCTAAAATGCACGGATGCGGCAATGACTACATCTTCGTAAATTGCATTGATCAAAACATTCATGATAGGGCGAACCTTTCCAAGCGCATATCAGACAGGCACTTTGGAATCGGTTCAGACGGTCTGATTTGTATTTGCTCCTCTGAAACAGCTGACTTTAAAATGGATATGTATAATGCCGACGGCTCAAATGCCCAGATATGCGGCAACGGTATACGCTGTTTAGGCAAATTTGTAAGAGAAAAGGGTCTTTGTGATAAAGATGTAATTGATATTGAAACCAGGGCGGGTGTTAAAAAGCTTTGGTTAAATGTTGAAGACGGCAAGGTAAATACCGTTAAGGTCAGTATGGGCTCCCCCAACTTCAAGGCATCGGATATACCTGTTATATCCGATAAGGAGGAGTTTACAAACGTTCCCCTTGAAGTTGCCGGAAACAACTGGATTGTAAGCGCCGTAAGTATGGGAAACCCCCACGCTGTCACCTTTGTCCAAAATGTAGACTGGCTTGACCTGCATGAAATAGGCCCCGAATTTGAAAATCATCCTCTATTCCCAGAAAGAGTCAATACAGAGTTTATACAAATTATTGACGAGAATACAATTAAGATGAGAGTTTGGGAAAGAGGCAGCGGAGAAACCCTGGCTTGCGGCTCCGGCTCCTGCGCTGCGGTTGCCGTTGCGGCACATACCGGACGAACTTCCGACAAAGTTAATGTGTTGCTTTTGGGCGGCGAACTCCTCATTGAGTGGAACAGGGATGAAAATATAATTTATATGACAGGCCCTGCCGAACATGTTTTTGACGGAACATTCATTCTATGAGGTGGTAAATATGATAAAATTAAATGAACATTTGGCTTCTTTGCCGGGATCATATCTTTTTGCGGAAGTTGCAAACAGGTCAAAAGCATATTCAGATGCAAACCCGGATAAGAAACTTATAAAACTCGGGATAGGAGATGTGAGTCTTCCTCTTCCAAAATCTTCGGTTTTAGCTATGCAAAAAGCTGCCGAAGAGATGGGAATTAAGGAGAGCTTTAGAGGATATGGTCCGTATGAAGGTTATGATTTTCTGAGACAGGCCATTTCCGCAAACGAATATATTGCAAGAGGCGCCGAAATAAGCGCAGACGAAATATTTGTTTCAGACGGAGCCAAATCCGATGTTGCAAATATCGGAGAGCTCTTTTCGACAGACTGCCGTGTTGCGGTTTGCGACCCGGTATACCCTGTTTATGTCGATGTAAACGCCATGGCCGGCAGAAACGGAAGCTATGTAAACGACATGTGGTCAAAAATAATTTATATGCCCTGTGTGCCCGAGAACAACTTTGTGCCCGAGCTTCCCAAAGAGCAGGCCGATCTTATCTATCTCTGCTACCCCAACAACCCGACCGGAGTAGCCGCAAGCTTCGATGGCCTTAAGACTTGGGTTGACTACGCCAGCGAGCACGGAAGCATAATAATTTATGATGCTGCCTATAGAGCATATATATCCGACAAAAATCTTCCCCACTCCATATATGAGATTCCGGGCGCCAAGACCTGCGCAATAGAGATCGGAAGCTTCTCTAAGAACGCAGGTTTTACAGGCACACGTTGCTCTTATATTGTTATTCCCAGAGAACTCAAAAGAGGCGGAAAATCGCTGTATGAGCTTTGGTATAGACGACAATCGTCCAAATATAACGGATGCTCCTACATTATTCAAAGAGGCGCAGAGGCAGTTTACAGCGACAAGGGCAAATCAGAGGTTTCAGAACTGATTTCATACTACATGTCCAATGCCGCATTTATTTCAAATTCGCTTAAAAAGGCGGGGCTTGAGGTTTATGGAGGCGTGGACTCTCCCTATATTTGGTTTAAGACCGTTGACGGCATGAATTCTTGGGATTTCTTTGATTTCATATTAAAGAACGCAAATGTTGTCACAACTCCGGGATCGGGCTTCGGGCCATCGGGAGAAGGCTTTATCAGACTTACGGCCTTTGGAGATGCCGAGCAAAGCCGAATTGCCGTTTCAAGAATATCTGAGATTTTATAGTAAGAAGGACAAATATATGAGAGTAATAATCAACAGCCAAGACCAAACCAATGAATTGGTTTCGATGGAATATGTGAAGCTTTTGAAGGATAAGCCCGCTTCAGTTTTAGGCCTTGCTACCGGCTCTACTCCCCTGGGCCTTTATTCCAAGCTCATTGAGCATTATAAAAACGGGGCGGTGAGCTTTAAGGATGCTAAAACCTTTAATTTGGATGAATATATAGGACTTTCGCCTGAGCATGAGCAAAGCTACAGATATTTTATGAATAAAAACCTGTTCGAGCATGTTGATATTGACCTTAAAAACACCAATGTCCCCTCAGGTCTTGAGGCAGACGAAAAAATATGCGAAGAATATGAGAGCCGTTTAAGAGAAGCGGGCGAAATGGACATTCAACTACTCGGTCTAGGTAACAACGGACACATAGGTTTTAACGAGCCGCTGACACCGTTCGACTCGATCACCCGCATTGTCAAGCTTGCAGACGCCACCAGAGAGGCTAACAAGCGTTTTTTCAGCTCTATTGATGAAGTACCTACCCACGCCATAACAATGGGCATAAGCTCGATTATGCGCGCTAAAAAGATAATACTCATTGTGTTTGGCGAGGCAAAGGCCGATATCGTTAAACAAGTAGTTATGGGTAAGCCGACCATTGCTGTTCCGGGCTCTCTGCTTCAGCTTCACGACAATCTTGATGTATATTTAGACTTTGAAGCGGCCTCAAAACTGGGCTGAGATACTATGTATAAATATTTCGGAACAGACGGCTTTAGAGGAGTTGCAAATGCAGAACTCATGCCTGAGCACGCCTTTAAAATAGGAAGGTTTTTAGGTTATCATTTTTCCGGAAAAGCCCCGGCCAAAATTCTTATAGGAAAAGACACAAGAAGATCGGGATATATGCTTGAGAGCGCCTTGGCAAGCGGCATTGCCGCTTCCGGAGCCGACGCTTATCTTCTGCATGTCACTACAACCGCAAGCGTTTCCTATTTGGTCAGTGAGGAAAGTTTTGATTGCGGAATAATGATAAGCGCAAGCCACAATCCCTTCTTTGATAACGGAATTAAGCTTATAAGCTCCTCCGGTGAGAAAATGGATGGAGATATTATTCATGATATAGAAGCTTATCTCGATAGCGAAACTGACACAATCCCTCATGCAGAGCGCGACAGTGTTGGAAGAGTGGTAGATTTTGCCGACGGAAGAGCACGGTATGCGGACTTCATTGTAAGGCTTGCCGACCGCTCATACGAAGGGCTTAAAATTGGGCTTGACTGCGCAAACGGAAGCGCTTGGAAAATGGCCAAGGAAATCTTCCAAAGATTGGGGGCGGAAACTTATATTATAGGTAACAACCCCAATGGGCTTAATATTAACCTGTCCTGCGGTTCTACACATATAGAAGCCTTGAAACAGCTTGTTATTGACAACAAGCTCGATATAGGTCTTGCCTTTGACGGCGATGCCGACCGTTGCCTTGTCATAGACGAAAAGGGCAACTACATGAGCGGTGACCACATAATGTACATTTGCGGAAAGCATATGAAAAAACACGGCCTTCTTAAAACAAATACCGTTGTTACGACCGTCATGTCAAATTTCGGGCTATATAAAGCCTTTGATGAGCTTAAAATTGATTATCTCAAAACAGCCGTTGGAGATAAATATGTTTGGGAAGCGATGAAAGAAGGCTCGCATCTTATCGGCGGAGAGCAATCGGGGCATATAATACATTCCGACTGCCTTTGCACAGGTGATGGCCTTATAAGCGCCGTTAAGCTTATGCAGGTTGTGTTGGATGAGGGACTTCCCGTCTCGAAGCTTCATGAAGAGCTTGTCATTTTCCCACAGGTGCTCAAGAATGTCATTGTCACCGATAAAGACGAGACCTTAAATGATGAATTTGTAATCGAAAGAGTTAAAGAGCTTGAGGCTCAGTTGGGAAAAAGCGGCCGCATATTGCTTAGAAAAAGCGGCACTGAGCCCGTACTTCGAGTTATGGCTGAAGCGGAAACGCTCGAGATGTGCAACAAGGTCGTTGACTCTATTATTGATTCGATGAATCAAAAAGGTTATTTGGTTGAGGTAAAATAGTATGTTTAAACCCGATTCACTACTGAATCTTTCTAAAACACTGGCAAAGGACATATTTAACGGACTTGATTATCCTTGGGAGGCCTTGCCGCTTATAGCCGATTTTATACTTGATTTGGGAAGTAAGTTAAATCTCGAAGAGTTTAAAAGCTATGATAACAATATATGGATTCATAAAACGGCTGAAATAGCGCCGTCCGTATTTATTGAAGGACCTGCTATAATCGATTCCAACGCAGTTTTAAGGCACTCGGCATTCATAAGGCCAAACGCAATAATAGGCAAATCCACGATAATCGGAAATTCCGTGGAGATTAAAAACTCGATAATTTTCGACTGTGCGCAGGTTCCTCACTTTAATTATGTCGGTGACTCTATTTTGGGCTATAAGGCACACATGGGAGCAGGCAGCATTACCTCCAATGTCAAAAGCGATCACTCTGTTATTCATGTGAAATATGGAGATGTTAAAATTTGCACCGGTCTTTTGAAGTACGGAACCATACTGGCAGACCATGTAGAAGTTGGCTGCAATGCCGTTTTGGCTCCGGGCTCTGTTGTCGGCAGAAACTCGACAATATACCCTACCAGCTTTGTAAGGGGCGTTGTCCCGGAGAACTCTATACTGACAAACCACGATATTTTAAAGAAAAAAATCAAATAAACATCAAAAGAGAGGCATAAAGCAAATCACTTTATGCCTCTCTTTTATTGCGCTTTATTTCCTAGACCATTTTTTCTCCGAGCTTTTTCCCGCCCAGGAGGTGGAAGTGCAGGTGGTTGACTGTCTGGCCCCCATCGGCTCCGGAATTTGTGATTACTCTAAAACCGCTCTCGAGCCCTTCCTGCCTCGCTATCTTGGCTATCGCCTCAAAACATGCTGCAACCAGTTCGGAGTTGCTTTTATCCACATTAGACGCAGAGTCCATTTTGTGTTCTTTGGGGATAACCAAAATATGAGTGGGCGCTTGCGGGTTTATGTCTCTGAAGGCATAAACCTTTTCGTCTTCATATACCTTCTGAGACGGTATGTCTCCCGAAACTATCCTGCAAAAAATACAGTTCATAATCTTCCTCCTTTTTACTATTCCTGCTTTAAAATGCCCAGTTTCATAGCTATAAAATTATCTACCATGGCAAATGCGTTATCGAGCATGAGCTTGTCCTCACCGCTGCCCATTGCAAAATCGGGCTTGCCGCCGCCGCGGCCTCCCGTAATGGCTGTGACCTGCTTTATTATATCGCCCGCTTTAATTCCCTTTGCTATTGCGTTCTTTCCGCATACAGCAAGAAATGTCAGCTTGTCGTTTATCTCGCTTGCAAGCACTGCGACAACATCTTCGGATGCGCCTTTAAGAGCATCACCCATATTCTGAAGGCCTTCCTTATCAAGTTCGGGTCTGAAAGCGGCAATCAGCTTTATATCGCCAATTTTCGATGCGCTCTCTAAAAGGCCTCTTCCCTCTTGGGAGTCCATCTTGTTTTTAAGACCTGTGAGCATTGTCTTAGCCAATTTGAGTTCTTCGATGTTTTGCTTGACTCTGGCCACTAAGTCTTTGTGGCCAACCTTGAACATCTGAGATAATGATGCCAAGATTCTCTGCTCTTCATCATATTCTTTAAAGAACACATTGCCGCAAATCGCTTCTACTCTTCTTATACCGCTGGACACGGAGCCTTCGGATATTATTTTAAACGGCCCTATATTGGAGGTGTTGCGAACATGAATGCCACCGCAGAGCTCGGAGGAAAAGTCGGAAATTGAAATTACTCTTACATCCTCTTCATATTTTTCTCCGAAAAGCGCCTGAGCGCCCATTTTTCTCGCTTCGTCCAGCTTCATTTCATTGCATGAAACATCTACACCTTTGAGAATCTGCTCATTTACTTTATCTGTGACCTTCTTAATTTCCTCTGTACTCATTGCGGAAAAGTGCGTGAAGTCAAATCTCAGCTCATCCGCCTCTACAAGCGAGCCTGCCTGATGCACATGGTCTCCTAAAACTTCTCTCAAAGCCGCATGGAGAAGGTGGGTTGCGCTGTGAGCTCTTGAAATTGCATCTCTTCTCTCTTTGTTGACCTCTGCCTTAAAAAGTTGTCCTTCCCTAATCTCTCCCTTTGAAATTCTTCCGATATGCACAAATACGCCATCCGGGCTCTTTTTTACATCTTCAACATTGAAGTTGCCTGTTTCTGAAGAGATTGTTCCGAAGTCTGCCGACTGTCCGCCCATTTCGGCATAGAA
>CAYFQE010000001.1:15805-30571 GCA_964345235.1 uncultured Oscillospiraceae bacterium | reverse complement strand
GTCTTTATTGCCTTATATATAAGCTCCTCGTTTGCCTCCAGCTCGGGATAGGCCTCTCTGCCCAGCTCTATGACTATTCCGGCAAGCTCATATAAAAATGCATCATTTAGACCCAATGTCTTTCCGTGACGACAAGCTCTTCTTATAAGGCGGCGGAGCACATATCCTCTGCCTTCGTTAGATGGCAGAACTCCGTCAGCTATGAGATATACCGCTGATCTCAGATGGTCAGCTATGACACGGATGGAAACATCCTTTTGCTTATCCTTTTTATATTTCTCGCCGCTGAGCGATTCTATTCCGCTAATAATTTTTTTAAGCGAATCAATTTCGAACACGCTATCCGCATCTTGGCAAACACAGGCAAGTCTTTCAAGGCCCATACCCGTATCTATATTCTTCTGTTTAAGCTCAGTGTAGTTTCCCTCACCATCGGAGTTAAATTGAGAGAAAACTATGTTCCAAACCTCTATAAATCTGTCGCACTCACAGCCGACTTTACAGTCGGGGTTTTGGCATCCGTGCTTTTCTCCCCTATCAAAATAAATCTCCGAGCAGGGGCCGCAGGCGCCTGTGCCATGCTCCCAAAAATTATCTGCCTTGCCAAGTTTGGTTATTCTTTCGGGAGAAATGCCGATTTCTTCTACCCATATGTTGAATGCCTCGTCGTCCTCGACATATACAGAGGGATAAAGTCTCTCAGGATCGATATCGAGCCATTCGGGACTTGTTAAAAACTCCCAACCCCAAGCAATCGACTCATGCTTGAAGTAATCTCCAAATGAAAAGTTGCCAAGCATTTCAAAAAAAGTGAAGTGCCTGTCTGTTTTACCTATGTTCTCAATGTCTCCGGTCCTCACCGACTTTTGGCAGGTGCATATCCGTTTGGAGGGAGGGGTTTTTTCCCCTGTGAAATATGGCTTCATGGGCGCCATACCCGAATTTATAAGAAGCAACGACGGATCATCTTTCGGGACTAGAGGAAAACTCTCAAGCCTTAAGTGATCCTTGCTTTCAAAAAACTTTAAGAACAGTTCTCTAAGTTCGTTTGCGGTGTAGTTTTTCATAAATAATCTCCCCTAAAATAATAAACACCCCTGACATTATGTCAGGGGCGATAAAATACGCGGTACCACCCTGATCTCGCAAAATGCATCTCATAACCCTCTAACGGAAGTCATCCGCCCTGCCCTCGCAGGGATGCTCAAAAGTGGCTCGCCAAAATTAGTTTGAAACTTCTCAGCTAGTGTTCCTCTCTGTAAAACATTGCATTTGGCTTATCTTCGTCTCAGCATACTCTTGAATTTTATCACAAAATAGAGCCTTGTCAATCACCCAGTTTGCTATAGTCCTGAGTTTTTACAAACGCGGTGTGTTCAGCTTCGTTTGTAAAGAATTTGTGAACACGCGTTTCCATATCAAGCGCATAAAAGAGATAATTTGTACTCGCCGGATCGAGTGCAGCCTTTATTGAGGCCAACCCGGGATTGCAAATCGGCCCTATCGGCAAACCTGCATTTTTATATGTGTTGTATGGACTGTCAATCTGCAAATCTTCCGTTGAAAGATGGGGTTTGCGCTCAGGCAAGGCATATTGAACAGTGGCATCTATCTGTAGCGGCATGCCTATTTTAAGGCGATTGTATATAACTGAGGCAATAACCGGTCTTTCGTCGTCATTTGCAGCCTCAGACTCTATCATAGACGCAATAATAAAGATTTCGTGCATGCTTCTACCCATGTTCTCGGCCTGAGTATACATATCGGCGCTCAATTTTTTATGGAGGTTACTTATAAATTTATTTATTGCGCTGGATGCCTGCATTCCCTGATAAAAATTGTATGTGTCGGGGAAAAGATAGCCTTCCAGTCTTCCCTCTGTTCCCGGAGCGCTGAAATCTAAAAATCTGTAGTCATAAACACTGTTCGTAGCGGCGTCCTGAAGATCTCGAACCGATGCTATCTTGTTTTCTTCCAGGAGTTCAAAAATCTGTTTCATGGTCATGCCCTCGTAGAAGAGAATCTGCGTTTCTACCATAGAGCCGGAGCCGATCTGCATTTTCTTTACAAGCGCCCTGTAGTCAAACTCGGAAGAAAGACTGTAGACACCCGGGTCAAGCTTATATTCAGCTTTCGAAACATCACAAAACAGCTTAAAAAGCCAAGGGTATTCTATAATCCCCATGTTTTTCAGGGTTTTTGCAACATATTCGGTATCTGCAACCAATATCTTCTTCACTATTGCGTTGCCGTTGCTGTCTTTTGCCTCGATTTCTTTTTCAGTGAAAATCTCTTTAGGCAAAACAACCTCACTCTCGTGTAAGTTCTTATTGAGCGCCAAAACATCATTTGCGGCCATCCATGCTATACAGGCCAAAACAACACTTAAGCTTATAACAAACACAAAGTACATTATACCGCCCAAAATACCTGTACCGCTGTCTCTACGGGTTCTCACCGGCATATAGTCTCTTTTTTCAATATGTTCATCTACCGGGTATGACTTTACTTTCTTTTTGCTTTTGGCAAAAACTTCATCCAGCTCATTATCTGAGATTTCTTTTTTAGATATCTCAGCGCTGTCAGCCTTGGGCTCCGTCTTCTCTTTTTCATCTTTTACTAAAGGTGAAGAAGACTCTCCTTTTGCTGATTTTTCGATGCTGTTTTTTTTCAAATCTTCTTTTGTTGCTAAAACTTCATTTGTTTCCTTGATTGGCTCATTTTTAGGAGCTTTTTCTTCGGATCCGTCAAAAATTTTATCCAACTTGTCAAACGAATCGTTTTGCATATCGTTCTCCAATACCTATTTTATAAAATAGCTCTTAACAATCCCGAAAATTTCTCTTTGCTTTTCCTCTATCTCTCGCTCAATTCCGTTTTCGGCATGATTTATAAGTGTCCATGAATAGTGTTTTGAAGCCATACGGCCCGACTCGATTCCTTTTTGAATAAAGGATAAGTCCCTCTCATGTATGTCCGCCTTTATTCCCTTTTTAAGTTCGCGTTTTTCAATCCTTCGCTTTGAGGTTTCGGCATCAACATCTAAATAGACCACAAGGTCCGGCTCTGGCAGACAAAGCTTAACATACTCAAGCTCGTAGAGCCAATCAAAGAAGTCTTGCCGCTCATCAGGCGGGAGCTTCGCTCCCTGGTGAACGGCGTTCGAGCTTGTATATCTGTCTGCCAAGAGAACCCCGCCCGAAAGATAATAATCCTTCCATTCACTTACATATGACGCGTATCTGTCTACTGCGAAAAACAGGGACGCCGCATATGCGTTTACACAATCGGGATCATCGCCAAACTCGCCGCCAAGATACATTCTTATCAGGGCTGATGACTCATTGTCGTAGCGGGGAAAAACCAGCCTGCGAAACTCTAAGCCCTTAGATTCAAGATTTTCACAAAGTCTTTTAAACTGAGTGGATTTCCCGCTTCCGTCTACCCCCTCTAATACTATGAGCTTACCTTTATTATCCATATTACTTCCTTCTAAACATCGCAATAACAATTAGCGAGAACATCTTGCCGAGTTCTCTTGCTCTCTGCGGTTCAATAATAATTCTGTATAACCATTCGAGCCCCAAGTTTCTTAGCCACTTGGGCGCCCTCTTTTTGTTTCCCGAGAACACATCCAAGCTTCCGCCCAAGCCTGCCATTATGCCCACCTTGAGCTTTGCTTTATTCTCCCGCATCCAAAGCTCCTGCTTGGGAGAGCCCAAGCAGCAAATCAAAAAATCGGGTGAAAGTTTATTAATTTTCTCGATTAGTTCGCTGCTATCATAATTATATCCATCGTTTGCACCCAGAATATTTATGCCGCTAAATCTTTGTTTAATGCTTTCCGCCGCTTTTTCTGCAACTCCGGTAGCTGAGCCGAAGAGAAACAGGCTACCTCCGGATGCAGAAAGCCTTGAAATAAGCTCGTCAGCAAAATCAATTCCGGCAACTCTTTCCTTAAAAAACTTACCTTGGATTTTTGCAGCCATTAAAACTCCTACACCGTCGGGCAAAACCAGCTCCGCTCCGTCTATTGCTGTTTTAAGCTCTGCATTTGACATGCTGTTTCTCAAAATAAGAGCATTTGGAGTTACTATATAGGCAGAATCTCTGCTTTTAGTGAGTTTATGAGCTCTATCTGCCGCCTCGCTAAGACTCAGGTTGTCGAACGAAACTCCAAGCAGCTTAATCTTACTCATATCTGCGCAAACACTTCCCCTATTTTCCCGTTTATTATTAAATTTGCGCTCGAGTCATAGGGTGTCGGCGCAAGGTTTATGAGTACAAGCTTATTTCCCCTGTAGTATCTTATAAGCCCGGCAGCCGGATATACCCCCAAGGATGTCCCTCCGACAATCAGCATGTCCGCCTTTTTTATGTAATCTATTGAGCTCGCAATTAGCTTTGTATCTAACGGCTCCTCGAACAGTACTACATCCGCTCTGATTACACCTCCACACTCGCATCGGGGAACCTCAGGAGT
This sequence comes from uncultured Oscillospiraceae bacterium, assembly GCA_964345235.1. Taxonomy (GTDB): domain Bacteria; phylum Bacillota; class Clostridia; order Oscillospirales; family Oscillospiraceae; genus Scatomorpha. Next base: position 26,088 of record CAYFQE010000001.1, on the reverse strand, counting down.
TCCGCGCGTAACAGATGGAGGATAAGCCTTGCGACATTTTGAGCAGTATGCTCTATGCAAACTGCCGTGAAGCTCAAGAACTGTTTTGCTTCCCGCCTTTTGATGCAAACCATCGACATTTTGTGTAATCACGGCTTTAAGCTTGCCCTCTTGCTCGAGCTCGGCAAGCTTTATGTGGGCTCTGTTTGGCTCAACATTGAAATCAATCCCTCTCTCGTAGGAAAATCGATAAAACTCCTCGGGATTAGATTGGAAAAAACTATGGGTCATAATAGTTTCGGGTGGATACTTCCACTCCTTATTATAAATTCCGTTCTCGCTTCTGAAATCCGGGATTCCGCTTTCGGTTGAAACCCCCGCGCCTCCGAAGAAAACTATATTATTGCTTTTTGAAATCCATTCTCTAAGTTTTAAAATCCTTTCATCCAATCTAATCACTCCGTGTCGCTGAGGGAGTAGTTGGGAGCCTCCTTTGTGACATAAATATCGTGCGGGTGGCTCTCCTTTAGACCTGCCCCTGTTATTTTCACAAATTTTGTATTTTTGCGCAGAGCCTCTAAGTTCGGAGTACCGCAGTAGCCCATTCCCGATCTGAGGCCGCCCATCATTTGGAAAACAGTGTCGCTGACAGAGCCCTTATAAGGCACTCTTCCCTCTACGCCCTCAGGTACAAGCTTCTTGCTTCCCGTTTGGAAATACCTGTCTTTTGAGCCCTTCTGCATTGCGCCCAGACTGCCCATACCTCTGTAGACCTTAAACTGTCTGCCCTTGAATATCTCAGACTCGCCGGGACTTTCCTCACAGCCTGCAAGCATGGAGCCCATCATGGCTACGCTCGCTCCGGCCGCAAGAGCCTTAACTATGTCTCCCGAAAACTTGATTCCGCCATCGGCAATTATGGGTATATCGTACTTATCCGCCGCCTCGGCAGATTCTAATATTGCGGTGAACTGCGGAACACCTATGCCTGCAACAACCCTTGTTGTGCATATAGAGCCGGGGCCAATACCGACCTTGACGCAGTCGGCTCCCGCCTTTATAAGGGCTGTCGTTCCCTCGGCTGTTGCTACATTTCCTGCGATTATTCCTATATCAGGGAAAGCATTTTTTAATATGCCTATGTTTCTCATAATATTGGCCGAATGGCCGTGAGCGCTGTCTAAAACCAGTGCATCAACACCCGCCTGAACCAGGGCTCCCGCCCTGTCGAGCAAGTCATTTGTGACCCCTACGGCCGCTGCGCAAAGCAGTCTTCCGTTTGCATCTTTTGCCGAGTTGGGATATTTGAGTATCTTCTCTATATCTTTTATGGTGATAAGTCCCTTGAGGCGGAAATCATCGTCCACAATCGGAAGTTTCTCTATTTTATGGCGTCTTAGAATTTCCTTTGCAGCTTCCAGCGTAGTGCCGACCTTTCCGGTAATCAAACCCTCAGAGGTCATAATATCTCTTATCTTTTGCGAAAGATCGTCTTCAAATTTCATATCGCGGTTAGTGATTATACCTATGAGCACCCCTTCTTCGTTGACTATAGGCACACCTGAAATTCTATATTTGGCCATTAGAGCATCGGCATCGGCAAGCGTATTGTCGGGCCCTAAGAAAAACGGATTTGTTATTACGCCGTTTTCGGATCTTTTTACGAGATCCACTTGTTCGGCCTGCATATCTATGGGCATATTCTTATGAATAACGCCTATGCCGCCCTCACGAGCCATAGCTATTGCCATTCTATATTCTGTAACCGTATCCATCGCCGCGCTCATTATCGGCGTGTTGAGTTTAATATTTTTTGTCAGTCTTGTGGAAAGATCCACCATGTGCGGAAGTACCGAGCTCTCTGCCGGCAGCAAAAGTACATCGTCGAATGTAAGTCCTTCTCCCACACACCTACTTATCTTGGAAGCCATTTTAACCACACCCCTTAAATAGTTTCAAATATTTTATCACGATTTTAGTCATAGCTCAACTTTTGAGTCGGTTTTCTTCTCTTATCCTGTAAAAAATATACTGCTGAGCAAGTCCGGCATGCTCTCCCAAGCTTTGAGGGTCAAAACCGGAAGAAAGCTTTTCGTTTAAAGCCTTTTTTATCCAAACATCCTCGGGAAACGCCTCTGTCTTATTAAGGCCGAAAAGTAGAACACAATTTGCAACCTTTTCCCCAACTCCGTTTATACCCAAAAGCTTCTTTTTAGCGTCTGAGAAGCTAAGATTCTTGAGGGATTCCAAGTCTAGATTGCCGCTAATTACGGCTGTTGCCGCACTTATAAGATAGGCCGCTCTGTAGCCGGCTTTAATCTTATCAAGTTCATCCGGCTGTAGCTCTAAAATTGTTTGAGCGCTTGGAAAAGCATAGTAAACTTCTCCCTCGAACTCCTTTTTTTCTCCGAAGAGCTCACACATACTTTTAACGATTTTCTTAATTCTCGGTATGTTGTTGCACTGTGAAATTATAAAAGAACACAGCGTTTCCCAGCCTTCCTGTCTTAGAATCCTTATCCCGCGCCCGAATTCCAAACTCTCTTTTAAATACACTTCCTCCTTCATTTTAGCGTGAGCAAGCTCGTAATCGGAATACAGGTCAAAGTAGTTTTTCCAAAAATCAAGGTCTTCGTTTGTGCTCTTTATGAAAATATTGTCATCTTCTTTTTTTATCATCGCAAAATGTCCGTCAACTACGCCCCTGTATACTCCATTTTCATCAGCATCCCACCTGAAGCACTGTCCGCATTCAAAAGTTTTTATCAAATCCAGCTCGTAAGCCGAGCATAATTTTATCCAATTATTATTCAAAATGTAAATCACCTCTAAGATAGTATTTCTTCTTTTTATTATATACAAAATCTGTAGATAAGTTAACAATTTTTTATTTAATAGAGTTTTATGCTATAATAGCAAAGTCAAGGTTAAAATTTAAAACAGAAAGGTGTGTATTATGAATTTAGACGCCAGAAAACAACTTGAGAGTTCGCTCACATGCGCCGAAGACTTGAAAGAAAAACTGCGTTTAAGTGAAGGGGAATTAAAAGAGTTTAAAAAAATAATTGACAGATTTCCCATGCGGATTACTCCATATTATTTTTCTCTTATTGACCCCAATGACCCGGACGACCCAATTAGAAAAATGAGCGTTCCTTCCCATGAGGAGTTTTGCACCGACGGCTCCTTCGACACAAGCGGCGAACTTAGCAATACCAAGCTTGGAGGTTTGCAACACAAATACAGGGAGACCGCGCTTATTCTCTCGACAAATACCTGCGCAATGTACTGCAGACACTGTTTTAGGAAAAGACTTGTCGGACTCGATGAAAGCGAGATAAACAGAAGGCTTTCGGAAGCTGTTGACTATGTTAAAGAACATAAGGAAATAAGCAATGTTCTCATCTCGGGCGGAGATCCTCTTACCCTTCCGAACAATGTCATAAGAAACTACTTGGATGAACTTTCGAAAATAGATCATCTGGATCTTATTCGCATTGGCTCCAGAATACCTGTAACCTTGCCTCAGAGAATAAGCTGTGACAGTGAGCTTCTTGATATTCTCAGAGAGTTTAACCGGAAAAAGTCTGTTGCTGTAGTCACCCAATTTAATCATCCTAAAGAGTTTACGGCAGAGTCGGAAAAGGCTGTTTCAGCTCTAAATCATGCAGGAGTTCTTGTCCGCAATCAAACCGTTCTTTTGAAAGGTGTAAACGATAATCCAAAAACCCTCACAAAGCTTTTCAGAAAAATCACAAGCTACGGAATAGTTCCGTATTATCTTTTCCAATGCAGACCGGTATCCGGTGTAAAAAACATTTTCCAAGTACCGATAAGTCGTGGAATCGAGATTTCGGATGCGGCAAAGAGTGAGCTGAACGGATTTGCCAAATCATTCAGGTATGCCATGAGCCACCCGAGAGGAAAGATTGAAATAATCGGCAAAGGTGCAGACGGAAAAATGATTTTCAAGTTCCATCAAAGCAAATATCCGGAAGATTTTTCAAAAATCTTCACTGTTGCGCTTAATGACGAAGACAGTTGGCTTGATGATGACTTAAACGGCATATCATCATACATAGAAAAATGAAAATTTACAGAAAAACACCCTGCTTTTGGCAGGGTGTTTATTTAAATTATTGCTCAAAGATAAGCTCTTAGAAGCTGCGCCTCTTCTTATTTTTGCGAGCGGCCTCGGACTTCTTGCGGCGCTTTACGCTAGGGCTCTGATAGTATTCTCTCTTGCGCATATCAGACATGACACCCTCTTTTGCGCAGTTTTTCTTAAAACGCTTGAGCGCATTATCCAAGGACTCATTATCTCTTACATATACTTCCGGCAAATCTGTTCCCTCCCTCCAAACAACGCATTACACGCTTCGGGATTTATTAAAACCGAGTCTTATAAATGTGACTCCGTGTTGGGCTGAATTTCAGCCTCATTTGGTTATTATAAATGGAATGATGTCAGCTGTCAAGAAAATACTTGCCCCCATCTATAAAACCGGTTTACTGCTCTTTAGCCCTAAAAAACTACTTGATAATGAGGTTTACCAACCTGTTCTTTACAACTATTGTTTTAACAAGCTTCTGTCCTTCGAGATACTTTTCAATCTTAGGTAGCGCCAAAGCTCCATTTATATATTCCTCGTCTGATGCTGAGGTGCTTATGTTGAAAGTGGCTCTCAACTTGCCATTTACCTGTACGGCAATCTCTTTCATATCGTCCAGAGTCTTGCTCTCGTCATATTCAGGCCACTCGTCCCTGTCTGCATAGCCCTCAAAGCCCTGAATCTGCCAGAGCTCTTCTGCGACATGAGGCGCAAACGGCGATAGAATCGAGAGGAAAGTTTTGGCCTCCGCCCTGTTGATTCCGTTCTCGTAGAAAGTGTTTACAAGAGACATAAGTGAAGCGATGGCCGTGTTGAACTTCATGCTCTCGATGTCTTCTTCGACTTTTTTTATGGTCTTATGAATTTCCTTCTCGTTCTTTTCGGAATAATTTCCCTCATCTCCGGAGAGCTTTTCGGAAAGAAGTCTGAATACTCTGTCTAAGAAGCGCCTGCTTCCCTTCACCGCATCATCCGACCACGGTGCGGTCTTCTCAAAGTCGCCTATGAACATCATATAGACTCTCAATGTATCGGCGCCGTAAGCCTTAATGATGTTGTCGGGATTTACAACATTCCCTCTGGACTTCGACATTTTCTCGTTATCGGAGCCTAAGAGCATGCCGTGGCTCGTACGCTTTTTGTAGGGTTCCTTGGTGTTTACAAGACCGATGTCGTAGAGGAATTTGTGCCAGAAACGGCTGTACAGCAGGTGCAAAGTTGTGTGCTCCATGCCTCCGTTATACCAGTCGACACAGTCCCAATAGTCTATTGCCTCTTTTGATACCGGAAGTGTATCGCAGTTCGGGTCCATATACCTGAGATAGTACCAGGACGATCCCGCCCAGTTAGGCATGGTATCCGTTTCGCGCTCGGCATCAGAACCACAGCTCGGACATTTGCACTTCACCCAGCTTTCTATCTTTGCCAGCGGGCTCTCACCCGTATCTGTGGGTTCGTAACTCTCTACATCAGGCAAAAGAAGCGGAAGCTCTTCCTCGGGCATGGGAACCCATCCGCATTTCGGGCAGAGGACCAAAGGTATCGGTTCCCCCCAGTAGCGCTGCCTTGAGAAAATCCAGTCGCGAAGCTTGTAGTTTACAACCCTTTTGCCGAGCCCTTCTTTTTCGAGATAATCTATCATCTCGTTAATGGCATCCTTAACCTTTAGACCGTTTATGAATCCGGAGTTAATAACAATTGCCTCGTCTCCGATTTCGGTAAAAGCCTCTTTTTCTATTTCGCCGCCCTCGCAGACTTCAATCATCGGCAGCGAGAATTTTTTTGCAAAATCCCAGTCTCTCTGGTCATGAGCGGGCACTGCCATTATGGCGCCGGTGCCGTATCCCATGAGTACATAGTCGGATATAAAAATCGGGATTTCTTCTTTTGAAAGCGGGTTTATGGCTTTTATTCCCTCTATGCAAACACCGCTCTTATCTTTTTGAAGCTCGGTACGCTCGAATTCGGATTTCCTGCCCGCTTCGATGCAGTATTTTTCAATCTCATCGAAATTCTTTATTTTATCTTTATGCCTTGTCAAAAAGTCATGCTCGGGACTTAAAACCATATAGGTTGCGCCGAATATAGTGTCGGGCCTTGTGGTGTATACATTTACCGCCTCTCCGGCAGTTGTCTCGAAGAAAATCTCGGCACCCTCCGACCTGCCTATCCAGTTTATCTGCTGAGCTTTCACTCTCTCGGGATAATCCAGACCCTCAAGGTCGTCAATAAGGCGTTGGGCATACTTGGTTATTGCGAGCATCCACTGGCTTTTTTCCTTTCTAACGACATTGCCGCCGCAGCGCTCACAGCATCCGTCAACAACCTCTTCGTTGGCAAGGACGATTTTGCACGATGTGCACCAGTTCACGGGCATAGATTTCTTATAGGCAAGTCCGTGCTTAAAGAACTGAAGGAAAATCCACTGAGTCCAACGCATATAGTCAGGATCTGTAGTGTCGACTACACGGTCCCACTCGAAGCTATAGCCCATAAGCTTAAACTGAGCACTTATTTTTTCTATATTCTTTACAGTGACCTCTCTTGGATGCATTTTATGTTTTATTGCATAGTTTTCGGTGGGCAGACCGAAGGCATCATAGCCTATCGGAAACAGGACATTCTGACCCTTTTTGCGCCTGGTTCTGGCTACGATATCCATGGCGGTGTAAGGCCTTGTGTGTCCCATATGGAGTCCGTCTCCCGACGGATAGGGAAACTCTATAAGCGGGTAAAATTTCGGCTTAGGAGAGCCTGTTTCAGCCTTAAAGAACTTTCCTTCGTCCCATATTTTTTGCCACTTGTTTTCTATGGCAATGTGATCATATTTCATAAAATATCCTCCCGGTTCACTGTGATTTTTCTATATATAAATTAAATAATATCTGAAATAGCTATTTCTTCTGCGTCTGCCCAAAGCCTCTCGAGCTTATAAAAATCTCTGCTTTCGGGCATGAATATGTGGACAACAACACAGGAATAGTCCAGAAGCACCCATGTGTCGCTTCTTGCGCCTTCGCGTCTTAGCGGCTCTTCTCCGCGCTCTGTGAGCCTGCTCTCGACAACATCGGAAAGGGTCTTTACATGGTTTGTGGAGACGGCCGTGCAAATTACAAAATAATCTGCAAGAGTGCTTACATCCGAGATTCTAAGCACCTTTATATCCTTTCCGTTTTTTTCATCCAGAGCCTCTACTGCAATTTTAAGTATTTCTTTTTCGTTGAGCATATTTTTTCCTCCTACCAGATTATCCGCGCCATGAGCCCATAAAAGATTCTCTGCCTCCTCTTATTTTACCCTGAGTAGTTATAAAGTCAACACCGTCATAGCTCAACATATCCACATTTTCTTTGAGGATTGGCCTGTCGAACGGATTTAAAAATTCGTTTACCATCTTAAGCCACCCATCTATGTCGGGAATTACATAGTTCATTCCGTATATTACACCGTCGGGCTTGCCCGGCATTACCATAAAATTTATGTCTTCCGGCTTGAGCTTTAAAAATTCTTGGGCAAAAAAGGCCAAATTTGAAGCTTTGAGGTTTGTTTCGACATTCTTCTCGAAAATTTTTAAAAGTTTTGTTAAATTCGGGATGTTTTTAACTGAAAGAGTTTGACCCAAAATGGCTTTCATAAGGTCTTGCTGAACATCTATTCTGTCTAAATCCCCTCTGGGATATGAGTTGCTGCCGTCGTTGGAGTATCGGAATCTCAGCACATTTACCGCCTGTTCTCCGTCCAAACGCTGATAACCTTTTTTAACATGAATATGCAGAGGAATTGCCTGATCGGGCGCATCCCAATCCATATCGCAGGGTACATCAAAGTAAACTCCACCGATTGCATCGACAAGCTCTTGCGCTGCCTTTATATCCAAAATCGCGTAACTCCCAACGGGATATCCCAAAAGTTGTGATATTGCCTCGAGAAGATTTGCCGTGCCGTCTTTCCCCTGATTTATAGAGGCGGGATAGACATAGTTTATCTTTTTCACATTCCACTCGGAGTTGATGAGCATATCTCTCGGAATTGACACAAAATTCAGTTTTCTCACTGCCGTGTCGAACATCCCGACAATTATTGTATCCGTATGAGCTCCCTCAACATCTTTCCCGACAATAAGAAATGTATAAACGCCCTTTCTTACAGTAGCAAGCTCTCCGCTCGGAGCTTCAGAATCCGGTATTGTTTCCGTTTCCGAGCCGTTCTCGGCATTCTTTTTTTCCGAAAAAATTAAGATTCCGCCCAAAACTTGCGTGTTCGGAGCCTTGACATAAATTTTATATGCAATGAAAAGACCTCCTAAAATCAGAGCTATAATAAAAAGCCTGGTAAAAAATCTTTTTAACCATGATCCAAAGCTTCTGCGTTCTTTCCCCGAAGCATAGTCATCGGAATAAAAGTCCTCATCGTAGCCACTTCTTTTATACTGATCCCAAAGCTCATAATCGACGGCTGAGCGGGCTGATTTTCTGTCTTTTTTGCTTTTTTTTCTTCCGCTCGGTCTTGCTCCGTGTTCTCTTTCGTAGTCTACATCGTCGAAATCGTATGGGTCGTAATCGTCGTAGTATTCATCATCATACTCGTCGTAATATTCTTCGTCGTCGTAATCATCGTCATAGTATTCGTCGTAATACTCATCCGTATCATAGTCATCGTACGGGTCGTAATCGTATCGCTTTTTTCTTCTGAAGAGCCCCATTTATTTAACCTCCGTAGAAAGAAAGAGCGTGAAGAGAATCCTCACACGGCTTAATTCCCTCTGAGTTAAGCTTTTCGATGCCGACATTCAGCGCATACTGCATTGCTCTGTCTAAATCTTCAAATGCCAGCTTCCTAATCTGAAAGTTATCTTTAAACTCTCTGTTTTCTTCAATTAAATCGGCTAAATAGACAAGTTTTTCGAGCTTTGTCATATTCGGTTTGCCCGTTGTGTGCCAGTAGATTGCTTCAAAAACTTCATCGCTTACTCCATAGAGTTCTTTGGCAAAGTATGCGGAAGTTTTTGCATGCATAAGTTTAGTGTTTTGAAGCTCTGCCTGCGAGAAGAAATGTCCATACTTTTCGTTAATCATTAAATGAAAATCCGGCTTCATGTTTTTTGTTAAATCGTGCAAAATTGCAGCTTCCTCGGCAATATCCGCATCACAGCCCCAGTATAGCGCCAGCTCCCTTGCAGCTTTTGCACAGCCTCTTATGTGCGCCTTGCGCTCGGAATCTGTTATGTATTTTAGAGAATCTTCCAAAAGCCAGGATAAATCAGGCTTAGCATCATAGAGTCGGAGACGAATTATTTCCCTGTATACTTCCTCTCCCAGTTTCTCTCTGCCCAGTCTGAGCTTCAGCTCTTCTCTTATTTCGGTAGACGACATGGGCATTACGGGGGAATTAATTATATCTACATTGCACGAATACCTTTGCCTTAGGTCAGTTCTGTATTTGTGCATTGCTTCAATGTCTTCATCTTCTCTGGCAAGAACGACAAGACTTGCGTTTTCAAGAATATAGTCGCTTCGACTCCAGACCTTCTCGAAGCTCAAAAACATGTCGGAACCTATAACCAAATAAATCTCCGGCTCATCATAGAGTTTTTTTAGCTCTTCCAAAGTTTCCCAAGTATATGATTTTTTTTGTCTTTTCAGCTCTATGTTTGATATCTCAAAGCCCTGAAGCTCTTTAAAGGCAAGTTCACAAAGCCTCATCCTCACCTCGGCATCGGGACTATCTGACGAGAGCTCCTTATGCGGAGGCGTAGCCGCCGGAATAATTAAGGCAATGTCCGGCTTAACTTTTTCGTATGAAAGCTTGGCAAGCCTTAAATGCGCCAAGTGCGGAGGATTAAAGCTTCCCCCATAGACCAAGAGCTTCAAGTTTATTTTCCAACTCCGAAAAATATTTTTTGATTTTGAGGATTTCTCTTATACAAAATGAACTTTTTGCCGATAATCTTAACCACCTCGGCATCAAGCTTTTCGGCGGCTTCAATGGCAAGTTCCTTGACGCCTAAAGGCGCAGTTTCGAGAACTTTTACCTTGACAAGTTCGTGGGATCTGAGCGAGTCTGAAATATCTTTAGAAACTTTCTCACTGAAACCTTCTTTTCCTATTGTGTTTTGACTCTCCAGCTTGACTGAAAGAGAAAGCAAATAGGCTCTTTCTTTACTGCTTAACATATAGTTCTCCTAATTTCTTT
>CAYFQE010000001.1:0-15705 GCA_964345235.1 uncultured Oscillospiraceae bacterium | reverse complement strand
GAAAGCAAATAGGCTCTTTCTTTACTGCTTAACATATAGTTCTCCTAATTTCTTTCTTAGCTTATCTAAAGCTCTTTTTCTGTGAGAGATTGAGTTCTTCTCGTCTTCACACAGTTCTGCCAATGTTTTCTCGCCGCCGTTCGGCAAGAAAATGCTGTCATATCCGAATCCGCCGCTGCCTCTTTTTTCATAAGTTATTTGCCCCTCAAGCTCGCCCTCAGCATCTATCCTGCTTCCATCGGGAAAAACAACGCAAATATGTGACACAAATTTTGCATTTCTGTTTTTCTCATCACCCAATTTTGAAAGCAAAAACACGATTCTCTCATCATCGCTGTCGGAATGGCGCCCTGTATATCTGGCGCTATTCACGCCCGGCTCACCGTTTAGCGCTTCGACACAGAGTCCCGAGTCGTCGGCTATAGAAATCATTCCACTTGCCTTACAAAAGGCTTCTGCCTTAATAAAAGCATTTTCCTCGAAACTCTCTCCCGTTTCCTCAACATCCAGCGATATGCCGGCATCCTCGGGACAAATAATTTCAATTTCTTTAAAGTTCAGAATCTTTTTAACCTCTCTGAGTTTTCCGGCATTGTTGCTGGCAATAAGAAGTTTCATGATATGAGCGCCCTTGAAAATTCCAGGGAATTGAATTCCAAAAGGTCATCGATTCCCTCTCCGACTCCTACAAAGCGTACAGGAATCTTCATTTGATCTGCTATTGCAAAGACTATACCGCCCTTGGCAGTGCCATCGAGCTTCGTCAGAACTACTCCGCTGATTTCAGCAAATTCTCTAAACTGCATGGCCTGAATAAGTCCGTTTTGTCCGGTTGTGGCGTCAATTACCATTAGGGTTTCGATAGAGCTTTCCGGAAGCTCTCTGCCGATTATTTTTCTTATCTTGGATAGCTCATTCATCAAATTTACTTTATTGTGGAGCCTGCCAGCAGTATCGATGATGAGTATATCGGCTTTTTTCGCCTTTGCAGAGCTTATGGCATCGAAAACCACGGCGGCCGGATCGGCCCCCTCGCCGTGCTTGACTATGTCACAATCCGCCCTCTTTGCCCAAAGCGAAAGTTGGTCTGAAGCTGCAGCCCTGAAAGTGTCGGCAGCCGCCAGAACCACCTTTTTCCCCTCCGAATTATATTTTGCAGCAAGCTTTCCTATGGTTGTAGTTTTGCCGACTCCGTTCACGCCAACCACAAGAATAACCGCAGGCGCAGAGCTTATGTCAAATTCCGTATCGGGGCCATCGAGCAGTTCGGATAGAACTTGGGCCAAGCGTTCTTTTATCTCCTCTTCGCCGAGAAGGTTTTCTTCCCTCGCCTTGTCTCTGAGTCTGCTTACAATTTTAAAGCTTGTTTCCCCACCGGCGTCCGCCATTATTAAAGCCTCTTCAAGCTCCTCGTAAAACTCCTCATGCTCACCTGTGAACTCCACCAAAATACTGCACATTGAGCGTCTAGTTTTTTCGAGTCCGGCCTTTATTTTTTCAAAAAATGCCATTATTTTTTCTCCTTTAGAAGCTCTCTCTCAGCTTCCTCGATATCCAGTGAAATAATATTTGAAATGCCGTTTCTCTGCATTGTCACCCCATAGAGGTAATCTGCCTGCTCCATGGTGTTTCTCTTGTGCGTTATAAGTATAAACTGCGTTTTATCGGAAAGCTGTCGTAGGTAGCTTGCAAATCGAATAACATTGGCCTCATCCAGAGCGGCATCTATCTCGTCCATAACGCAAAACGGAGTGGGTCTTACGGATATGATGGCAAAATATAGCGCTATGGCTACAAATGCCATCTCACCTCCGGAAAGAAGGCTTATGTTTGAAATCCGCTTTCCGGGCGGTTGCACCATAATCTCAATATCAGAGTCGAGTATTTCATCCTCATCAAGAAGCACTAAGCTGGCTGAGCCCCCACCGAAGAGTTCAATAAAAATCTCGGAGAATCGCTCCTTTATCAATCCGAACTCTCTGGAGAATATCTCTGTCATCTCGGTAACTATCTCTTCGATAAGGGCGTTTATATCTCTCTTAGCCTTATAGATATCGTCTCTTTGCTCTGTGAGGAAGTTGTAGCGCTCATTGACTATTTCAAACTCCTCTATTGCCCCTATATTCGGATTTCCAAGTTTAGAAATTTCGGATTTTATTCCCGATATAAGCTTGTTTGAGCCGCTTATGCTGGCTATTCCCTTAGAAATCCTTTGAGCCTCGTTGAAGCTGAGCTCATAGCTGTCCCAGAGTTTGGAAATCAGATTGTTTTCCTCAAATTCAATGCTGCTCTTCTTTTGCTCCAATCTGGCAACAGCTCTCTGCATATTGAGAATATCGCTGTTCTTTTCTTGAATGAGCTTGTCGGCCTTTCTCTTCTCCGCCTCTATTTTAAGTCTTGAGCCCTGTGATTCGGAGATTTTATCTTTTTGCTTTTGGATTCTTTCGTTCACAGCTAAAAGCTCTTTTTCCCTGCCTAAAACATCTTTCTCATAAGCGACTTTGTTGCTTTTGAGCTGAGCTATGGCCTTGTTTTTTACCTCGCTGTCGCGGCTTAAGCTTTCCCACAGTGTTCTCAACTGTCTTATGGAGCCCTCTAAAACTCTAAGTCTGCTCAAAAGAGCCTCATCTTCTTTTCTCAGCTCCTGGAGTTGCTCAACACCGCTCTCCATTGAAAAGCGTATTTTCTTAAGCTCGCTATCAGCCTCATTCAATTTTCTCTGAATACCGTCTCTCTCTTTGGCAAGTGTTCCTCTCTTGGCGCTCAGTTCATCGAGCTCAGCCTGTCTTGAAAGAATTCCCACCGACTTGGAAACACTTCCGCCCGTCATGGAGCCTCCGGCATTTACAAGCTGTCCGTCAAGGCTTACAAACCTGTATCTGTCACCGCTTTTGTTGGAAATATCTATCGCATCTTGAAGAGTTTCGGTTATATATGTTCGTCCGAGCAGGTTTTCTACAATATCTCTGTACTTTTCGTCGTATTGAATTAAATCGGAGGCCAACCCCAGCAATCCTTCTTGTTTGGCAAGAGCGCGGTTTTCTTTTCTGGAAGATATTTTATCAATAGGCAAAAATGTTGCTCTACCGGCTTTTTCACGCTTTAAAAGCTCGATTGCCGACTTTGCATCTTTTTGCCGCTCACATACAATATTCCCCGTCGCCGAGCCGAGAGCAATTTCAACAGCCAGGCTTAGCTCTGAATCAACCGATATGAGTTCGGCAACCGTTCCCTCTATTCCCTTAAGCACTCCTCTGTTTTTCTGCTTCATAAGGAACTTTACGGCATAGCTGAAACCCTCGTAATCGCGCTTCATCTCACTTAAAAGATTTATTCTTGAATCGACATCTCCAAGCTCAATTAGTTTTTTAGTGAGCGCTGAACTAAGCTCGTTAAAAACACTCTCGCGATTTTGAAGTTTGAGCTTGTGGCCGTTTATCACATTTTCTGCAGATTTCAGCTCTTCCGTAAGCTCATTCATCCGTTCCTTGGCAACACTTTTTTGAGTTTCTTGCTCCGAAAGCATGGCCTCAAGCTCTTTTTCTCTCTCGTTTCCTTTGTCCTGCTCGAGCTCGGTGTTTTTTATGCTGTCTTCAATATTTGTTATTTGAGTTTTTATAACGGCAATTTGAGATTCCGTTTCGGATTTCTTTGCTATGAGTTCACTGAGAACTTGCCGCATTTTCTCGGTTTCAATATCTTGCTCGCTCATCCTCTCGCTGAGAAACTCACTTCTTTGGAAGGCTGAATTTAAAAGAACTTCTTCCGTTTCAAGGCTTTTTTTAGAGTTCTCATAATCGCTCAAAAATTCCTTTGATTCGGAGCGAAGCTTGTCTATTTGATAAAGCCACAGGCTTACTTCTTCTTCTCTCAGTTCATCTCTGAATTTTAAGAATTTTTTTGCCTGTTCCGACTGTATTCTGAGCGGCTCTACCCTGAGGCTGAGCTCATCTATCTTGTCATTAATTCTGAGAAGATTGAACTCGGTTTTTTCGAGCCTTCGTTCGGCCTCTTCTTTTCGAATTCTAAACTTAGAGATACCGGCGGCCTCTTCGAGAATATCTCTTCTCGCAGAGCTTTTACCGTTTATAATTTCGGCAATTCTGCCCTGGCCTATAATCGAATAGCCGAACTTACCCAGTCCGGTATTCATAAGTATTGCGCTGAGATCTTTAAGTCGCGCAGGTTTATTGTTTATTTTGTACTCGCTCTCACCGCTTCTGTAGTATTTTCTGGAAATAATCAGCTCGTCGGAATCGGAATCAAAAAGCTTGTCGCTGTTGTTGAGAAAAAGCTTAACCTCGGCATATCCCATCGCCGGCCTCTCGCTGGTTCCGCCGAAAATGACGTCCTGCATCTTAGAGCCGCGCAGATTCTTGGTGCTCTGCTCTCCCATTACCCAAAGCAGGGCATCGGATATATTAGACTTGCCCGACCCGTTGGGGCCGACTATAGCCGTTATTTCTTTTTCAAAAACAAGTCTTGTCCTCTCGGGAAAGGACTTGAATCCATATATTTCTAAAGCCTTTAAATACAACTTAAATACCTCTGGTTAATTTTCTTTAACAAAAAATTATATAATTTTTTTTATACAAATGCAAACTCAATGTCTCTCCCGCATAGCTCTTTCTTGGGAATTATTTTAATTGCTTTAATTTGAAACTCTTTTTTCAATTTTGCTATGTTCTCTCTTTTCTGTCCGCTGGCCTGAGACAGCATTTTGGGGCTCACATAAATGTTGAGTGTTTTATCTTTTTTTAAAGCTGTTTTGCCGAGCATTTCTCTAATTTTATTCAGCATAAGCCTAGAGCTCGCCAGTTCTCCGAGCGCCGGATGGTATGCGCCCCCCAGGACAAAATTTTCGCCCAAATCCTCCATTGGGTTTAAACCCAAACGAATGATTTTTATGCCCTTATCTTCAAAAATAGGTATAATTTCCGCACAGACTCTCACTGCATCTTCAACACTGTGCTCACGGTAGCTCCCTTCTGCAAGCATTCTCTCGAGCGCAGTCCCCTTTACAATAACCGTTGGATAAATTCTCACAAAATCGGGCTCCAAACTTGCTATTTTTCTTGCCGTTTCTATGTCACGCTCATCTGTTGAGCCGGGAAGTCCGGTCATCATCTGCAAACCCAATTGAAATCCGCTTTCTTTTATGAGCTTTGAGCTTTTTTCCACCGCCTCGGCGCTATGCCCTCTGCCCGATAAAGAGAGGACTCTGTCATTCATCGACTGCGCTCCAAGCTCAATCGTTTTGACAGAGTAATCTTTGAGTATTTTAAGTTTTTCATCATCTATCGCATCCGGCCTTGTGGAAATTCTGATTGAAGATATGAGGCCTTTATCTATGTACCCCACAACCGTATCTAAAAGCTCAATCTGCTGAGATATCGGGATAGCCGTGAAGCTCCCTCCGTAAAAGGCAAGCTCGTATTCTCTGCCCTCTTTAAACTCGGTATTGTTTAGCAGTTTGAGTATATCCTGCCTGTCATATGGTTTTTGACTGCCCGATATATTTTTTTGATTACAGAACACACACAGCTCTCTGCAGCCTATGTGCGGCACAAACACGGGAATTATATGCTTTTTTGCACTCAAGGCATTTGCCTCTCTATAGCCTGTTTGGCGGCTTCCTGCTCAGCCTCTTTTTTGCTTCTGCCTCTGCCCCGACCAAGCTCTTTACCTTTAAAGAACACTGCTGCCTCGAATGTTTTCTTGTGGTCGGGTCCGCTTTCTGAAATCATTTCGTATTTGGGATATTCGTTCTCGTTTTTCTGTATAAGCTCTTGCAAACTGGTCTTATAGTCGGAGCTCTCGGCTTTCAGCACATCCTGCGCTTTCACTCCGCTGAGGACAAATTTATCTACAAAATCCATGGTCGGCTTTAAATCACCGTCGAGATAAATGGCTGCAATAATGGCCTCAACACAGTCAGCCAAATTGGATTTTCGGTTTCGACCGCCGTTTTTCTCTTCGCCCTTTCCCAAAATCAGATATTTGCCTATTCCCAGTTCATTGGCAATCTCGTTTAGGGCATCTTCACAGACGAGAGAGGCCTTGAGCTTAGACATTTTCCCCTCTGAAAGAGTCGAAAAATTTAGAAAAAGGTGGCCGGCAACAATTGCACCTAAAAGAGAGTCGCCAAAAAACTCAAGCCTCTCGTTGCTCTCGATTCCGACATTTCTCTCTTGATTGGCATAGGAGCTGTGGGTAAGCGCTCTTACAAGAAGATTTTTATTATTGAAACAATATCCCAGCTCGTTTTCTAATATACTTATTTCTCTGTCTTTCACTTCATATCCTCATAAGCTCAATGTTGTTTTCAATTTCCTGAATAATCTCGCTGTCATAAACCGATTTGGCCTGCTTTAAGGCGTTTAGAAACGCCTCTGCATTTGAGGAGCCGTGTGCCTTGATTACGGGCTTTGAGATACCGAGTAGAGCTGTGCCTCCCACACTGTTTGGATCAAGCCTGTATGCCATTTCTTTTAAATCTTTCTTTATGACCATGGCCGAAAGCATTGTTTTGAGGTTCTTTTTAAGACTTTGCTTCAAAATTCCGAATATAAACTCGGCAATTCCCTCACAACTTTTGAGTAGCACATTTCCGGTAAAGCCATCGGTCACAACAACATCTACATTGCCGCTGAAGACATCGCTTCCCTCGATATTGCCGACAAAGTTGATTCTTCCGTTTTCACCCGCAGTTTTTAAAAGGGCGTATGCCTCTTTTTGCAAAGCGGCCCCTTTGCTCTCCTCTGTGCCGTTTGACAATAGTCCGACTCTGGGTTTTTCTATACCCAAAAATCTCTCGGAGTAAAAGCTGCCCATGTATGAAAACTGCAAAAGGTATTCCGCCGTGCACTCTACATTGGCACCACAGTCTATGAGGACCGTGCCCTTTCCGAAATTCGGCAAAACGGGAGCAAGCGCAGCTCTCCTTATTCCCCTTATGCGCTTTGCTATAAGCGTAGCTCCCGAAAGAAGAGCTCCGGTGTTCCCTGCCGAAACCATGGCATCCGCCTTTTCTTCATGCAAAAGTCTGAGGCCGACCGCCATTGAGGAATCCTTTTTCACCCTCAAAACCGTGCTGGGATCATCCTGCATTTCAACTTTTTCGCTTGCGTTTACAATTTCTATTTTGGTATTGCATGCTAAAAGAGGCTTAATCTCATCCTCTTTTCCCACAAGCAATATCTCGATCCCCTCTATTTCCGAGGCTAAAATTGCAGCTTCTACCGCCGCCTTGGGGGCATGGTCTCCTCCCATTGCATCAAGAACAATTTTCACGGAAAATCTTCCTTTCTCTTATTTCATCTATGCATTTAAGAGCTCTTTGAGAGATAGCCGTATTCTTTTCTCTCTTTCCCTTAACTCTGTAGTCCAAGCTCTCTATAATTCCGAAATTTATATTCATCGGCTGGAAATTTACTATGCTCTCGTTTGATATATACGCAGCCAAAGCACCTATTGCCGTCTTCTGTGGGAAAAGCACTTCTTCTCCCATCGTTTCGGCGCAAATTGAAAGACCTACCAACATTCCCGAGGCTGTAGACTCAACATAACCCTCAACCCCGCTTATTTGTCCTGCAAAGCTTATGTTCTTATTTTTCTTAAGCCTATACTGAGAATCCAAAAGCCCGGGTGAATTGAGATAGGTGTTGCGGTGCATACGGCCAAATCTCAAAAAGTCCGCTTTCTTAAGGGCGGGAATCATGCTGAAAATCCTCTTCTGCTCGTTAAACTTAAGATGAGTCTGAAAGCCAACCATATTGTATATGCTTCCCTCGCTGTTGTCTCTGCGAAGTTGAATTACGGCGTAGTCCTGTCTGAGAGTTTTGGGATTTGTAAGACCGACCGGCTTCATGGGGCCGAAGCGCATCGTATCTTCTCCCCTTTTAGCCAAGCTCTCGATGGGCATACATCCCTCGAAGACAGCGCTGTCTTCGAAATCTCTGAGTTCCGCCATATCGGCATTCAAAAGCTCTTTGTAGAAAGCGAGATACTCCTCTTTATTCAGCGGACAGTTTATGTAGTCGGGGGTGCCTTTGTCGTATCTCGAGGCAAAATAGGCGTTCTCCATATCAATGCTCTCGAAGCTTATTAGCGGCGCAACGGCATCGAAGAAGAAAAGCCCCGTGTCGCCTGTATAGTCTTTGATTTCTTTGGCAAGAGCCTCGCTGACCAAGGGGCCCGCGGCTATGACAACTCTGCCTTCGGGTATGCTTTTAACCTCTTCGTGAATTATCTTTATGTTCGGAGAACTTTTAATTTTTTCGGTAACATATTCCGAAAAGCCTTCTCTGTCCACCGCAAGAGCGGAGCCGGCAGGCACCTTATTTGCATCCGCCGCTTCCATAATTAAAGAATCCAAAGCTCTGAGTTCAGCCTTTAGAAGACCGACAGCGTTGCTGAGCTCGTCGCTTCTGAGTGAATTTGAACACACAAGCTCTGCAAAGCTCTCAAGATTATGCGCCGGACTCATTTTTTTCGGCTTCATGTCATAGAGCTCTACCTCAATATTTCTTTTGGCCAGTTGCCAGGCGCACTCGCAGCCCGCCAAACCCGCGCCGACTACTTTTACTTTATGCTTCATTTGCTTTCTTTTTACTCTTTGCCGTCTTTACCGTCTTTTTAGTTGTTTTCGTCTCGCCACTTGCGGCGGTTTTTGCTTTAGATGTTTTGCTTGTCTTCTTGTAGTAGCCGCCCCTCTTTTCCTCAGGCACAAACAAAGAGCATTCCTCGTTTGCACAGAAACTCTTTTTTGCACCTTTACCTGACTTTTTAAACATAGTCCAGCCGCATTCGGGGCAGGTATCGGCTGTGGGCACATCCCAAGTTATGAAGTCGCATTCCGGCACAAACTCCTCGGAATTTTCTGTGCCCTCTTTGCGCTTTGAGCCGTTTTCGCATGAATAGAAGGTGTAACCTTTTTTTGACTTTCTTTTGAGTATTCTGTTGCCACATTTAGGACAGGCACCGGGCATTGCTTCGACCATAGGCATGGTAAAGTCACAGTCGGGGAAGCCCGGGCATGCCAAAAATCGCCCGAATCTGCCAAATTTGATTACAAGATTCTTTCCGCACTTGGGACAGACTTCCTCCGTCACTTCTTCGGGAATTTTTATCCTCTTAATATCGGCGGCTTTTTTTAAGTCCTCTGAAAACTCGCTGTAAAAATCCGCAAGAAATTCTTTCCACGGCTTCTTTCCCTCTTCTATATCGTCGAGGCCTTCTTCCATACCGGCAGTAAACTGTGTGCTTACAATTTCGGGGAAATGCTCCTTCATCATGTTGGTAACCGTTTCGCCCAAAACTGTCGGCTTTAGATACTTGCCATCTTTAACCACATATTCATGCGAGAGTATTGTGCTTATTGTGGGAGCATAGGTTGAAGGCCTGCCTATGCCGTTTTCTTCGAGCTCACGAATCAATGTGGCCTCTGTGTACCGCACCGGAGGCTGAGTGAAGCGTTGCTGTACATCAAGTTTATTAAGCTTTAACTCCTCGCCCTCATTGAGCTTAGGCAATGACTTTTTGACATCCTCGTCCTCTTCCTCAGGGCCAAATTCATATGCCGCGGTAAAGCCTTTAAAGCTCATCACGGATGCGTTGAGATTGAAGACATATCCTGCGGAGTCTATCTTGATTTTAAGAGTATCATACACGGCATTGCTCATCTGAGAAGCCAAAAATCTTGACCAAATGAGTTTATAGAGCCTGAACTGATCGGCGCTGAGGCTTGATTTTATGCTGATGGGACTTAAAAACACATCTGTAGGTCTAATAGCCTCGTGCGCATCCTGTGAGTCTTTTTTTGATTTGAACCGTCTGGGTTTGCCATAGTAGTAATCTTCGTCGAAGTTTGACTTTATGTAGGATGCCGCCTCGTTTAAGGCCTGTTCGGAAATTCTGAGTGAGTCGGTACGCATATATGTGATAAGACCGACACTGTCGTTGCCCGCAATCTTAATTCCCTCATAAAGCTGTTGCGCAATAGCCATTGTTTTTTTTGGTGTCATTCCGAGTCTGCGGGAGGCCTCCTGTTGCAAGGATGAGGTTGTAAACGGAGGGCCGGAGCTTCTGTTCCTCTTTGAGCTTTCAATCCGACTTATTATAAACGGATTGTTTTCGACCGCTTCTTTGACTTTGCGGCTTTCCTCCTCGTTTTTAAGCTCAATCTTGCCTTTCTCGTCCCCAAAAAACTTTGCAAGAAGAATTTCTTCGCTCTCGTCTTTTTTAAGCTCGGCATCTATCGTCCAGTATTCCTCGGCCTTAAAATCTCTGATTTCTTCTTCCTTATCTACTACAATGCGGCTGGCAACCGACTGAACGCGTCCGGCCGAAAGGCCTCTTCTTATCTTGCGCCAAAGCAGGGGCGAGAGCTCGTATCCCACCAATCTGTCTAGTATGCGGCGCGCCTGCTGAGCGTTTACCAAATCTATATCTAAATCTCTGGGGTTCTTTATGCTCTCGCTTACGACCTTCTTAGTAATCTCGTTGAAGCTGACTCTGAACGCTTTGTCATCGCTTATGTTCAAAAGTTCCTTAAGATGCCAGGCTATTGCCTCGCCCTCTCTGTCGGGGTCGGTGGCGAGATAGACCTTGGATGCGGCGTTTGCCTTTTTCTTAAGATCCGCAATTAACGCTGATTTGCCCTTTACCGGTATATATTCAGGTTCGAAGCCGGCTTCTACATCAACGCCGAGCTTGCTCTTCGGCAAATCTCTGAGATGTCCCATGGATGAACTTACAATGTAATCCGATCCCAAATACTTTTCTATCGTTTTTGACTTTGCAGGTGACTCAACTATTACCAATATTTTTTCTTTAGACATATTTCTCCCTACTTATAAACTACATTAAGCTTGTATCTGTTAGAGTTTTCTCTTTTAACAAGCCCCTTGATTTGCATGAGCGTAAGCTCTGCAGTGATTTTGTAAACGGGTATTCCGAGCCTATCTGATATATCGTCTATATGAACCGACTCATTTCCAAGCGCCGAAACAATCTTAAGTTGGAGCTCAGAAAGTTTTTTGAGCTGTTCCCGCAGTTCAATATAAGCCCCGCCCCCTGCCTTGTCAACGCTTTTATCGCAAAAATGTTCTTTTTTCGCAGTCTTTTCAGGCGCTTCGGCCTTGGAATCAGAGTTTTTTGTCAATGAAATTTCCGCTTCAATGCTTTTGAGCTGATTCGGATATAGCTCTTTGTACTCTTCTATTATATCACTAAATGAGCTGAGAAGGTTTGCCCCGTCTTTAAGTAAAGCGTTTGAGCCCTCCCCGCTTTTGGAACCGAAGTTTGAAGGGCAGACAAAAACCTCTTTGCCCTGTGATATAGCCTCGTCTGCAAGAAGCAACGCTCCGCTTTTCTCGGGCGCCTCGACTATGCACAAAGCCGACGAGAGACCCGCAAGAATTCGGTTTCGAGCCCGGAAATTTGCAGGCAATGTCCTTGAAAGTGGCGCATATTCGCTTACAACAAGGCCCTTTTGTATAATCTTATCATAAAGCCCCTTGCTATCGTTGCTGTCGATGGCCGTTCCCAAAACACCGATACAAACTCCACCGCAGGCTATGCAGCTCTTGGCGCTACTCTCATCAATTCCTCTTCCCAGCCCCGAAACCAAGACCGTCCCGCTCAAAGCTGCACTTCTTCCCAAACCCTCGGCAAGGGCCAGACCATAGTCCGATGCACTTCTTGTTCCGGCTATTGTGAGCAGAAACATGGAGTTGAAATCGATTTTTTCTCCTCTCAGATAGAGTGTAAGCGGCGGGTCGTATGCCCTTTTAAGCTCGTTGGGATAGTCTTCTTCGCTGTAATTTAGGAGTCTTATGTACTTTTCTTCACAAATAGCCAATATTCTCTCAGCTCTCTCAAGGCTTTTATCGAGCAGAGAATCAATTTCTTTTTTAGAACCTATATTTAAAGCAGATAAGGTTTTTTTATCTGCATTAAATATCTCTTCTATTCCGCCGAGCTCCCTGAAAAGCCTGATTTTTGTTGACGGTCTTACGCTTTGCTTATCCGAAATCCAAACCCAACGCAAAAGCTCATTTCTTCCAAGCTTGTTTAATTCCGCCATTTAAACATCTCCCACATAAATATACTTGCCGCCGCCAATGCATTGAGCGACTCGGAGTGCGCCATGGGTATGTAAACCTTCTCGTCAGCGCTGTTTATTAGCTCGGCGCTCAATCCCCTGCCTTCGTTTCCTATAGCAAGAGCGGCTTTCTCGAGCCTAATTTCATTAAGGTTTACGGCGCTGCTGTCCAAAACCGCCGCATACATTTTTAGCTTAGAGGCTGAAATATGCTCCAAACAGGATTTTAAATCGCTTTCGATTACAGTCTGTCTAAAGCATGCACCCATGGAAGCTCTTGCCGCCTTTGGTGATAGGTGATCGGCGCAACTGCCCAAAAGAAATACGGCATCGACACCGAGCCCGGCCGCTGTTCTTATTATACCGCCAAGATTCCCCGGGTCTTGTATGTTTTCTAAAATAATCGCCGTAGCGAGTTTATCGCTACTTTTATGTGATTTCGGCTCGAAGGTGAAAATCGGCCCCTTTGAGTTTTTAAGCTCGGAAACATATGAAAAAAGCTCTTCGGGCAAAACAAAAATCTTATCACATTCCGATATATCTATGTTGCTGTTCTTTTGGTGCAGAAAAACAGACTTGATTTTTATTCCCTCAGCTATTGCCTCGAAGAGGAGTTTTTCGCCTTCTAAGACATACTCGTTCTCGGCTTTTCTGAAGTTGCCCTGGGCATGAAGTTTTTTGAGTCTTTGTATCTCGCTGTTTTGTTTTGATTTAAGCAGTTTATATTCCATATTCCCACCGTTGTTTCCGTTTTCTTTATAATACCGCAGTGCTTTATATATTTTTATATGTAAAAGCGAATTAGTCAAGTTAATAATAATTGTATTTTAGCCGATATCAACTCTAAAGGCCTTGAGTAAAACAGCTTAATCTGTTTAATTTTTCAAAAAATCTTTGCTTTAATCAGATAATTTTATTGATAAAAACGCTTGTAATGCAAAATATAACTGATATACTTCATTAGTACAAACTTAAACAGGAGCGTGGAAAATGAGTTTTGAGCATATTAAAACCAATGACCCCGAAATCTTTGATGTAATAAGTTTAGAGCTCAAGCGTCAAAGAGACAACATCGAGCTGATTGCCTCGGAAAACTTCACATCATTGGCTGTAATGGAAGCCTTGGGCAGTCATCTTACAAACAAGTATGCGGAAGGTTACCCCGGGGCCAGGTATTATGGCGGCTGTGAATTTGTCGATATGGCCGAAACTCTGGCAATAGAGCGTGCAAAAAAGCTCTTCGGAGCAGAGCATGCCAATGTCCAAGCTCACTCGGGCTCTCAGACCAATGTTGCGGTACTCATGTCGGTTTTAAATCCCGGAGATGTCATTCTGGGTATGGATCTCAGCGCAGGCGGCCATCTAACCCACGGCTCAAAAGCCTCTGTAACGGGAAGATATTTTAATTCTTTCCATTACGGCGTGAACCCTAAAACGGAAACTCTGGACTATGATGAAATACTGGCTCTTGCCAAAACTCATCGGCCGAAAATAATTATATGCGGCGCTTCCGCATACTCGAGAACCATTGACTTTGCGAAAATCAGAGAGATTTGCGACGAAGTAGGAGCCTTTATGCTTGCGGATATCGCCCATCTCGGCGGATTGGTTGCAGCAGGCGTTCATCCCTCCCCTGTTCCCTACGCCGATTTTGTGACTTTGACAACACATAAGAGTCTCAGAGGTCCCCGCGGCGGTGTTATACTCTGCAAAGCCGAACATGCTAAAAAAATAGATTCAGCCATTTTTCCGCGTCTTCAAGGCGGTCCGCTTATGAATACCATAGCCGCAAAGGCCGTCTGCTTTAAAGAAGCCATGTCACCTGAATTTGTCAAGTATCAAGAGCAGATTGTTAAGAATGCCGCTGTTTTGGCAGACTCTCTCATTGAGAAAGGCGTGAGGATTGTTTCGGGCGGAACCGACAATCATCTTATGCTAGCCGATGTCTCTTCGATGGGCGCAAACGGCGCAGAAATGCAGGAGCTTTTGGAAGAATCAAACATCACCGCAAACAAAAACACAATACCTTTCGAAAAGCTCCCCCCGCACCTTGCCAGCGGCGTAAGATTCGGAACTCCCGCCGTCACCACCAGAGGATTTAAGGAAAAAGAGATGCTCGAGGTTGCAGATATTATCTCCATGCTCTTGGATAAGCGCACATCGGCAATTCCCGAAGCCAAGGAGAGAGTTGCTGTTTTAACCAAGGCCTTCCCTCTTTACGAAAATCTTTAAGGTATTTTTTGATTTAAAAAAATTAAACTTTAGTTTATACAAGCCGTTCACGGGTTTTAAGCCCGAAGATGAACGGCTTGCAGTTTTTTATTAAATCTTTTAATTGGGGAGTAGCTTTCTGCCGACAAAGTAGATGCCCACCAGTATTTCGGCAACAGAGAGTCCCATCAGCAGACCCGAAGTAAAATCTTTTACACTAGAGCCGCCGATAGTTGCAGCCATTGCATTGCTGGCTATGCCGAGAACAATCAAAATCACGCCGTAAAGGATGCTTTTCTGCCGCTCTAATTCCTGTGTCCGGCGCAGTAAATCGAGAATTTGTTCATCATCATATACTCGTATGCTGTTCTCCGCCGCATCTTCACCGTCAATAAGTTCGGACAGAGTGATTGAGAGCGCCTTGCAAAGTTCCTCGACTATGCTGTAATCCGGCATACATTTTCCGTTTTCCCATTTTGATATTGTCTTGTTGGAAACGCCCAACTTCTCCGCAAGCTGTTCTTGCGTTAAATTTACCTCTCTGCGCTTCTTGGCAATGTTATGCGACGAAAGACATAAGCGGGAGAGCCGCCGAAAGTGCGGCCTGCTTCCAACAAGCTTGTATTAATCTGTGTAAAAGCGGAGGTGACATATTGTACAGTATACGGCAGATAGAGTACCACATAGGCAAGAATCATAATCCCGAGTGTGTTATAAAGTGGAATCACCTTGTATATGGCATTCCAGAACAACATTATGCCGATGACAATTACAATGCTCGGGAGCATTTCAGGCAATAAGCTTATCCCCTCCAACGCCTTTTTTAAAAACCCTTTTGTCTTTTGTACAGCAATAACAACTGCTGTCCCTAAAAAGGAGCAGATAGTTGCCGAAGACACAGCCAGAATCAGGCTTTTCCAAATTGAGGAAAGCGCTTTGGGAGTTGTCAGCAATTCCTTATAATGGTTAAGCGTAAAGTTGCCCGCCGCAAGGCCGTAACCGCGCAGTTTTATAAGCGAAGTGGATATTATGGCAAAATACGGTAGACCTATTGCTATCAGAATGACTGCCGCAATCCATATCCATGCGCCAAACTGTCCCAATGTTGAGAGCTTCGTCGTTGCCGGACGGCTACCTTTTCCGCTGATAAGCCGATAGCTTGTACGGTTGGTTATATAGTTCTGCATCAGCCACATAGCTATGCAGATACAGACAAGAACCGATGAAAGGCTTGCAGAGCGCCCGAAGTTGATGGGCGCAGTGGTAGAGTAGCGATGAATATCCGTAGTGAACACAAATAAACATCCACCCGCCTAGCGGGTGGATGTTTATTTTTATTTAAGCCAGAGTGAAATTATGAGCGGCATGGTTACGGATGAAAGCACGGT